>CAYPFP010000005.1:18558-93880 GCA_964409935.1 uncultured Planctomycetota bacterium | reverse complement strand
CCGCTCGTATCTCTCATGCTCTCAACACTTCACGCCTTTTCGCAATAGGCTTAATGCATGTGGAGGCATTGACGAACCGCCCGGCTTCGATATAATGGCCCTGTGCCCGTGTCGTGCTGGCAGGCACAGTTGTGAAAAAAGTGAGGGATGCAGGATGAAGAAGCGGTACGTGGAGGTAGGGATCGGCGGGCGTAGTTATATGTTTTCAGACGCAATTGTGCGCAAGTACGCGGATACATGCGAGCTTCTGGCGATCTGCGATACCAACGAGGGGCGGATGGAGGTGCGTAACAGGCGATTCCAAAGCCCGGGCCGGAATCTGCCTCCGGCGCCACCGGTGAAGACCTATGCCGCGAAGGACTTTGACCGGATGATGGCGGAGCAGAAGCCGGATGTTGTGATTGTGACAACAAAGGACTGCCACCATGACGAGTATCTGGTCAGGGCGATGGAACTGGGCTGCGACGCTATTACCGAGAAGCCTATGACAACCAACGCGGAGAAGTGCCAGCGGATCGTGGACACCGTGAGGCGAACGGGGAGGAACGTAACCGTCACATTTAACTACCGCTATTCGCCGGTGCGGAGCAAGGTCAAGGAACTGTTGATGGCCGGCGCCATCGGTCGGATTCTGTCGGTTGACTTCTTCTGGAACCTCGATACCTCACACGGCGCGGACTACTTCCGGCGCTGGCACCGGAACAAAGTCAACAGCGGCGGGCTGCTTGTGCATAAGGCGACACATCACTTCGACTTGGTCAATTGGTGGCTTGGCGCCATCCCGTCGGAGGTGTGCTGCTTCGGGTCGCGACAGTTCTATGTGCCCGCCCAGGCGGAAAGCTATGGGCTAAAGAATCGGGCGGAACGCTGCACCGGTTGCCCGGAGTCGTCGAAGTGCAAGTTCTTCCTCGATATGAACCGAGGCTCCTTGCGGGAGTTGTACCTCGATCAAGAGAAGTTCGACGGCTATCTGCGCGACAGGTGCGTGTTTAGCGGCGAGATTGACATTGAGGACTCCATGAACGTCATCGTGCGGTATAACACGGGCGCCCTGATGTCGTACGCCCTGAACGCCTTTACCCCCTGGGAAGGATACAGTATCTCGTTCAACGGCACGAAGGGGCGGCTGGAACATACATGCGTGGAGAGCGTCTACGTCAGCGGCGATGGAACAGTGCCGGGAGAATTGGTGAAAAAGGGCACGCAAATCATCGTGCATCCCCACTTCGGGCCGCAGTACTCTGCGCCGATTCCGGAGGCGAAGGGCGGCCATGGTGGCGGTGATGGTCCGCTGCTGGAAGACATCTTCAACCGGAATGCTCCGCCGGATCCGCTGAAGCGGGCTGCCGGTGTGGGCGACGGGGCCTACTCCATCCTGACCGGCGTTGCCGCCAACGAGTCCATGAAACGGGGAGGCGTTGTCCGCGTTGACGACTTGGTTCGCGGAATCCCGAGCCCTTCGTATATGACACAGGACGTTGGAGGGCCAGGCAAGGGGCTGTAGCGGCGCTGGGGTCATTTACCAGAGAGGGCGTAAAGTGGCCAACTCGGAACGGAAGGATGTCTCCATCGTGGTGCCGTTCTATAACGAAGAGGGGAATGTTGACGAGTTGTACCGCCAGCTGAAGGCTGCCCTTGACCCCTTGGGAAAGTCTTACGAATTCATCTTCGTGAACGACGGGAGCCGCGACGGCACGGGGAAGATTCTCGAAAGGCTGCAACAGTCCGATCCGCGTGTTGTGGTAGTGGAACTCAGACGCAATTTTGGGCAGACCCCAGCCCTTGCGGCGGGGTTCGATCATGCGCAAGGCGACGTCATCATCTCCATGGACGGGGACCTGCAGCACGCGCCCGACGAGATACCAAAGTTCCTCGCCGGCATTGAGGAAGGCTACGACCTCGTCAGCGGCTGGCGGGAATCCCGCGAGCGGACCGACAAGGTGTCTCGGACGCTTCCCTCGCGGGTGGCGAACAAGCTGATGGCCTGGCTGTCGGGCGTAAATCTGCACGACTTTGGAACCACGTTCAAGGCATACCGGCGCGATCTGCTGCAGGGCGTGGAACTGTTCGGCGAGCTTCACCGATTCGTGCCGGCATTGGCCAGCGCGTATGGGGCGCGGATTAAAGAGATACCGATCAAGACGCTGCCCCGGAAGTCCGGGAAGTCCAAGTACAACATCAAGCGAACCTTCCGTGTGCTCTGCGATATCATGACGGTGAAGTTCCTCATAAGCTATCTGACAAGCCCTCTGCGGGTCTTCGGTTTCCTGGGGATGGCGAGTTTTGGCGCAGGGTTTCTGATTGCGGCGAGTCTGATGATTGGGTATCTGTTCGGCGGCGGAAGCCCGCGCACGGAGCACGGGGCGCTCCTGCTCTTGTCGGTCTTTCTCATGATTACGGGGGTTCAGTTCTTCACGGTGGGCTTGACCGCCGAGATCGCCGCACGCACCTACCATCGTGCGGCCGGGAAGAAGATTTACGCCGTGCGCCGCGTATTGGGCGGGCCGGATGCGGGAGGTGTGCCGTGATCGAGCAAATCGCGTCGGCCGACCGAAGCGTGAACCGCACCGACCTTGTCCTGCTGCCGATTTTGGCGGCTCTCGTGTGGTGCGTCCACTTCTCGACCAACTTCCAGGGGCTTTGGGCGCCGGACGCTATGGAGTACGCCGACGTAGCCCGAAACATCGCCCAAGGGCACGGGATAACCACGAAGTCCATCTGGACGCTCCTCTTGGAAAAGTACCAGAGCCTGCCGTTCCCGAGCCTTCTTCGGCCTCCGTTGTTTCCTCTCTGCGGTGCCGCGTTGTTCCGAGTGTTTGGTCCCTCCGAATTGGCAGTGGTTGCTTTGTGCGGTGTGGCCTTCGTCGCAACGGTGATTCCCCTTTACGTACTGATTGTCCGATTCTTTGGCCGGTTAGCCGCCTGGCTTGCGGTGCTTTTGTACGTGTTCCACAACCAGAGCCTGTACTACAGCATCAGCGGCCTGACGGAACCGATGGCGACGCTGTTCTTCATGATTTTTTTATGTGTTTTCTTCCTGCGGCAGGGATATCTCTCGCGGCTGTTGGCCGGGCTCATCATCGGGTTGGCGCAAGTCACAAGCGACAAGGCGATTCCGTGTTTCGTGGTTGCGGTGATTTTTTCGGTAGTTGAGAGTTTTCAGCGAAGACGCTGGACGGAGAGTTTGCTTCTTGTGGCGGGGTTCCTGGCGGCTGTTATGCCGTTCGCTGTGTACAACTTTGTCGTCTTCGGCGTTTTTCCGTACAACAAGGCGGACCCCAACGTGGCGCTGATTCCAGGTCCATCGTTATGGGCTGCCAATCTGCGCTACTTGCACCCGATCTCGGCATGGGCGTTTGTGAGCGCCTACCCCGTGGTGGTGATAAACAAGTTTTTCGCCTACTTCGACGGATTCACACGGGCGGCATTGTTTGGCGGACTGGTTTCGCCTTACATCATGGTGTTTGCTCTGATGGGTCTATTCATGCCGCCACGCGGCCCCGAGTCGGGCAACGGCGGCGCGAGGCGATGCTATTTCTACATTCTGGTTGCCCTGTTGGTACAGATTTGCGCCTTGTCGTTCCTGTACTATGTCGAATCGCGATATCTCATGGCTTTTGCGCCCATGTTGATCGGGTTTGCCGCGGGATTCTTCGTTACGGCTGCGGCACAGATTAGTCAACGGCGCGTCGTGACCGTGGCCGTGGTAGCCGTCTTGCTTCTCCTCGTCTTCGAGCCGGTCGCAACGATTCGCTCCCTGATG
This sequence comes from uncultured Planctomycetota bacterium, assembly GCA_964409935.1. GTDB lineage: Bacteria > Planctomycetota > Brocadiia > JAADGH01 > CAYPFP01 > CAYPFP01. Next base: position 90,117 of record CAYPFP010000005.1, on the reverse strand, counting down.
GGAAAGGGCGAGTTTTCGGATCAATACGCCAGGGCTGGGCAGTGGGCCTTCGTCTCGCGCCTTTTCGATGAAAAAGGCGTGGGGCCGGAGGCCATCGTTGTGACAGATATCCCCTGGGCGACGGCCTGGTATGGGAGGCGGACGTCCATCTTGTTTCCTGCTACCATGGAACAACTCGGAGAGCTTGACGACCGGATATTGCCCGTGGATGCGGTCTTTCTCACGAACCAGATGAATACTTCCTTTCGCTCGCAGTTCACGCAAGAGACAGACGCTCCCTGGCGGACGATCCTGGAAAAGAAGCCGCCTCGCTTTGCCGTCGGCACGAAGGAGAGAGTGTCAGTCTTCGAGCTTGTGGATTCCGACCAGTGGCCGCAGAAGCGTCCGCAGCGGATTTCTGTTCTCTATGTGAAGCGAAAAGGCAGGGGAGGCCCGTGAGTTCCCCGTGTTCGACAGCCGACGAGAATTTCCCGAATAGCGGACAATCCGGGGAAGGCCGTCGGCGTCGCCGCCGAGGGCGGCGCGATATCCTCGTTGTCCTGCTTGTGGTGGGGATGGGGACAGCCGCATACCTGCCGTCGTTGCGCGGGGGATTTGTCTATGACGATCATTTCCTCGTGGAAAAAAACTATTCTATTCGGTCCCTCGCTCCTGAGAACATCTTCCGCATTGTTACCCACCCCATAAATGACACATATCGCCCCTTCCGCGCCTTGTCGTATGCCGTTGACTACGGTCTATGGGGTCTCAATCCGATAGGCTTCCGGCTCTCGAATCTCGCGTTACACCTGCTTAATAGCGTCTTGGTGTATTGCCTTGTTCTGGTTATCGTAGGATGTCGGTGGGCGGCTGCCTTTGCGGCGTTGCTTTTTACATTACACCCGGTTCAGAGTGAGGCGGTTGCGTGGATGTCCGGTCGCAAGGACGTCTTGGCGGCGTCGTTCATACTGGGTAGTTTCCTGTGGTATGTAGCTGCAAGAAAGAGGAGAACCGGCTGGGCCTTCAGTGGTTCGTGGCTTCTGTTCGCGACGGCGGTTCTGACGAAAGAGGCGGCGGTGATGATGGTGGGGGCCGTTTTTGCGTATGAACTCGTGATGATGGGCCGCGATCCGGGGGGGCGCGCAGGGAGCATTTGGTCTCTGGCTGCCTTGCGTCAGCCCATAAGTAAAGCCGCCCCGTATCTGGTCATCGGTATTGCGTTTGTAGGTATGTATCTGTGGGTCGGGCGAGGGCATGGAATGGCGGCTTCGTTCCATGAGGGCGGAGCGTTTGCTACGGTCGTGCTGATGGTCAAGGGCTTTGCGTATTACGTCGGGCTGCTGTTTTTCCCGACTCGACTCTGTGTGGACTACAATACATTCGGTTCGGGTGAGTTGGATGTCTGGTTTGTTCTGGGGGCGGGTGTGCTTGGGATTGTCGGCGTGGTGAGCTGGTGTCTGATTCGGATGGCGCCGCTCGCCGCTTTGGGCGTGTTCTGGTTCTTTCTGTTCCTGGTGCCCGTGTCGAACGTTGTGCCCATTGCCGCTCGCATCGCCGAGCGGTATCTGTATATTCCGTTCATCGGATCTGCTCTGGCGGCAGGCGTGGGGGTGTACGGAGCGTGGGCTGTTCGCGGAGTTGCAGGGCGTCTCTTGCGGGGATCATTGGCGGTTGTCTTGATACTCATGGGAGTTCTGACGGCGTATCGGGCGCAGGACTGGACGTCGGACGGCAGGCTCTGGGCCAGTGCGCTGCAATCCTACCCCGCGTCGCCGCGTATCAATTACAGCTTGGGGTACTTCTATCACAAGCGTTTGGCTGCCTGTCCTCCGGAAGTGCGAGGCAGGCCGGCGGCGGGGGGCGTTCTCGCGCGCGCAGGTTTTCACTTTGCGAAGGCTTTGGGCAGCGACCCGACGTACGCCAAAGCGCTGGTTGGGCTTGCCCACGTAGCGCTTGATAGAGGCGACGTTGCCAGAGGCCTGGAGTTGCTGAAGCACGCCGCGACGGTTCAACCGGCCGACTCGTTGGTTCGGGCCGCCTATGGGTCGGTTTTGGCCAGACTCGGCGAGCGCGGGGCTGCCCTTCGCGAATACGAGGCAGCCTGCTCGCTGGCGCCGAATGATTATGAGTTGCTTCGCGATTGGGGGCGGGTCTCGCTGGCGGCAGGGCATGGACGACAAGCCCTCGCTGCTTTCAGGCATGTGCTTTCCGTAAGCCCGACGATGCCGGCAATTTACAGCGATATTGGGAATGCCCACCTTGACTTGGGTGAGTTCAGGGAGGCCGTGGCGGCGCTCGAAAGGGCACGGATCGAATCGCCTTCGGATGCCCGTATTGCGCATAATCTGGCGTATGCCTATGAGGAGCTTTCCAAACAGCAGGCAAAGGACACCCGATGAAAAAGATCACGGTCATAGGTGACGGCGGGTGGGGTACGGCGTTGGCGATCTTGCTGGCGAACAAGGGGTTCACGGTGACGCTGTGGAGCAACTTTCCGGATTACGCCAAGCTGGTGCGCGATTCGCGGGAGAACAAAAAGTTCCTTCCAGGTGTATCTATACCGGAGGCGGTTAGTATCAGTTCCGAGCTTGCCGGCAGTGTGTTTGGCGCGGACCTCTGGGTCGCCGCCGTGCCGGTGATTTACCTGCGTTCCGTCATGGTGCGACTGGCTCCCTTGTACAAGAGGCCAACGCCGGTTGTGAGTGTGGCGAAGGGGATTGAGAACGGCTCACTGATGCGCGGGAGCGAGATCATCGCCGACTGTCTGCACACCGAGCATATCTGTGTCTTGAGCGGTCCGAGCCATGCGGAGGAGGTTGCACGGGGCCTTCCCGCAACCGTGGTCGCCGCCGCCCGCGATATGGTCTTAGCGGGATTGGTCCAGGATACCTTTGCGACGGCCCGATTTCGTGTATACACAAATGCAGACATCATAGGCGTTGAGCTGGGCGCTGCCGTGAAGAATGTTGTGGCCATCGCCGCCGGCGTCGTGGACGGTCTGGGACTCGGGGATAATGCCAAGAGCGCGCTGATTACGCGCGGGCTGGCGGAGATTGCGCGCCTGGGTGTTGCGATGGGGGCGGAGGCGCGGACATTCTCTGGGCTGGCGGGGCTTGGCGACCTTATCACGACGTGTATCAGCCCTCACGGGCGAAACCGGGCGGTGGGGATGGCGGTGGGGAGGGGAAAAAAACTGAAGGCCGTACTGGATGGTATGGAAATGGTGGCGGAAGGAGTTATGACCACGAAGTCGGTGTGTGCATTGGCAGACCGGTATGACGTGGATATGCCCATCACGCGGGAAGTCTACAGAGTTCTGTTCGAGGACAAGAGTCCGCAACAGGCGGTTGCCGATCTCATGGTGAGGCAACCGCGCGCCGAGTGAAGGCTGCGGTCGGCCCGCGTATCCGTCTGGCGGGCGCCGTTAGCTGGCAAGCTCCGTCGGCGGTATCCCCGCGACCCTGGCGCGGACGGTGAGAAACGTGCCCGTTGCCCCAGCGAAGAGCACCGTAAGTGCGTAGCCGCCGGCAAGTACAAGAACGCCGGCCTGTGCGACCCCCACGACAAAATCAGTCGCAAACTTGGCCGTCATCGGTTCTCTCCACGCAATGCGAAGGCTTTCCAGGGAAAGCACGCTCAGAAAATCGAACCCGCCCCCGCCATGGGCCAGAAAGAAGAGTCCAAGGACAAAAGCAGGAACGAGAGCTGTTCTGAGCGCTGTGAGAACGGCATAGGAGAGGCAAGTCCAGGGCGCGCGGGTGGCGAAGAGGAGCATCCTGCTGTGGGCGTTGGGGAGGCTTGCGTCTTCGACGGCGACCGCCGGAAGCCACAACGGTCCTCCGACTAGGAGGAAAAAGAGGCCGGCGACAGCGACGGTGCTGAGACCGAGTCGAACCGGATACAGAATTCCGCCAAGAACCGCGCCGAGCTCGCCTGAGTTGGTTGCCTTTGCCAAAAAAATACTGCCGGCTGCGGCTCCGGCGATAAGCAGGACGCACGGAAGCGGTACGAGAAAGGCGCGGGTCCATCGTCTCAGACTGAAGGTCATTAGCGAAGTGACTGTGGGCTTGTCCTGACGTAAGCCTGTTGTACCTGCGTCTGAGCCGAGATGAAGGGCCGTGGCTCTTGTGATGGCCATGCCGACGAAGGAAATGGCCGCCCATCCGAGTAGGACGGCGGGGATCAGAGCAAGCGTTGTCGAGGAGCCGTCTTCATGTGGCGATTGCGCCGCTGCGAGCCAGACACCCGCGGCAACAGCGTACAGAAAGAGCACGCAGGCTGCGCCCCAACGGACCAGAGACCATGATGAGGTCGCGTTCCATGCTCGGAACAGGAGATCATGTCTAGGCGCGTCAGGGCGGCGCGGCGCGTCTATGGAGCGCGGCGACTGGGGTGGCGATTGGGTGGCAAGAGTAGGCGAAGCAGGAGGCGCTGATGCCGGTCGGGTGTCGGCAGGTTTGCATGGCTGCTCCGAAAGCGGTTCTGGGGCGGTTTGAGACGATGTCCGAACCGGTTGTGGGGGAAGGGCTTGAGCTTGCGGTTTCGGTGTTAGGGCCGGTGGTTTGACGTGGCTGACGTTTGGTGGTGCCGGCGCGCGAACGGGGCGGGCGATCGGCGCGACGGGGGCTGTTGCGGGCTCTTGGCGCACCACGGGGGGAGGCTCTGGAAGAGTGCCAAGGGCCTCCTGCACGGCTCGGCGGACGATAGGACTGGGATCGGGAAGCAGTGCCCGAAGGACTTCGGGTACTCGTGTGTCCTTGCAGTGGCTTAGGGAGCGAACGATGTTGCGTCGGACGCCTTGGTCCGGATCGCTCAGCGCCGCTTGTAAGGCCGTGAAAATCCGGGCATGCTCTTCGGGGGTTGCGGCGAAGTCGGGGAGAACTTCGGCAACCTTGCGGCGGACGTGGGGGTCGGTAAATGTCAAGGCTCTGAGGAGGGCATCAAGGAGTTCTGGTGGACGCTCGGTCTTGGGGAGGGAACGCAGCGACTCAATGGCGTCAATGCGAGCCGTGTAAGCCTCTCGCTCATCGGCGAGTTGTTTGAGTATCTCCGATACATCGCTCATGCCGGGGTCCTTGCAGTTGGTGGGTGCGAAGAAGCATGAGTTCCACCGCAAGCTGATTATGTCTGTGTGGGGCGTCGAAGTCAATACTTGGGACGCGGTGGCGGAAGCGGGATCAAGATGTTGCGAACCGGTGCGGGCAATGATACCTTGATAGCGATGGCGGGAGATGGTTTGAGACGGGGCGAGCCGGGGTGTTTCTCAGGGAGCCTTGAAATGCATGGAAGCTGGTGGTTGGTCGTGGCTTGTGGGTTGGTGTGTGGGATCGCATTGGGGCAGGAACAGCGGGCAGACCGAAGGCTGAAGCGCTCGGACGTTGTGTTCATGGGGGGCAGCCAGAAGGAAGTCTATGAGGCCTATGGGGCCACCGTCGTGGACTGGGGCGGGCATGCCTGGCGCGACGAACCCAAGCACATTGCAGATTTCCGGGCGCGGGTCAAGACGGCGCAGGACCTCGGTGTCCAGTACAACGCCGGCATCGGCATGGTCACGGAATTCCGAGGCATGATTGATAGTTGTGCGGAATATGAGAAGGCGATCTGCCGTGACATTGAGGGCAAGCCGGTGCATGTGCCCTGGTTGTGGGACCAGAAGTACAAGGACAAGACTGGCTTCAATTTTTGGTTCTGCAGCAACAGCCCTCTGTACCAGGCCTATTTGAGGGATCGGACCAGGCTTGCGATGACCGGCGAGCCGGACGGGTATCATATTGACGATTATGGCGGGACAACAGGATCGCTGTGGAAGGGGGGGTGTTTCTGCGACAACTGCATGGAGGGCTTCCGGAAGTACTTGACAGCTAACGTTGACGCGGAAGCCTTGCGGTCGGTTGGGGTCGAGAAGCTTGACGATTTCCACTACGGCAGATTCCTTCTTGGCAAGTACGTGAAGAGCAACGAAGAGCTGATGAGAAAGCCGTGGGGGGCTCCGCCCGGCCTGCCGCTGGACAGGGAGTTCCGGACGTTTCAGGCCAAGGCGGCGGGAGAAGTGGTTCGCCGACTCCAAGAGTATGCTGAGGAACTGCGCGGAAAGCCCTTGGTGCGGTGCGTCAATGGCGCGCCGCCAAGCCAGCAGGCCTTTGTGGTCATGCCGCATATGAACCATTATTCATGCGAGATCGGCATGAACGCCCCCAGCAAGCAGTTTGGGACGTCGGCGGCCTTTACATACAAGTGAGCCGACATGATTGACCGGGGGATTGCGGCTACGGCCGGCGGCAAGGACTGGGCATACGCGCAGGAAACCAAGTCCGTGAACCTGGTCCGGTACTGGATTGCGGAATCGTGTGCCTTTGGGCATTGCTTCATGGCGCCAAAGGGGCGTCAATGGTGCTTACACCGAAGCGAAGGGAACGCACTATTTTGAGGGGAAGGATGAGGACTACGCGGACCTCTTCCAGTTTGTGCGCAGGAACACGATGCTCCTCGACGGGTTTGATGCCGTGGGTCAGGTGGGCGTTGTATTCAGTCATGCGGCTTGGCGAAAGAACAGGAAGGCCGCAGGCGCCGTGGCCGAGTGTCTGTTCAACGCAAACGTGCCGTTTGCGCTCGTTGGCGCGGGGGATGATCTCTTGCCTATGACTTTGAGCGAAAGAGCGCTTGAGGCTTTTGAGAAGATTGTCATCACATCAGACGCCGACTTGGATGTTACGCAGCAAGCCGTGCTGGACAAGAGCGGGCTCGGCGGAAAGCTGGTTGTGTGGAAAGACGCAGCAACTCTGCTTGATGCCATCAGATCGTGGGTTCGTGTGGAGGGGGCGACCGGAATCTGGGTCTTGCCGCGACGGGCGGCGGGCCGTAGCGACTCGCCTTTGGTCGTCCATCTACTCAACCGGAATTACGATTTCGCGACCGACAAGGTTGAGCCGCAGCGGAATTTCACCGTTCGCCTTGCGCCCGGGCTGCTACGCGGCGGAACGCCCTCGCGTTGTCAACTTTTTGCGCCCGGCGCCGCGCCGGTGGATGTCGCTGTGGAAACGACTGTGGACGGGGTTGTCCTTAGAGTTGCTGAAGCCGGGCTTTGGTCTGTGCTGAGGCTGGAGTGACCGGTGAGGTGGAAGATGGTGGTTGCCTGTTGGCTGACGGTATTGGCCTCTTTCTGGGGAGTGTTTATGCCTACAGTGACGGCTGCGACTGAGCTAAATAAGGAACACTCATACCTTTATCTGGAAGCCGAGCGCTTCGATGATGTCGGCGGTTGGACGGTGGACGCCCAATTCCGGCAGCAGATGGGCTCTACGTATCTGCTGGCCGCCGGCACGGGTGTCCCCGTGGCTGATGCCGTTACGCGTGTCGAAGTGCCCCGCTCCGGCGCCTATCACCTCTGGGTTCGTTGCAAGGACTGGGATAGGACGTCTCCGGGGAAATTCCAGGTTGGCGTTAATGACGTGCTGAGCGCAACGACGTTCGGGGAACAGAAAAAGGGCTGGGCTTGGATTTCGGGCGGCAGATTTGATCTCGAGCAGGGCCCGGCTACGGTTAGACTGCACGACCTTACGGGTTACTATGGCCGGTGTGATGCGGTGCTTCTGACCACCGCGGCTGACTATGTTCCTCCCGATGATCTGGGAGGCATTGCGAGGATGCGCGAAGGTATTCTGGGGAGGCAGGAGCCGGAGTCGCTGGCGTTCGACTTTGTTGTGGTGGGTGGAGGATACGGCGGCATCTGCGCGGCGGTCCAGGCAGCGCGTTTGGGCCTCAAAACGGCTCTGATTCAGAATCGGCCCTGTTTGGGCGGGAACGCGAGCAGAGAGATTAACGTGGGGCCGGGGGGGGCCTGTCCACACACTAGCCGTTTCCGGGAAACAGGCATTTGTGAGGAGATTGCTGAGGGATTCCGCCGTGAGGGTGTGGCGAACTGGACCGATGCCATTGAACTTGTGGTCAAGCACGTTCCCGGTCTCACGGTGTTCTATAACACCGAGGGTGTTCGTGCCGTGATGGAGGACAAGAAGCGCATAGTCGCAGTGGAGACTGAGAACGTCGTTAGTGGAAAGAGATATCTGTTCAAGGCGCCTCTTTTCGCGGACTGTACGGGTGACGGCGCCATTGCCTTCAGCGCGGGCGCGGAGTTCCGGCACGGGCAGGAGGGTCGTGACGAATACGACGAGAGCCTTGCCCCGGAGAAGCCAAACCCGCACACAATGGGCACATCCATCATCCACGGCTCAGTGGCCATGGACACGCCGCAGCCCTTCACCGCACCGGCGTTCGCGACGAGATTTACCGCCGAGCATTTCACGAAGCGCAAGAAAAACTTGGTCAGCGGGGAATGGTGGATTGAGTACGGGGGTATGCTCGACACCATCAAGGATGCCGAGGAGATCCGAGACGAGCTGCTTCGCGTTATCTTCGGTGCGTTCGACTGGGCCAAGAACCACGACCCGGACACCCGCGACAAGGTTCGAAACTACCGGCTGAAGCCGGTGCCGACGGTCGGCGGCAAGCGCGAGTCGCGGAGATTTATCGGAGATCTGGTTCTGACACAGAACGACGTCCAAAGTGCCGTTCTCTTCCCCGACCGCGTGGCTTTCGGCGGCTGGCCCATTGACCTTCACCCTTCGCCCGGAATCTATGGCAAGGACGTTCCGCCTGCGATTTTCACACACCTTGAGACGATATACAGCATTCCATATCGCATCCTATATACGCGCGACGTGGAGAATCTGTTCCTGGCCGGCAGGCACGTGAGCGTCACACACGTGGCCTTGGGATCCACGCGGCTCATGCAGACCATCGGTCTTATGGGGCAGGCCGTGGGTGCGGCGGCATGGATATGCTGGAAGCACGGCACCAAACCGCGGGGCGTCTATCCGGCGCACATAGACGAGTTGCAGCAGGTTCTGCTGAAGTGGGACGTGTTTATTCCGGGTGTGTCGCACAGGGATTCGGGGGACTTGTGTCGCGGGGCGAGGGCCACGGCATCGAGTTCATGTGCGGACGATTCGCTTGGGTTCTTCGGCTCGACCGAGCCTAAACCAGACCGGGACGCGCCGTGCACCATGGCGCGCGGCCAATACATTGGCGTTACCAAATCGGGTGTGCAGACGATTTCGCTCCAACTTCGCGCGGAGGGCGATGAAGTCCAGGAGGCTATCCTGAGCGTGGAGGAATCGGGAGTGTCGCCCCCCGTCGTGGTCAAGTCGTCGGTAAAGCCGGGCGGGTATCGTTGGGTGGATTTCAAGCTGGCGGAGCCTTTGAAGCCCGGGAAGGAGTACTTTGTGTGGCTTGCCGCGAATCCGAGGCTATGCTGGCGGTTGTGTCGAGCGGGCGATGGTCGCAGGACCTATGGCAAGCCGGGCGCATGGACTACAGTGCGGGGGTCGTACGTGATCAAGCCCTACGGTGCTGCGCAGCGTCTGGGGCGGCTGGGGCCGGAGATGGCTGTAGACGGCATGTCCTGGCCGACGGAGGGGCAGGCCCGCCAGTGGCGCAGCGATCCCGCCAAGGGGCTTCCGCAGTGGCTTGAGATTGATTTTGGGCAAAACGTCACCCTTAACACGGTCTACCTGACCTTTGACAGCAATATCTTTGGCCGGTTTCCGTCCATAAAGCCGGGAGCCGAGGTGACGGCTCAGGACTACCGGTTGCTGTATAATGTGAAGGGTCAGTGGAAAACGGCTTTCACGGAGAGCGATAACTGGCGACGTTTCCGTCCGCACCGGTTCGGCGATGTGACCACCGATAGAGTGCGCCTTGAAATCTTGAAGGCCCTTAATTCCGAGGAGGCCCGGGTGTATCAGATACGGGCCTACAGAGAATGAGAAGCGCGGCGATGCGGTTGTCATGGGTGGCGGTTTGCATGATCGGGGCGGGCTTGGCCATGTCCGGGCTGTGGCTGCGCGTCGGGGATGGACAGGAGGCGCCTACAATGCTGTATCGCTCGATTCTGCGTCGTGCCGAGGAGGTATCGAGTCGTTCACTTGCGGAGTTGCCGCCCTTGGAGGTGTGGAAGTCGCGGCTTCGCGATAAACGGAAACAATGGCTGGAGATGCTGGGGCTTGACCCGCTGCCTCCGCGGACAGACATGCACGTGACGGTTACCGGTACGCTGGATCGCGGTCATTACGTTGTCGAAAAACTCCACTTCCAGCCGATGCCGGGCTGCCGCATCGCGGCAAATGTGTACCGGCCAAAAGAGATTTCGGGCAGACTGCCCGCCGTGATCTACCTGTGCGGGCACGCTCAGCGGGCTAAGTGTCATTACCAGGCCCATCCGCGCTGGTTCGGCGAGCACGGCTATGTCGCAATGGTGTTGGACGCGATACAAATCGGCGAGAACGCGGGCTTTCACCATGGAGTGTACCGCAAGCGTTGGTGGCACTGGTACAGTCAAGGCTACTCTCCGGCTGCCGTGGAGGTCTGGGCGGCCATGCGCGCCATGGACTACCTGTCCTCGCGCTCGGATGTGGATCCGAGTCGCTTTGGTATGACGGGCAACAGCGGGGGAGGGCAGATTACGTGGTTTACGGCAGCGGCGGATGAGCGCGTGAAGGTGGCGGCGCCTTCGTGCCAGACGGGCACGGTGTATCAGCACGTGCGCGACCGGACGATTGACGGGCACTGCGATTGCGCCTTTTGGGTGAACACCTACGGGTGGGATTACACCGATGTGGCAAGTCTTATTGCTCCGCGGTCCTTGTTGGTTGCGGCGGCTACTGAGGACACGCTCTGGCGGCCCTACGCATATCGCGACCTGGTCCATCGCGTGAGATTGTTGTATCGGCTTTACGGCTGCGAAGATAACCTGGGTCTGGTCGAGGACGTCGCCCCGCACGGGTACACGCCGAAGACGCGCCTCGCGATCTTCAACTGGTTTGAGAAACATCTGAAGGGGTCTGATAAGTCGGTGGCGGAGGACATTCGAGAGGAGCAGGAGAAGGACGATGACCTTGCGGTGTATCCGGGCCAGAAGCCTCCAGCCGAGGACCGTCTAAAGGATGCCGATAGGCTCTTTGTGTCGCTGCCGTCAGGATGGGACGGCAAGAGCAAGGCTGACTGGGAGCGTTACCAGAAGGAAGCCATCGAGAAATTGCGCACCACGACGTTTCGATGGATTCCGGAAAGTCTGGATGCCGCACACGGTCCTGTGGCCTACACGGTGCGGTCGGTTGGCAGAAGCGAAACCTTCGAGTATCGGGTTTTCGAACTTGAGTCTGAACCCGGCTTGTCTATACGAGCCGAGTTGGGGACGCCGGTGCGCGGCCCTCGACCGTTTCCGCTCATGGTGGCGGCTCTGACAGCGGAGGCGCAGTCGCCGTACGTGCTGCAGGGGACGGGCATGCAGGGGCTGCCTGCCGACAAGGCGGGCATGGCTTCGGTCTCTGTGAGAGGGACCGGCGACAGCTCCATCGGACCGGGCCTGGAATGGACGGTGCGGCGGGCCTATCCGATCCTCGGTTACAGCTTGCCTGAGCGCCAGACTCTCGACCTGTTACAGGCAATTGCGGTCCTTCGGCGCCAGCCCAACGTGGGGGACGTAATCGTTTTCGGACGGGGCTGGAACGCAGCGATCGCCATTTACGCGGCCATACTTGATCCGCAGATTAGTGAGATCGTCCTGCAGGAACCTGTGGCTTCGCACTGGAACAGCGGGCCGGAGTTCCTGGGAGTCCTGAAGGTGGGTGATCTCCCGCAGAATCTGGCACTCGTCCACCCTCGTCCGATAACGTTTGTGGGGAAAGTTCCGGAAGGCTACGAGGTGGTGAAACGCTGTTACGAGGCGTGTGGCGCGGGCGACAGGATCAAGGTTATAGGGGAACTGAGGAACTGGCAGAGGTGAATTGAGACCATGAAGCTGCGCGTGCTGGGTTCGGCGTCGGGTGTGCCGATGCCTGGAAGATACAACGAGGCCGTGCTGGTGGGCGTGGGCGATGCGTCATACCTTCTTGACGCGGGGGAACCATGCGCCGCCACGATACACAACAGCAATGTGAGCATCTATTCCATCAAGTCGGTCTTCATTTCCCACAGTCACGCCGACCACGTGGGCGGCCTGCCCATGCTGTTGCAGGTGGCTTGGCTCTGGCAGAGCAGGGGGCCGGAGTTCCGGTTCCGCCCCGACAACTCACTCCGGGTTTACCTGCCGGCGCATTCTGTCGCGCCTCTGCGTCAATACCTTGAATCGCTGCAGATGGGGGATGGCAGGTTGCCGTTCAAGTTGCTCCTCGAAGAGATCCGTGAAGGGCCTATTTACCGGGACGAAAGGGTCGCGGTTTCGGCTCATGCCACATCGCACTTGGGGCGGGATCGCATAGACGACGAAGGCAGGCCTCACGGTCATCGGGCTTACTCTTTTGTCTTGGAAGCCGAAGGCAAGAGAGTCGTCTACTCCGGCGACCTGGGAAGCCCCGCCGACATCGCGGGCTTGGCGAACGGGGCCGACGGCAAGAGATGCGACGCCGTTATCGTGGAGTGCGCGCATTTTCCGCCGGAGAGGCTTTTTGCCGAGTTGCCCCTGGAGAGGATTAAACGCGTCATCGTCAACCATATCCACCCGTCCCTCTGCGGGGATGATCGCAAGATCTTCGCCGGGTTGAAGGATGCCAGAGGGTGTGACGTTGTCGTGGCGCACGACAATCTGGAGGTGGAGGTGTAGGCTCATGGGGAACCGCCGGGCACCTTCAGCGTCTAAGGTTGTATGGACACGACGGATGTGCGGTCGGATGGCGGATGAAATCTCCGCATTGGCGCTGTCTGGGCGCTTCCCGTGGTGTGTTACTCGTTGGTTATGTAACGAAGGAGGGGTCCCATGCGTAGCCGACGGTTATATCGCTTGATCGCCGCGGTGTCGTTCCTTCCTGGCGTTGCTATGTATGGTGTAGCAGCGTGTGCGGCGGCTTCGGCGGAAGTGGCGGCGCCCCCGCCCAAGGTCAGCCCCCCCGCCCCTCCGCCGCCGGAAGTAAACCTGGTCATCTCCGAGATGACTGCGACCGGCGCTGTTGAAGGCGAGATTGCGAAGTTCGACATGTCGCTGAAAGTCGAGTCTCTGAAGGACGGCATACAAAGGCTCCGTCTGTTCAGCGTGCCCGTGGCGGTGTCTGACATCAAGCTGTACGGCTTCTGGACGACGGCGAGACTGGTGCGAACGGGCGATGGGGGAGTGGAAGTGCTGGTGGAGAAGAAGGGCAAGTACGACCTGAGCCTTGCCTTCGTTCAGAAGGTAAGCGGTGGCAAGAAGGACCCGCGACTCGTCGTGCCCATGCCCCCCGCCGTGAAGTCCATGGTGCAACTGACGATCCCCGCGAAAGACATTGAGGTGAAAGGGGAGCCGGAGGTCGGGATTGAGACCAAGCCCATCGGTGACAAGGCGTCGTTGGTGACCGTCTATGGCGGCGCCGCGGACCAGGTGACGCTTCGCTGGGTTCCGAAGGCGCCCGATAAGAAGGTCGAAGCGATCGTTTTTGCCGCCCAGAACACGCTGCTGCGCGCGGGACGGGGTACGCTCCACGTCGAGTCAAACATCGAGTACAGCATCGTTCAGGGCAAGGTTGATACCTTCCGAATCCAGATTCCGGCCAAGGCCAACCTCCTCAGCGTCGAATGCAAGGATATGCGTACCTGGGACGTGGAAGGTGCGGAGTCAAGTCGCGTCCTTCGCATTGACCTGACGGGGGAGGCCGACAAGTCGGCCAAGGTGGTGCTGAGGCTTGAACTGCCGCTTGAGAAGGTACCAGCCACTTTTGAGGCGCCCAGCATTCAACCGCTTGACGTTATGCGCGAAACGGGCCACATCGCCATTGCGGCTCTGAAGGGTCTTCAAGTGGAGCCAAAAGAGGGCAAGGACATCCTGCAGGTTGACGTTCGCGAGCTGCCGCCTGTTGAGCCAAAGGGCGGCGATGAAGTTAATCTGGGCTTCCGATACCTGAAGCGGCCGTTCACGCTGATGCTGGGCCTCAGTGAGGTGGTGGCGAAGGTCTCGGCGGAAACCTTTACGCAGGTTCGGGCCTCGGTGGAGACGCTCCGCCTTAGTCTCGTGGTCAAGTACAGTATCCGGGATGCGGGCGTCTTTTCCTTTCTGGCGCAAGTGCCGGCTGGCGTTCGGCTGGTGGACGTGCGCGGAGAGAATATAAACAACTGGCAGATGGAAGGTAACACCGTTCGGGTGGACTTGCGGGCCAAGGCCGAGAACGCCTACGAATTGCGGTTTGAGGCGGAGGCCGACGTGAAGACTCCGCAATCGGCCGAGGTGCCCGTCATCGCGCTGGCTAACGTGGAGCGCGAACGCGGCTTTGTGGTGGTGTCCGCTGTGGCGGGGATCCGTGTCGAGGTGGCGCGCGTGGAGGGCATCAACCAGATAGACGTCAAGGAGGTGCCGGCGGAACTGGGGCATAAGGACGGGACGGGTGACTTGGCATTCCGGTACATAAAGCCGGGCTACAAGATGGCCCTTGCCATTAACCCGCTTCAGCCCGAGGTTGAAGCCGTCGTGAACACCATCGTCACAGTGGATGAGAAGGAACTGGCGATGGAGACCCAGTTGAACTACACGATCCGTCGGGCGGGCCTTTTCCAGATCAGGATCAAAATCCCGTCCGACCTCAAACGCCAGGTTGTCGAAGGCAAGGAGGTGGACGACGAGAGCTACGACGAGGCCGGAGGAGTTCTGACAGTCAGCCTGAAGCAGAAGCAGGAAGGGGAGTACTCTCTCAAGTTGAGCACGCAGAAAGAGATTGCCGACATCCTCAAGGGCATTCAGGTGCCCGTGATCAGCACGGTGGATACGAAGAAGGAGCGGGGATTTGTCGCTGTCCGAACCAAAGCGAGCTACCGACTGAAACGGGCGGAAGGAAAAGTCAAGGGCCTCGACGATATTGATGTGAGCGAACTGCCGCAGCCGTTCTTCGGCGCGCCCGGCGACACGGCGTTGGCCTTCAAGTACTTCTCGCAGCCTTGGGAATTGGGGTTGACCGTCGAGCGCGTGGAGCCGCGCGTTATTGCGGAGCTGTTCAATTTCATTACCGTCGGCGAGAACCTCATGCAGGCCAGCGCCACCGCCAAGTACGACATACTGCATGCCGGCGTGGAGACGTTCAAGCTGAAGTTCCCGGCCGATGTCACGAATGTGGACATTGACGGGGAAGCGATAAAGCGCAAAGACGAGGACAAGAAAGAGAATACGTGGACGATCACGCTGCAAGCGAAGAAGATGGGGCAGTATCGCTTGTTTACCACATTCCAGCGGAAACTGGATAAGAAGAACGCGCCGCTGGAATATGCCGGGGTTCAGGCGCTGGATGTCGAACGCGAGACGGGCTTCCTGGCGGTGGCTTCCCGGTCGGACGTGGAGCTTACGCTTCCGGACAAGGGCCTCTCCAATCTGACGCCGGTTGACGAACGCGAGATTCCCCACGAGTACAAACAAGGAATCACGGTTCCTATCCTGATGGCGTTCAAGTATGTGGACCATCCCTTCTCAATCAAGGTTGAGTGGGGGATCAACGATCCGGCGGAGGTCACGGTTGCCGTCATGGAGTCGTGCAAACTGGAGACGACGGTCACGGCCGAAGGCAACATGATCACCGATTTCGTGGCATACGTTCGGAACAGCCGCCAACAGTACCTGGAGCTTGGCCTGCCCGAGGCGGTGGAGATATGGCATGCCTTCGTGGGCGGCGAGCCGGTGTCGCCCTTCCAGGAGAAGCGCGCGGCGCAGGACCGGACGATCACGATCACAAAGCTGCCCATCGCTCGGGCCGGAAAGTCAATCAGCGGAACGGCCGAGGCGTTTGAGGTTCGCCTCCGTTTCAGCAGCAAGCTGAACCCCCTGCATCTGTTTGGCGTGCTTGATCTGGAATGTCCGGCGGTGAATATCGGCATAATGCGTCTGGCGTGGACGTTAGCCTTGCCGAGAGGTTACGACATTATTCGAGATTCGGGCAACCTCACACGGATAGAACGTCCGGAGTACTTCGAGCAACGCCTCCAGATGATCTCGGCGGACGCCGAGTATGCCGAGATGCGGCGCGTCACCCCAGCGGCCCGCGAAGCCGCGGAGTCCAAGGCCATGACCTCGCAGGCGGCGGCGAACATTGCGGCTATTCAGCGGCTCGAACAACAGAAGGCCCAGGCTCCGGCCCAGCACCGCGGCGCGGGCTTGCAGTCCATCTACACAGGAAAGAAACCGGACCTGCCCAACAAATTCCACTATCAGGGCCTTATCCTCGCGACGGACAAGCCGGCGCGTATCCGCTCGACTTACGTTCGCGGCGCGCTGGGCTTGCCGGCCATGGTGCTCATGGTCGGCGTAGTGGCTTTGCTGTGCTATGCGGGGTGGCGGCGCAGCGGCAAACCATCGGGTGTCAAGTTCGCACTGCTCCTGCTCGTCGCGCTGCTGGCGTTGGGGGCGCGAACGCTGGCCGAGGGGGCCTATGGCACAGTCTTCATGGCGGTATGCGTTACCGTCGTCGCCGCGACGTGCGTGCTCGGAGCGCAGGACCTGATTGGTGTCTTGCGCGCATCCCGCAACAGAGTCTGAGAGGGGCCGGGGGCTGCCACAGCATCTGCCGTCTGGGGCAAGTGTGGGGCGAGCGGGTTCGAAATAGCTTGCGGCGCATTTCGCGCCCTGCTATACTGGAAAATATGAGGCTGTGAGCGCGGTGTGTGCTCTCGGCCGATATGGGCAGGAGGCGGTCAGACCGAGCGTTGATGAGCGAGGCTTTGCCGGCTTGGTGGATTGTGCGCCCGGCGCAAGTCGAAGCCAAGCTGCGCGAATATAGAAATCAGTACCCGACACTGACCGAACTTGAGTGCGAGCGCCAGTTCGCAGGTCAGAAGATGTATGCCGTTGCCATCACCGAGAAGGCCCGAAAGACGACGCGAAAGAAGAAGCTCCTCGTGGTTGTTCCCCATGCCCATGAACCTGCCGGCACAGCCGCTTGCATGGAGTTCGCCAATGAGCTGCTGGCGGGTAAGCGTCTGGACGGGTCGCCCACTGATCTCCCGCGCGATGAAATCCTGCGAAAGCTGTTGATCACTCTCATTCCCGACGGCAATCCGGACGGACGCGCGCGCTCACCGCGTGATGTGTGGGAAGGCGATGTGCCCAACGAGGACTTCTACCGCATCATGCAGGGCGACGCGCCCGATCATGCGAAGTTCTGGACGGAGCACCCGGAGTTCGACAACTCTGTGGAGAGGATCGCCCATCCAGGCATTGTCTATGAGCAGATCAGTCCGACAGAGTATGCCGAGGGCAACCAATCGAAGCGGACCGCCCTGTGGCGGCTGATTGATCGGCTGACGTCGCGGGTGAAGTACGATATGTTCCTGAACCTGCACCAGGGCATGGAGAGGGATACGGAACCGCCCTGGGATGCGCATGACACGTGGGTTGAGCATCCGACACAGGAATGGATTCCAAGAGAAGTGCAAGCCTATGCCGCGTCCTGGGCGATAGACGTCATGAAGGCCTGGGAACGCGGCGGCGCGAAGCCGTATCGGGTTGTTGGAACCTATGGGGGTACCATGGGACGTCCGGATCCTGCCGATCCTGCGAGACGGCGTAAATGGCTGATTGATTGGGTTACCCTCAAGTCGGGAACGCCCGAACTGACCGTCGAGGTCCAAAACAACTGCAAGAAGACTCCGCGCGATGCGCAGATGCGGTGGTCTCACATGGCTGTCTGTGCCAGCGTCGAGCGCCTGTTGAAGGAGTGGATGTAAGATGCACAAGGACTTTACGGCCCTGGTGGAGGAAGTCCTCAAGCCTGGGCTTTGTTGTTCTTGCGGGGCGTGTGCGGCGGCCTGCCCCGTCAAACATATCGTGTTCGATCCCCCCGATCGCTGTCCTCGGCAGTTGAGACCGGCCGAGTGCAGGAAGTGCGGCGCTTGTCTGGAGGCGTGTCCCGGGCGTCGCCTGCCGGTGAGTGACCTGATGCGTCGGGTCTTCAGCCTGAAAGAGAACTACGATCCCCGGACGGGCCGCCAATACAAGAGCCATTTTGGGATCCTTAAGGAAAAATTCGTTGGGCGGGCCACGGACCCGGAAATGTCCCGGCGCGGCGCATCCGGTGGCTTTGTGGCCGCCTTCCTCAGCTATCTGATCGAGAAGAGGGAAGTGGATGCCGCCGTGGTCATCACGCGCGATTCCAAGGAGCCTTGGCGACAACAGCCCGTGGTCGCTCGAACCATCCAGGACCTGCGCAAGTCGGCCGGTTCGCGTTATGTGCTCGTGCCGGTGTTGCAGGCGCTCAATAGCCTGACGGATGCCGATGAACGGTGTGTGTGCGTAGGTCTGCCCTGCCACATACAGGCGTTGCGTAAACTCCAGAAGCTTGGTGTTCCCGCCGCGCAAAGGGTCACCGTAACGGTCGGCATCTTCTGCGGGGTATGTCTCAGCCCGCGCGCTACCGAGCACATTATTCGCGAACTGGGTGTGACGGATTTCTCCCAGGTGGCCTCGTTCACGATGCACAGCGAAAGCAACTGTAGCGCCCGCGTTACACTCAAGGATGGAAAGGTCCTGCGGCACTGGGAGTTCGACAACTACGGCTTTGACATCTCGCGCCTGGCGCCCCTGTATCAAACCCTCCGGTGTTCTCTGTGTTTCGACAGCGTGAATGAAACGGCGGATATTTCGGTCGGCGACACGCAGGGCGCCCGATGGAAGAATCATTCATGCGTTGTGGCGCGTACAGATCAGGGTCTCGACTTGGTCAGGAAGAGCGCCAAGGACGGCTTTACCTCGGTCTCGGCGTTGAAGGACGTTATGCACACGAAGAACGTCTTCATCAAGCGGCGCCGTGCCTTTACGCTGGAGCGCTGGCTTCGCGAGCAGAAGCAGCCGGTCGTCGAATACGGCTTCCCGGAAGATGTTGCTGACGAGTACCCGTGGGAGAGCGAGGAGCAGAAACGCGAATTCCTCGCCTTCAGGCAATTGCGACGCTCCGACGCCGGGCACCAGTTCTTCTTGCAGATGCCTCGCGACCAACTCGCCTACAACATGGGTCTGTCGTATGTCGGCTGGGAATGGCCCAAGGGAAAACCCAAGGGCGACGAGACTTCGGAGAACAAGTGAGGGCCCCCACGAGGGTGGTTGATGCAGCTTGTGGAGTAGACGTGATGTTCGTTTCATCTCGAATCCATCGGGCGCTGAGAATCGAGGAGCTGGAGCCGAGGATCGCGCTGGATGCCTTCCTACTGACAGTCAAGACGCCGGTCATGTTCTCGGATTCCGACGGCGACCTCATTCGAGTAGCCTTGAGCGGCCCGACCTCCGGCACTGGTCTGGTGAGTCTCACCGGGACGGGGACCCAAGGCGTTGAAATCCAAAGCGTCCTCCTGACGGACACGACTGCGGGCCACAGCCTTACCATCAAGGACATGAACTCCACGGGCGGGAACACTCTTTGGGGCGGCGCCGTCTCCGGGAGAGGCGGCTTGGGGCAATTGTCACTTACTCCCTGGTCGAGAGGGGTTGTGTCCGCCCAGGTCTCTCTGTCTGGGTCTGTGGGCGGGATCACCGTCGGCGGGGACCTTCGCCCCATCGGGACCACCGGCGACCCTTCTATCGAGGTTGGGGGAACAGCGGGCAAGATCACTCTGAAAGGCGGCCTCACTGATGGCGACATTCATGTAGGAGGAGGAGTGAAGTCGCTCTCGGTGAAAGGCCCGGTCCTTGACGGCTCTATCAAACTCGACGGTACCGTAGGCTCGGTTAACGTCAGTCGCGGGGTGACGGGTTCGGAACTCGTCGTTGGCGCTTATGCGAAGAGAGTTGCGTTGTACGGCGGGGTCCAGGACACAGCCATCGTGTTGCAGGCCGCCGGAGGCGTCGTCAAGGTGAGCGGCGGGCTTAGCAGCGGCGGTTTGACTTTGGGAGGGGGCAAGGCGAGTGTGTCCGTGAGCGGGAACTTGGGGGGCGCCATCTTTCTGCCACAAGGTAGAGATTTCAGCGGCAGCATTTCCGTGAGGGGCGCTGTGTTGCCGTCAGGCGCTATAGACTTGCGCGGGGCGGTGCTTCCTGGGGCAAAGATACAGATATCCAAGGACCTGCAGGGCGTGCTCGGCCTTGATGGCGATCTGCCTGCGGGCGCGTCCGCAGGCATTTCCGGAAATGTGGTAAGCACCGCGGGCAAGGCCATAGTCATTGGGGGAACGCTTGCGGGAATCGTGAAAATCGGCGGAGTCCAGACGGGCGCTCCAGGCCTCAACGAAATCTACGTGCGGCGGGCGATGACGGGGACGGTCACCGCACGTCAGTTTGGCAACGCCACGGTGGACGGCGACTGGGCCGGGAAGTGGCAGGCCAAGTCACCGGGGGTTGGGAACCTGCTGCGCTACGACACGCGCAGTACGGGCGCCCTTGTGCCGGCGAATGCATTTGCGCAGGTGGTTGCGGGTGGATTGTCTTTTGCCGCAGCGAGAATCTTCGAGACAGGCGCTGGCCCGCAGGACGTCGTGGCCGGCGATCTCGACGGCGACGGCAGGCTTGACTTGGTTGTGGCGAACGGTGAGGCGGACTCCGTCTCGATCCTCTTGGGGGATGGGGCGGGGGCCTTCCGTTTGTCAAGCGAATATCCTGTCGGCGTGTTGCCTCTCGAACTAGCGGTCAGTGACCTGAATGGCGACAGAAGACTGGATATCGTCGTGTCCGGCGCCGATGGCCTCGCAGTCCTTATGGGTAATGGCAATGGCACATTCCGAGGCGCGGTAACCTATGGCATTGGAGCCTGGCCGGCGGGACTTGCCGTGGGGGACATAACGGGCGACGGACGTCCTGACATTATCGTCGGCAGTGGCGAGTCGGAAGAACTTGTGGTGTTGCGCGGTCGGGGGGACGGAACCTTCGTTCAGGATACGGCCATCCAGTTGCCTGACTGGCCGCAGACCTTGGCGGTTGCGGATATGAATCGGGACAACAGGCCCGACATTATTGTGGGTTGCCTGAACGGCCTGTATGTCCTGTATGCCAAAGGGGGCGGAACATTCTCGGAGCCTGTGGCTTATGGGACCACGACGGGCTATGTCGGCGTGGCGGCCGCGCGGGTCAATGCGGATCCATGGATGGATATCGTAACCGTGACCTCGGACGGCGCGTACACGGTCCTGCTTGGCAGCTTGACGACGGGCTTCCAGACCGAGATAGTTCGGCCTTTGGCCGCGTACCCGGGCAGGCTTGCCGTCTCGGACATGAACCGCGACAACAAACCTGACCTGCTTGTCACAAATCCCTTCGGGAACAACCTTCTCATCGTGACGGGCAACGGCGACGGCACATTCATGCCGCCTACAACATATCCGGGCGGGACGCTCCTCGGCGCGTTGTCTGTTGAGGACTTTGACGGGGACGGCTTTAAGGACGTTGTCGTCACGAATCCCGGCTATGACAGCATCATTTTCTACAAGGGCAGGGGGGATGGGTCTCTGCAGGCCGCCGCGACTCTTGGCGCCGCCCCTGGGATACAGGATGCTCTGGCGTGGGACCTGAACCGGGACGGGTTTGCGGATCTCATTTTTGGCGGCAACGCGGGGCTTAGTGTGCTCTTGGGGAACGGGAACGGCACATTCAGCGCGGCTGTATCATACGGTTCGGGTGACTTGACGAACGGCTTGGGCGTAGGGGATATTAATGCAGACGGCTTGGATGACCTGGTTTTGGCTAACAGCGATTCCAGCAGCGTTTCGGTATTCTATGGAAATGGAGATGGATCGTTCCGCTTGGGGACTACGTTGACCTTGGGGGCTGGCGTGGCGCCTGTGGACGTTCAGATCGCGGACCTGAATCGCGATGGTCTCAAGGACCTCGTTGTCCTCTGTAACGGGGCGTCGGCCGGGGCGGAAGTCTTTCTCAATGAGGCCGGGTCGTTGGGTTCGGGTGTTTGGTACTCCGTGGGAGACGCGCCTCAACAGGCGGTGATTGAGGACGTGAACGCCGATGGAAAACCTGACGTGATTGTCCTCAGCCAATCGGAATTCTGGGTCCTCCTCGGCGACGGGGATGGAGCTTTTGTCGTGGGATCATCCGCAGGAGCGGGGTCGGGTGCGAAACGGTTTGCCCTGGCTGACTTGAATGGGGACGGAAAGAGCGATATTGCGGTCAGCAATCCCGCCTCCAGCATCCTTCGAATATTGCTGGGGAATGGTGACGGGACCTTTGCCTTCGCCGCGAGTGTGAGTTCGGTTCGCTTCCCGGAAGCCGTGGCAATTGCCGACGTGGATGGCGATTCGAAGGCCGATCTCATTGTGACGGCCGGTTTCGGCAATTGCGTTGCGGTACTCCGGGGGAATGGCGACGGCAGTTTCCGTTCTCCTGTTCGCTATTTTGCCTCTGGCGACCCGCAGGCCATCGTGGTGGCCGACCTGGACCGGGATGGGCGAAAGGACATCGTTGCCGCGGGCGGGCTTGCGGATGCGCAGACGGCGGCATCCGTTCTGTTCAATACGGGCGCCTTGGGACCCTCGCGGTCCTGGAGTGTAGCCCTGAATTCAGGCGCAATCGAGCTTCGCATTGCGTACGGTGAGGGCGGCGATTTCCCCCAGTATGCCGCTTTGCACCTCGACAGCGGCTATCTGCGCATGAACTATGGTCCCGACTCAACTTGGGGAACATCGGTTGTTGTATTGCCGTCGTTCTGGTCAGGCGGCGTTTACTCCCAGGGCGCGCCGGTCAGCGTCAGTTGGACGACGGTGGGGATTGATCTTGTGGTTTCGCTATCAAGTACAATATCCGGCCTTCATGTCGCCGGCACAATCCGCTTCGCGCCCCCGGCCCAGGACTCGTTTACCGCAACGATTAGTATGGAGACTTCCGGCGATGTCGCGCTCGACGATCGGCCGGGGGAGGCCTTCAAGGTGCTTATGCTCTCGTCAATGCGTGTATCGGAGACCCTCTGGGACGCTGCATCCGGGTTTGTGAATAACACGGCCTACGCGATCCCGGATAGCGGCTGGGTTGCCGACCCCGTGGCCTTGGGGGGAGTGTTTGGGTTGGTGGGAGGTTTCTCGACGTGGCAGGCGCAGAACGCCAACCGGCCTGCGCCCACGGTGGCGGTTGGATTGGATCGGATCATGCAGGTTACTGGTTGGGTGACGTCGGACGCCAACCCGAACAACGACAACGTGGGTCTCTGGGCGGCGGCAAACGTCGTCGTGGGTTCGTGGCGGTACACGGTCACGGCGACGCCGTGATCCTTTCGGGCGTCAGCCCTTGATTGCCTCTTCGAGCGTGGGGTAGATCGCGAACAGCACCTCACTGGAATCGAGGTGGAGGATGGACAGCGTCTCCCTGACATGGTGCTGGGGGGCGGCAAGCCGAAGACTGCGCCCGATCTTGCGGGCCAATCCCCCGATTTCCACAAACAGCGCCGCCCCGGCGCTGGTGATGTACTCGAGGCCGGAGAGATCGAGAATCACTGTCACCTGCTTCTTCAAGACCTGATGCAGGTGGTGCTGTAGCTCCGGAACGTTCTGCGTCTCCAGCGACCCGGTAAGCGCAACCACGTGGTAGTCGTCGGCAGGCTGATCCTGAATCTTCAGCATGCTCGCTCCATTGGATAAGTGTCTATGTCTATTGTACCTCACGAGACGGCGTTGGGAAGGGGCGGACGGCGATCACTCCAAGGTCTTCCGGAATCGCAGCGCCGCCAAGACGGTGACAATAAGAGCGAAAGCCGCGAGCGCGACAGCTTCATCCCACAACGCGTCCCACCCCGCACCCCTCACGATGATGCCGCGAAGTATCTCGATGAAAAAGGTGACCCTCATCCGCCTCGATACGGGCGAGGCGGCCGCCGGTGAGCGATCCCACGTCAACGGTATCCATCTCGATGGTTCCCGGAAGGAGCACGCAGTGCCAGGCACGCGCCCGACGTCTTGGCGCGAGCCAGGCACTTTCATGTGAGTGCCAGGTCCTGTAAAAAGTTCCCCTCGCCAGACGGAGAGAGCGCCAATTCGCGTCGGGGCTGTTTCATGTTGACTTCGCCATATTGCCATAAGGATAATACCAGCACCGTTGAAAAATCAAGTGAGGATGCCATGAGGCGGTCGGTCTGCGTCGTAGCTGTCTTTGCCGCGCTCCTTTCCGTTCTCGGCTGTGGCGACGAGGAAAGGCCGAGGTTGACGGCGCTCTTTATGAAGGATACTGGCTGGCTCGAGGAAGATATCAGAGCCTTGACAAAGGAGTTTCAGAAGGATGTGAAATCTGTTGACGTCCTTCCATTCTTTGTTGCCCCGGAGTCCCAGCATACGGCGATCATCTCTCCAGCCGCTACACGTGCTCAGGCCTACGATGTTATGATGGTCGAAGGGGTCTGGATGTCGGAGTTTGCCGAAGGGGAGTTTATTGCGGACCTTACGGACCGGATGAGGGGCGTGTCCGTTTCTACTGGCGGACCGGGTATCATGCCGTTTGCGGCGGAATGGTTCCGGCTTAAAGGCAAGTGGTATGCGATGCCCTGGATGGTGGACTGCCTATGCTTGTTCTACAACAAGAAAATGCTTGCAGCCGCCGGAATCGAGTCTCCCCCGGCGACTTGGGACGATCTTGCCGCGCAGTCCAAGCGGCTCAAGGAGAAAGGGGTGGTGCCGTTCCCGATCGCCGCGCACTGGGCCCACCAGGACAGCCTCATTTGTGATTTTGGTTGCGTGCTCCTTGCCAAGGGCGGTTCTTTCATGAATGCGAAACGGGAGCCTGCCTTCGCGGATCAACCGGGGGTTGAATCGCTTGCGTTCATGAGGAGACTCTTGGACGATGGTCTGGCTAATCCGATGTGCGTGAATTCGAACAGCAAAGATGCCGCACACCTGCTGAGTGAGGGCCAAGCCGCTTTCTGCCTCAACTGGGTGGAAACATTCTCCGTTGCCAACGACAGGGCCAAGTCCAGGGCGGCTGGAGAGATTGGCGTGACACTGGCTCCCGGGAGCGGAGGGCCAGGGGGAGAGAAGGGCGTTCGAAGCGCCTCGATTGCTCGGGCGTTTGGCCTGGCCGTAAATGCCGATTCCGCGCTACCGGAGATTGCCTGGCGTTACATCAATTTCCTGGCAAACCCGGAGAATCAGGTCAGGTACTGCAAGTCAGCATTGCCGGTGGAGCGGTCTCTCTACGAGAAGCCCGACGCCTTCGGCGCGCGAGCCGAGATGATTCGTGTTGCCAAAGAACAGTTCGCTTACGTTCATACGCGGCCGCGGCTCTATTACTATTCCAAGTT
Organism: uncultured Planctomycetota bacterium; assembly: GCA_964409935.1. Taxonomy (GTDB): domain Bacteria; phylum Planctomycetota; class Brocadiia; order JAADGH01; family CAYPFP01; genus CAYPFP01. The sequence continues at coordinate 64,930 of CAYPFP010000005.1, read as the reverse complement.
TTCATTGGCGTTACAGGCTGCCGTTCGGGGCGTGTTGCGCGAGAAGGAGAAGCTGGTGACGGAAAAGGGGCAGGGGCTTTCGCCCGTCTTCCAGACGGCTCTGGCAGGTGCTGCCGACAGGGCGAAGGAGGCGGCCAGGGAGAGGCCGCTTTCCCGCTGACGTTCCCATGTGCCGTGCCGGGGTTTGGGGGATTGGTTTGTGCGGCTGGACCGCGTATTGTGTTCAGCCTGAGATTGTCCTATGGAACGTGTCAGGCGAGCGTGTTGCGGCCAACTTGGCTCAGTATGAGCGCGGACTATCTAGCTCAGGAGCGTTAGGAATGACAAGAATTCGGAGAGCCTTGGTTAGCGTATCAGACAAGAAGGGCATTGTTGAGTTCGTCAAGGGCCTCGCCGCCCTCGACGTTGAGATCATCTCCACCGGCGGTACGGCAAGGCAGCTGAAACAGAGCGGCGTTAACGTCATTGAGATATCCGACTACACCGGTTTTCCGGAGATCATGGACGGCCGCGTAAAGACTCTCCACCCGAAGGTGCACGGCGGTCTGCTTGCCGTGCGCGACAACGCGGAGCATTGCGCCGCGATGGAGAAGTTGGGCATCGGGCCGATTGATATGGTGGTGGTTAACTTGTATCCTTTCGAGGCGACGGTGTCGAAGCCTGACGTGAGCCTCGAAGAGGCGATTGAGAACATTGACATCGGCGGCCCCTCGATGCTGCGTTCCGCTGCGAAGAACCATAAGTTCGTGGCCGTGGTGGTGAATCCCGAGCGGTACGCGGGCATCCTCGACGAGATGAGGGCCAACGCCGGCGTCCTGAGTCAGGAAACCCTGGCCCTATTGGCGCGCGAGGCGTTCAGCACGACGGCTGCGTATGACGCGGCCATTGCGTCCTATCTGAACGGCATCGCGCGCGTGGACTTCCCGGATTCAATGTCGTTGGCCTTCGTGAAGAAGAGCCTTCTTCGATACGGCGAGAACCCCCACCAGAAGGGGGCCTTCTACATGGAACGGAATATGTCCGAGCCATCGGTCGCCAAAGGGGAGATTCTGCACGGCAAAGAGGTCTCGTATAACAATATTATGGACCTCGACGCCGGTCTTGAGATCGTCAAGGAGTTTGAGGCGCCGACCGTGGCCATCATCAAGCATACAAACCCCTGCGGCGCCGCCTGCGCCGAGTCGTTGGCGGAGGCTTTCCAGCGGGCCTATGATGCAGACCCGGTCTCGGCCTTCGGCTGTATCATTGCAATGAACAGGACCGTGGACGAGCATACCGCCTCGATCATCGTGGCTCCCGGCACGGTGGCTACAAAATTCGTCGAATGCATCATTGCGCCGGACTTCGCCCCCGCTGCCCTGGAAATCTTGACGACTGTGCCAAAGTGGAAGAACAGTGTGCGCCTGGTGCGGGTCGGCGCCCTTTCGAGAGGCAGCATCAAGAAGGACGATCGTTTTGTGCGAACGGTCGTGGGCGGCCTTCTCGTTCAGGGGCGCGATGTGCTCGCCGATGACCCCTCGACCTGGCGCGTTGTGACCAAGAGGAAACCCACGGACTCCGAAATGCGCGACCTGTCTTTTGCATGGCTGATCGCCAAGCACGTGAAGTCAAATGCCATAGTCCTCGTTAAGGACCTAACGACCGTGGGCGTCGGCGCTGGTCAGATGAGCCGGGTAGAGTCAGCCATGATCGCTTCCCGCAAGGCGGGCGAGAAGGCCAAAGGTTCTGTTCTGGCGTCGGACGCCATGTTTCCTTTCCGGGATGGTGTTGATGCGGCGGCGGTGGCCGGGGCGTCGGCTGTCATTCAGCCGGGCGGTTCCGTCAGGGACGACGAGATCATGTCTGCCGCGGATGAGCACGGCTTGGCCATGGTGTTCACGGGAATACGTCATTTCCGGCATTGAGGATTTGTCCACCACAAGCGGGTTTGAGCGAACGAAATGGGCAAGATAAAAATCTGCGGGATAACGAATGCCACTGATGCGCAACTGGCATCCAGACTGGGCGCGGATGCGTTGGGTTTCAATCTCTATCCGGAAAGCCCCAGATTCGTCCAGGCGGAGCGTGTGCGTGCTATTGTGGCGAATCTGCCGCCGTTCGTGGAACCCGTGGCGCTTTTTGTTGACGAGAATGTGGGGCACATTAGACGTACGTGTGAGTTCTGCGGAATTCGTACGGTGCAGTTACAGGGTGACGAGCCGCCCACGATCGTCAGCGAGCTGAGGGCATTCAAGATCCTCAAGGCGATCCGCGTGGCTTCTGCGCGCGACCTGTTGCAGCTTCGCCGCTACGACGTTGATGCAGTGCTCCTGGACGCTTGCGTGCCGGGCAAAAAAGGCGGCACGGGAGCCGTTTTCGACTGGAGCCTTGCGAAAGGCGTCACGTGCGGTTCGCCCATCATCCTTGCCGGGGGCTTGACTCCGGATAACGTCTCAGAGGCGATCCGCAAAGTCGCCCCATTTGGGGTGGATGTTTGCTCCGGCGTTGAGGCGGAACCGGGCAGGAAGGACAGGCGGTTGCTGCGTCAGTTTGTCCAGCAGGCGCAGAGAGCCTTTGCAGACCTGTTGTCGTGACCGCCCTAGGGCTGCGGCAGCGCGGGGGGCAGAAGATACGAAGGCGCCTATTCCGACATCTCCGGGGCGAGTTCACGCGCCGGTCTTGCGCTCCTGGACAGCAACCCGAGAAGCCGCTGCGTGCTTATGGCTTGGCTTACCTCCTGCGGTGACGTCATAAGCACGCGCGCAATAGCCTCAACAGTCCAAGGCGGTGGCACAGTTCGTCCCTTGACGATATCGCAAAGGTATTGCGCGCTAAGCCCGGCGCGTTCTGCTACTTCACGCTGCTTCAGGCCGCTCCTGCGTATGACTTCTCTGAGTGTCACGGCTTCACCTCTGCAACCTCTGCACAGACTCCAAGAGCTGCCACTTTGGCTTTTTTACCACAGAGATTGCATGGTTGTCAAGAATCTAAATTCGAATTTGTTCGTAGGGCAAGAGTGCATCGAGTGTTCTGGATTCACGACACAGCTCTCGCCGCCCGCCTCACTAGGTACGAGTACGTTTGTATACGTAATATTGCATAGTGGCCATTATCGTTATCAATTGGAGGGTTAAGCTGGCAAATCAACAGCAGATGTGACAAACAAAGCGTAATGGCCAGATGCAACACCTGGCGCGCGGGCCATTAGGGGAACGTTTGCTGCGACGACAAGGACCTGGATGTGAGTGCCTGGCTTGCGGTAACGTGACTCATCCTTTCAACATGCGCTTGTGGGCGGGCACACTGAATTGCTGTATCGGAATCGGGAGCCAACGCACGGCAGTCAGCCTCTGGTCGTACCGCAGGATGATGTCTGGTGAAGCGGCTCGGCGACCCCGTAGGCGAACAGTGGTGCCGTAGAGCGCACAGGGACGATCCTGAACCGTTGAAAGTACTGGACCATTCGTGCCGGGACACTCGGCCGCTCCGCCGGGTGGCCAGAGCCGGCAAGAGAGCGGGCATCCGGCGAGGCGGAACAACCCTAAAGTACATAACATATATTATGCGACATAGTGTATCTAAAACCCCCCTCTCCGGGCGAGGTTCCAGGAGGTTCGGAGACCAGAAGAACATCCGTTCGGCCTACAGTCGAAGGCCAGGGCGACTCACGTACAGCAGGCTTTCCGAACGATCCGGGCAATGCGTTCGGCCGCGTGTCCGTCAAGGTAGGAATAGCCCGGTCGCTTGGGTCTTCGGTTGCCCTCCAGAATTGCCAGGGCCTGGGTGACGATCTGCTTCGCAGCAGTTCCTACGAGCGTGTTCATGCCGCCCAGAAGGGTCATGGGTCGTTCCGTGGTCTCCCGGAGGGTCAGGCATGGGACGCCGAGGATAAACGCCTCCTGTTGGGCGCCGCCGGAGTCGGTGAGGAGGAGCTTTGCGCCCTGCAACAGCCGGACGAAATCCAGATATCCCAGAGGGTCGAGATAGACTATCCTGCAGCCGGATGGTGCTCGGGAACCAGTACGCAGACCCCCCTGCTCTACCCGTTTGCGGGTCCTGGGATGAACCGGGAATATGACGGGGGCCGCTTGCGCTACGCGGGCAATAGCGGTGACAAGGCGGGTGAAAACCTTTGGGTCGTCTACGTTTGATGGGCGATGAAGGGTGGTAACGCAGTAAGGCTGCGAGAGGTCGCAGGAATGCGCGTCGAGCATCCGCCGCACGATGTCCGAGCTGTTGATGACCGGCCGGTACAGTCTCAGCGCATCGGCAAGGACGTCGCCGACAAGGTGAATCTTACCGCCCGAGATGCCTTCATTCTCCAGGTTGCGCACGCCGGCGGGTTCGGTCACGAACAGGTGATCGGCCAGCACATCGGTTACCACCCGGTTGATCTCCTCCGGCATGGTTCGGTCGAAGCTGCGCAACCCGGCTTCTACGTGGCCAAGTTTGACCCCCACTTTGGCGGCGACAAGGGAGCAGGCGACAGTCGAGTTCACATCTCCAATCACCAGGACAAGCGCGGGCTTCCGTTCTGACAGCACCGGCTCAAAGCGCCGCATAATCTCCGCCGTCTGCCACGCGTGGGTTCCGGATCCCACGTGAAGGTTCGCGACAGGTCCGGGTATCCGAAGCTCCCGGAAGAAAAGGCCGGACATGGGGTCATCGTAGTGTTGTCCGGTATGAACAATGTCCAGACGCAAGTCCAGGCTTCGAAAGGCGTGAACGATAGGGGCTATCTTGACAAAGTTTGGTCGGGCGCCAACAACGGCCAGAACTCCGGCATTGCGTCGGGATGTGCTCCTGGCCATGCTCATTTCTTGCCGCAAAGGCCGCCTACATGCGCTCCGCACCGTTCGGAAGGCATCCTCCCTCGGCTTGTGGGTACACCAAAGCGATTACTGAACGTGTGGAGGGTATTGCTCATTTGGGGTGCCTGACCCTGGTGAGGTCGGGCCGCCGCCGCCACCGCCTGCCGCGCCCCCCCCCCGCCCCGGTGGCACACCACCGCCAGGAACTCCGCCCGCTCCCGGGCCGGTTACACCTTGCGAGGTGGCGCTCTGTCCCTCATTGACCGATGACGAACGCCCTGTGGAATCAGTGAAGGTTGCGCTACCCTTGATCATTGTCACCTTGTATGAGCCATCGGGGTTTCGCGTGACCTGCACGATGTCGGTCGGCCCAAATCCGCTCACCCGTGAACCGTCTGCCAGAACCAGGTCAACGTCGCCGGTTCCGAGGTTCGTGAACTGAACGCTGTTCGCATCTACTGACTGCGCGCCCAGCTTGTTGCCGCCGGCCAGGCTCATCTCGACGCCTGCTGTCGTGTGTACCAGGCTCAATACCCCTCTATCCACCCCGACGTCGAAGGACAAGTTATTGGGAACATGGAATTCCGCTATCGTGCCGCGCACCGCGGCAACCCCGTCGGGAAGCTCAAACTTGGTTGTGCTGGTTCGGCTCGGGCGGATATCGCACCAGATGCGGCCGACTACGAGGCGCACTTTGCGGTCCACTGGAGCAGCCGCAGGCGCTCCGGGCGCGGCAGGGGGCGGCGCCTCAAACGCCATGTAAAGCGTTGTGTTTTCACTCATTCTGACAATTGAGCCGTCAATAACCAATAGATCGGCTTGGCCCTTGCGGGTGCGGACGGTATCGCTGTCGAAGACGTCGGCATTGCGGAGAATCGCGCCCATTTTCACGGGTTTGATGATCTGTCCGCTATGCTCGATCTCGAACTCCCCCGTAAAGTTCTGGACAGTGGCTATGCGCTGTTGCCCCTGCGCCTCAACTGCCAGAAACAGGAGCGCCGCCAGCGCCGATGCTTGTGCAATTCCAGGGTGTCTCATGGGAGTAGCCCTCAATATGGGGAATCCTTCCAGATGGCTCTGGACACTCTCTCCGGCTCAGGAACCTTGCCTAGATTACACTACCACGGCGAATTCTTGTCAAGAAAAAAATGAAACCCCCCAGGCTTTTTCGCTATAATAGGGTCAATGGGTCGGGTTGGGAGTTCAGTGGTAACCAGGATGTCTTTGGAGTATATGCTATGCGCAGCTTCCTAACGGGTCTGGTTCTCGCCTTGGTCGCAGTCGGCGGCGTTGCTGCCTATCTCCTTATGCAGCCGCCGGCGACGAAGGAGGCCCAGTTAGCCAAGCGCCCGCTATGGACGGAGATGACCTACCAGGAAGTCGCGGGCCCTAAGGAACAGCAATTCATTGTCTCCTGCAAAGCAACGCTTAAGCCGGATTCCGGCGATGGACGTGCGCGGATGGCCTTCTCGATGCAAGATCGGGACAATTATTACTTCGTGGATCTCGCCGGTACGGGCATTTCCCTTGGACGGGTTGAGAACGGGTTCGAGGTTCCCATCGGCACGCGCGGCGCAGCGGGCCTTACGCCAGGCTCGGCCCATGAGATTATCATCAAGCGCCATTCTGCTCCCATCGCGGTCGCCCTTGACGGCGCGGTGGTCGCCACCGCATACGATGACACGTTCGCGGCCGGTAACCTGGCCTTCGGCTCGGTTGCCAACCAGGTCGCTTTCAGCGATCTCAAGGTCCAGCCCATTGGCGAGGTGTATCGCTCTGACGACTTCATGCGCAATGAGGGCGACCAGACCCTGTGGGAAACAGTGACGGGTAACTGGCAGGTCAATGCCATCAACAACCCCACCATGAGCACCAACGCCTTTTACTACATTGGCAGCGGCCCTTCGGAGGCGGCGGTCACCTGGGGATTCTGGTTCTGGGACAACTACTCTTTCCGTGTCGCGGCCAAGCCTTTGGGCGACAAAGCCGTTGGCATTTACGTTTACTATCGCGACAAGGACAATTATTACTTGCTCAAGTGGTCGGCCACTTCACAAGCGGGCAAGCTGCAACTGCTGCGACGCGTGAAAGGCGTGGACACCGTCTTGGCTGAGAAACCCGGCGGGTATACGCCCAATCAATGGTACGTTCTCGGCTGTGAGGTGTCCGCAAGCAGAATCCGCGGCTATGTGGATGATCAACTCATGTTTGAAGCCCGCGACTCATCGCTGTGCCTGGGCAAGGTTGGCCTTTACGTGGATAGTCTGCAGGGCGCGCAGTTCGACGACGCCCTGGTGAAGAGCGCGCGCAGCTTTTCGGAGGATTTCCGCGAGTTCGCGCCGGGAAAATGGACTGAGATGGGTGGCGCGTGGCAGGTGGTTTCGGACGGCGGCCGCTCGCGTTTCGTGGGCACAGTGCCGTCAGGTTCTGCCAAGGCCGTCAGCGGCGAGTCCCGCTGGAGTGATTACGCCTTCTCGGCCGACCTTGGCCCCTGTTCCAGGGGCAAAGCCGGTCTGTGCTTCTACTATCAGGACGAGTTGAACTACTACGCCATGCTCTGGGCCGCCGGGCCGGAGGCAAAGAGGCAACTTGTCAAGGTCGTTGATGGCAAGCGCTCCATCATTGCGCAAGACATCCCCCCTGCCCTGTCGCAGCCCCGCCATGTGTCAATCCGGCTCGACAAAGGACGGATATTCGCCGCCTGTGACGGCTCTCCCGTCTTCGAGGAGTTTGACAACTCCCTCACCGAAGGCAAAATCGGCCTGCTGGCTGAAGACACGCCCGAGGCCTCTTTCTCCAATGTCAACGTCGAATTCGTCCCGGAAAAGCAGCCCCTCATGACCGTGCACGAGGTTTTCTCTCGCGAGCGCACAATGGAGGAATGGGCCGGCGAGCAATCCGACTGGGCGCCGCGCACCGACGTGCTGGCCGGCGTTACATTCGAGACTAACTGGCATCGCGCCGACTTCCCCGGCGACGTGGACATTGAGATGAAGGCCCCGGCGGAATTCCCGGCCAATGCCCAGTTGAAACTCATGATCTCCAGCAACGAGGAATCGCTTGACGCCGGATATATGTTTACGCTTGCACACGGCAGCGGCTATAAGGCCACGCTGTCTCGTCGCGGCGTCCCGGTCGGCACGGCCGACATTGACGAAAAGGGCGGGTTCGACCATCTCCTATTCCGGCGAATCGGCAATTATGTCATTGCCTTCCTGGGCGATCGCGCCGTCCTCAGCTATCGCGACCGTGAACCCGTCAGCGGTGTCAAGGTGGGATGGAGCGCGGCCGGCGTCCCGATCCGGAAACAGGACATTGAGGTCTACTGCGATCACGTCCATAATTACAGCTTCAAGGAAGCGGCTTCCGACTGGCGCATCGCATCGGGCATTTGGGAGGTCACGAACCGCTGGCAATGCGATCCGCGATGGTCGTTCTTCAGCGGGCGCAGTCAGCGTCTGGCGGCGATCTGGAACAAGCGCGAGATGGTCGGCGACGTGACGCTGGAGTTCTACGCCGCCATCAAGATGGACGCCGAACGCGGGCGCCGCTATGAGTATGCCAGCGACATGAATTGCACCATCAGCGCCGACGGCACGGACCTCACCTCAGGCTACAACTTCATGTTTGGCGGTTGGCGCGATCAGCGCTCGGCGATTATGAGGGGCGACAAGATTCTCGTCGAATCGGCCTCGAAGGTCATTCCGCGCGAAGATAACATTCATCGTCGCTGGTTCTATCTCAAGGCGCGCAAACACGGTAATAAGCTCTCGTTCTACGTGGATAGCAACCTTATCCTGGAGTACAACGATCCGCAGCCCCTCACGGGCAAACGCGCCGCCATCTGGACGTACAACAACGGATTGATGGTCTCGCGGGTGCGCCTGTCCTGCACCGACGGCGACAAGAAGGAATCGCCGCTGACGCCGCAGCCCTCTCAATGTAAGTCTCCCTACGACCTGGTGACGGCGCAGTCCCCAACCCCGGGCGCGCCGAAATAGGACACCGAGCCGGCACAGCCCCCGGCGGCTGTGCCGCCTCTCTTATGCGGCTCGTGTCATCTGATTAGAGCGATTATCCCCGCGTTGCCGACCTCCCACGTGCATGCGCTTGTTCCCTGCCACATTATCCAGATTGGCTCCGCGCTCTTGCGTACGCTCACATTGAGTTCCAGCTTCGTGTGTTTGGCGCGATCAATCCCCAGCGCGGCAAACGGGATGCGGTACTCCGCCGCCCAATGCCCCGAGTCCACGATCTTGGCCGCGAACTTCACGGCTTCTCCAGCCTTGCGCGCCGCGTCGGCCGAAATGCCCGACTCCGTGCTGCTCTCAAAGTGTCCGTTGGGATAACCGCGGAGCACGAAAATCGGGGCCGTCTTCCCGGAACCCGGGTTCCGGAGGGCCACTTCCACCGCATCATCCTGTCCCCACTTGGCGCCCTTCCGCAGGGGCCTCGCGGCGCTGACCTCGTTCAGGACGCCGACGTATAGATTCTGGTCGTCCCAGGCCAGCCACGCCCAACTGCGGGGCTGCAGCGGCTCGTGTTGCACTCCCCGCTCCAGCGGCATCGCCTTTTTCACATCGCATCCGGCCCACTCGCCCGGCGCAAGCGTGCCGTCAATGGTAATCGCCGTTGAAACGCGCGCAACACTGAAGACTGGGCCGGGGCCTTTTTTCGGCGGAGCTCCCTTTGCGGCTCGCACGACCATTGGCCGTATCGTATGCCTTGGGGGCCATGATGCACGATCGGGGTCTTTATAAAGCCCGATTGCTGCAATCGGTATCTTCTTGAAACCCAGCTTGTACGCAGGGGAATCATCCCGCAGTTGGAACTCCTTGAAGCCGCCCGGCCGCTCGAGTATAGCGGCGCCTTGCACGAACTTCGGGTCCTCGTCCATGAGGTTGTCTTGGTAGGCGATGTATGGTTTCGCTTGTCCCTGTACGCTCTCCCACTTTCCGCCCCGCCAGATGTTCCGGATGATCTTGTTGCCCTTGGGCGCCGCGGGTTCGTCGTCAAGGATGTTCACAAGTTCCGGGTACTTGACGCTGTATGGCGGCTCCTTGTACTTTATGCCGGAAAGCGTCCCCTTCTCGCGCCCCTCCTCGATCCAGCGATCCGAGCACGCGTGCGCCCATCCCATGGCCCGTGCGTCCACATGGATCGCAGGCATGCAGTCCAGGAATATATTGTTCTCGATGATGCAGTCCCGCCCTCCCCCCACAAACGCCGCCATCGGCACGCGGTAGAATAGATTGCCGTACATGATTGTTCCGCAATACATGTCGTCGTTGTAGATGCCCACGCACCCGCGTCCTTCGAAGCCGCAGATGTGATGCAGGAAGTTGTGGCGAACAATGTTCCCGCGTTGTGTCCAGTCGCGTCCCGCATAGATGGCGCCTGCGTCGTTGGACTCGTAGCATACGCTGTGAATCTCGTTGAACTCGATCAGGTTCTCGTTCCCGCCAAACAGGATGGCGCAGTGCGGGGCATTGTCAATCAGGTTGTGCGCAACCCGGATCCCCACCCCTTGGAATGACACCCCGGCGCTGTACATCGGCTTCCAGCGCCCGTAATGGTGGATGTGGTTGTTTTCCACATAGTTTGCGCACGGCGTGAGCGTCTTGCGGTCGCCTCCCGCAACGGAGATGCCTCCTTCGCCCATGTTGTATACGTTGCAGCCGGCCACACCGTTGTGGGTCCCGCCGTTGATGCTTACCGCGTTCTTTGCGCTGTTCTTGATGATGCAGCCGGCGACCCGGTTACGGCTTCCTCCGCTAATGCTGATCGGGGTCGCTCGGAACCCCTCTACGATGAACCCCCGCAACGTCGTGTATGAAACGTCTTTCATCGTGATGAGGTTCTTGGCCACCGACACCATTGGGCGGCCTGCTTCGATGGGACCGGGCGGCCAGAAGTAGAGTATCCCTTTCTCTCGGTCGAGGAACCACTCTCCCGGCGTGTCCAACTCAGCGAGGATGTTGTAAGCGTAGAACCACTGCCCTTTGCGGTATCCGTAGCCGTGGTGGGGCGGTACGGTCGTGATGGTGCCTTTCTCGGCATCGAGGGATTCCACCTTCTGCCGCTGATCTGCCCAGTCCCAGAACCAGTACCCATGCACCCACAGGTCCTTCTCGCCGACCCATCGCTTGGCCCTGTCTCCCTCAAACTGGAACACGCCTTCTGCGCGGCCCTTTGTGCCCCGAACATCCCGCTCGGTCTTTCCCAGGACTTCGGTGATCTTCACAAAACCCTCATTCGGCCAACGAGCCACAGTCATGGCCTTGTCCCGGTAGAAAAGCTCAAGCAGGCCCTCTTTTGCATCCCCGAAGTCGGTGATCCCAAGTTCACGAAGATCGGCTTGCAGCACCCGGCTCCGGGCGCTTTCGTCCAGTCGGCTTAACACCGATGGGTCTTTGACCGGCTCAAAATTCGAGATCATCCGTCCGCCAGTCAGCCGCACTTCCTCGCCGGGGCATGCGCGGTACTCAATCGGCGCGGCCTCGCTTCCCGAGTCCTCGGCCGTCAGCTCCAATGGTTTGCCGATCTCGTACGCGCCGTCCCGCATCTCGATGCGTACCCCTCCCGCAGGCAACTGATCTGCCTTCTTGAGCCTTCGAATCTCATCACGCGCCCGCTCTATGGTGGCGAATGGGCCGTCTGTCTGCTCCGGATTGGGGGAAGCCGTCTTGCCGGACCAACTGTCATTCCCGTCCGTCGCGACATAGAATGTTGCTCCCGCACGTCTCTCAGATTGTGACATGCGTTTCTCCTCCACGCATCCGATCAATAAGGCGGTCATACAGAGCGCTGTCACCAGAATGGGGATGGGCATGCTAGTCCTCCTGTATCGTGTCACTGGCCCTCGATTGTCAGCGGTTTCTCCCTTGCGCCCTCTGCTTCGACAATCGGCCATGAGGCCCTCAGCGGCGAGGCATAAGGGCCGATCTCTTCGACGGGTATCGGTTTGAATCCCAGCTTGAAAGCGGGGGATTCCGGCTTCAGCCGGTAATCATCTCTGTCCGGGTTTGCGAACATGGGGTCCGCAACGATGGAGTGCTGGTCCTGTCCGAGCGATTGCCACGACTCCCACTCATCCATCGCCACAGCCTCCTTGACACACACGTCGTCCACCCAGACCGCGCCTCCTTCGCCCAAATGATCAATGCGGATGCACATGGCCTTCATCTCGGGCTTGTAGTTCGCATCAGTGGGCGCCGGAAACTTGGCGATGACTTCGCACTCCTTCCATTCCGTGGCAAGCATTGCTTGCGTCTGCTTCGACCAGAAATATACGTTGGCCACGTATGACTGTACGCCAAACGATACCCGCGTTCCTGGCTTCTCTGCCTTGATTCGTCCCGTTATTCGGTATGCCTGCCCAAGCTTGGCAGGCATATCACTGCTCACGACTTCGGGATGTGTCGTCCGCCCCTTGTCATCCGTGGCGGTGGCCCAGTCAAGCCTCAGTGATTGCTTGCCGTCGCAGCGAACGTTTGGATCAACGCCGGCGGTTGCGTTCCCGCCGGGCCGAATCTGCCAGCGCCAGTCCTTGGGCAGTTCTCCGGCCTCCCCTTCCTCATAACTGGGGTTCGCGACAAGGTTCGGGCCGAGAACCTGCTTTACCTTGAACTGCCCCGTTTGGATTGGGTGCCCGAAGTTATACACGAGATTATAATCGGACTTGTTATGCTCGAAAGAGACGGTGCGGAAGCTGAACAGTTTTGCTTTGGGGTCGCGGTAGTAGAAAATGTTGCGCTGCAAGACGTTTCCACTCATGATCGTCCTGTCGGGCAGGACGGCCTTGGTTGGATGGGTGTGCATGTTCCGCATGTTCTTCCATGCGGGTTGGTTGACCACCGACTCGTAGCCTTTGATCATGCTCTCGAGATGGGTCGTCCAGTAGCGGTGCGTGTCCGTCCATCCGCTGTATTCGGCCTGCTGGGGGCCGTTGTCGGCAAAGACGTTATTCTCAATCAGGTTGTCGCGGCCGTTGTGCAGGTGAAGTCCGGCCCTGGTCGCGCGCACCACGATGTTCCCGATGACATCCACTCCGCCGGCGTTGTCATCGAGGTATACGCCCCAGGCGAAGTACGGTGAGATCCACTTGCCGTCCTTCTTCCCAAACCCGAGGATATCGTGGAAGTAGTTGTATCGTATCACGGTCCCGCGCGACCCGATCCAGTCGCGTCCGCCGGTATAAACGGCGCCGGTGTCTTCCGTCTCTAGGTTCACGTGGCGGATCTCGTTGTATTCAATAAGCAGGTTGTTGCCGCTGAACATGATGCCCATTCGCGGGCCGTCGTGGACCAAGTTGTGAGAGGCTCGCAAACCGCAACCTGTCATTGATATGCCCACGCCCTGCTTATAGAACACGCCCACGTGGTGGATGTAATTGTTCTCGGCATAGTTTCCCGCAGGCGTCAGGGTCGGGCGGTCGCCGCCGCTCAGCGAGATACCGTTGCGGCCGACTTCATAGATGTCATTCCCGACCACGCCGTTCCTGTTGCCGCCATCTACGCCTGCCCCCGATCCATTGTAGTCCCCGACGTTACGAATGGTGTTCCCCGCAATGAGACAATCGTTGGCGCCATTGAGCGTAATCGCCGTTCCTTCGCAGCCCTCGATGACGAATCCCCGGATGGTGATGTTCGCCGACCCCGGCCCGATCTCGATTATGGTTCGCATGATCGGCGCGTAGACTGCTTTTCCCTCCAGCGCCGTCGGCGGCGCCCCCGACGTCGGGGGCCAGAAATACAGCGTCCACGTTTCCGTCCCCCCGACGTCGGGGGCGTCCAGGAACCATTCGCCGGGGGAGTCCAATTCCTCGAAGATGTTTCTCACGTAGTACCGGTCCCCTGGCCGTATGGAGTAGGAAGCGTCCCCGGCCAGCGTGAGGGTCCGCTTGTCGGGGTCCGTCGAGGCGATGCGGACGATGTTGTTCCACCAGTTGTAACGGGGAAAAACAAACACCTCGCCTTCCTCGGGCTTGCTCCACTGTCGAGCGTCTTCTTTCTTGTAGTGCAGGGTGCGTTTGTCTTCCTCCGGAATATCCTGGTACATACTCGATGGTGTGCCGTCGGCGAAGGCCCATCCGCCCCCGTAGGGATTCTTGGGATCATAGTTGGGGTATCTTGCCAGGTGCATGCGTTTGCCGTCGAAGAAGAGCTGCCTGAAATATTTGCCCTTGAGCCCTTGCGCCCCCACATCGGCCTTTAGAACTTGTCCCTTGTGCACGACAAACCCGGTGACCTGTTTGGCGCCCATGAGCACGGCCTTCTCGCCTTCGTAGGCCTGATAGGTCGTGCCCGAATCTTCGGGACCCAACTGCAGCGTTTCCGGCAGACAGTACGTGCCTCTGCGGACAATCACGCTTATCCCCTCTTTCAGCGTCCCTGCCTGCTTCTGTTTGCGGACCTCGTCGCGTGCGCGCTGGAGTGTTGCGAACGGTCGTTCTTTCGTCCCGGGATGATCGTCGCGCCCATCCGTCGCCACGTAAAACGCCTTTCCCTCCGCCGTCATCTTCAGTTCCTTTATCGTTGCGCACGACCCTGTCCCAAGAGCAATTCCGGCAATCACCATAAGTACAATGCTCATGCGCCGCATGATCCTCTCCTTCCCAGGTTTTCAAGAAGGGGCTTAGCCCTGTGCTGCTTATGAACTGTGTTGCTTGTTCTCGTTTTGCCGTCGGGTTGTGTGGATTTGTTTCGCTATCCGATACACCGAGTCCGTCCATATCCGGTGCTTGTTCCGGGCCAGGTAAGCGCAAAGCGTCTGCAAATGCATGGCCTGGGTTCCCGGACCCGGCTCTTTGAGAATGCCGTGGAAAGTGAGTATGGCCCACCGCCCTGTCTGCGCCGCTTTCTCAATCTCGTCAATCATCTCCTGGGAGGTTGCGTTGTAGAATGGTTTGGAGGTGAGATAATGCAGGTCAATCAATTCGGGGTGGTTTGCCATCTCTCCCCATCCTCGCGCAGCGATGAAGTTGCGAGCGATGATAGGGACGTAGCTTTGCCTCCCCTCCCCCATTCCCACGTAGCTCTGATAGCAGGGATAGCAGAATGTGAACCCCTCCTGCCCCGGCACTGTTTCGCGGATCTTGCGCGAGGCGCCCAGTACGTCTTCCTCAATGTCTTTGAGGCTGATGAATTCCAGGCACTCCTGGGGATTGCGGAATTGGTAATTAGCCGTGCAGCGATGGTGCGTCGTGTGGTTCCCAACCTCATGCCCGAAGGCCGCTGCTTGTCTCCACGTTCCGGCATGCGCCGCGAGCCGATCCTCGATCGCGGGGACATAGAACGTCGCCCGGAGGCCGTGTTCGGCTAGCAGGGGCATCGCCATCTCCCATTGGCTCGGCCGGCCGTCGTCGAAACTCAACGTTGCCGCTCCTTCGTACTCCCTGCCTGCCCCCGAAGCAGGCCACCGGAACCACGTTAGGTGTGTCATTACCTTTTTTCCTTCGCGACTGTGTTCGCTCTTTGCTGGTCGGTAGGCGTTCAACCGATGCATAACCACCGTACACGGCTATCGCTGCTTATTCCATGGTTTCGCCACGGCGTCAGCACGATCAGGTCGCCGGCGCCCACAACAGTCTCCTCTCCGTCCAGCGTGACCTTGCCCTCCCCCTCCACGATATACCACAATTCCTCTCCATCGTGCTTGTGCGGCCCGAAGGGCGTGCTCTTGGTTGTCACCCGGCAAACGAAATGTTGTATCCGCTTCAGCTTCCCCTCGATTGGATAATGTTGGCGCCCGTCTTTTTCTTGCATCTCACTGCTCTTATAAATCATTCCGCTCTCCTTCGCACACTTCCTAAAATTCTTGGCGGTCGAGCTTGAAAAGCGAGAGGATATTGCCGGCATTGATCTTTTCTTGCAGCGTCGGCGACACACCGCATTCGCGAAAAAGGCGTTCATAGAACTCGATGTATGGCCCTACCCTCAATTGCTCCCCGAAGTACGTCAGGTCGGTCCCGAAGCAGAGCTTGCCTATGCAATCGTCAAGGAGCTTTCCGTTCGGTGCAAATGTCTCCTTCCAGAAGAGCATGGACCTGACGATTGCCGTCCCGCCTGATAGATCCGCGTATGCGTTCTCATGCGCCCACATGATCTTCCAGCACTCGTCCCAGTACGGGTTGCCGAAGTGCGACATCAACATGCGTATGCCCGGAACCCATCGCGCTATGGTGTCCATGTGTGCGCTGCGCATGTCGTCGAGCTTTACCCGCCACTTGGGCGAGTACTTCTGGTCGTGCATTACGTATCCTGTGTGAAACACAGCCGCCCCGTCGCGTTCCCTGAGGGTCTCATAGAGGGGGTAGTATCTTTCGTCTCCGTAGGGGTGCTGCGGCAGGAAGAATTTGATACCCTTGGCGCCCTTGTCGAACAGCCGATGGACGTCTGCGGGGTGGGTCCGGTCCATATCAATGATCGGCACGGGTATCACAAAGCTGCCCATCCGCTTCTTCGATGCGAACACGGTATCGGGTTCGGCGATCAGGACAACAGCGGAGATGCCAATCTTCGTGCAGGCTTCGACATATTCCCTGGGCTTGCTCTTGAGACTGGCCGCTGCGCCGTGCGCATGTGAATCAATTCGCATCTGTGTCCTCGCGACTGTCGTTAGAAAGCCGGCAGAGGCGGACGCTTACTGAAGAACCGGGTCTGCCCACATGGCCCAATCGTACGAGAAGGGGCCGTCGGCATCCACGATGAGGCTCAGGAGCACGGCCTTCCCGGCATAGGCCGAGAGATCCACCTTGGCCGGATGCCAACCATCGGGTTGGGTCACTCGATGCCGGTACAACTCGCGTCCGTTTGCTTCCACAATGAAGATGACGCCCTGGGATTGGGATCCGTCCCTCAATGCCACTGCAAAGCTGAGAGTAACCTTGTCTGCATGAGGAAGTTGCAATGCATAGTCCGCCGATGTGCGTCCTTGGTCTGGAGGGTGAGCATTGAGTCCTTTGCGCTCCTCTCCGCTTGACTTGCCCGCCCCGGGCGCAGCCCCCGCATGTGGCAAGGGCCCCTTCGCCGGCATGTCGCGCACCGTGAACGAGGTTGTAAACCGCTCCTCTGCCAGATGGACGGGCAACCTTGCCGTCCGCGGTCTTTCGCTGAGAAGTAGGACCCGGCCCGGCATTTCCATGTTGATATCGTAAACCCACATGCCGTCGCCGCGCCGCTGTTCCCGCGACTGCACGCGCAAGTCGCTCCCGGTCACAAGTCCTGCCTGCTGCGTGGATTCTGCCCTGACACCAACGCGCCTTGCCGGCGCCTCGAATCGTATCTTCGGTTCGCCCCAAAGCGCCCAGTCAAAACTGGCGTCGCCCTTCGGCCCAGGCGTGGTGATAAACGTCACACTGACTTCTTTCCCGCGCCACTTATCCAGCGGTGCCGTAACCGTTTTCCATTCGCTCTTGGCCCACACCCCGTCACACACGGCCTCGCCATTCACCTCCACGCGGAACTGTGCGCCGTCCGTGCGAGCGTCGGCCAGGTCGCGGATGCCGATCGCGAAGGTTATGTCCGCCCTTCCCTGTTCAGGCAACTTAACGCGATACCGCCCGAATGTCTGCGGGGGTTCGGGGCCTTTCGCCTTGATCTGCCATGGCGGATGTGCAAACAGTACTGGCTTCATGACGTCCGCGCAGGTGCCCTGCCCTGGCATGAAGGTTCCGCCATGGTCGAGCGGCTGCGCCTTGCCGTCCAGTATGATGCCCGTATCGGCTGCCGCGACGTTCTTGACGAAATCAAAGGCTGCCGTTTGCGGGAGACTCTCGAATTCAGCCATGAACTTGTTCTTGTCGCGCATCAGCACCCTCACCCGCGCGTCCTCCGGGGCGGCTGAGACGCGCGTCGCATGCAAGTCCCTCGGCGTATCGCAATATAGATAGGCATTGTCCGGGTCGAGCCCAAATATCTTCTCGTCGTCGTATGCCCACCAGTCTGCGATGGTGCCCTTCCCAGTAACCGTCTGTTGTCCTTTGACGATCCGGTAGACCAGTTCCGCTTTCTCCCCAACGGTACGTACCATGCGGGAACCTCCCCCATCGTCGGCGTAGACAACCTTTACCCCGTCCTTGCCTTTGAGGCGGAACTTGATCTCTGAGCCGAGCGGGCCACCGTCAAAATCAGGGGTCAGTTCATCGGCAACCCATACCTGCGCCTCGCGCAACAATGCCTTCACAGTTTCACTGTCTGCCTCGAGCTGTGATACGTTGGGGCGCGCAAACGTGGGTATGACTCCCCATCTCTCATACGCCTGTTTCCACGCCAGGTATAACCCCTGCTTCTGAGGGTTGCACATCCCCAGGTATCCGTAGATGGTCGTATACGGTGAGAGAAAATAAGAACTTATGGGATGCGCACATGCGATGAAGGCATCGTTCCATGTGCCATAGTTGTGGTCAACGGCGTTTGCGGCGTGTCGCTGGGCGAAGGCCTCGTACTGGCATGTGATTTCGTCAAGTCCTTCGCCCGAGAGTGCCACTTGCGGCATGGCCTGCCGCAGTTGGCGGTGAAGAGCGATGTTGCCCTCCGCGCAGTACATCCCGTCAATCTTCCCGTTGAGGTCGTTGGCGATACATAGCGTCTGGTCCAGGTGAATGGCGTCGAAGCCGTACTTTTCCTGCGCCTCAACAAGTCGCCGCGTCAACTCGTCACGCCATGCTTTGCTGGCGGGGTTGATGTAGGCGAATTTCCAGGGGATGAACTCGTCCTTCTTTGCTTTGAGCCTGAGGCGCGAAGGCACCCAGTACATGAACTCCCTCGTGAACGGGTCCCGCATGTGCCAGGCCTTGAAGCGTTCGTACGCCGGATTGCGCTCGTGACATCCGAAGTAGTTCATGTGCGGCATGACGTGATATCCCATCGCACGGGCATACTTCACGAACTCCCCGAACCCTTCGGCTGCCGTATAGTCGGGATAGTTGTGGTCATATGGATCCTGTCGCCAGTTGGGGATGTACAAGAGCGTGGCCTCAGGTCGAACATGCGCCTTCAGTGCGTCAAGGATCTTTGTGTCCATGCCCATGATGACGAGAAAGCGGATGGCCCTTACCCAGCCGGGTGTTTGATCTTCGAGCCGTTTGAGGCCATAGGTCTTTTCCATCCAATCGCGGTAACGCCGCGCCGGAACTCGCCAGTCGCCCTCATGGAACGCCAACCGCCACTCGCAGGACTCGACTTCTGTTAGTTCATCGAAGGGCGCAAAATTCTGCGACAGAAAGCTTAAGGTAACGTTGCCCTTCGTGCGCTCCCACTTGAGTGTCTTGAAACGCATCTGCGTATCCTGGCTCCAGACGGCCATCCCCCCGCGCCCGCCCTCAACCACCGTCATCTGGACTTCCCAGCCCACAGGCCACGCGAACTGCGTCTTTGGAGTGGGGTAATTTTCGTCAAGACGCACGCCTGAATGGCCGGGTACGAGAGTTCGTACGCGCGCCGATTCGAGCCCCTCAATCGCCCACTGCGCTCCGACGAGGCCTTTGTCTTTCGTTGATGCGGTTTGCCGAATCTGCATGTCTTGGCTGGCGGGGTCGAGGGTCACGATCGTTGTGAGCCGATGTCCGTCGGCGAGGGTAGCTTCGATTTGGGCTGCATTGCCTGCGGTCTTGGCAAGCGTAACCGTCGCTCGCTCATCCATATAGGCCTGGGTCCTGTGCCACGCGAGTCCCGCCGACTTACGCTCCCCACGCCCGTTGGTGTATGTCTCGCCCGTGAGTTTATTCATTAGCTCCGTGACCATGCCCCTCTCAATCACGGCTCTGCCCTTGTCCGACTCAACGACAATTCTGTCCCCTTGCAGTTCCACACCCGCCCCTGCTGCCCGCGCGCCCGCCAAAACGAGCGCAATAACCGCCCACTTACCGGAAGTTTTCATACGGATCCTCGCGAATCTGTGTCCCTCTTACTAGCTTGCCTGGGTCGTAGTGTTGGTTCTCACGCCGCAGATTAGCGGACAATATCTCCAAGAAGCATGATATACCCAACGCGCATGGCGGTCCCATCGTATTTCTTGGGATCGAAGCCGGGCTTTTCTCTGCCTGCCTTTGCCACGATGCTGCGGTCGGGTTGCTCTGGGTGAATCTCAATCTCGACAGTGTGGATGGCATCAGGCAGTTGCTCTGCGATGCGCATGCAAGACAATCGGTGATAGGAGCAATAGCTGTCGAATCGTGGAACGAGGTGCGCGCCGCGCTTGCCGTCAACAGTCACAATGGCCTGTGCCCCGTCCGGGCCGACGAGATCGAACAAACGTGCGGTGGTGCCTTTGAATCGAAAGGTGATGCGTTCGCCTGGCTTGTCCGCAACCCAGATGTCTGGCAGCCGGTTGTGAAACGACTTCCAAAGCGGGTCCGTCTCGCTCAGTTTCCGCCAGCCTGAGGTGAGCATGGAGGCCTCGATTGGGACGAGTTTCGCTTCCTCCCAGTTGTCAGACGCCATCGGGGGCTTTAGCGTGTGCCGCCTTGGCTTTGATGCCACTTCGATCTGCTTCAAGGCATCGGCAATAGTCTCGGAGTACATCTGATGCCCGGCCTCCGTTGGATGACAGCTATCGCCCGTAAACACAAAAATGCCTTGCGGTGGCGGCAGGGGCTTCCCGTCGGGGCCGGTCTTCGCGTTGTAGATGAGTTTGCCTTCCCCGGCGAGTTGCACCGTACGCAGGGCTACGTTGATGGAGGGTATTCCGTAGTATTCTGCCAGTTTCTCGTCAGCCGAGGCGGCCCGGGAGCAAAGCCCCTTTTCGTAGTCGCTCACCATATTGAGGCTGAGTGTGTACACATAGCAAATGTCAATCGTCGGGTCGGCCTTCCATGCCTGGCGCACGATTCCTTCCATACCGCGCCAGATGTTCTCCGGAGAGGCGCCGCCATCATTCACGGCAAACTCGACAAAGACAAGGTCGGGTTTGTGCTGGAGGACGTCCTGCCGGAAGCGGTAGACGCCCAGGTCGGAGCCGGTTCCCCCAATGGCTGCGTTAATCTCGCTGATCTTGGCTGCGGGGTATGTCTTCTTGAACCAGTCGAGGGTCTTGACCCGCCAGCCTGCGGCCGCCGTGATGCTGCCCCCGAAGTAGGCCACCCGGACCTCCTTGCCCTTGCGGAGCTTTTCAAAAACGTTGCCAAGACCATCGCGTACGGTGACTAGTCTGGCGGGAACGAGCTCAAAGTTCGTCTTCGCCTCTTCCCCTGCCAGAGGCGTTCCAAGGGTGACCATAGCCAACGCTGCTGCAATCATTCGACGCTCCATGTGTGTTCCTCCTCCCACGGCAGTCCAGACTGCCAGGGCTGTCCAGACAATTCCCGCTTGACCCTCCGCGCGGCCTCGTGTATTGTTTGGCCCGTACGGTTGGCGCAGATATCTTACCAAACGCGGGAAAGGAAGAGGCCATGAAATTCGGAGTCAGGATAGGCGTCTTGCGGCAGCCTTGGGACAAGGTGTATGGCGAGGCGGCGAAGCTCGGCTTTAATGGGGTCGAGATGGAGGTCGGGCCGGAGTACCAGAAGGCGGAGGTCCTCGACTCTGCCAAGCGCGCCCAGATTCAGAGCATGATGAAGGCTACGGGTGTTGAGACCTCGTGCGTGTGCATCGGCGGCTACTGGAAGTGGAGCCCGGCGGATAAGGATCCGGCCGTGCGCGCCGAGGCCGTGAAGATCATGAAGCAAACCCTCGAAGCCTGCGACGCGCTCAACTCGCGGTGCATCCTTGCGCCGCTCTCCAACCCTAATGCTACTCCTGATGAGGCGGTTCAGCGCTGGATCGAGTTCTGTAAGACCATTGCATCCGACGCTGAGCGGCATCGGGTGACTGTGGCGATTGAACCTTGCACCCGTCCGCAGCTCGCGACCCACCAGGACTGCATGGCCATCATCAAGGCCGTCAATGCCAGGTACGTGCAAGTCTATTGGGACGTCGCCAACACCCAGCAGGCGGGAGCCGATGCCGTGGAAGGGATCCGGTTCCTGGGCAAGGAGCACCTCGCGCACATCCACATCAAGGACATCAAGCCCAACCCGGCGGGCAGTCAGCGTCCGTTCACGCCTTGCCACCTGGGCGAAGGCGGAATTCTGGACTTCGGGGCGATCTGCCAGGCTATCAAGGCCGCCGGGTATGACGGTTGGCTCACGTTGGAGACGATTTCTGACACGGACGCGTCGGCCTCAGCAAAGAAAAACCTGGAGTATCTGAAAAGCAAGCTCTGAAACACAGCCGGCAATCCGACTCTGTCTAAGACCATGCTTTCTCCCATTGGGATTGGCATGTCCACACTCACGGGAGCAGACATCATTGAGCGGTTCCTTGCGAAGGCGGGAGTTACGCACGCAGTCGCCGTCGCCGGGGCTGCGGCGCCGAAGTCTGAACGCATTCGGCTCGTATCGGTTACCGGCGAGGCGAGTGCCCGTGGCATCGCGTATGCTTACTATCGTGTGTGCGGACGGCCCATGGCCGTGTTCGCACCCAAGGCGACGGCTACTACTGCTGCCATGATGGTGTTCACACCGCCGTCGGATTTGCGGCCAGGGTCTGCCAAGGCGTATATGCGGGTTAGCGGACCCGGCGACTTGCCGCAGGTCCTGCATCGGGCCTGGAACGCTATGATGACCGGGCGGAGAGGCCCGGTTGTAGTCGAGATTCAGCGCACGGCCTTCGAGGCCGAGGCTGAAGCGGAGATCCCCGATGCGAAGGATCACATGCCCGGCGGAAGAATGTTCGGAGACGCCGCGCAGATTGACAAGGCGCTCCGATTGCTCAAGGCCTCAAAACGACCCGTGATACTCGCCGGCGGGGGCGTTATCGAGTCGGACGCGACCGGAGAACTGAAGGCCTTGGCCGAGCATATGGGCGCAGCCGTGGTGACAACGCTCATGGGAAAGAGCGCCTTTCCGGAGTCCCACCCGCTCTATGGCTGGCACACTGGCGCAATGGGTACGTCCTGCGGGAACAGACTGACGGCGCAGGCGGACGTGTTGTTTGCGGTGGGTTGCCGGCTTTGTGGCGAGGTTATTGCGCCCTATGATGGTGCTCCAAGCTGCCGGGTGCCTCCAACGAAGCTGGTTCAGGTTGATGTTGAGCCGACCCGTATTGGTAGCGTTCTCCCGGTAACGGTCGGCATTGTCGGCGACGCCAAGATGGTCCTCAACGCGATGTTGCGCAAACTGCGGGAGACCACGAAGCCTCGTCTGTACGTCAGGATGCCGTATTTCCATGAGATTACGCAGCTCAAGAAAGAGTGGTTCAACCACCTGGACGCGGGGAACCAAGAATCGCAAGTGCGGCTTACGACATCTGTCGTCCTGGGCGAGGTTAGACGGTATTTGGAGCCGGAAGCCTTTGTGGCGAGTTCGCATGGCCTCGCGCAAGCAGCGGTATTTCAAAGGATGGCCTTCTCCTTGCCGCGAACGCATATCACGGCCTGTTCAAACGCATGGCCCGGCTTTGGCATTGCGGCGGCGGTTGGGGCAAAACTTGCCTGGCCGGACCGCAAGTCCCTTGCAGTTGTGACCCCTGAGGGCGTTGAGGCGGCGGCCGATGTTCTTTCGGCCAGCATCGAGCATCGGATCCCGATTGTGGTCGTGGCGCTCGGCAAGATTGGGAAATCCCCAGGTTGCGCTGTCGAGCGCGTGGAAAGCGCGGGGGACTTGCGCGAGGCCCTGAAGCGGGCGTACAATCTGGGCGCCAGCGCGATTGTCGAAGCGCCGGTGGTGGGTTGACAGCAACGTCGCCCCGCCTCTGGCGTCCAAATGCGCGGTTTCATTCAGGAACCCCGTGCCGTATAATACGCCGCAATCCCTTCCGTCTTCATTGACTAAGCGAGCACGAGGTACGGAGCATGTCGGCCATTCGACGGCGTCAACATCCTGTTCTCAGGCTGCTCCTCTTCGGCGTGGTGCTGTTTGCGGGCGTCGTGCGTGGCGAAAACAAGACCGCGGATTCCTCGGCATTGCTCTCGGTTGACATCCTTCGGGTTAGCCGGCTCGGCGGGCAGAAGCCCGAACAGGTGGTGGAGATTGAGTTCCACATCAAGAACCGCGACGTCCAGGCCCATGCGATCCATGTTGCCGTTGCCGAGGATGGCTTGCGGGCTTTTCGGCCGATTGCGGGCTCAACGACGCTGAAACTGCCGCCCAAAACCGCTGGGATGTTGAGTGTGGCGTTGGCGGGGCGCAGTTCGCGTCGCCTCCCTCCGCTCTATGTCGAGAACATTGTAGTCAGGTTTGACATTGCCGAAAAACCCGGCAGCGGCGTCGAGGTGGCGGCACAGGTGCCTGCGCCCATGCCCGAGATCGGCCGGCCTTCCGTCATGGTCACCCGCGATCAGATTGACGCGGCACGGGCAAAGGTACAGAATGCCGAATGGGCGCGCGTAAGCTACGACGCCCTGATGAGGTTGGCCAGCGCGTGGTTGGCTAAGACAATCGAGATTCCGTCGCAAGGGGGAAAATCGCCAGACCTCTATGTGTGCAGGAAGTGTGGCGTATCGCTGAGGCCCATGGGCCTCCAAGCCCATGAGTGTCCACTCTGCCGCGAGGTCTTCAAGGGCGAGCCGTATGACTCCGTCACAGTGGCACAGGAGCATACCCGGCTGGCCCTGGCGGCGCGCGCCCTGGGACTGGCCTACTGGTTCACGAGAGACACAGCTTACGCTCGAAAGTGCTGCGACATCCTTGTCGGTTACGCCAGGCGGTACCGGAAATACCCCATCCAGGGCGCTCGCGGACCGTCGGGCGGAGATATCGGCAGAGTGGCCTCGCAGAGCGTTGACGAGGCGAAGTGGGTGATTCCCTTAGCGCACGCCTATGACCTTATCGCCGGCTCAGGAGCCATGGGCGAGCGCCATAAGCGGCTCGTGGAGCGCCATCTCTTGCGGCCTGCCGCTGACTTGATAGGGAGACCTCCCCAGGCGGTGTCAAGCGACATGTGCTGGCGCGCGGCGGCCATCGCCCTCATAGGATTCGCACTCCGCGACTGCGATCTTGCCTACCGCGCTGTCGAGGGAGAATACGGTGTCCGCCGCCTGGCTCTCCAGGGCATCGGACCTGACGGCATGTGGCGCGAAGGTTCCTGGAACCGCCATTTGCTGGCGATGGAGGCATTGACTCTGGCGGCGGAAACCGCTTCGCATTTTGGTGTTGACCTCTTCACGTCCTCCCTGGGCAGGATGTTTACAGCCCCTGTGCTGGCGATGCAGCCGAACCGCACACTCCCCCCCTTCGATAATGGCGCAGTGTGCAGGCTCGAAGGCGACTGGCCCTACGAGGTCGCCCACGTTCAGTACCCGGGGGAAGCGATGTTCCCATGGCTCCTGTCCAACTCCGCTCGCTTGGGTATCGAGCACGTTCTCTATGGACAGCCGCTCCTTGAGTCTGTACCGGCCCCGGTTCTTGGCACGACCCTGTTTGACACCGCAGGTCTTGCAGTCCTGCGTTCGTCTGGAACCGAACCTTTCTATCTCGCTCTGGATTACGGTCCACATGGCGGCGCACAAGGACACTTGGACAAGCTGTCCTTCGTATTATTTGCTCACGGGCGTGAGATGTGCGTTGATTCGGGGTCCGTCAAGCCAAGTGCGCCCGCACAGGAGAACTGGTATCGCCAAACGGTCAGCCATAACACGATCGTCGTGGATCAGAAGTCGCAAACGCCCGGCTATGGCCTCCTGGATTTTGTCCATAGCACGAAGACCTTTCAACTCCTCGCCGTGAGCACCGATAGCGTGTATCCTGGAGTGTTGTGCGACAGGTTCGTGGGTATGATTGGCGACCGCTGTATCCTGATCGTTGACCGCGCCCTCGGGACCTCCGAACACACATACGATTGGGTGTTGCACTGCCGCGGAAAGCTGAAGACGGCGCAGCAATTCTCGCCGACCCCCAAGCGGCTTTGGGCGTCCTACGGCTATGAGATGCTGCAGAGCCTCGCGCGACTTAACGAGCCGGGGGCGCCCCTACGTGTGGACTTCTCGGAGGGCGACAGGGGCTTGTCGCTCATGCTGCCTTCAACTGCTGGTATGGACGTCATCACGGCAGACGGCATGGGCAACCCGCCGACTGAGCGTTTACCGATGGTCTTGGCTCGCCAGAGGGGATATGGGGCGGCATTCCTCGCCCTCGTGGAGCCGTGGCGCAGTGGACCACAGGTCGAGACCTTCGAGGCCGGGCTGGTGACCTTGCCGGACGCAACGGAGACTATAGGATATGACCTCTGGTTTTCCATCACTGCGAACGGCTGGACGGCACATGGCATTGTATCGTATAATGAAAAGTTGAAGGCGTCGCCCACCGGCATGGAGACGGACGGGCGCGTTGGGATCATTCTGAACGAAAGCGGGAAGTTGCCCGCCGCTGTGCTCGTGGGCGGCGAACGCCTGACATTGAACGGCGCGCCCGTTTCTCTAGAGATTCCCGTGCCTATCCTGAACCAGGACTGATCCCGCGGATGTTTGACCTTCTCGTTCGTATCGTCGAGGAAACGGTTGGCGTGTTCCTCGACGCCTCGATGTATGTTCTTCTCGGACTCCTTGCCGCTGGCCTTCTCCATGCCTTCTGTCCGGCAGAGAAGATCATGAGAGGTCTGGGGCCGGATACCCTTCGCTCGGTCGTCAGGGCCGCTCTTCTCGGAATTCCTCTGCCCCTATGCTCTTGCGCCGTCATTCCTACCGCTATTGCCATTCACCGCAAAGGGGCAAGCAAGGGGGCCACCATCTCATTCCTGATCTCAACACCCGAAACGGGTGCTGACTCCATCACCTTGAGTTTCGCGGTGTTGGATCCCCTCATCTCGGCCTTCCGGCCGCTGGCCGCTCTTTGCACGGCAATCATAGCAGGTGTGCTGGAGAATGTGCTGGGGGGATCGCGCAACGCCTCGAAGGGAGCGGTGCGCGGGGCAGGTGACGACTCAACTCCGTGTGACTGTGGTCATTGCGGGGAACATGCCCCTGCGCCGCCCATCGGCCTCCTGGGGCGAGCGCGCATTGCCGCAGAGTACGGCTATGGTGAGTTGCTCACAGACCTGGCGCCCTGGCTGGCGATCGGTCTTTTTCTAGCCGGCTTGGTCGGCGCGGCGGTGCCCAAAGGTTTCTTTGAGGAATACGCAGGGACAGGTTTGCTGGCCATGCTTGCCATACTGGGGGTGAGCATGCCGCTGTACATCTGTGCCACGGCCTCGACCCCGCTCGCGGCCATGTTGGTGGCCAAGGGACTGTCGCCCGGCGCCGCCCTTGTGCTCCTGTTGGCAGGCCCGGCCACCAATGTGGCCACCATCTTCATGGTATCGCAGTATCTTGGCAGGCGCTCCGTGCTCATATATCTGACCTCCATCGGCGTTGTGAGCATCGCCCTGGGGCTTCTGCTGAACTGGCTCTATGCCGTGATTGGACTCGAGGCCAGCGGCTCAACATGGAAAGGAGGCGAGCTTCTCCCCTTTCCCGCGCGGGTATCGTGCGCGCTGATCCTGCTGATTCTGCTGGTTCGGGGAACTGCACGTCACCTTCGCCCGCCAAGACTGTGATTGCTTCCGGTTCTCCCACATTGTGGTAACGGGGAGATTGGCTTTGACAAGATGGGCCCATGTTGCTTTAATAACACGTTTTGTATCCATGGTTCCAGTCGGTTGAGGCACTCGCCGATCGTGTGGGTTCCGCTGAGAGGGAATGTTCCCTTGGCATGACCGGCGACTCTTGACTTCTGCAGGGAGGTGTCCGATGACTTTGTCGAAGGTGAATGCAACAGCAGCAACAGAAACAAGAAACCGTACGCCGGGGGACGTGTCGCCCATGAGCGGGCTGTGCGCCACGTGCATCGAGGGATGTCCGGGGCTTTGCGAGGTGGGCAAATCGGCCTTCCGTGCGGCGGAAGTCATCTACCCGCAGCCCTTCGGCGCCATTACGGCGGCGGCGCAGAAGACATACCCCATTGACTACTCCCACTTGAACATCATGGGAACCGCCGTGGGCGCCCATGGGATTGAGGCAGACCCCGACAAGGCCACCTTCACGAATGTTGCCACCGAAGTCCGGGTGGGGCGCGACAGAGGCATCCTCCTGAGACTCCCAATCATAATTCCTGGTCTGGGATCAACCGACGTGGCCCGCCGAAACTGGGACGGGCTTGCCATCGGCGCAGCCATCTCTGGCGTTGCCCTGACCATCGGGGAGAACGTCGTGGGAATGGACGACGAGGCGGTCATCGAGAAAGGGCGCGTTGTGCACAGCCCCGACTTGGAGCACCGGGTCCGCTTATATGCAGACTGGCAGCAGGACGGCGCCGGCCTTATCGTGCTTCAGAGCAACGTCGAAGACTCGCGCTTGGGCGTACTGGAGTATGGCCTGGAGAAGCTCGGCGTCAATGCCGTCGAACTCAAGTGGGGACAGGGCGCCAAGACGATCGGCGGGGAGGTGAAGATTGACAGCGTGGAGAAGGCCCGCCTGCTCAAGAACCGCGGTTATATCGTGTTGCCCGACCCCTTCGATCCTGTGGTGGAAGAAGCCTTTGGCCGCGGGGCCTTCAAAGAGTTCGAGCGCCATTCGCGCGTCGGCATGGTCAATGAAGAGGAGTTTGTCAATCGCGTCAAGGAACTGAGGAAGCTGGGAGCCAAGTACGTCTTCCTGAAGACCGGCGCCTACCGCCCCGCCGACCTCGCGCGCGCTGTAAAGTTCTCCTCGATCGCCGGCATTGACGTTCTTACGGTGGATGCCGCCGGCGGCGGCACGGGAATGAGTCCCTGGCGGATGATGAACGAATGGGGACTTCCCCCCATCGAGACGGCAGCCCTCACATACCGCTACGTGGACAAACTGGCCAAGCGCGGCGCGCATGTGCCGGACGTGGTCCTTGCGGGCGGCTTCTCCCTTGAGGATCACATCTTCAAGGCGCTGGCGCTGGGCGCGCCGTACGTCAAGGCCGTTGGCATGGCCCGAGCGCCGCTCACCGCAACGATGGTGGGCAAGACCATCGGCCGCTTCGTCGAGGAGGAAAACATCCCCAGGTCCGTCGAGAAGTATGGCCGAACACTTAACGAGATCTTCGTACTCGCCGCACAACTGAGAAAGCGCTTTGGCGATGACTTCAGAAAGATTGCTCCCGGAGCCATGGGCCTCTACACATATTTCCAGCGCATCTCCCAAGGCTTGCGCCAGCTCATGTGCGGCGAGCGCAAGTTCGCGCTCGAGTACATCACCCGCGACGATATCGTCGCACTGTCGCGTGACGCCGCCGAAGTGACCGGCATTCGCTATGTCATGGATGCTGATAAGGAGGAGGCCGAGCGAATTCTCGGCTGATCCTTCATGGGGGGCACACGACTTGATGTGGTAGTAGCGTGCCCATGCGGCCCCGGGTCGCATGGGCACGTCATCTTTTAGATACCCGTCTGTTCCGTGGAAAAACTCCGGCATTCCTCTATGTCAGCCATCAGCCGACGCCCGGATCCTGTTCAGGAGGCGGTAAGAAGCATGCCTGGTTGACTGTCTTGGCAATCCCCGCTACAATAACAGAGTACAATTCCGAGGTTGACCGATGCCGGTAAGGGTGAGGATTCCCACGACTCTGCGTGATGTCGTGGCCGGAAGGGCCGACGTGAGTGCTAACGGCGCAACGGTTCGGCGCGTCTTGGATGACCTGGAAGCGCGCTATGCGGGTATCAAGAGCCGCGTGTGCGAGGAGAATGATCTCCGTAAGGCGGTAAGCATTTTTCTCAACGGCGAAGACGTGCGCTTCCTCCAGGGCCTTGATACACCGGTGAGAGATGGCGACGAACTGTCCATTGTGCCCGCGCTGGCGGGCGGCTAGAGGCTCGCGGATGCGGTCCTGACACCGGCGCTGCGCCAACAGAAAAGCGAGCGTTCCGTGTATAAATTCTACATTTGTCTCCGGTATCTCCGCTCGAAGAAGATAAGCTTCTTCTCCATCAGCGGCATCGCTGTGGGAGTGATGGTCCTCGTCGTCGTGCTGTCCGTCATGAGCGGATTCATCCGCGAGATGCGGGCGCGCATCAAGGGCATCCTCTCCGACATCATCGTCGAACGCGGCGACATCCTCGGCTTCTCGAACTACGAGGAGGCCATGCGGCAACTCAGGGACATTCCTCATGTCAAGGCCTGCTCGCCGCATCTGGAGGGCCTCGCGCTCATACGGCTCCGCAACTACCGCAAGTGGGCATACTTCAAAGGGATAGACCCCGACTCGGAGGTGCAGGTGACCTCTCTGGGCAAGTACCTCGTGGGGGGATGTCCGCCTGAGTTCAAGATGGGACACGATATCACCAAACCCTGGCCCATCATCGCCGGACGTGAGTTGCTTGAGATTGGCCGAAACGTTGTCGGCGACCAGCCGGAATACGTGCAGGTCGGCGAAGAGGTCGTTATGGTCACCCTTCGCGGCGTGGACCAGCCGCAGGGCAAGGCATTTCGACTTGCGGGCGTCTTCAAGTCGGGCATGTTTGAGTTCGACAGCACCATCGTGTACATTCCGCTCGATCTGGCCCAAAAATGGCGGGGCCTCACGACGCCCCCGACGATCACGAGTCTGAGCCTTGCGCTCGACGACTACAAACACGCCCCGGAAGTCAAGAAGCAGATTCAGGAAATCCTGGGGCCTAGTTACATCGTTCGAACCTGGGAGGAGGAGCGGGCGGGATTCTTGCGCGCCATTGCCCTCGAACGCAGCGTCATGGGTGTGATACTCTTCTTCATCATCATCGTCGCCGGATTCATGATCCTGGCCTTGCTGACTACGGTAGTCGTCGAGAAGACCAAAGATATCGGCATCCTGAAGGCCCTCGGCGCCCGTACCAGCGGCGTGCTTCATATCTTTCTTTTCAATGGGGTGCTCATGGGCGTGATTGGCGCCGCCATCGGCGTGGTCCTCGGGCTTGTGATCTCGTTCAATCTCAACTGGATAGCCGATCGCGTCGAGTCCCTTACGGGCTTCAGCGTCTTCCCAAAGGACATCTATTACCTGGATAAGATACCGGCGGACATCAACCCGGTGGTCATAGCGATCATCTGTTGCTCAGCCGTCTTCGTTAGCTTCCTTGCCAGCCTGTATCCCGCCTTGCGGGCGGCGCGCCTCGACCCGGTGGAGGCGTTGCGCTATGAGTGACCTTCTTCGGGCCTGCAATCTGCACAAGTCCTACCTGAACGGCGAGACCACGCTGGATGTTCTGCGCGGAATTGACCTCCATGTGCTCGAAGGCGAATTTCTGGCCGTCTTGGGCCAGAGCGGCGCCGGTAAGAGCACGCTGCTCCACATTCTCGGCACCTTGGATACACCCACAACAGGTGAAGTCCATTACCGGGGCCAGAGTCTCTTCCAGCTATCGGGCCCCGCGCTAGCGCGCAGCCGCAACAAACTGTTCGGCTTCGTATTCCAGTTCTACCATCTGTTGCCGGACTTCACCGCCATTGAGAACGTTATGCTCCCGGCCATGGTCGGCGTGAGCGGCTGGAGATGGCTCTTCTCGCCCGGATCCGTGCGCTGCCGCATGAGGAGCAAAGCTTCGGAGATCCTCAGCCGAGTTGGGCTTTCGGGACGGGAAAGTCATCGGCCCAATCAATTGTCCGGGGGAGAACGGCAGAGAGTCGCGATCGCCCGTGCGTTGATGAACGACCCGGAAATCCTCCTCTTTGACGAACCCACCGGGAACCTCGACTCGAAGACGAGCGAAGGCATTCAGAACCTGATCCAGGATCTGAATGCTATTCAAAAGAAGACCATCATCCTTGTGACCCACGAAGCCCAGCTTGCCCGGAAAGCCACCCGCATCGTCCGCATTCTCGATGGCAGAGTTATCTTGGAGCCGTAAGTGGAGAGCGCCGGTGGCGATCGGGGCTGCCGGCAGAGGTGTACAGCCAATGGAGTGTTGTGCAGATGAGCAGGAAGTTTCGTATTCTGTTGGTCGTTGTAGCTGTCTCGTTGTTGTCGTGCGCGCCGCGTGTCCAGAAATCCCTGGCGCCGCCTAGAGAGGCCGCTCTACATAAACCTCTCCACAACGTCTATTCCCTTCAGAAACCCGTGCACCTCTCCGTCGAGGTCGGCGACACCGACGGCGACGGTGTCCTGGACCGCTACACCTTCCGTTCGCAGCCAGCTGGCGCCGTCACACGCGTCGTCACACAGGAAGAGGTGGCCAAGACCAGGTGCAAGCGCTTTGTGCTCTGCATGGACAGCGTTCCGTATGGCACCATGAAACAGCTATGGGACCAGGGCTATTTCCGCGAGTTCCATCCGCCCTCGGCCATGATTAGTCCGTTCCCCTCAATGACGTTTCTGAGTTTCACGGAGATTTTCCGCACCGCCAAGCCCGTGAGCTATGAGGAGCGGTACTTTGACCGGAAGAATAACAAACTGGCGGGCGGCATGATGGAGCATCTCCACAAAGACAGGATGGCGGAGTTCTACAATCTCTTCGATTACCAGACGCCCGGCGCTCAGGGAGGAACAATTTACCTTGCGCCCAAGCCTGTCTCCGCCGAGGACTTCAACGGCATGAAGGACAGCTTCAAACTCCTCGACATTAAAGACGAAGTGATCGCCTACATCGGCGCAACGGATGGGTTGGCCCATAAGCTTGGAGAACCGGGTTTGGCGGCCTTCCTGAAAGACGTTGACCTTGCCTTGCGCGAACTGATCCTGACCCGGTCCGGTCCGATCAAAGTCGTTGTGTTCTCCGATCACGGCAACAACTTTGTTCCCAGCCGGCGCATACCGCTCGACGACTTCTTTAAGAAGCACTTCGGGATCAGCGAACTCGACAAGCGCCTCGGACTCCAAGGAAGGCCCTCTGTGGTGCTGCCCGCCTTCGGTCTCGTCAATTTCGCCGTATTGTACACCGAGGACGGCCGAGAGGAGGAACTGTCGGATTTCTTGACCACGATCACGGGCGTGGACCTGGTGCTCTTCTCCCGCGACGGCGCGGCGGTCGTGCGTGGACCGAAAGGAAGAGCGCGCATTCTGAAGAAAAGTTCAGGCGAGTTCTACAAGTACGAACAGCAGCAGGGCGATCCCCTTGAGTTGGGTGCCGTTGCCGGAGGACTTGGGAAAGCCGGGAAGCTCGATGCCGAGGGCTATGGCGCCGATACAGATTGGCACGAGGCCACGAAGGAGCATAAGTATGTGGACGCCATTCACCGTCTATACGAGGCCTCGTTGAATCTTGTTCAGAACAAGGCAAATCTTGTTATCAGCATTGCGGACGGCTACTACTACGGCGCCAAGTGGTTTGAGTTGTTCTGCAAGGTGAAAGGAACTCACGGTAGCCTGAAAAGGGAGTCCACGCTTGGCTTTGCCATGAGCAACTACCGGCGGCTGCCCCCCTATCTGCGAAGCTCCGAAATGCATGACGTCCTGGAACTGAACACTAAGATTGATTCTGCGCCGGTAACGCAGAGCCGTTGATGACCATGGCATGAGTGCTTTAGCGGGGTTTCGCACGTCTGGAGGGCGAAGACGATGTGCCCGGCGGCTCGTCCTGAGCTTCGGGCTGCGCCTTGGGAGCTGCCTGACTGGAAACCGAGCGTAGTCTGGCCCGTCCCGCCTGGGCTGTGACGTCGCGGGGATCGGCTGCCAGGGCGAGTAGGAATTCCTCCTCCGCCTTCACCAGAAGCTTGCGCTTCAGGTAGACGAGGGCCAGGATGTTGTGCGGAGCGGCTGCCCACGGGTTGATGTCCAATGCCTGCTTGGCCCGCGCGAACGCTTCATCCGGCCGGTCGGCGGCCAGGGCAAGCTTCGCCAACTCGATGAATGTCTCATCCCGGTCAGGATCCAATCTCACAGCTTCCTCGAACTGTTGCTTGGCTCGCGCCCCATCTCCCGTTACCAGGTAGGCCAAAGCAAGGTAGTGGCGAATCTCGGCATCTGACGGGTCTTTGACGAGCGCAGTCTCCAGGATGGCGATCGCCTCAGCGGTGTTACCGGCTCGCAAGTTTGCCAACCCGGCCATGAATTGCTGCGCCGATCGCGACGCCTGACCGGCCAGTCGCCTACCTGACCGATCGAAAACATACTGAAGCCTGCGGTCCACGTCGCGCGCACTCATGCCCCGCTCCAAACGCAGTCCGGCGCGCAGACGTTGGACGGCTTGGTGGCGATACTTCAGCATGTCCTTTAGGATATCGCAGTGGATCGGCAGACTATAATATCTCGGCGTCGTGAACTCCAGCGAAGGACGATCGTCAGTCACTCTCGTTGCGTCACTGGTGATCCTCGCAACGCCCTCCTCTTCCAGAAGAAGCAGACCGATAATGTCAAAAGCGCTGGCCATCTGGACGCCTGCCAGGTCATCGGCGACCTGTTCTTGACGGAAGAACTTCACAAAATCTTCCAGATCAATCTGGATGGAGCCGGCGGTCCCGATAACCACGAGGTCAGCCGCGCACGCCCAGACCGTCGTATGGGGAAACACCGAACTGAACGTCCTCAGCACGGCCTTCATGTCGGCGTCGGACAGTTGGTACATCGGTAGCCACTGGCACATGACGCCGTCCTTCGCCAGGCGCTCTCGACACAACAGATAGAACTCGTGAGTGTACAGGTTGACCGATCCTGCGGCCCATGGATGGATAGGATCGGAGGTGATGATGTCGTACTTCTGATTCGACAACAAAAGGAACTGTCGCGCGTCGGCGATGACGAGACGCACATCGCGATTCTCCAGGACCTTGTGATTGACGCCGGCGAACCATGTGCGCGCGGCCTTCGCGACCTCGGGAGAGATCTCGACGCAGTCCACTTTCAGGCCGGGACGCGTAGGAACACCCGACAGGGTCACGCCCGTACCCAAGCCGATCACCAATGCACGCTTGGGATTCTTGCTCAGGGCCGTCGGCAAAAAGCCCAGGATGTGTTCAACCATGACATCCGAATAGCCCGTCGAAGCGACCGGTTTGCCGTTGATTGTCAGAGTAGTCAGGCCGGGGATCTGCGCCACACCGACGGTGGCTGTGACCCCCTCCTCATAGAAAGGCAATTGGACGGACTCAACGAATCGCTTGAACTCCGAAAAGGAGTTCGCCGTGCGGCTCCACACGCGAAGCTGTGCGAGGGCGATGAGTTTCTGGTTCCATCCGGGGATCACCGCCAATAAGAGGGCGGCCCCCACCAGACCCACCCGCGCCGCGATGCGCGCGCCGGACTCCAGGGGCGCTACAAGGAGACATGCCCCCAAAGCCAGGTTCGTAACCGCCGTCAGCTTGATGCTCCATTCGACCCCAAAGACAGGGATGAGGAAGAAACCGGCAGCCAGCGAACCGAAGATAGCGGCCAGTGTGTTTGAGGCATACATTTCCCCAACCTGACTGCCCAAATGCCGAAGGCTTGACGTGTACAAACGAACGGCCAGGGGGAAGGTGGCGCCGAGCAACGCCGTCGGCACGATGGTCAGCGCAAATGTTACCGCAAATCGCGTGAACATCGAGCCGAACCACCCGTCCCCTACCCAGTTGCGGGTCTTGAAGAAGACATACGGCAGCTTGTCAAAGGAAGGCAAGAGCGCCAGCGCGGTGATGCCGATAATGATCTGAGCACATGCGACCAGAACAAGCCCCTTCCCCAGGACGGACGCCCCTTGTGTCAGGCGGCGCTCGATGAGGCGCGAGGCAAAATAGCTGCCGATGCCGATGCCCGTAAGAAACGTTGCGAGTACGGCCGTGAATGCGTAGATGTCCGCCCCAAAAATGATGATGAATGTTCGCGTCCACAGAACTTCATACGCCAGGGACGTCATCCCGGAGATGGCCACAATCGTGAGCAGCCAGACCCGCAGCCCTTCCCGCGAGACGCCCTGCTCAAGGCGATGTGCCATAGGAGCCAGGGACGTCTCGATGGGCAAAGGCCGTGGGCGTTGTGTGTCTGCCTGGCGGCCTGGAAAGAGACGTACCATGGAAACGCTGCTTCCGGCGATGGCAAATACGACGCCGGCGATCGCGGCGTTGGTGATCGCGGCAATGATCAGCGTCCAGGTGACACCGAGAAACGGTATCATCACAAAGCCGGCCAGGAACGTTCCGGCAACGCCTCCCCACGTGTTCAGCGCGTAGAGATACCCCACCCGGGAGCCCGCCTTTGCCACCGTCTCCGAAACACATTTCGAGAGTAGCGGCAAAGTGGCGCCCATCAGAGACGACGGGATGACCAGCGCGAGGAAGGACATGAAAACCTTTAGCGCCGTCAGGCCGATGCTTGCTTCTTCTGAACCGCGGCAAAGCTGAACGAAGATGACCTCGCCGAACCTGAAGAGGAAAGGTGTGGCCAGGGCATAGAGGCCGATGCCGAGTTCGAGTATTCCGTATACCTGCAGCAGGAAGACCCTCGAGGATTCAACGGGGGGGTCGCCGTCGTCCCCCATGAAGTTGCGGGGAGAAAGACGCGAGACCGCCATGTCCGTCAATCGTCCGCCCGCAAGGGCCCCAATTGCGAATCCCCCGAACAACGTTGCCATGACAGCGGCCGCCGCCTGTGCAGTGTTGCCGAAAGACAGCGTCAGCATGCGGACCCACAGCACCTCGTAAATGAGGGCGCTGAACCCCGAAAAGAAGAAAAGCGCGCCGATCACGACCCGACCGCGTTGATGGATAGCCTGATGGGTCATTTGGTAAACGCGCTCTTTGGCGGGTCAGGAGCTTCCGAGGATCCGCAGGATATCATTCCGGACGGCGAACAGGATGAGGCCGAGGATCAACACAAGGCCTACGTACTGTGCAATGCTCATGGTGCGCTCTCTTACAGGCGAGCCTTTGATCTTCTCGAATACGAGGAACAGCAGGTGGCCTCCATCCAGAACAGGAATGGGGAAGACGTTTATGATGGCGAAGTTGATGCCGAGCACGCCGAGAAAATAAAGGAGCTTCCCAATCCCTTCCAGCGCTGAATAGTATGTTGCCTGAGCGATGAGAATGATGCTCCCCACGTTCCGGGGAGAGATCGCGCCGGAGAACAGGCCTACCAGGGTGTGGTAGAGCTGGACTACCGTGAGAACCGCCTTGTGTGTCCCCACAGTGCAGGACTTCCAGAAGCCGTACTTGCGCAGGACGCGCTCCTCCATCGGCGCCAGGCCGACCTCGCCGTAGGCCGCCTTCTCGTTCGGAACCGGCTGCACCGAAAGGGGGCCGAACTTCGCGCCGTCGCGCTCCCATGTCAACATGATCGGCTTGGCTTCATTGGCGCGCACTCGCGCAACAAAGTCATCCCAGGAACGCAACGCCTTTCCATTCATGGTTAACAGTGTGTCGCCGGCCTTGAGTCCGGCTTTTGCTGCCGGAGACCCTTCGACAATCTCGGCAACCGTGAGCCCGCGCACGGGCGACAACGACTCATGAAGTCTGGCTTTCTGCGTGGCATCGGCACGAGGCACAGTTATGGCTTGAGTCTTCCCTTTCCGCTCGACCTCAATCTTGATTGGGACCGCCTGTGCAGCCGCCAACTGGTCCACAAAGCGCATCCACGACGACACGACCGTGCCGTTGACCGAGAGAATCTTGTCGCCCTCGGCGAAGCCGACCTGCTCCGACAAGCTGTTCCGGCGAACGGCCCTTACAACACAAGAGAGGCCGGACACGCCCACCTGGTATGGAATAACCTGGCGAGGAGTGAGCGTCACGGAAAGCTCCTTGCCATCGCGTTCCAGCAACACGGTGAGCGGCTTGCCGGGGCTTGCCGCGCACAGGGCGCGGAAATCGTTCCATGTCGTCAGCTTGTGGTCGTTGACGGCCATCAGCCGATCTCCGACCTCAATACCGGCCTGCAGGGCGGGCGAATTCTCCTTTGTCCCGAAGGCCAGTACCGCCCCGACCCGAAGCGAAACCCCCCGCTCTATGCCCAACAAACGCACCCCAATTGCTGTGTCGTACTGGGGCTTCAGCTCGAAGGACATCTCCTTCCCGTCCCGCTCAACAACAAGCGAGACGCCCCTGGCGCCTCTGGCAAGAGCTGCGGCTGTGACCAATTCCTCGAAGTCGGGATCCTTATTGCCGTTGATCTCCAGTATCCGGTCTCCCGCCTGAAGTCCGGCAACCCAGGCCGGACTGCCCGGCTCCGTCCCGCCCACGACCGCGGCCGGAAAGTAGACGCCGATCCGAAACGCGACGATGAACATCGCAAAGGCCGTAAGCATGTTCATGACCACCCCTGCCCCAAAGATCATGGCACGCTTTGAGACGGGCTGTGCCATGAGTTCATCAGGTTTGGGTGGCGCCCCGCTCTCGGCACTTTCGCCTGCCAGTTTGACGTAGCCGCCCAGAGGAATCAGCGATAGGCGGTAGTCGGTGTCTCCGACTTTCCAGTGCAAAAGGATCGGCCCAAAGCCAAGCGAAAATGCATCCACACGGACGCCCGCAAACTTGGCCGTCAGAAAGTGTCCAAGCTCGTGGACAAAAATGACGAACCCCAAGCTGACCACCACGAGCAGGATGGGGTTGGCACTTGACATGAAAGCGGTCAGACTGGATAGGGGCACGTCTAACACCTCACTAGGATTTACGCGATATAACTCTCTGCTTTGGCCCGTGCCCAGGTGTCGGCGTCCAGGACGTCGCTCAGTGTGGGAGTGCGCAACGGCCGATGGTCGGCCATCACGCGGCCGACAACGTCCACGATCTCGCCAAACCGCAGTCGGTCCTTGAGAAACGCCGCCACGGCGGTTTCATTGGCGGCGCTTAGGACCGCGCCCAGCGTGCCCCCCTCTCGCGCCGCCTTGTAGCCCAGCTCCAACGCCGGAAATTTCCCGGTGTCCGGTTCAAGGAACGTCAACGACGAGATGTCCGCAAAATGAACGTGAGACGCCGCGTTGTCAAGACGGTCTGGGTACGTCAGGGCGAACTGGATTGGGAGCTTCATGTCGGGCATGGCCACCTGTGCGACCATGGAGCCATCGCAGAATTCCACAAACGCGTGGACAATGGACTGCGGATGGATGACAACCCCAATCTGCTCTGGGCGAAGACCGAAAAGCCACTTTGCCTCGATGATCTCCAGGGCCTTGTTGATGAGCGTGGCGGAGTCTATGGTGATCTTGGCGCCCATCTTCCACGTGGGATGGGCCAACGCTTGCTCCTTCGTCGCGCTTTGTATCTCGCGTATAGGCTTGCTGTAAAATGGCCCTCCCGAGGCCGTTATGATAATGCGCCTGACTTCGCTCCGCGCTCCTCCGCGCATGGCCTGCAAGACGGCGCTGTGCTCGCTATCAACCGGAAGCACCTTCGCCCCGCTCCGACGAGCCGCCGCCATGATAAGGTCCCCCGCCATTACCAGAGGCTCCTTGTTTGCGATGGCAAGAGTCTTCCCGGCGTGCACGGCGGAAAGTGCGGCCGGTAGACCCGCTGCTCCCATGATGGCCAACAGAACGATATCAACCTGAGGCGAAGCCGCGACTTCTCTGAGGGCCTCGCTGCCCACAAGGACACGGATTCTGCGTCCGGACAGAGCGCGCTTTACGGCTGCCGCGCACTCCGGGTCGCCCACGACTATGCTTTGTGGCCGATATTCGAGCGCCTGCTTGACCAGCAACTCCCAGTTTGAGTTGGCGGAAAGCGAGCTGACTCTGTACCCCGGCCCAAGTCGCCTGATTACGTCCAGCGCGGAACGCCCGACCGATCCAGTCGAACCCAGTACGGCCACTCGCCTCATAGAAGTTTCCGCGCCTCCTCGACGAGCACATCTACCATCTCTTCTTGGCCAACCTTACGGATACGGCGCCCCTTTCGGAAGAGGAAGCCGAAGCCCCGCCCCCCGGCGATGCCCAGGTCCGCCTCGCGCGCTTCCCCTGGCCCGTTAACGATGCAGCCCATAACGGCAATCTGGAGGTTCCCGCGCAAACCGCGGAGACGGGCGCGAACTTTCCGGACGATGCTGCTCAGGTTAATGTGACACCGTCCACAGGTGGGGCATGAAACGATCTCGATCCCGCGCTCCGCGAGGTTCAAGGCCCGGAGGATGTCCAACCCGGCCTTCACTTCATCCACCGGGTTCCCGGTCATGGAGACGCGGATCGTGTCTCCTATGCCCTCCGCTAACAAAGCGCCGATCCCAACGGCCGATTTCACAAGTGAAACGTCCGGCGGGCCGGCTGCTGTCACACCTAGATGCAGGGGGTAATCGCATAGAGCGGCCATCTGCCGGTACGCCTCAATCGTGCTCGTTACGTCAGACGCCTTCAGCGATATCTTGATCTCCTGGAATCCCTGGCGCTCGAAATCCCGGCAGTAGCCCAATGCGGCCTTGGTCATGGCTGCAACAAGGCTCGCACCATGGGTCTTGACGGAACCGGAGTTGACCCCAATCCGGATGGGAATTCCCGCTGCCTTGGCGTCACGGACGACGTCAAGGACGCCCTTGCGGCTGCGCATGTTGCCGGGGTTCACACGAATCCCGTCAACGCCCTGGCGGATCGCCTCAAGTGCGAGCTTGTGGTCAAAATGGACGTCCGCGATGAGGGGAACGGCGACCTCAGCCTTAATCTGCCGCAAGCATCGTGCTGCTTTCGGCGTCGGGACGGCAACGCGCACAATCTGACATCCGGCCTGGGCAAGTTCGTGAATCTGCGCGATGGTCGCGCCCACGTCCTCAGCGTGGGTTGTGGTCATGGACTGCACCGTGATAGGCGCGCCGTCGCCCACCTTGACGTTGCCCACATAGATTGCGCGAGACCTACGTCGCTCGATCATGGCCTTACATCAACTCGCAAGACGCTGTTTTGGCAAAACATGCGGAGGCCCAGGATGCGGCCTCTCCAGACGAAAAAACGTAAAGCGTGAAACGCGGCAAACGCGTTCTCCCACCGGGATCATCGCCGCGGCGTCCCACACTTTACGTCATAAGCCTTCACATTCGGGCCAGAATGTACCGCCCGTTGTTCTGGTCGGCAAGCTTCTGAAGAAGTGGCTCGTTGACCTTGTCTCCGAACCCGATGGTATAGATGCGGACCTTCTTGTCCTTGTTCATTGCCAGCAGTTCGGTACTGTCGTCTGACAGGAAGCCGCCGTCGGTCAGAAAGAAGATCACCTCGGGATTATCAGCCATGGCGGCCTTCATGGGAGGTACGGGGAGCGTTCCGCCAAACCCCTTGAATTCCTTCATGGACTCTGCGAACTCCAGCGCAAGCCGCTTGTTCTCGGGGCTGGCGACCACCATGTGCTCCTGCCAGTTCAGGCTCTGCTCGGAGAAGAATATTATGTTGAACCGATGACCTGCGGTCAGCTTCTCGATGCTCGACCGCAACTCGGCCAGAGCGCGTTCGAAGGCGCGACCGATCTTGTCCATGGTGTGGGATGCATCCACGATGAAAACAATGCTCTCCGCGCCGCGCTTGGCCTCATTGCCGAAGAACTTCACGCTGGACTTGCCGACGCCCAGGCTTCCGGCCGTGAACCCCCGTCCGCCCCCGCCTCCGCTGGTTGTGAAGCTCCCGATGCCCGCCGCGTCTATGCCGATGACGGCGGGCGCAGAGTCGGGCGCATTGGTTGCCGGACCGGGAGCCAGGTCCGGCGCGGCGGTGATGTCCCCAAGCATGGGCTTGGTGCTTACCGGCGTGCTGGTGGGACTTGTGAGTATATCCTCCATCTTCGGGCGCTCTTCTTCTTTTACCTCAAGGTTCGCCATCATCTTGGGGGCTTCGGCCTCGATCACGCGGCCCTGTACCAGGACGCGCGGCACGGGCGCGGGGGGGGTAATGATAAGGACAAGGCTTAGCACGCCAAAGAACGCCAAGTGAATCACGAGAGACAGAAGCCACCGCGGCGATGCCTCGATAAGCAGGCGGACTTTCTCCCGGAACAGGAGTTGGATTGTAGGCGGCGTATGATCCTCGCGTCGCTTCGGGGGCAGAACGTACGTTAGGCCCTCAGGTTCTCTCTCCGGCTGTTCCCCAAGGAACACTTCCCCTTCCGCCGGCCGCGCTGTAGTCCGTTGTGCTGCCGCCTGCCTGCGCGCGGCCTCCGGCGTCTCTTCCGGAAGCAGCAGTACA
Source organism: uncultured Planctomycetota bacterium (assembly GCA_964409935.1). Taxonomy (GTDB): domain Bacteria; phylum Planctomycetota; class Brocadiia; order JAADGH01; family CAYPFP01; genus CAYPFP01. The sequence continues at coordinate 23,190 of CAYPFP010000005.1, read as the reverse complement.
CCGGGAGCATCCAGGGCCGGAATCATCATCTTGTTGCGGCAGTTGGGGCATCGTCCCTTACGCCCCGCGAAGCGCTGATCAATGCGGAGCCGCATTCCGCATGAGGGACAATGTACTTCCATCAACATCGCTCGGCCTTCCGCTACCTGGAGTTCCGCTGCCTTCGCCAAACAAAAAAAATTCTATGACAAAGTCCAAGGCCAGTCAATGACAAAACGAGGCCGCGAATTCCTAGCGGGTATTTTCTTGACGTGCCGAGAGCCGGGAGTTAGAGTTCCCCCTGGGCCACGGGGAGGCGAGGAGGTTAGAGTTGAGTAATGACGCCGGCCCGCACCGGGAGACACCATGAACAGCGCAGAGAGGATCCGCGCAACGCTCGCGTTTAAGCCTGTAGACCATTTGTTCCGCAAGGAATTCTACCTCTGGAGTGAGGCCCTGGAGCGGTGGGCATCGGAGGGGCTGCCGGCGGACTGGCGCCAGCAGAATGTATTCAGGTTTGACCCCCCGTACAGCATCAGCGCGGGGGCGAGTCTTGGCTGGTGTGAACCGCCCTTTGTGCCCGCCTACGAACAGAAAGTGATTGAGGATCAGGGAACCCACGAGATAATCCAGGACGTGGCCGGCAGATGGCTCAAGGTGTTCAAGGGGCGAAGACACGGCTTCATGCCGGACTATATCAAACACCCCGTGGCAGACGCCGCAGATTGGGGCGAAGTCGCTATGCGGCTTGATCCCCTGACGGCATCGAGGTGGGAACAACTCGCCGGGGCCTGCGCCAAAGCCGAAGACGCGCGCCGCAGGGACGGAACTCTTGTAACCCAGGGCCTTATCGGCGGCTACATGTACCTGCGTGCCCTCATGGGACCCGAAGACCTCTTGTATGCCTTCCACGACCAGCCGGCGCTGATCCACGAAATGATGAAGCGATGGCTCCTGCTGATGGATACCGCGCTGGTCAAGGTGCAGGAACACGTCGAACTGGACGAACTGTCAATGGCGGAGGACATCTGCTACAACCACGGCTTACTCATCTCCCCCGCCATGGTGCGGAAGTTCTTACTGCCCTATTACCTGGAACTTATACGGCATGCCCGCCTTCGCCAGCAGCGCAGGCTTTACCTCACGATAGACACGGATGGCTATGCGCCGGCGGCCATTCCGCTCTATCTGGAATTGGGTATGGACATTATGTGGCCATTCGAGGTCGCCAGCGGCTGCGACGTCGTCGAGATCGGCAGGCAGTACCCCGGCTTGGTGATTATGGGTGGCATTGACAAGCGCGTCCTGGCTACCGGCAACGAGGCCATTGATGCCCACCTGAGGCACATCGTCCCGGCGATGCTCCGCCGCGGAGGCTATGTGCCCATGTGCGACCATGGTGTCCCGGACAACGTCAGCCTGGAGAATTAACCTCCCGATCGAGGGTCCCAACTGGAATATCGGTCTGGTAAGGCACTTTGCTGCTTGCATCAGGGGACAGGCCACGCCCATCAGCGGGGCGGAAAAGGGCCTCGCGGCCATGGAACTTCAGGATCGCGTCATCGCCGTTGCCGGCTAGATTCCGACCCCTTCCCATCGCCCACGCCACACCCTCGCGACACCCGCCGGCGGCGCCATATGGTAGACTTTAGTTAGCCGTAGCGGCAATGTAGCACGACTCCCTGGACGAGAAGAGGCGGTGATAGCCGTGAACGAGGCGAAGCGCGCGGCGAGGGACGCAGTCCGGTGGCGTGACTGGAGTCAGGAGACCTTTGCCCTTGCGCGCAAACTGGACAAGCCCGTCCTGCTTGACATCGGCGCGGTGTGGTGCCATTGGTGTCACGTAATGGAGGACACCGTTTACGATGACCCCGAGGTCGCGTCGAAGGTCAATGAACTGTACATCCCCATCAAGGTGGACACCGATCGCCGGCCCGAAGTCAACGAGCGCTATAACCAAGGCGGCTGGCCCACGACCGCATTCCTTACGCCCGAAGGCGATATACTCTACGGCGCCACTTATGTCCCCAAAGAGCAGTTCAAACAACTACTGGCCAACATCGCGAACTTCTATCGCACCAACCGTGCCGCTATCGCGGGGCGGATTCAGGAACTTCGTGCGCAGCAGGCCGCGCAGGCTTTGCCTCCTGAGAGGGCGTCAAAGGAGAGATTGAGCGCCGGCATCGTGCAAGACATCATAGCCTCGGTCGGCGAATACTACGACCCGCGGGACGGCGGCTTTGGCCCGGCGGGGCAGCAAAAGTTCCCCCAGCCCGAGGTCATTGACTTCCTTCTATTTCGTCATGCCGCCACACGCGACAGAAGTCATCTCCGCATGGTCGAGAAGACGCTGACCGCACAGGCCATGGGGGGGCTGAACGATCACATCGGCGGAGGATTCCACCGCTATGCCGTCCAGCCGGATTGGCGTATCCCCCACTTTGAGAAGATGCTCAAGGATCAGGCGGGCCACATTCGGAACTATCTGGACGCCTACCAAGCGACCGGAAACGATTTCTATCGCAACGTTGCTCTGCAAACCCTGGAGTATGTCGAGCGGAACCTCACAGATGCCGAGGGCGGGTTCTACGGCTCCCAGGACGCCGACGTAGGCCTCGATGATGACGGCTCGTACTATACCTGGAGCAAGGGGGACCTGCGCGCGATCCTTACTCCGAAGGAATATGACGTGATGGTTCCCTGGTTTGGCGTAGACGATGACCGGAACGCTATGGGGGAGATACCGCAATCCACGGTGCTTGGCCCCCAAGGTCTCCCGGCGCGAATGGCCGACGCCCCGACGGTCAAGCATGTCCTGAACCTGACCTTCACCCTGGCGGAAATCGCCACACAACTGGAGGAACCCGTGGAAGCGGTGGCCACAGTGCGCGACCGGGGCTTGGCAAGAATGCGTCAGGCGCGTCTGCGGCGGCAGACGCCGATCGTTGACAAACACATCTTCGCGGATTGGAACGCGATGATGGTCTCAAGTTGCCTGAAGGCGTGGGGTGTTCTCGGCGAGGAGAAATTCCGGCTTCTAGCGCTCAAGACGCTCGACCGCCTGATCGCGACTCTCTGGCTCGCCGACGCCGGCATGGGCCATTATGTCGAGAATGGCGGTGTGAAGGCACAAGGTCTCCTCGCCGACCAGGTTTACGTGGTGCGTGCCCTGCTTGACGCATACGCCGGAACAGGCGAGCGGCGGTACCTTGCAACGGGTCGGCGGATCATGGAAGCTGTGCTTGCCACGTTCCACGATGATGTGTCCGGCGGTTTCTGGGACATCCCTCAGAACGAGCAGGGCATCGGGAATCTCGCATTCCGACGGAAATCTTTGGAGCTGAACGCCGTGGCAGCGGACGACCTGCTCCGTCTCAGGTGGATGCTTGGCAAGCCGGCATACGGCGATCTGCTCGAGCGCACGTTGCTTGCCTTTGCGGCAACCTATGACCGCATGGGCTTCCTCGCAAGCATCTACGGCCAGGCGGTGGCCAATTGCGTGAACCATCCTGTGAAGATGACCGTTGTGGGTCCTCTGGCCGCGGAAAAGACACGAGCTTTCCTGCGCGCCTGCTCACGATTGTACGAACCCCGCAAACTGGTTGTCCCGCTCGACAGCAGGGACGATGCTGAAATCATCGCGGATCTGGGCTATCCGGACGACGGTCACCCCAAGGTTTACATCTGCATAGGTCAGACGTGTGCGCCGCCCGTGTCGGAACCCGAGAAGATTGCCGACGTTCTTCGGTCGCTTGCCGCCAAGTGTGTTCCCTGAGCATCCATTGGTAAGCGGGGTCTGAAGATAAGCGAAGCGTTTGGTCCGTCTCAATTCGCCGGTCGCCTACGGCAGATCATTGATGTACTGCCGGGCCTCCTTGGCTTGCAGGTGGGTCGGGTCCAGCTTCAAGGCGTGTTGGAGTGAATTCTTGGCCAACTTGGTTACGGGCACGTTGCTCGGGCCCGGTGCCCCTGAAGTCTTTGCACTCGTCGCCGCCTCGGCGAGGAAAAGGCCAAGCTCATAGAAGAAAGCGGCGTCGTCTTTATGCTCCGCACACGCTTCCTCGCATAGCCTCATTGCGTCGGCAGTTCGGCCGTCATGAACCAGATCCTTGAACTTTCTGATCACCTCTCCTGTACAGACGTTGCCTTGGTCTTCTGCGCCGATGGAGGCGGCTCGCTGGAAGCGGGGGCCGGCGACGGGGAGCTTTTCTCAACCTCGGCCATGAGCCGCGCAACCTCATTTTTCTCTTCCGGGGTCTTGGCTGTTGAGTTCGCGTACTTCAGATATTTCCTGGCCTTCTCGGCGTTTCCCTGTTCGAGGTAGAACACACCGATCGCGACCTGCGCAGAGGTGGTCTTCATCGGCGTGCACTCTTCCGCGAGAAACCGAACCTCCTCAGGAGTGAGGTCTTCCCATCGCAGTCTCACTTCGTCTGTCTTCCCCTGGGCCACCAGTTCCTCGTCGGATGCCGACTTGAAGACCCTTCCGGCAAGGGCCGGATTGCGCTGCCCCAACGGCGATGGAACAGGGACATTCTGTTCGGAATTGATGTGCTCAACAATCAGCCTTTTCATGTCCAGAATCCGCCTAAGGCGGGCGACGCGCTCGTCCCTCCAGGCGTCATCGCCCTTTAGGGATTCACAGAGCGTCAG
>CAYPFP010000005.1:2271-18458 GCA_964409935.1 uncultured Planctomycetota bacterium | reverse complement strand
TTTGCCGCCACGATGATGGGGGGCGCAGAGCTGGTTCCTCGTATAGTGATGCCGGTCCGCCCGCTGACTATCTCGGCCTCCTCATAGATGGCGCCATCTTGAATCTCGATTATACTGCCGTTCAAGGCGGAGTTGACCGCTTCCCGGATGGTTGTGTAGCTGGACTTGCCGTCCTTGCTCACCGTAAGAGTCTCGGAGCCCTTCTGGATGCCCTTGAACATTTCCTCAGCTTCTTTAGCCGCTGCGGTGCCTGGGTACATTCGCGTTAGCTCGTTGTACTTCGCAATAGCCGATAGGTCGGGCTTTCCCCCTTTTCTGCCCTGCTTGAGTTCCCCCAGCATGCTGGCCGCCTCGCTCTCCATCAGCTCGGCAATCTCTTTTGCGCGCGCGTTGGCTTTATCCGTTATGCCAGGAATCCCGTAGCTCTGGACGACTTCCATGTAACGGTCTCGCGCATCGGCGTAGCGACGCTCCTTTAGGAGAGCTTCCGCTTCGCCGGCGACTTTCTTGAACCGGCCTTCAGCTTCACTGAGACGGCTCCGTGTGGCATCGGCGACCCTGCGCTTCCACTCCGGAGGCGCCGTGGCCGTCGGGAATTTGTCGAAGACGGCTATGGCGTCGCCATAACGGTCATCGTATGACAAAGTGCGAGACTCCTCATCCAACTGCGCATAGAGTCTGGAATAGTTGGCCCTTTGGGTCTGTATGAAGGATATAACGCCAATGAGAATGACGGCGATGAGGATCGCCGCCGAGATGGCCGCAATGCGCCGCATACGCCTTGTACTGCCCGCCGAAGGAAGAGGAGGAACAGGCGCTGGCGTAGGCGTCTTCGCCGGTGTCGTGTCGGGCGGGGCTGGACCTACGGCTGTAAGCGAACCAGCGGCCTCAGAGTGGGCTGCCCTCATATCTTCGGCGAGAGTTGACCGCACGTCCACGATGGCATCCAGGAGTTCCTTGGCCGTCTGGTGCCGAGCGTCGGCATTCTTTGCCATCATCCGTTCGACCAGCGCCGCTAGCTTGGGTGTGACCGAAGGATTCGCCGCCCGGAGCGGCCGCAAGGGGTGGGACACATGCATGAGAATCACGGCGACGGCTGTAGGCCCGTCGAAAGGCGGCTCCCCCGTCATGGCGTGGTAGAGCGTGGCGCCAAGACTGTAAATGTCGGATCGGCCGTCGAGCGGCTTTCCGCTCCCCTGCTCCGGCGACATGTACCGTGGTGTTCCCGCGATCGCGCCTTCCTGCGTCACGCTTACGTCCACATCGGGCCGCTTCGCCAGTCCGAAATCCATGAGTTTGATCGTTCCATCGCGGGTGACAATGATGTTTTCCGGCTTGATGTCTCGATGAATGATCCCGACCTCATGGGCGCGCTCGAGGGCGCGCGCGGCTTGCTCGAGGATATCTATGGCGTCCGGCACGGCCACTCGCCCCATCTTGCGGATGCGCTCATTGAGGGTCTCGCCGGCCACGAACTCCATCGCGATAAAATGAAGTCCCCTGTCGGATCCCACGTCAATGGTTTGAACGATGTTTGGGTGTGATATCTGTGCCGCCGAGCGGGCTTCCCGCTGCAGTCGCGTGACGAACGCCTCGTTGTTGGCGAATTCAGGCTTGAGGGTCTTGAACGCCACCCATCGTGATAGCGAGACCTGGCGCGCCTTGTAGACGGCGCCGATGCCCCCTTCCCCAAGCTTCTCGACGATCTCGTACCCTCCCACCGTTTTGCCGATCAGCGCATCGGGTACGGGCGGGGCCTGAATAGTGAACACCACCCCACACTTGCGGCACCGGGCCTTCACCCCCGGTTGCGCATTCGTGGCGTCGTAGCTTGTGTGGCACTTTGGGCAGGCGACTTTCTTGGCGGCCAATCCGTGTACCTCGTATCCCTGTGCCGGCGAATGCCCGTCATTGCGGGACAGCCAAACGTTCGGCTGCGCCCCCCGCGCCTCGCGCTAACACCTATCTAGTATAATACACTATCGCAAGTAAAGGGGATTCGAAAAGATCCAGGGCTTCCCATGGAGCAGAACCTCTGCTCGGTAGACGCCCGGACCTGGCGCGGGTGCCGCCAAGCGAATGCCTCTGCTCTCCACAAACTGGCTTCCGTCGCGCACAAGCCCCAACTGCGCGGTCTGCGGGGCGACAATCTCCAGCCTCAGCCCCGCTTGGAAGGCGATTTCGGCCCCCATGTGAACACAGTCTCCGGTGGCTTTCCGGGCGTACAGGCGGAACCCCCTTGAATCTGCCAAGGCATCGTTGGCCATGAAGCATCTCCCCTCCCTGATGCTCTTGCGCAGACTGTCCTGATCCTTCTCAAGATTCCCGGCGAAGGGAGGAGCGATCACGTGCGTCCGCAGTGAGCGGAACAGGTGGCGGTAACTGAATACGCGGAACCAGGTCAGGGGGAAGCGTTGGGCATGGGCATCAAGCCCCGCAATGGCCACGACGCGCCGCCGGCATCCCTCAAAGTCCCATTGCCTGAGCACCTCGGGCAGAGGCCCCCGAATGCGTTCCTCAGGACGGCGCAAGGCCCGCCACAGAGAGCGCAGCGATAGCCCGTCAATCCAGTCATGCATGTAGGACCATGCCTCAAGTCCGACATATCCGTCGAGCCGCCAGTCTCGCGGGGGCCTTGTGTTCTGCGGGAAAAGGCTGAAGTCCTTCCGCAACGGATGGGCCAGGTAGGCGTCTCCGCCCGCATCCGCTATGCTCGCAAGGTACCGCTGTTTCGGCATCCCGGCAAGACCTGCGCAGTGGCGCACTCCAAAGGCGAGACAGTGGTCTGCGCCTGACGGCGACACCTCAACCCCTACGAGCACCAGGACGCCTTCTCGCCAGCCTTCCCACCCCTGCCGCTTGGCGCGAACGGTGTCGTGGTCGGTGATGATGACAAAGTCCAGTTCAGCCTCTCGTGCGGCCTCAACGATATGCCTTAGGTCTCCGCTGCCGTCGGAGTAGCGCGTGTGGATATGCACCGCCCCCGTGTACTCGACGAGCTGCTCTGCCATGCAGGATCCGGTGCTGGGTCTATCGTGGACGATGGTCACTCTCCGAGGGCGCACACACGGGCTGCGAACTCACCTGGGACGCGCGGTCCGCATGCGCCCTCCTGCGCCGGCGCTCGACAGCATCTCCATGAACGCTTCGAGCCGGGTTCGCAAGCGCGCGTCCAGCGGCCCGGGTCGGTCCACTTCCAATGTGAGGATGGGCATGGGGATCAACTCGCGGATGATCACGTCTTCAACCTGCCTGAAGCAGAAGCTCTGGACATAGTGGATCAGGCCCGCAATCCGCCTCCGGGCCGTCTCCTTCCGGATGTCCTCGATCCGCGCAAACACGTCATAGGGATAGGTGTATTGTGAGTACTGTGCCAGCAAGTCCTTCGCCCCGTAGGGCATGGAGAACTGCCGCGGAACCTCATTGAACACCACGCGTCCGCCGAGGCGCTCGACGGCCTCGTGCACCCCTTCGCATATCGGCGGGATGCCGATCAGCCCCAGGCGAACCCCGCACGCTCCAGGGGGGCGGGCGGATGCCGCATCGAGGAACTCCCGCGCCTTGCTCTCATACACGACACAATCCCCCATCAGGTCGCTGCATGAGATCAGCCACATGGCATTCTCGCTGCCCGACACCTTTCCGTCGCGCCACGTGAGATCATCTATGGCATGGGCGATGCCGCGAACGCTATCGAGTTTCCTTTTCCATCTCTCCCCCTCGTCCATGCTTACCCCCAGCCGTTGCGCGAACCGGTGCATCTGCTCCCGCAGAAGCATCCGATCCCGCTGGTAAGGATACCCGAAGGGTATCAACTCTACCCCGCGCAGATGCAGCATCTCCATGAGCACGTGTGTGTTGCTGCAGTCCCCTTCGGTGACGGCGACGACGCGTCGCACGCCCGTTCGCAGTGCCGCAGCATAGATGCCTTTGACCCAGGCGCACATATTCCGCGGGAAGCCTGCCCGTTCGCCCTCCTCCACGAGAGCCGCAGGGTTCTTGTGTGCGATGAACATATTGTTCAAATCAACCGGTCGCAAGCCCGCCGCAAAGACCATCTCAACGGGAACGGTTGACGTAATGCCGATATCGCTGGCGTCCATCGCTCTCACGCCGGGAATTCTGTGCAACTGGTGCCTTGCCATCTCTTCTTCTCTATGATACAAAGAGAGTACTCGAGAAGGCCAGTACTCTTTCTCAGGGAACCGTGGGATCAGGACTGCCCGCAACATGCAAACCACAGCGCAAAGACTGACAATCAGGCACACCGCCCTGGTCTGGTCTGCGATGATGGGGGTCCTCATCCTCCAGACAGTCGTCTTGACTCTCCTCAGCAGGATCCCGCACTTCCGCGATTACTACCTGTTCGAGTGGCTCATCTTTCCGAGCAATGTGGTTGGGTTCCTCATCGCCGTGGGGCTATTGACGGCCTGCCTTCTCCTCCCTGCTGGCCTTGTCTGGTGGCGTATGGCAATCAATGGCGCAGGCGCAGGCGCAGCCGCCAGTGTGATTGCGGGAATCTTCTACTCTCTTGCCTACGGGATGAATTTCACGAGCTTGACGATCCTCTTCCTCGCGCTGGCGGGCGCCTTTCCCGGCATGGTGATCGTCGCGGTATATTCTTCGTTCCTCGCGGGGCGCGGGCGTAGCGTTGTGCATTACGTGGGGGCTGGCCTGGTTGCCGGCACGGTCGTCACGATCCTGGCCTCGGCGGCGTTGCTGATGCAGGGCATATTACTCTGGTCTCTTGACGCCTTTCGCGTGATAGGCAATCAGTTGTGGCTGGTGCCGACGCTGTTTTCCGCCGCCGTAATGATTTCGCTCTTCGTTGGAGACTTCCTCAGAGACGTTCTCCGGGCAAAGGTCCCCGGAGAACCGTCATAGGAAGGGCTGCCCGGCGCGCAGTGTAAAATGGACATCCCCCGCAACTCCGCCCAGGCCCTGCCGTTCGTCGTTCCCCTACTTCTTCCGCCGGAAGGATATCTGGCCTTCCTTTGCCTCGACCGCAATCTGGCTTCCTTCAGGGTACCGTCCTTCGAGTATCTGCATCGCCAGCGGATTCTCGATGCGTTGCTGAATCACCCTCTTGAGCGGGCGCGCGCCGTACTGCGGGTCGTACCCCTCCTCCGCCAGTAACCCTTTGGCTTCATCGGTTACGACGAGGTGCAGCCGATGGGCCTCCATCCGTCTCGTAAGGTCGCGGAGCTGGATGTCCACGATCTCCTTGATGCGTGCCTTCGTGAGTGTGTGGAAGATGATCGTCTCATCCACGCGGTTCAGAAATTCCGGACGGAACGATGTCTTGAGCGCCTCCTTGATCCGTCGGCGCATCTCCGCCTCGTCCTTTTCGTCCAACTCCATGATCCACTGAGTGCCGATATTGGAGGTCATCACGATGACCGTATTCTTGAAACTGACCGTGCGCCCATGGCCGTCGGTGAGTCGTCCGTCATCCAATACCTGCAAGAGGACGTTGAACACGTCGGGATGGGCCTTCTCTATCTCGTCCAGCAGGATCACGGCGAAGGGTCTCCGCCGGATGGCCTCGGTGAGCTTGCCGCCTTCTTCATACCCGATGTAGCCGGGCGGTGCGCCGATTAGTCGCGAGACCGTGTGCCGCTCCATGAACTCGGACATGTCCAGACGCACCATGGCGTTCTCGTCGTCAAACAGGAACTCCGCGAGGGCCTTGCACAACTCCGTCTTCCCGACGCCGGTCGGCCCAAGAAAAATGAATGAGCCGATCGGGCGGCGCGGGTCCTGTAGACCGGCTCGCGCCCGTCGAACGGCATTTGCCACGGCCATGATGGCATCGTCCTGGCCGACGACTCGCTGACGGAGGCGTTCCTCCATCTTCATGAGCTTCAACTTCTCGCCTTCAAGAAGCTTGGAAACGGGTATCCCGGTCCATTTCCCGACAACCTCTGCGATGTCCTCGGGTTCCACTTCCTCCTTCAGCATCCTGCGGTCCTCCTGAAGCTGAAGAAGATGTTTCTGTTTTTCAGCGAGCTTCCGCTCCAACTCCGGAAGCATGCCGTAACGGACTTCGGCGACCTTGTCGAGTTTGCCTTCGCGCTGGTACTTCTGCTCCTCCGTGCGCGCCTGCTCGATGGCGGCAGTCAGGTTCTGAATCTCCTTGATGCCCTTCTTCTCATTTTCCCAGTGCGCTCGCATGGCCGAAACCTGTTCCCGAAGATTTGATATCTCGGTCTCGAGCTTCTCAGTGCGATCCTTGGACGCGGCATCCGTTTCCTTCTTGAGTGCTTCTCGTTCAATCTCGAGCTGCATGATCTTGCGCTGCACTTCATCGAGTTCGGTGGGAACCGAATCAATCTCGATGCGCAGCCGTGAGGCCGCTTCGTCCACGAGATCAATGGCCTTGTCGGGAAGAAAACGGTCCGTAATGTAGCGCGCCGACAGCGTGGCGGCAGCGACCAGCGCCGAGTCCTTGATCCGTACCCCATGATGAACCTCGTACCGCTCCTTCAGCCCCCGCAGAATCCCGATAGTATCCTCTACTGAAGGCTGGCTCACGTGGACGGGCTGGAATCGGCGTTCGAGGGCGGCGTCTTTCTCTATATACTTCCGGTACTCGTCGAGCGTCGTGGCCCCGACGCAGCGCAGCTCGCCGCGCGCCAGCATAGGCTTGAGCAGGTTGCTGGCGTCCATGGCCCCCTCGGCGGCACCGGCGCCGACAACCGTGTGGAGTTCGTCAATGAACAGGATGACCTGCCCTTCCGCCCTGGCAATCTCATTGAGCACGGCTTTGAGCCGATCCTCAAACTCTCCGCGGAATTTGGCGCCCGCGATGAGCGCGCCCATATCCAGAGCCACTACGCGCTTGTTCTTCAGGCCGTCGGGAATGTCCCCGTCCACGATGCGCCGCGCGAGGCCTTCCACGATCGCCGTCTTGCCCACCCCCGGCTCCCCGATGAGAACGGGGTTGTTCTTCGTGCGGCGAGAGAGGACCTGGATTATGCGTCGAATCTCGTCGTCGCGCCCAATCACAGGATCCAGTTTGCCTTTGCGCGCAAGCTCGGTCAGATCCCGACTGTACCGCGCAAGGGCCTGGTACTTGTGCTCAGGCGTTTGGTCGGTGACGCGGGCGCCGCCTCGCACCTCCGCCAAAGCTCGGAGCAGGTCGTCCTTCTTGACACCCGCATTCGACAGAATCCGTCCCGCTTCAGATGCCTTGCCTTCGGCGAGGGCCAATAGCAGGTGCTCCGTGCTGACGAACTCGTCCTTCATCCGGTCGGCCTGCTCAAAGGCCCCCTCAAGGATGTGCTTGAGTTCCGGACTGACATAAAGTTGTCCCCCTCCTCCAACAACCTGCGGCAACGCCTCCAGGGCCTGAATGGCGCGGTCACGAATCAGGTCCGGATTGACGCCCAGCTTCTGAAGTACGGGCGCTACGACCCCGTCTCTGTCTTGCGTAAGGGCTGCAAGAAGGTGTACACAGTCCACCTGTTGCTGTCGCCGATCCTCGGCCAGTTTCTGGGCCTGCTGGACGGCCTCTTGTGCCTTGATTGTGAACTTGTCAAACCGAACCATGCAATTCACCTCGTTCTGTTTGCCCTGAACCTTCGGACCAGACGTTGCCTTCCGCCCGAAGTCGGGACATGGAACCTGGCTCCCCAAGAAAACAGGGACTTGAACAAGCCTTGCGGGACCCACCGTGGCCCGTCATAAGGTCTCGTGCAAGTCCCTGTTCGTGTGTGCCGCGCGTCGCGATCCTGTGTCTACCGGCTCCCGCCCGCCATCTCGTCATACGCCCGCTTAAATTCTCTCGCGTCGGCCCCGGGCTTCATCATGGCGTCCTCAATGAGTTTCTGTGCGCCCTCCCTGTTCCCCTTCATGAATGCCAGAACGCCCAGGTTATACAAAGCCGCCGCACTGTCGGGATGGGCCTTTGCGTAGGCTTCGAGCTTATCCGTGATTCTGTCAGGCGACACGCCTGCTTCCAACGGCTGGAGGATGCCGCGCAGCTCGTCTTCCTTTTCCCCCACAAACATCTTTCCGTTCCGCACGACTTCGCCGCCCAGCAAGTCCCGACTGAATTCGTCTACGGCCTGCGTAATGAGGGGCATCAGCGCCTGATCCACCGCCTGGGCGCCGATGCCGCCCTTGCTCTTGGTTATCGTCCTGGGCAGGATTGTCGTGCCTGTCTTGACAGAAAGCATGCGGAAGTTGACCGTAACCGTCGCGTTGATTGTCTTCAGAGGCAGATTGTAGCCGCGGAGGCTCAGTTGGTGTTCGTCTTTGCGCGTTGAGCACGATACCTCGCCCACGAGGATGGCGTCCAGCCCGGGAACCTTCTGTAGTTTTTCCTTGACCTCCGGCTTCATGACGCCTTCGTTGACTAACGCGTCCATGACGTCCCGGCTGTCCAGGAATTTCTTCATGTCGGCGTCCGCGGGGAGAACCTTGAAGCGCCCGGCCTGCTGGATTCGTTCGGCCAGGGTCGTGGCCAGCGTCTTGCCGTACGACTGGTCCGCGGCGGACCCGGAGGTGTAGGTGCCGGTCTCATGCTTCACCTCGGACTTGAAGTCGAGAACCTGAATCGCCTTGACATCCGCCGGCACTGCCCCTGTCAGTTGCTCTTTCCAGGAGACCCGAATGGTATTGCCCTGGCACGCGGTGAGTGCCAGAATCATCCCGATGGCCATCAGCGCCGGCACTGGTCTTTTCCTCACTGGACTCTCCTCTCATATTGCATGTAGGGGTATCAGCGCATTACTTCTTCGGAATCTTGAGCTTGATTTTCCACTGGCTCACCGAAGGCTCTGCATCGGGCAGCAGGTCGCACATCGCGTCAACCAGGTTGTCGCGCAGCAGAGTCGAGTTCACGTTGAAGTTCGCGATCCCGTCCTCGACGGTGCCGTCGGAAATGCTCTTCAGGCCCTGAACGCTCTGAAGGCCCTTCCTGAACTTTCGGAAGCCGCTGTAGTTGATGCCCTCGATCGTTACCTCGTAACGTCGTCCGTTCTGAATCTCCTTCATCGCCTCCGTGCGTATCTTCTTGGGAAGCATCTCGCCCAGTTGTTTTGCGGCGTCGGAAAGGGCCTTGGCGGCCGCCCCCTGGGGATCGCGCATATTGGCCCGGGCCGAGATCTGCTCCGTGGCCACGACCTCGGCCGTATCGGTGCGTACTGCACGGGCCGTCACGTCAGCCTGGCACGCAAACAGGTTCATGCCGCCTTTATTCTCTGGGGGGCCGATGGACCCTGACGCCGTGCCGACAATCACCACCTGCGCCCCCATCTTCCCGCCGATCTGGGCGATCTTGGCCACGTCTCCTTCGATAGCCGCCTTCTTCAACTCCGTCTTGCGGTTCTCTTCGAATTGAGCCTCGTCCACTACCACAAACCCCTTCTGAACCATGGCTCCCTGCATTCCGGTCTGCGCGACCATGGCCTCGTTGGCTTTGTCGTTGATCTTCTCCGCAAGGCGCACCATGAACTTCGGGTGCCCCCAGCGCTGCAACAGTGTCTTCGTGGCCCCTTCGAACTCGGCCCGAGACACCTTGGCCCGGACAGTGACGTTGAAGACATCCCCGGCCGTCCATTCCTTCAGCATCTCGTAGCTCTGCACGAACCCGGCCGAGGTTGCCTCGATGACGTCAAAGCACAACTGGAATTCCTCAGTCTTGGATATGGACTGGATGTATGTGCCGCAACCCTTCTCGACGGCCTTGCGCATCGCATCCTCAAGGGCCTGTTGCTTGTCCGTTCCAGCGCCCGTCATCTCCACACTAACGATGCTCTCCTCTTGGCCAAGGGCCGGTCCAAACCAGGAAAGGGCCGCCAAAAGAGCCGCACCGACGGCCGTTCGCTGCCATTTGTACATCTTCGGGTTTCTCCAAAAGAGTGAGGCCCTATGAATGCCAGCCAGAAGGTAGTCTCTCACATGCGGCGTGCGAACGCAAAGCTTTTCGGCATCTGCGCGGTCAGGCGGGCAGGGCAAAGTTGGCCTCTCAGGTTCTCCGGCCGTTTCCGGACGACCCCAACGCGGTCAAGTCGTTCTTACCGCTTCACCTCGAAGTCGGCGTCAATAACATCATCGCCGGCGTCCTTCTTGGGCTCGCCCTCCGGGCGTTGCTGGCCCCCGCCTGGGGCCGGGCCTGGTCCCGGACCTGCGCCGGGGCCTTCCGCCCCGGATGCGGCCCGCTTGCGGGCGGCCTCCTCATACATCGCCTGCGCCAGCTTGTGAGAGGCGTTCATCAAGGCGTCCATGTCGGCTCGGATGGCGTTGACGTCGCCGGTCTGCAGGGTCTTCTTCAGGCGCTCGACCGCCGACTTGATGTTCTCCTTCTCCGCGTCGCTGATACGCTCTCCGTACTCCTTGAGGGTCTTCTCCGTGTTGTAAATCAGGCTGTCGGCCTGGTTTTTGGCCTCGACCGTTTCCCGCTTCTTGCGGTCTTCTTCCTCATGTTCCTTGGCGTCGCGCGTCATGCGCTGAATCTCGCCTTCGGATAGGCCGGACGAGGACTTGATCTCAATGCTCTGTTCCTTGCCGGTGGCCATGTCCTTGGCCGAAACATGGAGAATCCCGTTGGCGTCTATGTCGAACATAACCTCGATCTGCGGTACGCCTCGCGGCGCAGCCGGAATGCCCCCCAGATTGAACCGCCCAAGAGTGCGGTTGTCCCCGGCCATGTCGCGCTCCCCTTGGAGCACATGAATGTCCACCGCCGGCTGGTTATCCGAAGCCGTCGAGAATATCTGTCTCTTCTGACACGGAATGGTCGTGTTCCGTTCTATGAGCTTGGTCATCACACCGCCAAGTGTCTCAATGCCCAATGAAAGAGGCGTCACATCCAACAGCAGCACGTCCTTTACCTCGCCGGAAAGCACCGCTGCCTGGATAGCCGCGCCGACCGCAACGACCTCGTCGGGGTTCACGCTCCTGTTCGGCTCCTTGCCGAAGATATCCTTGACGAGCTTCTGAACCATCGGAATGCGCGTGGACCCCCCGACCAGGATGACTTCGTCAACCTCCTGCGGCCGCAACTTGGCGTCGGCAAGGGCCTGCTCCACGGGCTGGATGGTTTGCCTGGCCAGCTCCCCGATCAACTGCTCGAGCTTGGCCCGCGTCAGGGTCATGGTGAGATGCTTGGGGCCGGTTGCGTCGGCCGTGATGAACGGCAGGTTGATGTCCGTGCTGAGCGAAGTCGAGAGCTCGCACTTGGCCTTCTCCGCGGCTTCCTTCAGCCGTTGTAGGGCCATTTGGTCCTTGCGCAGGTCAATGCCCGCTTCCCGCCTGAACTCGTCGGCAATGTAGTTCATGACGACTTGGTCGAAATCGTCGCCGCCGAGGTGGGTGTTGCCGTTCGTCGCGAGAACCTCGAAGACCCCCTCGCCCACGTCCAAAATGGAGATGTCAAACGTGCCGCCGCCAAGGTCAAAGACGGCGATTTTCTCGTTCTTTTTCTTCTCCAGGCCGTAAGCAAGTGCCGCTGCAGTAGGTTCGTTGATGATACGCTCCACATCCAGCCCCGCGATTCGCCCGGCATCCTTCGTTGCCTGCCGTTGGCTGTCATTGAAGTAGGCCGGCACCGTGATTACGGCCTTCTTGATCTTCTCGCCCAGGTAGTTCTCAGCCGTCTCCTTCAGGCTTTGGAGAATGAAGGCCGAAATCTCTGGCGGCGTAAACTCCTTGCCGCGAATATGCACCTTCACCAGCTCTTCCGTGCCGCCGACGATCTCGTACGGAACCATTTTCTCTTCGTTCAGCACCTCGCTGTGTCTTCGTCCCATGAAGCGCTTGATCGAGAATACGGTATTCTTGGGGTTAATGATCGCTTGTCGCTTGGCCTGTATCCCCACAAGCCGCTCGCCGCGCTCCGTAAGTGCGACCACCGAAGGCGTCAGCCGGCTACCCTCGGCATTCGTTATCACCACGGGCCGATCGCCTTCCATCACCGCGACAACCGAGTTTGTCGTCCCCAAGTCAATCCCTATAATCTTCGCCATATGACTATGCTCCCGTTCTCAGTTTGTGCTGGCGCGGAATATATATTCAGCTCGACTCGTGTGTTCACTCCGCAAATAGTATACCAACACCTTTGAATGTGCGAAATATCCATAAGTGACATTCATACAGCTACTAATGACCTGCGTAATTGGGCATGTCAGTAATGGCAAAACTGCCATTCATGCGTATGCTGCCATAATGGCAGTCGCCGATGCGTTGACACAGCAATAGAGAAATGACCACGACCGTGTGCCAAAAGGCAAAGGCCTAATGCGCGTGATTGCCGTAGACCGCCACCTCAACGATGATGCCCAGTGCCACCAGCGCAACTAGACATATCCCAAGGGTCGTTGCCATGACCTTGGCCACTTGGCCCCACCGTATAGGAAGCCGTTTCAGGATATACCGCTTGATGTCCATCCTGTCAACGTGCTTCTCAATCCGGTACCGAACCTTCCTGCTTTCCAGGGGCCAAAGCGGGATGTAAAGTAGTGTAAAGAACTTTGTCGTCACGTAAGAGCCGTCGGGGGATGTTTCGGTGCGCCCATACTCTCTTGTGCCTATCCCAAAGAAGCTGTCTGGCATGGAGGAGTCCTCGCTCGTAGCCTGATGCCGCTCGATGGCCTGCCCGCTCAGTGCACTCGTTCCCCTCCACGGCCCCATGGTTTCAGACCGGACGTCTCGGCGCTCAAGTCAGCCCAAGGGCCTCCGAAATCTGGTAAATCCCCGGAGGCTTTCCAACGAGAAACCTTGCGGCGCGCAGCGCGCCTCGCGCGAAGGCGTCGCGTGTGTGTGCTCGGTGGACAATCTCTATCCGCTCGCCCAGTGTAGAGAAAATCACGACATGGTCGCCCACGACGTCTCCCGCGCGCACGGCATGGATGCCGATCTCGCTGCGTTTCCGCTCGCCTACCACTCCCTGTCGCCCGTAAACCGCGTCTTGTGCTAGAGTGCGTCCCGTCGCCTCCGCGATCCCTTCGGCAAGCCGTAGCGCCGTGCCGCTGGGCGCATCCTTTTTGAAACGATGGTGGACTTCCACAACCTCCGCATCGTATTCGTCGCCCAGCGCTTTGGCGACCTGTCCCACCAGATTGGCGAGCAAGTTCACCCCCACGCTCATATTAGGGCTTACGATGCACGACACGCGCTGCGCAAGGCGACTGAGGTCCTCTTTCTGCTTGGGCGTGAAACCTGTAGTGCCGATCAGCAGCGCGATACCTGCATCCGCCGCTTCCCGCGCGCGGAGCAGAGACGACTTCGGCTCGCTGAAATCTATGAGCACCTGGGGCTTGCCCGTGAGCATGTCCGCAAGCTGAACGCCCTGTGGTTCCTTGCCCGCCAACATGGCGATATCCTTCCCGATCGAAGGATGTCCGGGCCGCTCACAGGCACCCACCACCTGAAACTGGGGGTCTTCCAGCGCAAGCTGGATGACCCGCATGCCCATTCGACCACATGCACCATTAACGCCGATCCGAATCATCGTCTACCCTCCCGCACTCGCCTTCAGCGCCCGTCTCCTTTGCTCAGCGCCCTGCTAAAAGCCGGAATCCTAACACTTCCCGGCTCAACTGGGCAAGCTCGCGTATAACCGTATTTTCACCAGAAGTAACAGTACCCCTCAGCCCGCGGGACTTTGCGGTATACCGGCCATAGGGTTGATATTGTACATGAAGTTCAGACTTGACGTCGCGGGAAAAGTTGTGTATCTTCACTGCCGCTGTTGGTTGCAGCAATCCTCCTTGAGTTTGCCTGAAATTGCAGCGGATAGACCGCATGTCCCGGCCCAATATCCTCTTGATCCACTCGGATCAGCATCGCTACGATTGTGTTGGCGTTAACGGCAATAAGCTTCTGCGCACGCCTAGGCTGGACCGTTTGGCTTCCGAAGGCATGAGGTTTACGCATGCCTTCTGCCCCATTCCACTGTGTGTGCCGGAGCGGGTGAGTCTTCTCAACGGCCAGTGGCCTGCGGAGCATCTGTGCATTGCCAACTGGGACACCGAGGCGCCGCGTCCCCCGCGGGAAAATCTGCCCTTGTCCAGCCGGGAGCTCAATGAGGCAGGCTATTTTCTGGCATATGTGGGCAAGTGGCATGTGCATCCGGATAAGGGGGCGCTGGATTTCGGCTTCCACGAATACATCCCGGAAGGCCAGTACTGGAGATGGCGCAAAGACAAAGGTCTTCCGCCCCTCCCAAGAACGAAGGGTTGGCTTGGGGAGAAAGACCCCTACATCGGGCCTGAACAATCAAAACTGGCCTGGGGCGCGGACCACATCATTCGCGTTTTAACGTCGCGCGCGGCGGAGGCCGCGCAAGGTCGTCCCTTCTTCGTGCGGTGGGACCCTTCTGAGCCTCACTTGCCCAACATTGTGCCGGATCCTTACTGCTCGATGTATCCGCCCGGCAGCATCCCGCCCTGGAACAGTTTTCCCGATCCGCTGAAGGGCAAGCCGTACATCCAAGCGCAACAACGTCGCACTTGGAAGCTCGATGGCTGGACCTGGGACCAGTGGGCGCCCGTCGTGAGCCGATATCTGGGCGAGGTCTCTCTTTTGGATCGGCAAGTTGGGCGCATCCTTGACGCGCTGGACTCTCTGGGGTTGGCCGAAAACACGCTCGTCATCTACACGACCGACCACGGCGACATGTGCGGCGGGCACGGCATGATTGACAAGCATTTCATCATGTACGATGACGTCGTGCGCGTGCCGCTCATCGTGCGTTGGCCGGGGCGCGTGAAGCCGGGGACTTGCTGCCACGCGTTTGTAGCCCATGCCGTGGACCTGGCCTCCACGTTTTGCGAGGCCGCGCTCGTCTCGATTCCAGACACGTTCCGGGGCCAGAGCCTGGTTCCGTTGTTGGAGGGCGCAAGTGATAACGGACGCCCCGACATCTTCTCGACCTATCACGGCAATCAGTTCGGCCTTTACAGCCAGCGAATGGTCCGTGACCGACGCTGGAAATATGTCTGGAACGCCACCGCCGAGGATGAACTCTACGACCTGCAATCCGATCCCGGCGAGATCATCAACCGTGCCGCCGCCCCTCTCTGTCGCCCCGAACTTTCCCGTCTTCGCGGCAGACTCCTGGCCTGGATGGAAGCCACCAAGGACAAGCTCCTCAACCCCTGGCTCAGAGCGCAGATTCTGGAGGGCTTGAAAGTCTGACCGGGCGACATTCGGCGAGGCGCCGTTTCTGATCTGTGAAACATCGGCATTGCCGCATTGTGTCTTCGGACTTGGGAGTCCGCGTTGAAGTCCATCGCTGCGATAGAACCGAAAATGTGCTTCCTTTGAGAGGAGACAGCGCAATGGTATCCCGTTTGATCGTTCTCGGCTTCTTCTTGGGCCTGTTTCCTGCCTCTGTCTTCGCCGATCGGCAAGCCGCCCCGCAGGTCAGCGCTGGCGATTTCACCATCTCCGCCGGAGAGGCGGGCTTTTCCATCATGTACAGGAACAAGCCCCTTTCCCTGGGATCATACTTCAACGTCTTCAATCCGGGTTACAAAGGCTCCTTGCTCTCAAACCGCGATGCCTGGAGGACGGGCAGAGTGACGATTTCGCCGGACCAACGGACGCTAACCGTTGAGGGCAGCTCGCCGGGAGGTTCTTTCTCGTACTCGGCGTTTGTGTCTGAGAATGGCGCGAAGATTCAGGTGAAGCTCTCGCTTGCTCCGGATGCCGTCCCCGGCCCGGTGGAATGCGCCTGGTTCCAGATACCCCCGGCCCTTTGTGCCCGCGGCCGGATAGAGGTTCAGAATGTGGCGGGGGCGCTGGTGGATAACCTACCCATCCCGGAAACCCCAAGGCGCGGAGCCATGGCCAAGAGCGGCGACGCATTCACTATCAGCACTCCCGAACATCGAGTCGTTATATCCACCACTTCTGCCGTCGGTCTGTATCCGTTCGATGCTCGGGTGCTGCAGTATGGCGATCGTCAGGGGCTTTGGGCGTTCAGCTCGCTGCCGGTGGTTCCCGGCGCCGAAACGATTGCTTTCGCGGAGGTTCGGATGGCGCCTCCCGAACCGCCTCCCAGGGCCGCAGGGACGATCTCTCTGGCTCCGGATGTCCCGGCGACGGCCGTGGCCCTGTCGCCGGATGCATCCGAACGCGAGAGGTTCGCTGCCGAAGAGCTGGTTTCGTACCTAGCAAAAATATCTGGAAGGAAACTGGATATTGTCTCGAGGGATGATCCGGCGCTACCCGCCGGG
>CAYPFP010000005.1:0-2171 GCA_964409935.1 uncultured Planctomycetota bacterium | reverse complement strand
CCGGCTTGCTCTCTCAGTGCCAAGCCGTTGTACGAATTCCGCAAGATGACTCAGAACCTGAAACTGGGCCATACGCCGAATGATGACCTCGGCAATCCGGCCGACATCGGCGAGCCGGGATGCCTTGTCCACGCGGCGGCCTATCTCTTGCCATACGAAAAGTATCACAAGGAGCATCCGGAATACTTCGCCCTGCAGAAGGACGGGCAACGGCTGCGTGGGGAGCCGGGGCAGGAGCGGTTCGAGGTTCATCTTTGCCTGTCCAACCCCGAAGTGCGGCGCATCTGCACGGAGAGGCTGCTTGCCCTCATCGAGAAGCAGAAGGACCGCACTTTCTTCGGCGTATCGCAGGGCGATGGGTTTGCCTGGTGCCACTGCGAGAAGTGCAAGGCGTACGATGCCATTCCGGGCGTGGAAATGACGGACCGGCTCTTGGACTATGTCAATGAGATCGCCCGTGTCGTGGCGAAACGATATCCGGATAAGAGAATCCTTACGCTGGCCTATACCGACGCTACGTCCCCGCCTCCCCGGAGAGTCCTGCCGGAGGCGAATGTCATGGTTCAGTACTGCCCGTACCCCCGCCGCACGAATTGCCAGAGCCACTATCTCGACTGCGAGCAGAACGTTCGGGGCTTCGAGGACCTGAAGGGCTGGACAGCCGCGTGTCCGGACAACATGTACATCTTCGATTATCCCCGCGGCTACATGATGTACTATGAGCCTTTCGGCAGCTTCTACGCCATGAAGCGCAAGCTCGACTTCTATGCCGCCAACAAGATTCGCGGAATCTTCTATTGCGGCGTACCCACGACGTTCCAAGACCTTTTTGTCTACGTCCAGAGCCGCCTCCTGTGGGACTCCAAGGCTGACGTGGAGGCGCTCATTGACGAGTTCATGGCCGTGTACTACGGGAAGGCCGCGCCGCACATGCGCGACTTCTTCAACTTCCTCCACAGGGAGGTCGAGGATCGTCGCATCCACCAGATGTGCGAGGGGCCTAACCCCGGCCTGGTCACGGCCTCCTTCGCCGCGAAGGCCTACGACATGTTCGACCGCGCTGAGGCCGTCGTCGCACAGGAACGCATCCTGCTCTATCGTGTCCGGCAGGAAAAATTCAACCTGCTCTTCTCCGATCTTAACGAGCGCAATCCTGGGAACGGCAAACTTGCAGTGCCTGCCGACGCGTTCGCCCGCAGGCTTGCGGAGTTCGCCGTGATTGCGCGCGCCATGAAAGTCCGCGCCATCGGTCGCCGCTGCGCAGGTGTAGCCTCCGATTGGCTTTGTAAGGTAGCGCGCATCCGCACCCGCGTCGAGCCTTGGTATGCAGACCCAATGATTGACCGCCTCATCGCCGATCCGGTCAAGACTATGGCCGAGGAGCAACGCAGGGCCGGACAGTCGCCGATCGAGGGGGGCTGGCTTCTTGATCTCGGCGGCTTTTCTGGCGGCGATGGCCCGGCGGAATACAACTACCAGTGTCCGCCTCGCAAGGCTGTATGGATATACGGCAAGAGAACGACGCTGTCCACCATGGCGGCGAGGTTGTACGTGGACCAACTGCCGCGTGGCAACGCCGCGCTCGTTCTCCTCGGCCAGGATGACGATAAGCCCGGCGCGGTCCGCGTTAAAATCTGTGTCAACGGCAAGGAAGTCTTCGCGGGTCCGAATCCTTTCAAAGAACGCGACTGGTCTTCGGCGGAGTTTGCCGTTCCGGCCGGCATCTTGCGCTCCGGTGAAAACGAGATTCGTTTCACGTCCTTGGAAGACTCCGACGCCAGAGACGCTAAGTGGTTTATGCTCGCCGAGTGCAAAGTGCTGTTCCGATGACTTGAGACGGCGATGCGCCGAGTAGCTTGTGCCTTCGCGGTGTTGTTTCTCGGCTTGTCCCCCGCCGCGCACAGCCTTGAGGATGAGGCCCTGGCGAAGCAGACTCAGGCGGCAGTCGCCCGTTTTCTTCAGGTCTTCGCGGGGCTGCAACGGCACGGAGGCTGGGCCAGAATCCGCCACTACCCAAGCTTCCGCCGTTACGGCAGACCGATATCTCGGTGCGATCAACTATGCGCTCCAGGTCTACCGGCATGTCGCTGATGGCCGACACCAGATATTCGAGAACACTGATTGGCGCGGCCTGGCGCAGACGTTGTGCTATGCCTTTGATGCGAAGGACG
>CAYPFP010000004.1:79475-95563 GCA_964409935.1 uncultured Planctomycetota bacterium | reverse complement strand
AAGCGCAAAAGAGAAAATACTGAAGCCGTGCTTGCGCATTTTGCGCCTCTTTGCGGCTAGATTTCTTCCGTGAGTCTGTTTCTGGGGAATCCTGGTGCCTGGCACCGGCGCGGGAAGCACGCGGAAACGGCAACGGAAAGGCAACCGCCGATGAACGCCGATGACGCGCCGGAGAAAAAGAACAACGGCGAGTCATTTGGTGCGCCATGCGCACCCTACATGGCTTTGCCTCTAGTCCTTTTCCGTCCTTCGTGCCCTTGGCGCCTGCCCGCCAGACCCTCCAAACGGACCAGCGCGCAGGCGAAACCAGAAACTTGAAACCCGAAACCAGAAACTTTCCTGCTCGTACTGCAACCAATTACGTGTTGAAAACTACAGCCCCTGTTATTAGAATCTCAGGCCGCATTCGCGCGGCATATGGAATGCAACCAGACAGAGGCGGCGAAAAGGGGTCAGGCTGCTTTACCGGCTATACCGCCAGTAAATTAGGAACGCCGGTAAAGCAGCCTGACCCCTTTTCCAAGAGCGCGGGCCGCGGGAGGGCTGCCGGGAACCGAAAGGGCAGCGGCGGTGAGGACCACCAAGGACGCCACGGGCACGAAGGCGGCAAAATCCTTTGACGGCGTTTACGTCACAATCGCCGCGACCGGAGAGAAGATACCGCATCCGTTGTCGCGCGACACGCATCCGATTACCGTGGGGGAACGACTGGAACCCGGAGAACTGCAACTGGCGGGGGACCTCGGCCGCAAAGTTCGGCCTGAATTTCAACCCGAACGAGGGCGTCTCGGCGGATCAATGGGCGGCGTTTGCCGGCAGCGGGCCGTGCAAGGAACTTACGGCGCTCGGCGGACTCACGATGCCGGCGGGTTCGTTGCCGAAGAACAGGAGTAACTATGGCTGTTACGACATGGCGGGCAACGTCCAGGAGTGGTGTTGGGACTGGTTCAGGATGGATTATTACAGACTGAACGACGCAGGCAGCAATCCGCAGGGACCGCGCGAGGACGAGGCGGAGTATCTGGACTTTGGCGGCGAGAAGCGCAAGGGACGCGTGCTTCGGGGCGGCTCGTGGTGCGACAATCCGACGCTGGCCAGCGCCAGTTGCCGCGTCGTGAGTACGCCCGACTTCCGCGACACTAATCAGGGGCTGCGCCTCGTGTGTCTGATGCGCTAAGGCCGGGCCGAAGAGTTTACGGGGCCTTTGAGAGGTTTACCAATGCCACAGGAGCCTTTACCCGGCATAAACATCGCCGTCTGCAATCCGCTGTTGCGGACGCCGCTCTCGCTCATCATTGACGATTCCTGCCCCGTCGTCAACAAGGCGTGGCACTGGATCAGGCAGCGGCGCGCCTGGCGGCTGCGGCATCACCCGGACCAGCCGCCTCTGGGCTGGGAGCGGCACTTCGACAAGCTCGACATCATGCCGCAGACCATCCCCGCCGCTTTCGCCGCCCGATGGGGCGAGTGGTGCGGCGAGCAGGGCATCCGGGGCAAGTTCAGCATGGTGCCCTTTCCCGCCGGCGTCGGGAGGATTGATCGCGGCTTCGAAGGCTTCCCGCCGAGCGAGCTTGCCGACTGGCTGCGCGCAACCCGCGATATTATCCGCCCGAACTTCGACATCACGCCCGAAATGCTTACACATACACACGTCGTTGACCTCAGGACGTGGAGGCTCACGGAGGAATGGGAGCAGGTCGAATGGGTGGACCCGCCCGTCGAGCGGCTCACCGACTACGTCGCAACGGCCATGGAGCTGCTCCGCAACGCCGGCATCGCGTGCGAAGGGGTCACAAGCCCCGGCGCTTTCGGTAAACGCAAAGAAGACGCCTATGCCCGCGCCACCCTCGACGCCGCGCTGCGCGTGAACGAGAACCCCCGCCCCTTCTATTTTCTTTGGCTCAAGAACGACGAACTGCCCGGCGTCCCCATCTGGCACGCCGATAAGGAAAAGGGCCGCGCCGTCGCCAGCATTGTCGGATGCGCGGGGGACTGGTTCGGCGCTACCGGATACGATAAGAGCGACCCCGACTTGTTCATCACCGAAGACCTTCGGGGCGGGCGCCTGCCGACCGTCCTGAAGGCCGAAAGGCCGTGTGTGCTCGTGGGCCACTGGCCCTGTTTCTACGCCAACGAAGAGGTCGGCTTCAAGACACTGAGGGAGGTCAAGAGAAGGCTCGATCTATACGACCCCGACAAGACGCGCACGGTGTGGATGAAGAACAGCGAGATTGGCCACTACTGGATGGCGCGGGAATTGAGCGACATTAAGGTCGAGACGGGAAGCGCCGGTTCGGAGCAGCGAGTGCGGATCGCCACGCGCTTCCCCACGGCGAACTTTACGCTCTCGTTCGACGTCGCGGCGAAGCGTGTGTGCGTCAACGCGGCCACCGGCGGTGGCCGCGGCGCCGACCTGCGCGAAGTGAAGTCCCTGCGCGACTTCCGCAGCGGCACGTTTCTCGTCGAGGGCGGGCGCACGTTCGCGGCCTTTGCCCTTTGCGCGCCCGGCGCGGCCCTGCACATTGTCTGTCGCTGAGTCGCTCACAGATACTTATCGCCGCTGAAGTCCGAGAAAGGAAGGATCATGGGGAAGAGACTTGCGCGATGGCTTGCGGTCGGCGCGCTCTGCTGCTTCGGCGCGGCGGTCGCGGCCCAGGAAGAAGGCGTCACGCGGCTTGACAAGGCGGAGATGCGCGGCCCCCTCGGCGTTTTCAGCGCCCTTTCCGGCGAACCGTATGTCCTTTACGCCGAGTCCATGCCCGGCGAGGAGTGGGGAGAGAAGATCAACCACGCCATCGCCAGGCTGAGGGCCGGCGCCGACGGCGGCACGGTGCTCCTGCCGCCCGGCAACCTGAAGATATCCACAACCATTGACTTCGCCGCCAAGCGCGGCCACGTGCCGCAGGGTCTCGTGCTCCAGGGCGCGGGCGGGGCCTCCGCCACGCGCCTCACCTGGGAAGGCAAGCCGAACAGCGTCATGATCTCCATTCCCTCTCCGTGGCACTGCCAGGTGCGCGGCGTCTACCTGGACGCCACCCAGGTCGAGGGCATCACGGGCATACACTTCCCCGCCGGCTGGAGCAAGGGCTGGAACACCTCCCGCCATCTCGTCCTCGACGACATCGTCTTCCGGCGCTGCCGGATCGGCCTCGACATCGGCGACATCTACAGCCCGGACCTCTCGCAGCACATCTTCCAGGGGCTGTGGTTTTACCAGTGCGAGACCGGCGTGCGCGTGACCGGCGCGAACGTCGCCAACCTCTGGTTCTACGGCGTCAGCATAGACGGCGGCTGCAAGACGTGCTTCAAGCTCGTCGGCCACTCCGCGCGCAAGATCCGCAAGTCCCCCGACGAGCCGATGCCCGCCGACGGCTACGACGTCCTGCGAGACCAGGACGGCAAAGAGGTCTTCTGGAACGACGTGCCGGAACTGCCGAAGAAGCAGGGGCAGGTGGCGCAGTACTTCGGCGATGAGAAAGGCTGGTACGCCGGCGGGGGTTACCCCGAACTTGTCGTCTACGGGCTTGAGGTCCACACCAGCACGCCGGACTCGTGGGTCATAGACACGAACTTCGCGCCGATCCGCATCTACTCCGCGCGTTGCGAAGGAGCGGGCGGCATACTGCGCTTCAACAATCCCATGGGCAATTTCCGCCATAACGTCGTGCTTATAGACGTCTCGGCGACGTGCAAGGGCGAGAACAGCAACGGCAACGTCATCGAGCACTATGGCAAGGGGCCGCTCCACCTCATCGCCTGCAACTTCAACGGCAATGTCGCCCTCGCCGATACGCGCGTCTTCGCCGACGGCGTTCACTTTCTCAAGGAGGGCGCGGGCTTCACGCAACTGCCCGACCGCAGCGGCGCCGTCATACATCAGACGCACTTCATCTATCAGCAGACCGTGCCCGTGCCCGAAGGGGCAAAGACCGTGCGGGTCTCTCTGAACGGCGTCAACCGGCAGCGAAACGCCAACTACCAGGCGCTGGTGACGCCACGGTTCCGGTGCGGCGGGTTCTGGGTCTCGAACCAGGACAGAGACGGGTTCACGGTGAACTTCGAGCAGGCGGCGCCCGCCGGCGCTTCCGTGGACGCGCTCGTTACGCGTGAACCCATGTTGAACTCCAAGACGGAGTACTGACGCGCCGGCGCCGC
This sequence comes from uncultured Planctomycetota bacterium, assembly GCA_964409935.1. Classification (GTDB taxonomy): domain Bacteria; phylum Planctomycetota; class Brocadiia; order JAADGH01; family CAYPFP01; genus CAYPFP01. The sequence goes on along the minus strand of CAYPFP010000004.1, from coordinate 91,408 downwards.
CCATGTCCGACTGTGTCTGTTTCTTCGCGTTTCGACAATAAGGATGAGAATTATGGCGCGTCTGGCGAAGCTGGCGGTCGGACAGATGACGTGCAGGCCCAAAGACACGGCCGCAATCCTTGTGAAGGTGGAGGCCCTGGCGGCGCGGGCCGCCCAACAGGGGGCGCAAGTCATCTGCTTTCCCGAAGTCTGCCTGGGCGGCGCGGAATCGGCCGAGCCTGTCCCCGGCCCCGTGACCGACAGGCTGGGCGACATGGCCCGACGGGGTCGGCTGGCGATTGTCTGCGGGCTGGTGGAGAAGAACCCGGCAGGGCGGCCATACAATTCCTGCGTCCTGATGGATGAAGACGGGAAACTTCGGGCGACGTATCGGAAGCGGTGTCTGTACCTGAAAGAGGATGAGGGTTTCTCGCGAGGAGACCGGAACGTCGTCGTGGACCTGGGCTTTGCCCGGGCCGCGCTCACCATCTGCTACGACATCGTCTTTGCCCGCTACATGAATGAGTTGGTGGACGCCGGCGCGGAGCTGATCATCAACCCCACGGCCTGGATGCACACGCCGATGTGCGCCCAGTGGCGCTACCCCCGAACCTCCATCCGCGCCTTGCATCTGGCGCGGGCGATGGAGAACGTAGTCTTTCTCATGAGCGCCAATCACTGGGGGAAAGAGGACCCCGCCAGCGACGTGGAGTACGTCGGACAGTCGGCCATCATCGCCCCGTGGGGCGAGGTGCTGGGCGAGGTCCGCGACGGCGAGGGCGTGGCGGTTGCGGAGGTGGACTTCGACAAGGCGATGCAATGGCACAACGCATGCGCTCCCTACCGCGCCGACCGAAGACGTTGGGGGTTCTAGCGAATCGGGCAGATGCCGGAAGCAACTTGGAGGCGTACCGATGAGAACGCAAGCATTCTGTCTCTGTGCGGCTCTCCTGTCCCTCGTGCCGGTCGTTTTCCTTTCCGGCCTGTTCGCAAACGAACAAAAGCCCAGCCCGGACGTCAAGTCCGTCCTGATCAAGATTGATCGAGGCGCCTACGCCGGAAACGATCCCTGTTCTCTGGGTTTCGGCATGCCTCTGCGGGAAGGGCAGTGCAAGGGGCTGAACGAACTGCGTATTGTTGACGGCGGGAACACGCCGGTTCCCGCAGCGTTCGAGATGCGCACTCGTTGGGATGACGGGAGCGTCCAGTGGCTTTGGACGGATTTCCGCGGGAAGCCGGGCGGAGACCATTACCTGGTCATCGGCGCGGATCAGCAGGCCCGGGAGGAAGGACTCGCCGTTCAAACAAAGGGCGACGAGATCGTCGTCAATAACGGCGTTCACGAATGGGCGTGGAACAAGCGGTTCGCGACGCCGACGCGGCTGAGCGCCGTCTCGGGCGACGCCAGGAAGGGCATATTCCAGGTCGAGAACGCGCGCGCGCGCGGAGACGGCGTCTACCTGATTGACCAGGATGACCGGCGCGCTGCGCTGGCGGGCAAGGACTCCGAACTGGAATGGAAGGTGGAGACGGCCAACAGCCTGCGAGCCGTGATCCGCGTCGAGGGATGGTACGCCACAGCGAAGGGCGACAAGATCGCGCGTGCCGTTCTCCGCTATCACCTTCACTGGCTGGACCCCACCATGCGCGTGGAACACCGTTTTATTGTGACGCGCGACAATGACGAGGTCTGGTACAAGGAGGTCGGCTTTCGCCTTCCGCTTAAGAACACGGGGCGGGCCGAGGCCTTGCTGGGTAAGAAAGACGGCGTCCATGCGGCGAAGCTGGCCGCCGGCGACGAGGCTTACATCTATCAGAGGAGTTACCCGGTCTATAGTCGTCTCAAGGAGTACCACTGCCTGATCGGAAAGAAGACCGGCGGCGAGGCCGCACGGGAACTGGAGGACTGCAAGGAGGCCGGCGGCTGGGCGGCGTTGCATAACGGCGAGGCCGGTCTCGCCATGGCCATGAAGGATTTTGCCCAACAGTTCCCGAAGGAGTTTTCGGTCTCGACGGACGGACTGACTTTGAAACTGTGGTCGGGCCGCGACGGCAAAGCGCTCGACTACAAGCCCGCGACATTGGCCAGGGACTGGTGGAAGGACTGGCTGTCGCGCCTGGACTTCAACGTGACCAATGAGACGTCGAAAGGTTATTTCGAAAAGATCGGGATTACTCCCGAGACCATCGCGAGCGGCGCCTATAATCCCAGTTGTGTCGGCGTCTCGAAGATACATGAGTTCTCGGTGCGCTATGATTCGGGCGAATCGAACGCCGCGCAGACGGAGACATGGGCGAAGACGGCGTGTCTGCCGCCCGTGGCCTATGCCGATCCCCGATGGATAACCCGCGTGGACGCGCGCGTCCTGCCCACCCTGTCGTACAAGGGGGAAGGCGGAGAAAAATACGAGAGCCTGGAGCGCTATATCTCCGTCTGGTTCGACAAGTACATGGAGCCGCTCCAGCTTTTTTCCTATGCCGGCTGGTACGAATGGGGAAAAGGGCGAAACCTGACCTATGAACGACTGCCGGACGGGCGGATCTATGCCGGCTTTCGGCGCGTGAACCTGCTCAATTTCTACGGCTGCTCCAAGCACATGCTCTACGCCTGGCTGCGCTCGGGTAACCGCAAGTACCTGGACCAGGCCCAGCGCATGATCCGAATGATCGCCAATTACCGGGTCATTCAGTGGGGCGGCGGCAAACTGGGCAAGACAAGAGGGCATGCCCTCAGCGAGGGCGCGGCCTTCCCCGTCTACTGGCAGGGGAAGGGGAGCGTGGCATTCCCCGCCATGTCGCCGGAGGACTATGAGGGCGCGGCCTTCCTCGAATACTACCTCCGGGACTCGCGGTTCCGCCGCGACGATATAGAGCTACGGGCGGAGGCGGTCGAGCGGGACTACGCGCCGGGTTGGGACCACGACAAGGTTCTGTGCCCCACGAAAAACATGTATACCTGGGCGGAGATGTACCGCTTGACGCGCAAACCGATCTTCAAGAAATTCGCGGCGCAGATCTTCGATACGTACACGGACCTGAACCAGCCTTTCGGCCTCAATGCGCAGTATTATGCCAAGAATCTGTGGAGCTACGAAGGTCCTTCCTACAAGCTGAATCGGAAGCTCATGTGGCTTACCATGTACGCCGACTGGTCGGGAGAAGAGAAGGCGCGAAAGGTCGTCATGAAGGCGTTTCTTGAAGGCGGGGTTGGCTCGGCCCCAAGCACGAGCACCAGGAAGGAACATTCCTACTTCTATTCGCCGGGGCCTGAAGGATACAAGAATTTCCTCGGATACGTGGCCGCCCGCCTGCACGATTGGACCGGCGACAGGAAAATGCTCGAACACATCGAGTGGCAGTTGTCCTGGCTTCAGAAGACATGGGCGGCATTCGAAGCCCTGCCGGAGTCGGAGCGGGGGCTGGAAGGCACGGCCAGTAGAATCAGGGGGCCGATCTCCGCAGGCCATTCCGAGCCGGTGGCGTACGTGTTCAAAGACATTGTCATCCCGCGCAGGGACCCCCTGAATCCCTGGGCAAGCCTTGCCTTTGACAGCCACAACAACGGCGTCCCCTTCCTGGCCGTGCCCGGCGGAATCTGGGCCATGTGCGGGGCGTCGTATGATTACACGAAAAGCCCGCAATAAGAGATGCGCGGGACAGGCCGCCATTCGCGCCTCACTCGCCGGCGGCGCGCCGCCGGAGAACAGGCGGCCGTGACCTGGCATGTCGCACATGCTGCGCGACCTGCTCCAGCAGCTAGCATCCGGCATCGGGCATACGGTATCATATTGCGGTGCAAGGGAAGCGCACGAGGACGGATCACGATTTACAGAGGAGTCCACGCATGCTCGACCAACGCATCGGCTTTATCGGCGCGGGGAAGATGGGCGAATCGCTCATCCGAGGCCTGATCCGCGCCAAACTCACCAAGCCCGAAAGCATCACCATCTACGACGCCGATGAGGAGCGGATGATGGCCCTGACCAACGCCCTGAAGGTCAGCGCCAACACGTCCGGCCCGCGCGTCGTCGGCAACTCGGACATCATTTTCATCGCCACGAAGCCCGCCATCGTGCCGGTTGTGCTCCGCGAGACGGCTGACCGGGTGACGCCGGACCAGCTCCTGGTCTCCATCGCGGCGGGCGTGCCGCTCGCGGTCATGGAGTCGCTGCTGCCGGCCGGTTCGCGCGTCGTGCGCGTGATGCCCAACACGCCCTGCCTTGTCGGCGCCGCCGCCTCCGCCTTTGCCCTCGGCAAGAACGCGACCGCCGCCGACGCCAAGTCGGTCAAGGTCATTCTCGACGCCGTCGGCAAGGCCGTCCTGGTTGACGAGAAGCAACTCGACGCCGTGACCGGCCTGAGCGGAAGCGGCCCGGCGTACGTGTGCGTCATCATCGAGGCCTTGGCCGACGGCGGCGTGCGCATGGGCCTGACGCGCGAGGTCGCCCTTACCCTGGCGGCGCAGACGGTCTTCGGCTCGGCCAAGATGGCCCTCGACACCGGCCTGCATCCGGCGCACCTGAAGGACATGGTTGCCTCCCCCGGCGGCACGACCATCGCCGGCCTGCACGCCCTGGAACGCGGCGGCCTGCGCAGCGCCCTCATGGACGCCGTCGAAGCGGCCACCCATCGCGCGAAGGAACTGGGCGCGGCCGCCGAACATGCGCTGGCCCACGAACGCAAGCTCAAGGGTTCGTGAGGGTGCGCCGATGCCCGAGTACCATCCCGCCGTCTTTCACCTGCTGAAGGCCGGGGTCGGTCTGTCCGTTCTGCTGGGTCTGGTCATGTGCTTCTTCGGCTATCGTTTCTTCAAGGTGCTCCTGGGCATCATGGGTTTCCTGGCGTGCGGCGGCGTCGCGCTGAGGGTCGGTTACGCCATATCGAGCGAGAACGAATTCGTGGCCCTCATTGCGGGCCTTCTCGGCGGCGTGGTCGGGGCGACCCTTTTCGTCGTCCTCTATTACATCGGCGTGTTCCTGTTCGGGGCCTCTTTTGCCGTGCTGACCGCCGCCACCTGCGCCGGTCCGGCGGAGCAGTCCTTGACGCCGCCGGTGACGTTGGTGCTCGGCGGGATTGGCGGCGTGCTGGCCGTGCTGCTGCAGAAGTTCATCATCGTGTGCTCCACGGCGTTCATCGGCGCGTGGCTCATGGTCTTCGGCGGGATGCTCATGTTGCGCCGCGTGACGCCTGACTCCCTCATGGCGCCGCCGGAGCCGCTGAGCCAGCGCGACCTGCCTGTTCTGGCCGCGTGGCTCGTCCTCAGCGCCGTCGGGGCGCTGGTCCAGTTCCTGGTGACCGCGCGCCGCGTCCGCCAACCCGTCGGGCGGACGCGCCGCGCCGCGCCGCCGAAAGCGCCTTCGCCGTCGCCCACGGGCAAATAGCGCATTGCGTCTTGACTCACGCAAGGGTTTGTGCTAATCTCATTTATCCTCACGCATCAACTCGAAACGCGCCCGCTTCGGTCTTTTTAAGGATGATGCACGTGGCCAGCCTCGGCTTTGGCGTTCCCCCGCTCATCTATGCCTACATTGACCCCGGAACGGGCAGCTATATTCTGCAACTGCTCATCGCCGGCGCGCTCGGGGCGCTGTTCGCCTTCAAGACCTACGTGAGGCAGGGCCTCTCCTACATCAGCGGCCTTTTTGCGCGCCAGAAGAAAGATGAATCCCCGGAGCAACAGTAACGACGTCCCCGGCTCATTTCGAGATCCGAGCGGTTTCCTCTTTCACCGAAACGGAACGCTGTACCGCCAGGTCAACCTCTGCTACAAGAACCATTACGACCTTCTCATTAACTCCGGGCTTTACGAGAAACTCTCCCGCTCCGGCCTGCTGATTCCCCACCAAGAGGCCGCCGTCGAGCCGCCACTGCCTGACAAGGTCTACAAGATCATCCGTCCCGACGTGGTGGACTTCATCTCCTATCCGTACGAATGGTGCTTCAGCCAGCTCAAGGACGCCGCGCTCCTGACGCTGCGCATCCAGAAGCTGGCGGTCGAACACGGTATGTCGCTGAAGGACGCCAGCGCCTACAACGTGCAGTTCCGCAACGGCAAACCCATTCTCATTGACACGCTCTCGTTCGAGAAGCGCGAGGAGGGCAGGCCGTGGGTGGCGTATCGCCAATTCTGCCAGCACTTTCTCGCGCCGCTGGCGCTCATGAGCTACCGGGACGTGCGGCTGAGCCAACTGCTCCGCGTTTACATTGACGGCGTGCCGCTGGACCTGGCCAGCGTGTTGCTGCCCGCGCGCACCCGCCTGAATCTCTCGCTGCTTACCCACATCCACTTGCAGGCCAAGGCGCAGAAACACTACGCCGGCAAGACGGCCGACACGACCGGGCGCAAGATGAGCCGTATGGGGTTCCTGGGCATCCTCGACCATCTCGAATCCGCGGTGCGGAAGCTCGCCTGGAAGGCCGGCGGCACCGAGTGGGGCGAATACTACGAGGACACGAATTACTCGCAGGCGGCGTTCGCGCACAAGGCGCAACTGGTCGGCGAATTCCTGGACCGCATCCGGCCGAACACGGTGTGGGACCTGGGCGCAAACAGGGGCGTCTTCAGCCGCATCGCCGGCGGCAAAGGCATCCGGACGCTCTCGTTCGACATGGACCCGGCCGCGGTCGAGAAGAACTACCACGACGCCGCGAAGTCCGGCGAGACGAACATCCTGCCGCTCGTCCTCGATTTGACCAACCCCAGCCCCGGCATCGGCTGGCAGAACGACGAGCGCCTGTCCTTCATCGAGCGCGGCCCCGCCGACGCCGTCCTGGCCCTGGCCCTCATCCACCATCTGGCCATCTCCAACAACGTGCCGCTCCCGAAAATCGCGGACTTCTTCGCCAGGGTGTGCCGCTGGCTGGTCATCGAGTTCGTGCCCAAGAGCGACTCCAACACCCAGCGCCTCCTGGCGACGCGGGAGGACGTTTTCCCGGACTACCGGCAGGAGGCGTTTGAGCGGGAATTTGCGGAACGCTTTGTCATTCACGCCGCTCACAAGATCAGCGAATCCGAGCGGACCCTCTACCTGATGGAACTGAGGCAGAACGCGCCATGAAGAAATCCGCGTTGGTCCATCCGTTGCTGTTCGCTCTCTATCCGATCCTGTTTCTCTATGCGCACAACCGGCATTTCGTCGCCATGAGCGAGACCGTTGCGCCCGCGATCATCTCGGTTGTGTGCGCGCTGGCGTTGTGCCTGGCCGTGGTCGCCGTCACGAAAAACTGGGAGAAGTCGGCGCTCCTCGTCACGCTGTTCGTCATCATGTTCTTCTCCTTCGGCCACGTCTTCTACACCCTTGAGCGGTTCATATACTTCAAGTTCACGACCTTCAAGATCGGCAAGAATACGTTCCTCGCCCTCTGGGTGCTGAGCTTCATCATCCTGGCTGCGGTAATCCTTGCGACACGGCGCAACCTCAAAGGGCTTACCAAAGGGCTGAGTATCGCAGCGGCCGCGCTGGTGGCGATGGGCCTGTTCCAGATCGCCAGCTATGAGGCGCGCGCGTCTTCCTCCGGCGCAAAGGTCAAGGAGAGCGCACAGAACCCCGCTCGCGCCCTGCGCGCCGCGCCGGGCGCCCAGAGCGGCGAACTCCCCGACATCTATTACATCATCCTCGACAGCTACGGCCGCGCCGACATGCTCAAAGAGTTGTACGGGTTCGACAACGGCGAATTCATGAAGTACCTGACCGACAAAGGCTTCTACATCGCCGACAAGGCCACGTCCAACTACTCGTTCACCGTCACCTCGCTGGCCTCGTCCCTGAACATGGAACACATCCGCACCCTGATGGGCGACAGGGTCGAAGTGACCAACCTGCGCCCCCTGAGGCAGCTCATGTACGACAATCGAGTCATGCGGCTCCTGAAAGAGCGGGGCTACAAGATCGTGAGCATGACCCAAAATCCCAGAGAGATCGGCCTGGCCGACCGGGTGATGGGGTTCGGCTGGCTGAACCTGAACGACTTCCAGAATCTGGCCATCGAGATGACGCCCATTCCCGTGTTGCTCAAGAAGGTGGACCGCTACGGCGCTTACCGCCGGCGGGTGCTGTACATACTCGATCATCTGGCGGATATTCCCAGGCTGAACGCGCCGACATTTGTCTTCGCGCACATCATGATTCCCCATCCGCCGTTCATCTTCGGGCCTGACGGCGAAGATCGTCCGCCCAAAGGCCGCATGGAGATCCTCGACGGGCGCAACTTTGACGGCACGAAGGAGGAGTACAAGCAACTCTACCTCGATCAGCTTGTCTTCACGACGAAGAAGATCAAAATCGCCCTCGACAAGATCATGGCCGGGTTGGACAAGCCCACCATCATCATCCTTCAGGGCGACCACGGCCCGCGCTCCTTCATGGTCAACGAGCAAAACGCCAAGAGCGTGGATTTCAGGGAATGCCTGTCCGTCCTCAGCGCCTTCTACATGCCCGGCGACGGCGCGAAGAACCTCTACAGGACGATCACGCCGGTCAACACCTTCCGCGTGCTCTTCAACACGTACTTCGACGCCAAGTACGACCTGTTGAAGGACGATTGCTTCTTCTCGACCGTCTTCGAACCGCTCAAACTCGTCAACGTCACCGAAAAGGTCAGCGAGAACGGCAAAGACCGGCCAAACCGCGCGTCCCCCAAGTAAAGTCGCCCAAAAGCTTCTTGACGAGAATCGCCCTCCGAGTTAGCCTAGAGGGCAAGGAACAAGGGCCCGTAGCTCAGATGGACAGAGCATCGGATTTCTAATCCGACGGTCGGGGGTTCGAGTCCCTCCGGGCCTGCCATGCTAACAGGGGCGCGCACTCGACTGGAAATCATCCACGGGCGGCAGCATCGCTCCACCTGTCGCGGCGCAACAGGCCCTGTCGCGGCGCGACAGGCCCTGTCGCGGCGCAACAGGCCCTGTCGCGGGTCGAACTGCCGTGCGCTGTGCCGGCGGGAACAGCCATGCCTGCTTATGACCGCTTTGGGGCGGCTATAGGCCGTAGGGAACGGAAAGGACCAGGGGGCGGAAGGGGGCAGAACGGGCTTTCGGGCGTGCCCCGTTCCTGGCGGGGCCAGCGACGGGGCGGGCACCCTTCCTGGCGGGGCCAGGGACGGGGCGGCCCCACCTCTGCCACAACGGCCAGGCGAATCGCCGCGCAACTGGACAACGGCGGCGGATGCTGGAATATTCTTGACAGTATGTCTGAAATCGGTGTATAAATTATCAAAAGGCGTAATTGCCGGCTGTTGTTGTGCTGGGGCTTTATGTCAGGGGGCAAGGCATGGAGGAAAGGTGGGATTCGATGAGAACCCGCAGCAAGAGTCAGCAGGTTTTCCGGGCGGGAATCTTCCTCATGGTGTTTGTTACCAGCGTCTGTGGCGCTCTGTTTGCGCAACAGAAGGCCGAAGTCGCGACGTTGAGCCAGCTTGTCATACCAGCTTCCTATGAACTCAGCGGCGTGGTCCTGCAGTCCGACGGCGTAACGCCCCTGCCGGAGGCGGCGGTCCAGGTGCGCGACGTGGACAAAGACAAGATCGTGCACGAGATCAAAGCGGACAAGAAGGGGTTCTACAAGGTTCCTCACCTCTCCGCGGGAAATTACCGTGTGCTTTTTGACCAGCGGGTACAGGTAAACCTGCGCGTGGTCCGGGGCAAAGAGCCTCGGATGGAGCTTTTCAACGTTGCCATGCCCCAGACGAAAGGCGCTGCGCCGGACGAGATGCCGCAGGCGGTGTCTGCCACGGAAGAGGGAGCGGCCAAGAAGTAAGGCGCAGGCCGCGGCGGTTGCGCCCGCCTATGGCGGGCCTGGGGCGGGCGCTGTGCGACATCGCCAGCGTAAGCCGTGACCAGAAACGCGTTGCTCTTTTGCCACGAAGTTGATCGAAAGGAGCGGTACAATGTGCCGGCGGCGATCTTGGCTCACAGGGATAGTGGTTCTGGCGCTCCTGTGCGGCGCGCAGGGGCTGTCCACCGGGGCGGATGACGCAGCGCAGAGCCAGGTGGTGAATTCGCAGTTCCAGGAGCTTAACGGCAAGGTCCTCTACCCTGACGGAAAGACGCCCGCGACAAACGTCTCCGTGAAAGTCGAAAGGGACTTGGACAGCAAGATCGTCCACGAAACCGCAACGGATGACAAGGGCGCCTACAAACTGCCAAAGCTGCCGGCGGGGAAGTACAAGATCATCTACGGGGACCGCGTAATCGTGAACTACCTGGTGGTGGCGGGCAAAGAGCCGGTCTTGAAATTCCTGAATGTGCTCATACCGAGGGGCGTGTTGCTGATGGCTGGGCCGAAACTGGATGTGGTGATAGCGGCGCTGGCAGGCGGCGCGATCGCGACGGCCGTCGTTATCGGCGGAGGGGGTGGCGGCGGTGGCGGCAATGGGGGAGGGCATAGCGGCCCGGTCAGTCCATAATCGGCAACATTGTGTGCATCCCTGCGAGCGCAGTCTGAGAGGCGGGAACCCTATGCGGCGGGTCATTCTGTGTGTCTTCTTCGGTTTAATGGGCGCCGGATGCACGTCCCACACCGATTTCACTTACCCCGTAGTCCACTATCCCATAGTGCCCAAATCCGAAATCGGGAAGCCCTATATCGCAGGCGTGAAAACGCCTGGGCAGATCAGGGCGGAGCGATGGGCCAGGGTGCTTGAAGTCTGGCGTACGGCGCCTCAAGCGAGAGCCGCCGAATACGCCATAGGCGTTGACGACGTCATTGAGGTCAACTATCTGTTCTTCGGGGCCGCAGATTTCAGCGATAGAATTATCACGGTAAAGCGGACCATTCCCGAAGACGGAATGCTCAACCTGCCGTGGGCAGGGGATGTCATGGTCTTGGGGATAACGTTGCGAGCGCTGGAGGAGAAGATAAGGGCGGCAGGGGCCAGGTTTGTCAAGGCGCCGCAGGTTGCCGTTAACGTCGTCGAGTACCGCAGCACGGGCGTGTTTGTCGCCGGCGGCGTGAATAAACCTGGGGTATACTATCTTGCAGGGAGGCGCAACACGGTCCTGGACCTCATTGAGAAGGCGGGGGGGCTTCAGTGGGGCGGTCAGGGCGGCGGCGGAGGAGGCGGGGGCTTGACCGGGGCGGAACTGCCGGAGGTGCTGTATGTGTTTCGCGGAGCGATGCTCGCGCATAAGGGCGCGCCTCCGGTAACTGAGCCTGGGAAACAACCCCGCCAGGAGGGGGACGAGAAGCCTCCCGGCACCGAGAAGGTTCCCGCGCCCAAGACCATCGAGAAGGATGCGAAAGCCCCCGGCGTCGAGAAGGACGCGGCGCGTCCGCCGGACGGCTTGGCGGACACGAAGCCCGCCGGCGACGCCAAGCCGGTCTCGCAGACGGCGGGCGAGGGCCAGGCGCCCGCCCCGTCCCTGGCTCCGCCAGAAACGGGGCCCGCGCATGGCAACCGGGAGACCTCCGTCAGGCATCTCGTTTCTGAACATCAGGGAGAGATACAAAACGCAAAGCCCCAGGACGCGCAGGTAACGAAACAACTGAGAAATCCGAGCGAACCGCTGAGCAGTCCGCAGGCCTCCATGTCCTTCCTGAATCCTGAAGCCCCGGATGCGATGGAGCCGGAAGGACGTGGAGAAAAGGCGGAACCGGTTGAGTCCGCGGCCCCGCTGGCGTCGCCGCCTTCCCCCGGACCCGCGGGTCCGAGAGACTTCATTGAATCAAAAGCGCCGAGACCCTCGGTTGAATGGGAAGCCCCCGGAGACACGATTGAGTCGAAGGATCCGCAAATTCTGGTCGGAGAGAAAGCCCCGATGCTGTTGGCGGACACGGGGAAACCCGACTCGATGAGAGAGGCGGCGGGGCCGAAAGGGCCGGAGGCCGCGGCATCGGAGAACGCCGCGCCCCCGAAGGAAATCGCCCAGGCCGGCAAACCGCAGCCGCCGGCATTGCCGGAGAATCCGAACCCCCCGAAATCGGCGAACCCGGTAGAGGGCAAGAAAACCGAAGGGACTG
>CAYPFP010000004.1:22736-79375 GCA_964409935.1 uncultured Planctomycetota bacterium | reverse complement strand
GACGCGCCGCGTCGGAGGAACGACGCGCCGCGTCGGAGGAAACCATAGAACATCAGAAGGCCATGGACGCAAAGGAGTCGAGCGGGGCGCCCGGATTCAGGCAGGTGAAAAACGGAGGCGAGGCGCTTCCTGACCTTTCCGAATTTGACCTCAGACCTCCCATGCCCGGTTCGGGCCCGCGCACCATCGCAGGGATCAAGCCGATCGAGGTTGACCTGCGGCAGTTGATGGACGAAGGAAACCTCGTATACAACCTCGAACTCCAGAACGGCGACGTGATTGTGGTGCCGCCTGTGGTCAACAAGTACATCTACGTCCTCGGCTACGTGAGAACCCCCGGCCAGTTCGTGATGACAGATCGCATGCAGGTTGACGTCGTGAGGGCCGTCGGCATGGCCGGAGGTCTGGCAGATACAGCGCGGTCCCAAAATTCGTACCTTGTGAGACAGACCGACGAAGGTGTCAAACAGGTCAAGCTGGACCTGGTGAAGGTTTACCGCGGCATCAGGCCGACCATATACATGCAGGCAGGCGACATGCTCGTCGTGGGTACGGACGAGTGGGTCAGACTGGTCGAATCCGTGCGTCCGAGCATGGACGGGGCCTGGGACAAGAATTTCAGGTACTTGGGAGGGAGCGGGGGCGTCGGTTTCATCCGTTGAAAAGCATCCAGGTGGGTGTAGGGTAGGGCAGGGTTAGCGCGAGTGCGCAGGGGAGTGTTGTCGTGAGCCAGGAAGTGGTTGTTTCAGACGTCTACGGTCAACCCGGCGGCGAACAGAGAATGCGTGAACCCTTGTTCAGGCAGTATCTGAGCATCGTGCGGCGGCGCATATGGGCCGTGGTCACAGCCTTCATCATCGTGAGCACCCTGGGCATCATAAATGCCTACAAGGCCACGCCCATCTATAGCGCCATGGCCAAGATTCTTATCGAGACCAGCAGCAAGAACCCCGTGCAGTCCGAACGGGAATCGTACGTAACGCGCTGGGTGGACCCCGGCTACTACGAGACCCAAAAGGAGTTGGTCAGAAGCCGCGCCGTGCTGGAAAAAGCCATCGCACGGCCGGAGATGCAGGCCTTGTTTGGGAGTTCTCTGGCCGAAAGCGCCGACCAGTCCCGGATCGGCAAGCGCTGGAACCGCTTCAAGGCCGAGCTGGGGCGCACCGCAACCGCCGTCCTGGGCCTGGCCATTCTGCCCACACGGGCGGCCGAGCCGTGGGAGGAACTGCGCGATCAGGTGAAGGCTGAAACGGCCCCCAATAACTCCCGCTTCGTCTTCGTGCAGGTGGAAAGCGCCGATCCCGCCTACACGGCCACCGTGGCCAACGCCGTGGCCTCGGCGTTTGCCGAGTACAACCTGGAGCGCCAACATAAGGCGACGAGCGAGGCCTTTGTCTTCCTGCAGGAACAGAAGGTCAAGCAGGAGCAGGAACTGCTCAAGGCCGAGTCCGCCCTCCAGCAATTCCGCGAGCAGTCGCAGTGTATCTCACTCGACGTCTCCGACAAAGAAAGCCCCGTTTTCGCCCGACACAAACGGCTGAACGACCAGTTGACGGAGGCGCAGCTCCAGCGCATCCAACTGGAAGCGCAGGTGAAAGTCGTAAAAGAGGTCCTCAAATCGGGCAACAAGGCCTTGAAGTCCAGCAACGAACAACTCTTCTCGCTCCCCGCCGTCCGCGCCGACGCCTCCGTGAGCGGCTTTCGGACGAACCTCTGGGATACCGAAAGGGAAGTCGCGACGCTTTCGAACACCCAGGGGCCGGAAAGCGCCCAATTGCAGGCGGCGCAGATCAAGCTGAGACTGGCCCAGGAGAAACTCCAGGAATCGCTGGGGCAACTGACCGAGTCGCTGAACGTCCAGTTGGAGATGCTCTCAGGCCTGGAGGATGAGCTCGAGAAGAAATACGAAGAGCAGAGCCGCCTCGCGCTGGACCTGTCCAAGGAGGCATTCCGGTTCGACCGGCTCCAGACCGAAGTCATTCGCCAGCGCAAGCAGTTCGACATCCTGGTCGAGCGGATGCGCGAAGTCAACCTTGTGGGCGACTTTGCCAAGACCAACGTGGACGTGGTGGAGCCGGCCGTCATCCCCACCGTGCCCGTGCGGCCGAACAAGCCGCGCATGGTCTGGCTGGCCCTCTTCCTCGGCCTGTTCGCCGGCGTGGGGCTGGCCTTCTTCATCGAGTGCATGGACGATACGGTGAAGACACCGGACGACCTGGAGGACAAGGTGGGCGTCCCCGTGCTCGGATTCGTTCCCGACATGTCCAGCAGCCGCAACGGCGCGACGGACGCCGTCTCCCACCGGGGCCGGGTGAGCCTGGTGGAGCCCAAGTCTTCCGTGACGGAGGCCTACCGAAGCATCCGCACCAGCCTCTACTTCACGGCGCCGCCCGACGATACGAAGGTGCTCGCCATCACGTCTTCCGGCCCGCGCGACGGCAAGACCACGACGGCCACCAATCTCGCCCTTGTCGTGGCGCAAAGCGGAAAGCGCGTGCTGCTGGTTGACGCCGACTTCCGCCGCCCGATGATTCACAGGATCTTCGGCCTCGACGACGCCAAGGGATTCAGCACCGTCCTGTCGGGCGACACCCGTCTCAGCGAGTCCGTGCAGAAAGTGAAGTACGAAGGCCGGGCCGTTGAGAATCTCGATGTGCTGGTGGGCGGGCCTAAACCGGCCAACCCGGCGGAACTGCTGGACTCGGCGACGATGAGGAAGTTCGTCGAGGAGGCCAGGGCAAAGTATGACCGCGTGATCATGGACACGCCGCCCGTGCTGTTCGTCGCCGATGCGACCATCGTGAGCGCGATATGCGACGGCGTCCTCCTGGTGGTCAAGGCGGCCAAGAACTCCCGCTCGGTCGCCGTCAAGGCCCGCGAACAACTCGAAGGAGTGAAGGCCCGCATCATCGGCGGCATCCTGAACGACGTCTATGTCTCGAAGTTGGGTTACTACTACTCCTATTACTACCACTACTATCCGTACTCCCGGTACTATCGCGATTACTACCATTCTTACTACGCGACGGAGGGGGACGAGGCTGAGAGGAAGGCGCCGGAGCAGAGCGAGTCGTGATGTCCACGGGTAGCGGCGGAATGGTGTTTGGCGGATGGGGGAGCGCAGGCGGCCACTCCTTGGAGCACCATGCGGCGGCGCGCCCCGTTGTTCGCCGGGGAAAGCGCAGAGATGATGGGGAGGGGGCCCCAAGAGGTCTTCTCCGACTGCCCTGAAGCGGGGAAGTGAAGCCGCCACTGATATCAACGGTCCAACCTTGAGCCCTTCGGGGGTGGTCGTAACGTGACTGCTTCTCGCCACAAACTCAAGTCCGCTTCGAGGGCGATAACGGTCGGCGCCGTTGTCGTCTCGCCGTGGTTGTTTGGCAGCGCCGAGCCGTGGGCCTACCTTATCGTGTGCATGTTGGTTGCCGTCGGCAGCGGAATCTGGCTCATTACCCTCTGGACCGATTCGGAACCGCACATCCGCGCGCCCGGCCTGGTGTGGGCGCTGCTGGCGCTCCTGATGCTGGTCTTCCTGCAGATGCGGCCCCTGCCTCGGCCTCTCGCGAAGATTCTGAGTCCTTTGTCGGAGCAAGCGCAGAGCGAGCAGGCGCAGATCTTTGAGAAGGTCGCCGTCAAGTCGTTCCTGCCGCCGGACGTGGAGATTCGCCCCGGCAAGGCGACCCTTTCAGTATCAGCCGGCGCCACGTGGCGGAGCTTCTGCCTGTTGACGGCCTACCTGTGTGTCTTCCTGGTGATGGTGAACACCATCGTCGAGTGGCCCCAGTTCCAGAAGACGGGCAAGGTCATTGCCATCTCCGGTTTCGTCATGGCGGTCTTTGCGCTCCTCCAGAAGTACTCCGGCACTACCGACATCTACTGGTTCCACACGCCGCGGTTCGGGGGCGTGATCTTCGGGCCGTTCACGAACCGGGACCACTTCGCCGCTTACATGAGCATGTCCTTCGGGCTGACGCTGGGACTGCTCCTGGCGGCGATGCGCACTCCGGAGATGAGGCTCCTTCGCACCTGGCGCGAGAGGATCGCGTGGCTCTCCACAGGCGCGGCAAGCCGGATCACGTTATTGGCGTTCGCCGCCGTGCTCATGGGCGCGGCGGTCTTCATGACGCTTTCGAGGGGCGGCATCGCCAGCCTGGCCGCTGCGGTGGGCATTGTCGCGATGGCGGCGGCCCTGCGGGATTTCGGCGACCGGCGGGCGCGCATCATGGGGGCCGTCTCGCTGCTGGTCCTGGCCGCCGTGGTCTGGCTGGGCTGGCAGCCCGTCGTCGAGCGCGTGGGCACTTTGTTTGCCGTGGCCATGGACCCGATGAGCGATGTTCGCGCCACCGCCACCCTGGACACCCTGCGCATGTTCTGGGCGTCGCCTCTCGTGGGGTGCGGGTTCGGCGCTTTTCACCATCTGTTTTCCGCCTTTCAGAGTCCGAGCATTCAGTTCGGCCGGTTCATGCACGCCCACAACGACTATGCGCAGCTTCTGGCGGAGGGCGGCCTTGTGGGCGCCGGAGTCGCGGTTCTGATCGCGGCCTTTTTCGTCCGCTCGGTGCGGAGGCGGTTCGCAAGCGCCACGACGCACGGCAAACTTGCGCTTGCCGGTCTGGCCGTGAGCATCCTCGCCATCGCCCTTCACAGTCTTGTGGATTTCAGCCTGCACAAGCCGGCCAACGGCTTCCTCTTTGCGGCGTTGTGCGGCATGGCCGTCTCGGCCGTTCACCTGCGCAGAGGACGCAGGGTCAAGAAACTGGGGACACGACGCCACCATGAATTGGCAACGATCGTCGAGGATCGAGAACCTGCAGAGTCCAGCCGCACTTGAGGCTCGCGAGGCCGGTCTTCGGAACCTGTTCATTCGGGTCATGGCCGTGGTCGGTTTATTCTCGCTGGCCCTGGTCGCCGTGGCGGAGTTGTCCGAACTCCGCGGCGAGTTGGCCTTCGCCCGGTTCCTGCATTTCCGGCGGTTTGTGCCGACGTGCGTGAACTTGGGCGAACGCCGAGGCGCGATCGAGGAGGCGCTGGATGAAACGGAGTTGGTCATGACGTACAGCCGGGCAAACTCCGACGCGCTTCAGGACGTGGCCGCCACCTTGCTGGCGTGGGCGACGGCCAAGGAGATGGACGCGGCCCTCCGTCTGCGCCTCGCGGATACAGCGGTTGAGGCCGCGGCGCTGGCGGTGCGCGCCGCGCCGACCAACTTCGAGGCCTGGCTGTGGCTGGCGCAGACGCAGGCGGCCATCGGGCTTGCGGAACAGGCGCGCCTCTGCCTGGAGCGAGCGCAAGCGTTGGCGCCGCCCGGCCGCAAACTGAAGCTGATTGCCGGCCCTGCGGGCTGAAAGGCCGGGCCGACGCTTGGGCGCCGGACCGCGGACGATGGAAAGCTGATGGACGGCTCTTCGGAAATGACGGGAAACGGGCGGCGCTGGCACGCGGTTCACACGCGTTCGCGCCACGAGAAGCTGGTCGAGAAATGTCTCGCGGAAAAGGGAGTTGAGAACTTCCTGCCCTTGCGGCGAGTGCACAGTCAATGGAAAGACCGGAAGAAATGGGTTGATAAGCCGCTGTTTCCCGGCTACCTTTTCGTGCGTGTTCCGCGCCAGAAGCTGCCTGTAGTGCGACAGACAAGAGGCGTGGTCAGGGTGCTGGGACCCGACCCCCAGAATCCGTCCATCGTGCCGGAGGAAGAGGTTGAGAATATTCGTCGCCTTGTGGAGACGCGTGTCGCCGTTGACCCCTATCCGTATCTGCGAGCGGGTCAGTTGGTGTGCATAACGCGCGGTCCCTTGCGAGGCGTCGAAGGGACGATTATCCGGAAGGCCAACCGATGTCTACTGGTCGTTTCGGTGACTCTCCTGGGACGGTCCGTAGCGGCACAGATATCCGCCGAAGCCGTCCAGGGTCTTTGACTGGGACGGGGGGATGTTGTGTCTTATTGTGTTTTCCTTCTGTAGGTTACGGCAATGTTTGGGCTGTAACTGAGAGGGACGGAGTCCATCCGCGGCCCGCAGAAACGGTGTCTTTCAGACAGAGGTTGAAAGCGTATGTTCGTGAGCCTCATCGCCTTTACCGCAGCATTCATGTTGGCCGTCATCACGACCCCCCTCGTCCGCGTACTGGCGCTGCGTCTCGGCGTCATTGACAAACCGGACCAGTTCAGGAAGGTGCATGGCCGCGAAGTTCCACAACTGGGGGGCATCGCCATCTATGTCGCCTTTGTGGTCTCTCTGACCGGCCTATACTTCTACCCCAGCAGCTCTGTTCAGGACCTGTTTGGGAAGTATTCCTGGGAAATAGTCGTGCTCGTCATCGGCGCGACGGTGGCTATGGTCCTGGGCGCCGCCGACGACGTCTGGGGTCTGAGGGCCCGCTGGAAGCTGCTCTTCCAGACCGTTGCGGCGGGCGTAGCCATCGCGGGCGGCTACGCGATAACGGCGGTCAGCGTTCCTTTCGTCGGCACGCTGTTTCTCGGCCCTTTCTGCGTGCTGATCACGTTGTTCTGGTTCCTGGGATGCATGAATGCCATCAACCTGATGGACGGACTTGACGGTCTGGCGGCAGGCATATGCCTGTTTGTGTCCCTGACGATGTTCGTGGTGAGCCTTTTGCTCGACAACAGCTATGCCGCGATGCTGGCCTGTCTGAGCGGGGCCATTTTCGGGTTCCTCCTCTTCAACTTTCATCCGGCAAAGATCTTTCTGGGGGACACCGGAAGCATCATGCTCGGGTTCCTCATCGCCGGCATCTCCATCATGGCCAGCCGGAAAGCGCAGGCCGCCGTGGCCCTGCTGGTGCCCGTGATCGCCCTGGGCATTCCCATTCTGGACACCTCGCTGGCCATCCTGCGCCGGTGGTCGAGAAAGCTGCCGATCGCGTCTCCCGATCGCGGTCACATCCATCACGTCCTGCTCTCGCTCGGACTGAGTCACAGGCGCACGGTCATCATCCTCTACGGCGCCTGCGTGGCGCTGTGCGGCGCGGCCGTCCTGGTCAATGTCGAGCAAAGCGGCCTCACGACGCTTCTGGTTCTGGGCGTGCTCTGCATCGTTGTCTTTGTCAGTGTGCGGCTTTTTGGCGGCGTCAGGTTTACGGACCTGGTGGCCAGGATGAGGGACGATTTGGAGCGCAGGCAGCGGGCCACCGAGGCCAAGATCTCCGTCGAGAAGGCCGTGATCCTGATGCGCAACGCGCACAAACCCTCGGAACTATGGGAGTGCTTCTCCACCGCCGTTGAAGGACTTGGGCTGGACCGGGCCACGCTTCGCCTCTCCGGCGGCGGCCAGGCCAAGCCGGAAGTCATGGTCTGGGAGAAGAAGGGGAATAACGGTCGTCCTGAAGGGTTCGATGTGTGGTCCGCGCGCCTGTCCGTTCACAACGGAGGGGCCGTGTGGGGCGAATTGCAGATGGACCAGGCCGTCCATGAGCAGGCCCCCCTTCTGCCCGAAGCGGCTGAACTGGCCGACCGTCTCCGGCGGGAACTGGCCGTGCAGCTTGTGCGCCTGGCAAAGTCCAAGAACAAGGAGTGACGGGCCGTGTTCGGGAGGACGCACTTCCCGCGCCGCCTTGTGGTATGACAGAGAAGCAGGCAACGGCGTTTCCGGGGGGCCTCGAACAGCATCGCGCCGCCCACGGTCTGGGCGCGGTCGCGCTGCCGCTGACCATCATCGAGCCGAGCCGCGGCTGGCGGGCCGTCAACTGGCGCGAGATCTGGAAGTACAGGGAGTTGCTCTACTTCCTCACGTGGCGCGACGTCAAGGTTCGCTACAAGCAGACCCTCCTCGGCGCCTTGTGGGCCATCCTCCAGCCTTTCATGAGCATGGTCGTGTTCACCATATTCTTCGGGCGTCTGGCAGGGCTTGAGAACAAGACCGGCGGCGTGCCTTATCCCCTCTTTGTCTATGCCGGCCTTCTGCCTTGGACGCTTTTCTCCCAGTCGCTCGGTCGGTGCAGCGAGAGCGTCGTCGGATCATCGAATCTCGTCACGAAGGTCTATTTCCCGCGCCTCATTATCCCCCTGGCATCCACCGGCTCCTGCCTGGTGGATTTCGCATGCGCGTTCCTGGTGTTGGCGGGGATGATGGCCTGGTACGGCGTGGGGGGCGGCCTTTACGTGCTGTGGCTGCCCGTTTTTGTCCTCCTGTCGGTCATGGCGGCGGTGGGGATCGGCTCCTTCGTCGCCGCCGTCAACGTGGCCTACCGCGACTTTCGGTACATCGTTCCGTTCATGGTTCAGATATGGATGTTTGTCACGCCGGTCATCTACCCCGTCTCCATCGTGCCGGAGAAATGGCGGTGGCTGCTCGCGCTCAACCCCATGACGGGCGTGATCGAGGGCTGCCGCACCAGCATTCTGGGCGTCCCGTACTGCCTGTCCGACGGCGTCCTATCCATTTCCATCGCCCTGGCCGCATTCGCCGCCGGCGTCACCTACTTCCGCAAAGTTGAGCGCCGGTTTGCGGATGTCGTCTAGGGCGGGGGGCCGCCTCTCCGCGGGCGTCCGCCGTTTCTAATCCGAGGGCCTATGCCTCCGGCCATCACCGTTCGCGATCTGGGCAAACTCTATCGCATCGGCGCGCGCGAAGCCGGGTACAGGACTTTCCGCGACGCCGTTCTGGACGCCATGTCGGCGCCGTTGCGCCGCGCGGCGGGCCTTTTCCGCGCGGCGTGGGCGGGCGGCGCCCCGCCGTCGAACAACACGATTTGGGCCTTGAAGGGCGTCTCGTTCGAGGTCCAGCCGGGGGAGGTCGTCGGCATCATCGGGCGCAACGGATCGGGCAAGAGCACGCTGCTGAAGGTGCTCAGCCGGATCACCGAACCGACCGAGGGCCGGGCCGAGATTCGGGGCCGAATCGCCAGCCTGCTGGAGGTGGGCACCGGCTTCCACCCCGAACTGACCGGCCGCGAGAACACCTTCCTCAACGCGGCGATCCTCGGCATGGCGCGCGCCGAAGTCAGACGCAAGTTCGACGAAATCGTGGCCTTTGCCGAGGTCGAAAAGTTCATTGACACCCCCGTCAAGCACTACTCCAGCGGCATGTACGTGCGGCTCGCCTTCGCCGTAGCCGCTCACTTGGAGCCGGACATCCTCCTCGTGGACGAGGTGCTCGCCGTCGGAGACGCCGCCTTCCAGAAAAAGTGCCTCGGCAAGATGAGCGACGTGGCCGGGCAGGGGCGCACCGTGTTGTTCGTGAGCCACAACATGGCCGCCGTAAGCAGGCTGTGCAGGACGTCGCTGTGCCTGAATGCCGGGCGGGTTGTCTGGGCGGGACCTTCCGCCGACGTCATCGCCAAGTACCAGTCCCAATACCTGAAGGTCAGCGCCGAATGGAAGCGCGACCGCCAACCGGAAGATACACAGGACTTCGCCTTTCTGTGCATCCAGGTCAAGAATGAGCAGGGGCAGACGACCGGTCAGTTCCGGGGGGACGAAGCGGTTTGCGTGGAAATGGATTACGTCGTGCGCCAGCCCTTGTCCGCCTGTCAGGTCGCTTTGCGCCTGTATGCCGCCGATGGTTCGGTGATCCTGACCACCACCGATGCGGACGCCGCCGGCGTCTCCGCCCTGCCGAAGGAGCCGGGACGGTACGCCGCTCGCGTCACGATACCGGCCAATCTGCTTTCGCCCGGAACCTACTCCATCCTCGTCGGCGGCAACGTCCCCCAGAGAGACGTGTACGATGTCGTGGAGCAGGCCGCCGTGTTTGAGGTGACGCCTTCGGGATCGCTGACGGCCCTCGACGGACGGTTCGGCGTCGTCTCGCCCGTGCTGGTATGGGACTCGGCCAGGAACGCCTCCGCATGATACGTTTGCGCCACATCCTGCACCCCTTTCGGTCTGCCCGGACCCTCTACGGCAAGACGAGAGAGTTCGTGCAACGGCGCCTCGACGAGCGCAAGTTTGCCGCCCTGCGCCGCGAGAAGCGCGACCGCTGCTGGTGCGGAGGCGCGCTGGCGCCGTTCGAGTCGTATCCCAGCTTCGGTTTGTGCGTGGAGTGCGGGTGCTACGTAAACCGGCGTCCTCCCCGCGAAGCGGAGACCAGGCGACTCTATTCCTTCGACCTGTACTGGCATGTCCGGCAGCGCCTGAAGAATCATCCGGCCATCGAGGCGCGCCCTGAGAACGATCGCGGCGACGGCCGGGTGAAGTACTGGCTGGACCTTATCGAACGCCATGCCGGACCGCGCGGACGCGTCGTGGAGGTGGGTTGCGGCAGCGGTGTCCTGCTCGCCGACCTTAAGGCGCGCGGCTACGAATGCATCGGGGTCGAGCCGGAGGCGCAAACGGCGGAGTGGGTCGGGAAGAAGATGGGCGTCGAGGTCCGGGCCGGATTTTTCCCGGAGATTGACCTGCCCGATTGCGACTTGTTCCTGGCGTTCGACGTGATCGAGCACGCCCGTTCGCCGGAATCTTTTGTGCGCGGGGCCGCAAGGCTCCTGAAACCCGGCGGCATCGCGATCATACAGACCCCGATACCCCGCGACAGCGTCTTGCCGCCATTCGGCCGCTTTGCCGACAAGGTGTTCGACGACGTCGAACACCTCTTCATCCTCAGCGACCGGAGCCTCTGTCTGTTGGCCGAGAGGGCCGGTCTGAGCGCCATAGGGCATGCCCAATGGGCATTGAGCCACGAGATCGTGGTGCTGAAGAAGGCGGGGCCGTAAGATGCCGGGCAGGCGCGCTGCGGCGCTCGTGAAATATCCCATTCTGTCCGCCCTGTCTGTGTTGACGTCGCCCTGCGGAGTTGCGGCGGTCGGCCGGGCGCTGTCGCCCATTCTTGCGGGTTCCGGTCCGGACCGGGCGCACACCGGCCTGTCCCGCGCTAAGGCCGTTCTGGTGGTCCGGCTGGACGACATCGGCGACATGGTGCTGATGTCGCCCTTCCTGCGGGAATTGCGGCGGAATCTGCCGAATGCCTGGATCACGCTGGTCGTGAAGCCGTCGGTGCTCGGTCTGGCCGAGCTTTGCCCCTACGTGAACGAAGTGGTCGCCTTCGACCCCGCCGCCACGGGCCGGCTGGCGGCCTTGCGCCAGCAGTTCAGGGCGCTCGGGTTCGCCGCGCAATCGTTGTGGCGCCGGCGTTTCGACCTGGCCATAGCGCCGCGCTGGGACGTGGATTACTACCGCACGGCGTTCCTGGTCTACTTCAGCGGCGCTCCTTGTCGCATCGGCTATTCGGAAAAGGCGACCGAGCACAAACGGTTGCAGAATGACGGTTACGACCGGTTGTTTACCCATATCGTGGACGACACCGGCGAGGTCAAGCACGAGGTCGAGAGGAACCTGGACGTGATCCGTTTCCTCGGTGGGCGGGTGCAGGACGATCGTCTCGAACTGTGGGTCGGGCCGGAGGACGAGCTTTTCGCCGACCGACTCATGCGCTCCCAGGGCGTCCAGTCCGGCGAAATCCTCATCGCGATCTGCCCCGGCGCCAGGGACCCCAAGCGGGCATGGCCGGTTGAGAATTTCCTCCAACTGGGGGTGGCGCTGGCCGAGGCGTACCCGATGCGCGCCGTTCTCGTGGGCGACGAAAAGGACCGCCGCCTCTGCGGGAAGCTGCGAGAGATGCCGGGGCGGGCGGCCATTGACATGATGGGGCGGGCCACGTTGCGGCAGACGGCGGCCGTGCTGAAGCGCTGCCGTCTGTATATCGGGAATGACACCGGTCCCATGCACATGGCCGCCGCGGCGGGGGCGCCGGTGGTGGAGATATCGTGCCACTCGTTGAACGGCGCCGCGTGGCTGTCGAACTCTCCGCGGCGTTTTGCGCCGTGGGGAAAGCAGCACGCGGTCCTGCAACCCGCAAAGGCGCTGCCGCCGTGCACGGATCATTGCATGGCCACAGAGGCCCACTGCATCCGCGGCGTAAGCGTTGACGGCGTCAAGGCGGCCGTGGCGCAGATTCTGCAAAGACGCCCGCCGCGCGCAGAATCGAGTCAATAGTGACGGCGGAGGCTGGATGAAATCCGTCCTGGTCACGGGGTCGTCGGGCCTGATCGGCTCTGAGGTGTGCTGCTTCTTCCACAAACAGGGCTGGCGGGTGGACGGCATAGACAACAATCAGCGGGCCGTGTTCTTCGGGCCGCGCGGCGATACGCGGTGGAACCAGGCCCGGCTGGAGCGGTCCCTGTCGCGCTTCCGCCACCACGAGCTGGATATCCGGGACAGAGCGAGCGTCCTGGCCCGCGTGCAAGAACTGCGGCCGAGCCTCATCGTGCACACGGCGGCCCAGCCCTCGCACGACCGGGCGGCCGAGATTCCCTTTGATGATTTCGACACCAACGCGGGCGGCACGTTGAACTTGCTGGAGGCGGCCAGGAGGGCGTGCCCGGAGTCTCCCTTCGTTCATCTGTCCACCAACAAGGTCTACGGCGACGCCCCGAACCGGATCAAGCTGAAGGAGTTGCCCACGCGCTGGGATTATGACGATCCGGAGTACGCCGAAGGGATTGCTGAAACGTTCCCGATTGACCGGTCCATGCACTCGCTTTTCGGCGCGTCCAAGGCGGCCGCCGACATCATGGTCCAGGAGTATGGCCGGTATTTCGGCATGCCGACCTGCTGCCTGCGCGGCGGGTGCCTGACCGGGCCGCATCACTCCGGCGTCGAGTTGCACGGGTTTCTGAGCTATCTGGTTCAGTGCAACCTGGAGGATCGCGAGTACAAGATCTTCGGGTACAAGGGCAAACAGGTCAGAGACAATATCCACAGCTACGACGTGGCCCGCTTCATCCACGAGTTCAGCCTCAGACCTCGCCCCGGCGAGGTGTACAACATCGGCGGCGGGAAAGGGAACAGTTGCTCCATCCTCGAGGCCTTTCAGATGATTGAGGCCCTCTCGGGGAAGGCCCAGCGCTACGTCTACGTGGAACAAAACCGCAAGGGCGATCACGTGTGCTACTACAGCGACCTGCGCAAGGCCAGGGCGCACTATCCGAGCTGGAATATCACCAGATCGCTCGCGAATATCTTCGAGGAAATCCACCGGTCCCTTGCTGCGAAGGCGCGATGCGAGTCGTAGCGGCCCCTCGGCGGCAGGCTCCCCGGAACCACGCGGCCCAGTGAGAATGCGGAACCAGGAACAAACGCGGATTCTGTCGCAGGGGGAGCGGATCGCCGAGGTCCGCCGATGGTGGGACCAGAATCCCATGAATTACCAGGGCTACGAGCGGAAGAAGCTCGAGTCCGACGCCGACTACAGGGCGTTCTTCGCGGAGGTGGACGCGGCGTGGTGGAACGCCAGGAACCGGATCAACACCCCCCATCCCGTCCATCTGGGCGACAGGCTCCTGGATCGGGAGCGGGTCAGGGGCAAGCGGGTCCTTGAGATCGGCTGCGGCATGGGAACATGGACCCAGACCTTTGCCGAATGGGAGTGCGATGTCACCGCCATAGACCTCACGCCCCACGCGGTGGAAATGACCCGCAAGAGGCTGGAACTGGCCGGCCTGAAGGCCGAGGTGCTCGAGATGGATGCCGGAGACATCCGGGCGGACGACGGCCGGTTCGATTTTGTGTGGTCGTGGGGCGTAATCCACCATTCGCCGCACACCGAACAGATCGCAAGGGAGATCCGCCGGGTGCTGAGTCCCGGCGGAGAGTTCGGCATCATGGTCTACTACAAGTACTCGATTCACTCCATGTACGTGTTGCTCCGCTACGGTCTGGCGCGCGGCGAACTCCTCCGTTACGGATACGAAGGACTGCAGAGCCGCTACAGCGAGGCGGTCGAGCAGGGCGGTCCTCCTGTGGCCCGCGCCTGGTCCAAGAGGGGTCTGAAGCGGTTGCTGGCGCCCCTCGTGGTGGAGCGGGTCTCATGGCACTCCGATCCGGAAGTGGCCCTCATGCTGCTTCCTTCGCGATTCGGCATCAACCGGCTGGCCCAAAGGGTCGTTCCCCGGCGGGTCAAGGAATGGATTACCGGGCGGTGGGGCCACGCCGTCTATGCCTATGGGCGCAAGAGCGCGTGAACGCGCGGGGAGTCGTTCTGTTTCCCCGAATGTCCGAATGGTCGCCGGAACTTCTCCATCATGCTGAGAATATACAAGTCGCCTGCGGCTTTCGCCGGCGGTGGACGTCCCGCTCTTCCAGGCCGGAGGCTTGACCGGAGGCAACTGGCCGCAAGCTATCTTGACACGTATCTCAGAGCCTTGCCATGCTGAAAAGCACTGTACTGCGCGCTTGTCTCAATGCCTTGCCCAACGTCTGGAAACGCAAGCTTGGTTTCGTCCTGGGGGCCCCGGATATTTCCTGGTCTCTGCAGCAGTTGCGGAGATTCGGTTTCTATCCGAAGCACGTGGTGGATGTGGGAGCCTATCGGGGTCAATGGGCCTCCACCTGCCTTGAGGTCTTTCCCCATGCCAAAATGGTTTGCATCGAACCACAAGAGGAACCTCAAGACGAGCTTCGGCGTCTTGCCCACAAGTATCCGAACTTCCGTGTGATACAAACCCTTGTCGGGGCAAAGCCCTGGCAAGATGTGCCATTTCAGGAGGTTGGCTCCGGCAGCAGCGTGCTGGACAGCGCGTCAGCCGGCGTGAAATGCCGGTCCATGACGACAATTGACGCGCTCATCGAGGATGGTCAATGCGCGCCGCCCGAGCTCCTCAAACTTGACGTGCAGGGCTACGAGATCGAGGTCTTGGAGGGTTGGACGAAGGGGTTTGAATGCTGTCAGGTCATTCAATGTGAACTGAGTCTTTTGTCGCTGGTGGCGGGTTCTCCTCTCCTGCATGAAGTGGTTGCGTATTTTCAGCGTCGCGGTTTCGTATTGTTTGACGTTGACGAAATCATTCGGGCGCCCAGCGACGGGGCAGTCTGGCAGATAGATGCGATTTTCTGCCGTACGGATTCTCCTTTGAGGACCAATCGAGCGTGGCTAGGGACCTTCGTCCCAAACGTCAAGGATATGGCGTGAACTGTCCCATCCTGGGGATGGGCGGTGTCTTTCTGCAGCCGGCGCAAAGCCGATTTCTCAGCGGCGGGCTTCCGCCGACCGAATCAGCGAGACGCGCTCTGTGGTTGTCGGGGAGCGGTCTGTGAGCGCAATCTGTCGCGTCTGAGCCCAAACCAAGTGCCAGGCACTGGCAGGGCTTTCCAGAACCATCCGGTCAATTGAGAAGGCGGTAGGACCGGTAGAACCAGCAACCAACGGACTCTCTCGCAAGAGGGGCGGATCCCATGGCATTCCGAAGTGGACCGGAGACGGCTCCCTTCGCGATTCGGCATCAACCGGCCGGCCCAGAAAATCGTTCCCCGCCGGGCCAGGGAGTGGATTACCGGGCGGTGGGGCCACGCCGTCCCTGCCCATGGACACAAGAGCGTATGACCGTGCGGTGAGTCGTTCTGTTTCCCCGAATGTCCGAATGGTCGCCGGAACTTCTCCATCATGCTGAGAATATACAAGTCGCCAGCGGCCTTCGCCTTCGGGCTTGAGGATCGGTTCAGCGCCGAGATGCAGCGATGCCTTACCCGCAGCGGCGTCCCGTGCGTGGTCAAGGACCTGTGGTCCAATCTCCTGGCGCGCCACCTCTTCTTCTCGAAGGTTCCCCGCGGTTATAAGGTCTACCGCCGATGGGTCGCCCCGTTCTACTGCTGGAGGCATCTGCGCGAGGTGCAGCCCGACGATGTCGTCTGGATTAACTGGACCTCCCTGCCTGTCCTGGACACGGCGTGCCGGTTCGAGAGGCAGGTCCTTCAGAAAGGCGCGTCGTACCTGTTCTGGCTAGAGGACGACTGGTTCTCGGACCCCGAACTGAAGGCGTCGGCGGACGCGCGCATGGGACTGGCGCACGCGGTCGTTGCCGTGACGCCCAGCCTGGGGGAGCGGATTGCGGGGCTGTATCCGCGGGCGCGCGTGCTCGTGCTGGAGGAGCCTATAGACGTTGAGAGGCTGGCGCCGGTCGCGAAGGCCGAGGACGGCGCGCGGCCTGTGGTGCTGTGCGGCGGCAGGCCTTGGGCGCTTGGAAAACTCCCGGTGTTGAACGGCGTTCTGGAGCGCGTGTACAAGGACATCCCTTTCACGCTTCGCGTGGTCAGCGGCAGAGCCAGGCCGCAGATCTCGTTTTCCATTCCGTGGGAATGGTTGCCCTACGATGCCTCCACCGAGGCGGCTTATGCCGCCGGCGCCGTGGCGGGGCTGGCCCCCTTGCCGAATACCGTCTTCAACACCTGCAAGGGCAACTACAAGGTGAAGACGTATATGGCGATGGGCGTGCCGCCTTTGACCTCGCCCATCGGCTACAACCATCGTCTTGTGAAACATGGGCAGACAGGTTTCTTGTTGGATACCGAGAACGAGTGGGAGGCGACCTTGCGGGCGTTGCTGACCGACTCGTCTATGGCTGCAAAGGTTGGCCGGGCGGCGCGCGAAGACACTGTCGCCCGCTATTCGTATGCGGCGTTGATGCCTGTCTGGGCGGAGGCGCTGCAGAAGGCATTTCCGGGGAGGTTCGCGTAATAGCGCGGCGCGGCCGAAAAGGCGTTCAGGGGTCGCTAGAGTGGAGAGGACCCATTGAAGATAGCCTTGGTGTGCACTGGGCTTGGACGAGTGGTTCGGGGGTTCGAGTCGTTCACCGAATCGCTCTTTCAGTCGCTGAGGCGGTATGCGCCGGCGGTGGATGTCACGCTCTTCCAGGCCGGAGGCTGGAACCGCTGCCGCTGCAAGAGCATTCCCAGTTTCCACCGGCAGGACGCCCCGGCGCGCTGGTTCGGCCACCATAAAGCGAGCTTGTTGGAAGAGCGTTCCTTTGCGCTCTGTCTCTACCCCCATCTGCGGGCCGGGGGATACGACATCGTCCACTACAACGAACTCTGTATGGGGAGCGCGTTGTTCCACCTGCGCCGCTTCCTGGGCGGCAGGTTCAGGCTGCTCTATTGCAACGGCGGGCCGGCGCCTCCCGAGCTGTACCATCACCGTTGCGACATTGCGCAGATGCTGACAGGGCCGATGTATGAGCAGGCCCGATCCTTCGGCATAACCGAGGAACGGCTGTTGCTGGTGCCTTACGGCGTGGATGCGGAGCGGTTCAGCCCGCAAAGCCTCGCCTCCCGCGTCTCGGTGCGCAATGAACTCGGCATCCCGCCGGACGCGCCCATGGTCTTGTGCGTGGCGGCCATAAAGCGGGAGCACAAACGGATTGACTACCTGATCGAGGAGGTCGCCCGCCTGGACACCAAGGTGTGGCTGGTGGTGGCCGGCCAGGTCACCAACGAGACCGACGGCTTGCGCGCCCTGGCGGTGCGAGAACTTGGACAGCGCTGGCGGTTTGTAAGTTGGCCCTATGACCGCATGCACCTGTTGTATGGCGCCGCCGACGTCTTCGTGCTCAGTTCCCTGACGGAAGGGTTCGGCCTGGTGGTGATCGAGGCCCTGGCCAGCGGCTTGCCCGCCGTCCTGCACGACGAGCCTACTTTTCGCTGGGTTGTCGGCGGTACGGATTCACAACTGGTGGACATGACCGTTCCCGGCGCACTGACCGGAAAGCTGGAGGAGGTCCTGAGTTCTCCATGCAAGGCCCGGGCCGATGCGCGAGCCTCGGTGATCAGGGACAGGTTTGGGTGGGAGAAGTTGGTGAGTCCCTACATCCGGATGTACCGCAAGGCGGTTGGCGCCGTCGGGTAACTGTAAATTGGCATTATTCCTGTTTTTGCGAAAGTGGTAGGAAGCTAATGTGTGGAATTGCCGGCATATGGGGTCGGTCCCGGCGTGGGCCGTTCCCGTTGTCCTCTCTCGGACACCGCGGCCCGGACGGCAGAAGTGAATGGGCGGATCCTGCCAACAATGTCTGGCTCGGACACACTCGTCTCTCGATCCTCGACTTGACCGACGCCGGCCGGCAACCCATGACTTCTCTGGAGGGGCGGTACCGGATCGTCTACAACGGGGAGATATACAACTTCATCGAATTGAGGAAGGAACTCCAGGACAAGGGGTACAGCTTCCAGTCGGACACCGACACCGAAGTCATCCTCGCTGCCTATGACTTCTGGGGAACCGAATGCCTCCATCGTCTCAACGGGATGTGGGCGTTTGCGATATGGGACGCCCACAAGAAGGAACTATGGCTGGCCCGCGACCGTTTCGGCAAGAAACCCCTTTACTACTATCACAAGGACGATTGCCTTGCCTTCGCCTCGGAGGTGCAGGCGCTCCACCGGTGGCTCGGCGTGGACGCCCCCCTCGACGACGCCGTCGTCCGGGATATCTGCGGGGGGCGTTTTGGCTGGCAGGGAACACCGCACAGCTACCTGGCCGACGTCCATGCCCTTCCCGCGGGCTTCTGCCTGCACAAGAGGGCCGGCGCTGTGCGACTGCAACGGTGGTACCGGCTGGCGCCGGGGCGGGTGAGAGTGCCGAAAGGACTGCCTGCTCAGTCCGAAGTCTTCCGCGACTTGTTTGAGGACGCCTGCCGCATCCGCCTCCGCAGCGACGTGGCCATCGCCACGTGTCTGTCCGGGGGACTGGACTCGGCCTCCATCACGGCCATGGTGCATCGCGGTCTCAAGACCCTCGGTGCGCGCGCCGCAAAGGACTTCCATCGCGCGTTCTGCGCCGCGTTTCCTGGCACGATGCTGGACGAGGCCGTCAGGGCCAGGGAGCTTGCCGATTCGGTCGGCGCGGAGTTGATCACCAAGGAGATTGTTCCCCCTTCGCCCGAACGGCTTCTGGAGGCGATCCGGGCCTGCGACGGGCCGATGCATGCCCTCGCCTTCTTCCCCATCTGGGAGCTTTACGGCCAGATCGCCGCCAACGGCGTGAAGGTGACGCTTGACGGCCAGGGTCCCGACGAAATGCTCGGCGGCTACCTGGAGAATGTCAGTCCCGCGCTGCATACGGCGCTTCGTTCCGGTCGTTTGTTCTGGCTCTGGGACGTCTACAAGGCATATGCCGCCCAGGGCGAGATCGCCTATCGCAGCAGCAGCCGTCAGGCGAAGGCGGAGGCGGTTGCCTTGCTGCGAAGCCCGCTGTCGAAACTGAAACGGTGGGCCGCGGAGTGGTGTTCGGGGCAGGTTCAGGAGAATACCCCGACGCTGGAGTCCTCCCAGCCAGTCCCTGGCGCCGTTTCTCCCCTCGTCAAGGGACTGTACACCCAGTTCTGCCAGACGACGCTGCCCACCATTCTCCAGCAGTACGACCGCTGTTCCATGGCCCACGGCGTCGAGTGTCGCATGCCGTTCCTGGACCACCGCCTCGTCGAATTCTGCTTTTCGCTGCCGGAAAAGAGCATTGTGAGCGGCGGATATACCAAGCGCGTCCTTCGCGAAGCGATGAAGGGCCTGGTGCCCGATTCTACCCGCCTGAACCGCACGAAGATCGGCTTCAATGCGCCGATTGTGGAGTGGTTTCTTGGGCCTTTGAAGGCCGTGATGCTGGACACGATCCGGAGCAAGGGGTTTGCGGAGTGCGCGTACTTCGACGGGCCGAAACTTTCCGATAGGTTTGAGGCATGGCTGAGGAATCCCACCTGGGACGGGGCCTGGGCCTTCTGGCCTCCCGTCCACTATGTCCTCTGGCGAAGAGAGGTCGTCAATTCTCGGTTCTCCGGAAACGGGCCGCACGGCCGGGGGTAGGAGCGGTTTGAGCAATGTGAGCGCCGGTCAGGGCATTGTCTTCTTCGCTCTTTGGGCGAAGCCGGCGTCCCTGCGTCGCGCCCTGGCCGAGCGGATCGCCGGGAAGACGCCGGTCGTTATCGTGGATCAGCTCATCAGCGCGGTTCGCCGCCCGCAGACCTGTTTCCTGAGTCGGCGCGTTCGGATGACGCCGAGCGGAGCGCGCGTGTACAGCGCCTATCACACGCCGGAGCGGATTGCGGGATTGAGGCGCATTCTGAAGGGATTCAACCGGCGGCGTCTGGTCAGGGAGGTCAAGTCCCTGTTCGCCGCTCCTCCTGCGCTGGTGTGTTACGACTCTCCCGCGCAGGACGACCTGGTAGGCGCCTTCGGCGAGAAACGCAGCGTTTATCTTGCCATTGATGACCGCACGGTGACGGTTACGGGGGAACCCATCGCGGGTGAACTCGAAGCCGAACGCCGATTGCTCGCCAGAGTGGACGCGGTGGTCTGTGTGAGCGGTTTCCTGGCCAAGACGCTTCAGTCCCGGGCCGCGCCGCGCCGCGATCTGCCCGTGCTCGTTATCGAGAACGGCTATGATGAAAAGCTGTTCGACCCCGACCGCCGATGGGCCGAGCCGCCGCTGTTGGCCGGCGTCTCCCGCCCGCGCGTCGTGGTCCTCGGTCATGTGAGCGAACGCGTGGATTGGGCCGGCGTTGAGGCCTGCCGGAAACTGCGGCCCGGTTGGGCCTGGGTCTTTGTCGGACCCGCGGACGCCGGTCTGCCGGAGAAGGTGGCCAGGCTCGGAGGCGTTTGTTTCCCGCGGGTCCCCCCCGAAGAGGTCCCGGCATGGATCGCCCACGCGGACGCGTGCGCCGTCCCTTACAGGCTCAACAGCTTCACCAGGTCAAGTTCGCCCATCAAGGCCTTCGAGTGCCTCGCCATGGGGGCGCCGACGCTTTCAACACCTGTCCCCAGCCTGAAGCCTTACGGCCGGGCGTTGGCCTGGGTCGAGGAGGCGGACGGCGCGAGCTACGCGAAGGCGTTGGACACGCTTGCCGCCGAGGGACGGGCGCCCGAACACGTGACGCGGCGAAGAGACGCCGTCAAGCGGGCGAGCCTCGCCGCAAGAGTTCAGGAGTTCCTGGACTGCGTAGACGCGCTCCCCGATTCCACGCCGGCCGGGGATGGCCGGCCCAGCCCTTGCGACAGGCCCAATGCGCGATGACGATCCTCAGATTGGCGTGATGGTTCTGAACCGGAACGGCGCGGGATGGCTCGGTCCGCTCTTTGATTCGCTCCGGCGCGATGACTATGCCAGGAAGCGGGTCTATCTGGTTGACAACGCCAGCGAGGATGACAGCGTTGCCCTTACGCTGAGCCGGTACCCCGAGGTGAAGATCCTGCGCATGCCGCAGAACCTGGGGTATTGCATGGCCTACAACCTCGCCATGCCGTACGCGTTTGACGACGGGTGCGAGTGGGTCGGCTGGGTTAACAACGACGTCCTGCTGGAACCCGGTTGTTTTCGGGAGTTGGCGCGCGTGGCCGTAAGCGCCCCTCGCATGGGGGTCGTCGGCCCCGCTTTTCTGGCCTGGCAAGGCGACGAGCCGAACGAGTACATGCTCGGCAATCATCCGTACGCGATCGCGGCCATGCGCTCCGGAAGCGCCGTTCCCCTTGACGTGACGTGGGTGGAAGGATCGCTCTTGATGGTCAACCGCCGATGCTTCGAGTCCGTCGGTCCCCTGGACCCGTACCTGGGCTTTTACTGGGAAGAGGCCGACTTCTGCCGGCGGGCGCGCTATCAGGGATGGCGCGTAGCTCTTGTGCCGAGCGCCCGCGCGCGCCACTATGCCGGCGGGTCAAGGCGCGGCGGTCCCCCGCGCGCGCCCTCGCTGGAGCGGCGTCAATCGCGCAACTACTACGTCTACCAACTGGCGAACCCCTTCCAGGGATTTTGGTGGAACCTGTTGGACATGTTTCATCTCTTTGCCGTGATGGTGCGCGCGGCCCTTGCCGAGCGGCCTTCTGCGACGGCATCGTACCTGGCCGCCCTCCGAGACGTCTTGGGCGACATCCGCGCAATCCATGAAAAGTGGCGGCGCGACAGGCTGGGAGAGCCGCCACCCGCGCTTGAGGGAGAGATGGTGTCCTATCTGGCCTGCCATCCTGTGAAAGTGATTGCCTTTTCTTAGAGACCAACGCCAGAATGTTGAAAAATCCTTCAATCCTCACTTTTCTGTGCTCGCCGGATAAGCCGGATTCCGCGCCTCTCGCGCTGCGAAACGATTCGTTGGAGGGCGCGGGTTGGCCGGTCCCCGTCGTGGCCGGCGTGCCGGATTTCGTGTCCCACGCCCCGCCTGTGAGGCGGTCGCTTGATCTGGACATCCCGGTGAACCTGCGGCCGTCTCCGGCCGTGTTCCAGTGTCCTCCCTTGTTGCAGGACGTTCCGGCGTGGTTCCAGGAGGAGCCTTGCAAGTACGTCCTGCTGAAGGGCCATCCCAAAGGCGTTCTGCTCGACGTGGGGGCCGGCCAGGGCAATCGCCGCACGTTCGAGGACCTGGGCTACAGGTACGTGTCGTTGGACATCTCGTTCAACAGCCAGCAGACCCGAAAGGGGTTTGCCGACGTGGACATTGTCGCCGACTGTCACCGGCTCCCCATTCGTTCATGCTCCATGGAGGTCGTCAACTGTGTCGCCGTCCTGGAGCATCTCTACTGTCCCGCTCTGGCGATCCGGGAGGCGTGCAGGGTCCTCAAGCCGGGCGGCCTCTTTGTCGGCAGTTGTTCCTTCCTGGAGTGCGAGCATTTTGACAGCCAGAGTCATTTCACGCCGCTGGGTCTCTACCGGCTTCTGACTCTGGCGGGCCTGGAGGTCCGTCATATCTATCCGGGACTTTCCCTCTGGGAAATGCACGCCGACTCGATCTTTCTGCACCTGCCCGGCCACAGGCTCATGGGCAGGGCGCTCAAGTACCTTTACATGTTGCTGGGAAGGCTGAGGCGCGTATCGTCGCCGGATCGGGAGCTTCTGAGGTTCGCGGCGATTCTGTATTTCGCGGCGGTCAAGCCCGGCGGAGCGGCACCGTGAGCGGCCTTCGCGCTTCGGTCGTTGTTCCCGTGCACAATCGTCCGGATGACCTGCGGCGCTGCCTCGAGTCTCTGGCAGACCAGGACTGGCCGGCGGAACATTTCGAGGTGCTCGTCTGCGACGACGCCTCCGACGACGACTTGACGGCGATCCTCAAGGCCTCCCGCAACGCCCTGCCCAACCTTCGCCTGCTGCGGCAGAACGGGCGCCGCGGTCCGGCCGCCGCGCGGAATATGGGTTTTCGCGCCGGCGCCGGCGAGATATTCGTCTGCGTGGACAGCGACGTGACCTGCTCCCCGGACTTTCTCAGACGGCTCGTGGCGGCGATGGACTTGCAGCCGGGGTGGGTGGCGGCCGCGGCGCGCGTCGTGGCGACCGGCGGCTCGAACTCGCCCCTCTGGGACGCCCCCGTGAACGACGGCGGCTCCTATCTCTCGGCGGCGTGCGCCTACCGTCGGGAGGCGTTGACTCGGTCGGGCGGTTTTGACGAATCTTTCCTGCTGCCGGCGTGCGAGGACGCAGACCTGGCGGCCCGATTGTTCCGCCTGGGGGCGTTCGGCTTTGTCGGCGACGCCGTGGTCTCGCATCCCCGCCGCAGAATCACGATGGGAACGCACTGGCGGTGGCGCCGGCACTGGAAGTACGTGATGATTCTGGCCAAGCGCTACGGTTTTCTCGCTTTTCCGGGGCGGAGCGCGGGCCGGTTCCCGAGGCTTCGCGTGGCGCTGTCGGCCGTCGTCTCGCTGCCGGCGGGCCGTTTCCGGGCGGCGCTGAAGCACCTGAGACACGCCCCCCCTGACGCCCTTCGCGCCTGCGGCTATGCGCTGTTCGACGTGGTGTGCGGGCTGTGGGCCTTGCCCGGCGTCCTTTTCGGTCGCGTGCCTCCTTTCAGGAGCAGCTTGAAAGCCGGTGAAGGCGAATCCTGACTCCAGTTCCGGCAGGCGCACGGCGATTGTGGTCTGCTCCAGCCTTTCAGCGGACCCTCTTTTGGAGCGGTGTCTCTCGGGATACCGGGCCGTGGTCGAACGACTCGAAGACCTGGTCTTTGTGGACAACGGTTCGCCGGACAACACCTGCCGGTGGGCGGCTCACCGCTTTGCGGGCATCACGGCCGTGCGGCTTCCGGTGAACCGCTGGTTCTGCGGCGGCTACAACGCGGGGATTCGGATCGCCCTGGAACGGGGCTATGATTTCGTCCTGATCTCCAATGCGGACACCGAAGTGGTGAATCCCGCCTTCGTGAGAGACCTGCTCGACGCCGCCGGCCGATGGCCGCGGGCGGCCTTTGTCGGCCCCCGGGTTTTCTACCGCAGCACGGAGAAGACCCAGAAGACCTGCCTTCGGTTCCCGAGCGTCCTGCGCTGCGCGGGCGTCTGGCTTCCCCGGCGTCTGGCCAGGCCCTGGTTCGAGGGCCAGCCCGACCGCGAGACGGCGGTCGAGTTCCTTAACGGCGTCTGCGTGCTGTGCAGACTGAGCGCCCTTCGTGAGATCGGTCTCATGGACGAGATCTTCGGCGCCTATGTCGAGGACGCCGACTGGAGTTGGCGGGCGCGCGAGAAAGGTTGGGCCAGCGTCTTTACGCCCGTGCCCAGCGTCGTCCACCACGAGGCGGCCTTCGGTTACGAGCATTATGCGCTCAAGTCGTTTCTCCTGAAGCGAAACAGCGTTTATTGGTTTCTGAAGGTACGCAAACGCATGGCCGCCTGGACGTACGCGCAGGCGTCCCTCTTGCTGGCCGGCGCTCGGCTCCGCCTGTCGCCGTCCCAGGACCGCATGAAGCATCAATACTTCGTACGGAAACTGAAGCGCGTCTTCGGGGGTTTACTGGCGGGCGAGCCGCCCGGCGAATGGTTCGGCCCTCCGCTGGGCGCGTGGGAGGGGGGCTGATCCCTCTGCGCCGGGTAATGCGGGTTGGCGGCGGGCGGTTGCCGTTGACAGGCTCGGATGCCTTCTGATCTGTCAAGGAAGACAACGCTTTGTACTACGCGTATGCCAAACTGGCTTCCATCGAGACCGGTTTCTTTGGTCTTTTCGGGACGGGGCTGGGCGGCATGCTCTATGCCTGGGCGCGCTCCCTTGTGGCGGCCAAGAGGCACGGCCTGAAGGTCGTCTTCCCCACCTTCCCGCAGGTCCACAGCGGGCCGGTGCTGAGAAATGAACCGGATTGGCGTTCATACTGGAATCTGTTTCGTCCCCCGCGCGGGCAGGTGTCGGGTTTCAGGAAGCTCTATCTGCTGGCGACGGCTCGAAGGGTTCCGGAGAAGGAGTTCCTGGCCCATCCTGCCCAGGACTCCAGGGAAACCATCGTGGTCTTCGAGGGCATCCAGGACTACTTCGCCTCCGTTATGCAGGAGCATACGTTCGTATTCGATCAGCTCAGAAAGATGACTACTGGGAGTCAAACGGTCGGTCTTGCGCACGACTTCTCGGGCACGATCTCCGTCCATGTCCGGCGGGGCGATTTCACGAAGTGCCCCGACCCTCGCGTGATTTTGAGCGGAACCGCTAACTACCGCATCCCCATTGACTGGTACTGCCGCCTCATCCGGGAGATGCGGAAAGCGCTCGGGAAGAACATTCCCATCAACCTTTTCTCGGACGGGACGCGCCGGGAGCTTGCGGCGCTGCTCGCGCTGGGCCGGGTCAGCAGGATGGGATTCGGGTCTTCTGTGGCGGACATGCTGGCGCTGTCCAACTCGCGGGTCCTGGTCGCCTCCGGCTCGCAGTTCTCCATGTGGGCTTCGTATCTGGGGCGAATGCCCGTCGTCTGGCACAAGGGGCAGTTGCGGCAGCGGCTCTACTACGATCATCCCGGAGACGAGGTGGAATGGCTTGACGGCGGACTGCCGGACGGGTTTGTGGCGTCAATGGAAGCAAAGTTGAGGAGTCATGTCTAATTCGCGTCTTCGTTCAGCGGCGGCCCTCGCGGTTCGTCTGGTAGAGACGTTCCCGGACTGCCTGTCGCGTGCCCTCCGGAGTCTTCACGAAAGGACCGGCAGCTACGCCGAGGCCATCGAGGTCGCCGAGCGTCGCGTAGTGGCCGCCTTCTTCCAGACGACGGATTTCTGCAATGCCCGGTGCCTCATGTGCGGGGCCAGGCACATGCGGCGCAAGCGGCAGGTCATGCCCATGGAAATCTACCGAAGGGCGGTGGCTCAACTGGCCGACGCCGGAGGGCATACCGTCGCGCTTTCCGGGTTTGCCGAGCCGCTGCTCGACCCTCACCTTATCCAGAGGGTTGGTTTCGCCAAAAAGTTCCCCGTCATACGGCAGATCACGTTCTCAACCAACGGCTCCCTGCTGACCGCCGAAAAGTACCGCCAACTCGCCGGGGCGGGCCTGTGTAGTATGACGATCAGCATTGACGGCTTCAGTCGGGAGGCTTACGAGGCGATCAGGATCGGCCTTTCCTACAAGGTCCTCGAGAAGAACATGGCCGAGGTCCTCGATGTCCACGAGGCCCTGGGCCGGCCCATTGCCATAGACGTGTCCTCCTTCACGCTGGAAAGCCACAAGGCGCTTGCCCGAAGCGCCTTGTACAGGCGGCTGATGCAGGCAGGCATCAAACCCGTGTTGAAGACCAGGGCGGACAACTGGGGCGGTCTGGTCACCGACGTGGAGGCCCGCCTGTGGCTGATGCGTCCCGCCCGCCGTCGAGGCCCTTGCGCCGTGCTCCATGACTGCTCCGTGCTGGTGCTGCCCGACGGCCGGGTTACCCCCTGCCATTGCAGAGACAACGAGGGGGACCTGTGCATCGGCAACGTCAATGACTCGTCGCTGCTTGACCTATGGCGCGGCAAGTCCCTGCACGACCTTCGTGCCGAACAGTGGAAGGGCGTGTTCCGCCCGCCCTGCGCCCGCTGCAGCGCCTACGTCACGTTGAGGTCGCAGTTCTCCAGGACGTGGTCCCGCTGGCTGATCGGGTACAACAAGAAAGTGCCTGTCGGCAATGCAGCCGCCGGAGGGGGCAGATGAATCTGGTGTTCTCTGCCGCTGCGGCGTTTTACCTGGGCTGCCTGGCCGCCACGCAGACGGCCTATGGATGGCCCTTTATGCTGACTCGCTGGGTCGCCTTGGGGCTTCTGTTTCTTATCGGTCTCGCCTACTGGGCGAGCCGTCAGAACCGGATCGTCGGCGGCCGGTCGGATACGGCCCGCAGCATCCTGGTGATATACCTCTCCTGTACGTTTCTCTCCGTCCTGGGCGCCGAGAACCCGACGTTCAGCGGGCTGAAGTGGGGCGTTCACGTCATTATGATCGTCTCCTTCATGTTCTTCCTGCGCGAGGCGGTCGAATACAAGAACGCCAGGCACATGGTTATCCTGCTGAAGATTCTGACGGGCGGACTGCTCGTGCTGTCCATCGTGCACCCGGCAACCCGAACCGTGTTTGACACCCAGGAGCTTTATCGCGGGGCCATGGGAAACGCAAATACGCTCGGCCACAGCTCCGCCCTGTGCGCCCTGCTCTTCCTGCACAGCGCCATACGCTCCAGCAATATGACGCATCGGGGCATAAACGCCTTTGTCGGCGGCGGGGCGGTGGTCATGCTCTGGATGAGCGGCGCCAGAAGCTCGATGGTCGCCTTCGCTTTGGGACTTACGCTTATCGTCTGGTTCTACGGCGTCCTGCGGCCGCCGACCATTGTCGCCGTCCTGCTGACCCTCGTCATTGCCATGATCGTGACGCCGCAGTTCGAGAGCAAGGCCTTCAAGTTTGTCCTGAAGCTGAAGAGCCGCGAAGATGTGGAGTCGGTCACCGATCTGTTGGACACTCGGAAAAACATCTGGGCCAAGTCGTGGGAGGCGTTCCTGGAGCGGCCGATGCTGGGGTGGGGTTTTGGAGCGGCGTCGGACATCAAGAAGGACTGGGTCGTCCGTCCCTGGGCGATGGGCGCGCACAGTCGGGACGACGTCAATGATTTCTGCTTTGTGCTCGAAGGGAGTGGACTGGTGGGTTTGGCGGGATATGTGCTCCTGATCGGGCTTATCATATCCCAATACCCGGCGCGGTCGCAGATTGCCGTGCTTCGAGCGCGGTATGAAGCACAGACGGGCGTTCACGAAGACCGCGAAAAATTCTGCAGCCTGCATGCCATTGCCTACATCGTCTCCGTTTCCGTGCTCATGTTGTTCATGTGGGACTGCAGCGCGTTCTCCGCGGGCAGTTTCCCCTCCGCCATCATGTGGGCCTGCGCCGGAATCGCGGGGGGAATGCAGGCCAGGGCGCTCGGCGCAAGCGCGGGTCGGCGCCGCGGTCCGGCCCTTCGGCGCAACGGCATTCGTGCCACTGTCGGAGCTGACACTTGATTTGGCGTCCCTTTGGCTCCGAGTATGCTTTGCGCCCGGCATGGGGCTTCTGGCGGCGCCTGTTCATGAAGTTCTTCGGCCTTGTGGACTTCCCCAGCAGGCTTCGCGGGCGCCTCATCACGCGCAAGGTGGACGCCTTGCGCCCCAAGCGCGTTCTCGACCTGGGATCCGGCACCGGTTGCTACGCCTTCTACTTCTCCCGGCAGCCGGCCGTGGCCGTTCACGGCGTGGACATTGACAGGAAGAGGATCGGGGACTCCATTTACATCGCAAAGCGCCTCTGCCGCCGGAACGTCAGCTTCACCGAAGCCAGGGTGCCTCTCGACACACGGGAATTCCCCTCGTCGAGTTTTGACGTTGTGCTGGCGGTCGAGATGCTCCAGTATCTTGACGACGTCCAGAACGCCTTGCGCGAGATAAACCGCTTGCTCAGGCCCGGCGGGCATCTCGTGGGCCACGTCCCCGTCTTGGGCAGCATCCGTCCGCATGAGACAATGGTGTTCAACGACGCGGTTCTCAAAGACCTCCTGCTCCAGGCGGGTTTCCGCCCTGCCGTCCTTACGCCGACTCTGGGCGGCGCGCTTGGCAGGCTTTGCGCGGTTTGCGACCGCCTCGGCTCCCGTCTGGTCCTGATGGGCCTGTTGTTTCCTTTTTTCATGCTGGCTTCGGCCCTGCTGAGGATCGAGTCGCCGGACGGCAGGTATAGGCTTCTTGTTGCGCGAAAACCCCCCAACCCAACCGTTTCATGAACCCCGTGAGGCCGATGCGGAGATGACCGGATCACGCTCAACGCGGACTCCCGAGTCCGACGGCGCCTTACCTCTGCGGGTCGGCTTGCTCATGGATCATCCGAGTCCGCACATGGTCGCGTTGCTGGATAAACTTTCGGAGCGCGCGGATTGTTTTGTCAAGGTCGTCTATCTTGCCGCGGCCGCTCCGGGCCGCGCCTGGGGCGCTCCTTTGGGGAAACTGCCTTACAAGTTCCTGGCGGACTGCGCCGGCCCGATCGTCCTGCGAGACGTCGTTCGCGCCATGGCGCCGGAGCGCATGGACGTCTGGGTCGTCAACACCTGTTACACCTCCCCTCACACGCTGAGGGCGGCCTGGTGGCTGCATCGCCGGCGCAAGCCCTGGGTCTACATGAATGAGCCGCCGCGGCCTCGCGGCCGGTGGCTGTCTGCCTGCAAGCTGCCGCTCCTGCAGTTTGTGCTGAAACGCGCCTGGGGCATTATTGGCATGGGGCGCATGGCCGAGCAGGTTCTCCGCCGTCTGGCAAGACCCGGCGCGCCTGCCGCCTCCGTCGCGTACTACGCGGACCTCGAGGCGTTCCTGGGACTTCCCGTCCCGCTTGCACCGGTCTCCGGCGAGCCGGTGCGGTTCCTCATGTGCGGTCAGATGATCCACCGCAAGGGTCTGGATGTCCTGCTGCAAGCGTGTAAACGGCTCCAGGGAAGGAACTGGCGCCTGACCCTGCTCGGCTCCGGCCCGTTGCGGCAGGAACTCGAAGGCCGGGTCGAGCGTTACGGCCTTGCCGGCCGGGTCGAGTTTGCCGGCCAGGCGCCCTATAACGAACGCCATAGAGCCTTTGCCGGCCACCACGTCTTTGTGTTCCCGTCGCGTTGGGACGGCTGGGGCATGGTGGTTCCGGAGGCGCTCGCCGCAGGGCTGCCGGTCATTGCCACCGATCAGGTCGGCGCCGCGCACGAGTTCATTGAGGACGGAAAAAACGGATACATAATTCCGAGCGAAGACCCGGCGGCCCTGGCGGACAGGATGGCTCGTTTCATCCTTGCACTCCAGGACATCCCCGCGATGGGCGAGGCCGCCAGGCGCTCGGTTTGCGACTACCGCCCCGAACGGGGCGCGCAGGAACTCATGCGCTTCCTCTGGGACATTCACGCCCGCGCTCGCCGGACGCGCGCCAAGACCACAGCCTTCCGCGATGATGTCGGCTGGTCGGAACTGAAAAGACCGGACAACCTGACCGAACGGGTTCAAAAGGGCCTGCGTCCGCTCGCCAGAACCGCGGTCATATTGATGGGCAGGGCCGCCCCCCTTCGCAGGCAGGCACAGGGCCACCGAATCCTGGCCTATCACCTGGTGCTCAAGGAAGACCGCCGGAACTTCGACGAGCAAATCAAGTTCTGCAAGGACCATTTCCGCATCTGCCGCCTTTCTGAACTGCTTGACGCGGCCTTCGGCGAGGACGGCAACGGCGCTCCCAGGCTGGCCATGACCTTCGACGACGGTTTCCGCGTCCTCATGGACGACTGCCTGGAACTGCTGGAAAAGCATGGGATAAAGGCAGGCTTCTTTGTGCCGTCGGGTTTCGTAGAAATGAGCCGCTGCAGCGAGGCGGCCGCGGACTACAGCCTGCGGACATATCTGTACAAGCTCCCCCTGCGGCCCATGAGGCCCGAAGACCTTCACACGCTGACAGGCCTCGGCCACGAGATCGGCGCCCACGGCGTCTATCACAACGACATCAGCATCATGACCGCCGAACAGGCCGTGGAGTCCCTGGCTTTGTCCCGGAAGACCATTACCGAATGGACGGGACGGGAGACCTCCGGATTTGCCTATCCCTACGGCATTGCCGGCAACGTCTTTGGAAGCGTGGCGCAGTGGCTCCGCAACACCGGGTACAAGTACGCCGTAACCTTGCAGCGCGATCCTGTGTCCTCGGAGACCTATCCCTATCTGGTGCCTCGAGACCACGTTGAGGGGAACTGGCCGGTGCGCAACCTCCGGTTCTTCCTGCTCCAGCCGGCGCCGAGGGCCGCTGCCGGGCGGTAGGGTTGCGCTGTCAACGAGT
The DNA here is from genome assembly GCA_964409935.1 of uncultured Planctomycetota bacterium. GTDB lineage: Bacteria > Planctomycetota > Brocadiia > JAADGH01 > CAYPFP01 > CAYPFP01. The sequence continues at coordinate 48,602 of CAYPFP010000004.1, read as the reverse complement.
CGGGACTCATGGCATGTGTGGGATTGCCGGCATCATCGGCGAGGAAGCGGGCCGCCACAAGGCAGCCGTCGAGCGGATGCTCGCCTCTATGGAACATCGCGGACCTGACCATCAGGGCCTTTGGGTCTCTCTGACGGGACGGTGCGTACTCGGCCATCGCCGCCTGGCCATACTCGACCTGACCGAAAAGGCAGACCAACCCATGACGACGCCCGATGGCCGTTTCGCGTTCGTCTACAACGGCGAATGCTACAATTTCCGCGAATTGCGCGTCACGCTTGAGCGGCGCGGCGAGGCCTTCAAGTCCACGGGCGACGCGGAAGTCGTTCTCCGCTGGCTTGCGCACGCGGACGCCAAGGGCCTGCCGCGACTCAATGGGATGTTTGCGTTTGCGATGTGGGACGAGGCGCAACAGGCGGTCCTGCTGGCCCGCGATCGGTTCGGGCAGAAACCGCTCTACTATGCCCGTTGCGGGCCGTTGCTGGTCTTCGCCTCGGAGGTCCGGGCGATATTGGCTTCCGGGCTGGTCGAGCGCCGCCTGGACCCCGCCGGCGTCTGCAGCTACCTTTCCTACGGGGCGGTGCAGGGGCCTGGAACGATCGTGCGCGGCGTGTCCCTGCTGCCTCGCGCCGCTTACAGGCGGTTCGCCGCCGATGGGAAAGAGGAGTCCGGAACCTACTGGCTGCCGGTTTCCCGCAAGGGCGCGTGCGGCCCCGCCGAGGTCCGGGAGCGTTTGGCGGCTGCCGTCGAGCGGCACCTCGTGAGCGATGTGCCCGTCTGCGTCTTCCTGTCCGCCGGATTGGATTCGGCCGCCCTGCTTGCGGCGGCGGTGCGGGTGGCCAAAGGCCCCGCGATCAGCATCACGGTCGCGTTCCCCGATTCGCCGCAGACATGCGAGGCGGAGAAGGCGCGCGCGTTGGCGTCCTCGGCGGGCGCCGCGCATCGCGAGATTGCCTTCACCGAGCAGGATATGGCGCGCCTTGCGCCGCAGGTCCTGGGTTCAATGGACCAGCCGACCAGCGATGGGATCAACACATATGTCGTCTCGCACGCGGCGCGCGCCGTCGGCCTCAAAGCGGCGCTTTCGGGACTGGGCGGCGACGAGCTTTTCGGCGGCTACCCGTCTTTCCGAGACGTGCCGAGGATGGTTGTGTTTCAGCATCTGGCCCGCGTCTTCCACAACCCGCTTTCCACCTTGCTGCGAGGCCATGTATCCACGGCCAATAGATTCTCGAAATGGTTGGACCTGCTGGCGGCTCCGGCCGACCTGCTCAGCGCCTACCTGGTTCGAAGGCGCCTCTTCTCCTCGCGGCAGCTCGAAGCGCTGGTCCCAACCCTTGTCGGGCAGGCGCGCTGGCATCGGGGTCTCGCCCCTGAGTATGTCGAGGAACTGGTGGCCGATATCCGCGGCGTCGGCCCCTGGGACGCCGTCTCGCGCCTGGAGATGGACCTGTACATGGGCCAGACCCTGTTGCGCGATTCCGATGTGATGGGAATGGCCAACAGCGTTGAGATTCGACTGCCCTATCTGGACGCAGAGTTTGCCGACGGCGTTCAGGGCGTTGCGAAGACCAGCCCTCTCCGGCCGGGCCGCGCCAAGAAGTGTCTGCGCGACGCGATGAGTCAATGGCTTCCTCCCGGCAGCGCAAACACGCGCAAGCAGGCGTTTACGCTGCCTCTGGAGGCCTGGATGCTGGGCCGCTTGCGCGGGGAAGTGGAGGAAGGGCTGACGGCCCTGGGAATCCTGAGCGGCGTTTTCAACGCGCCTTTCATCCAACGTCTGTGGAGGGATTTCTGCAGCCGTCCGAAGCGCGTGGGCTGGCTCAGAATCTGGAGCCTTTTTGCCTTGGCGCGTTTCATACAGAGGCACCGCCTCTGCCTGTGATGGTATGCGAGATTGCATCGCTGCTTTTGACGACTGGCATTATTCTCCGAGGTTCCTGTGAAAAGCCAAAAGGTGAAAGATTTGTATTATCTCTCCGTGGGCAAGCTGTCCATTTTCTCCTGGATGTGGCACAGCCTCCTGCGGGCAAAGAAGTACAAGGACTCTTATCTGAACATCGGCTGCGGCACGAACTACGTCCCCGGGATGGTCAACATTGACGGGTATGTTCTCCGCAAGAAGGACATCTGGCTCGATGTGACGATAGGGCTGCCTTTTCCCGCCGGTTCCATCCGGGGCATTTACATCTCCCACATCTTGGAGCACTTGCCTCTGGCAAGAGTCCGCAGGCTTCTTCGGGAGTTCCACAGGGTCCTCAAACCGGGCGGGGTCGTGCGCATCATTGTCCCCTCCCTCGAGTATGCCATCAACGCCTACAACACCAACGCCAGCTCCAACCTGCCGACATGGCCCGACAAGTTCCAGTCTATCGGCGGCAAGTTCTACAATTTCATGCTCTGCGCCAATCAACATGCCATAATGTTCGACTTCTCTTTTCTTGAGGAACTCCTCAAGGCGGCGGGCTTCAAGACGGTTCTGCGAGAGAAGGCGCGGTCGAGCAGCTTGTTCAGCGCCGAGCACATGCAGTTCGAGACCAAGAATACGGAGCGGGACGTGTCTCTGTATGTCGAGTGCATCAAGTAGAGGCTCCTGACGACGAAGAGTTCCCGGCGATGCGAATCCTCCAGATAGTTCCGAGTCTGGACCCTGAGACGGGCGGACCCTCAAAATCCGTCCCCGCCCTGTGCAAGGCGCTGGCCGCCGTCGGTCACGAGGTACGCCTCTACACGACCAACTGGGCGGCCAGGGGCGTGAACCGGGGGATTGCCTTGGGCGATTCCTCTGCGGACGGCTACCGCGTTCGGTGCTTTCCGGCCTCGACTCACTGGCCCGCCCGCCGGCTGCCGGATTCTCCGGCCCTGGTGCGCGCTGTGCGGACGGACGGCGTGGCGTTCGATTTGGTGGATTGCCACAGCTTGTGGAATCCTGTGGCGACCTTCGCCCTGAGGGCGTTGCGGCAGGTTGGGGCGCGCTACTGTGTTACGCCTCGGGGTATGCTCGACCCCGTTGTCTTTGCGCGTCACCGCTGGCGCAAGCGCCTCTGGGCCTTCCTGTGGGAGCGCGCCAACGTCGAGGGCGCGTCGCTGGTCCGCTTCACCTCCTCCGCCGAGCAGGCCAAGGCCCTCCAGAGCGGCTGGCGTTTCAGGCAAAGCGTCGTGGTCCCCAATCTCATTGACCTGGACGAATGGCGGGGCCTGCCGCCGCGCGGGGCTTTTGAGTCGCTCTTTCCCTGGGCGCGCGGGCGGGAGATCGTCTTGTTCGTCGGACGAATCAACTGGGTCAAGAACCTGGACAAGCTGGTGGACGCCATGGCGCTGGTCCGCCAATCGCGGCCCTCGGCATCGCTGGTGTGCGTCGGCCCCGACAGCGACGGTCACCGCGCCGAACTGGAGTCCCGCGCGCGCGCCGCGGGCCTTGACGGGCACGTCCTGTTTACCGGCATGCTGGAAGGGGAGCGCCTGAAGGCCGCCTATGCCCGCGCCGACGCCTTTGCGTTGGTTTCCCAGAAGGAGAATTTCGGGCTGGCGGCGGCGGAGGCGTTGGCCTGCGGGTTGCCCGTGGTGTTGAGCGAGGGCGTGGACCTGGGGGGCGACCTGCCGCCGGCCAGGCCGGTTCGCCGCGTGCGTGCGGAGCCTGGGACCATCGCCACCGCGCTGTCGGCCGCGCTGGAGGATTCCGCCGCCGGGGGAGTGCCGGACCTGGAGGCGCGAAAGGTGGCCGACCATCAGTGGGGCGCCTTCTCCATCCAAAAACTTGTGGACGCCTACGCGCAGGTAACGGCATGAGCGAAGAGCGCCGGAGTCAGGGCATGACGGCCCCAAGCGAGCCGCCGCAGCCAGGCCGCGCGCCTGTCTCGGTCATCGTTCCGGTCCGCAACGAGGCGGCCAACATCCAGCGCTGTCTGCGGCGCCTGCTCTGGGCCGACGAGATATTCGTCGTGGACAGTCAGAGCGCGGACGGAACGATCGAGATGTCCGAGGCCCTCGGCGCGAAGGTGGTCCAGTTCCGCTTTTCGGGCGCGTATCCGAAGAAAAAGAACTGGGCGCTCGAAAACCTGCCTTTCCGCAACGAGTGGGTCCTCATCGTGGACGCTGACGAGGTGATTCCCCCCGAACTGGCCGCCGAAATGTCCGACGCCGTCAAGCGGAATGCCTTCGACGGGTATTTCCTGAACCGGCGTTTCTTTTTCCTGGGGCGGTGGATCAAGCATTGCGGCTACTACCCAAGCTACAATCTGCGGCTTTTCAAACATCGGCTGGGGCGGTACGAGAAGTTGATGGCCTCCGGCGCGGGCGACAACGAGGTCCACGAGCACGTCGTGTTGCAGGGCCGGTCCGCGTATCTGCACAATGACATGCTCCATTACGCCTATCCCGATATCGCGACGTGGGTCGAAAAACATAACCGCTACTCCGCGTGGGAGGCGGAGTTGTACGATCGCTTCCGCAAGGGCGATGCAGACGGCGCCGAGCGCCTCATCGGCCTGCGCTTGCGCGTCAGGCGCGCGCTCAAGCGCGTCTATCTGCGCCTGCCTTTCAGGTTTGTGTTCCGTTTCCTTTACAGCTATCTGTGGAAACGCGGGTTCCTGGACGGCAGGCCCGGTTTCATTTTCTGCGTGCTGTTGTCGTTCTATGATTTCCTGTCGTGGGCCAAGACGTACGAGCGGCAACTGAATTCGTCTCGACAGGGGAGTTAAGCGCTGGTGGAAGGTTCGACGCGAACACAGGCGGGCGTGCTGCTTGTCCTGCTGGTCTGCGCCCTGGGGATAAGGGGCTGGCACTTTCCGGATCGCTACGAGGTCCGCGACGGCGACGAGGTGGGTTATGTGAGCGACGGGCTGCTCCTGTGGGAGGGGATCACGCCGGGGTTCAAGGCGTCTCCGTCCGGTCCCATCACATGGACGGGCTGGATGTGGGCCGGGACCTTGTCGGTGCGATACCTCTTCGCGCCGGAGGAGGGCGATTCGCACGTTCCGCGTCTTGTCCGTCCTTTTGTGGCCGTGGACCAGGCCCTCTTTCGCCTCTACTCCGATCTATCCTCGTTGCGCCTTCTCGTCGTCGTGGTGGGCATCCTGGTCTCGCTGGGCGGCGTTGCCGCCGGCTTCCTGGTGGGGTATGCCCGCGCCGGAGGTTGCGGCGGGTTGATGACGGGCGGGCTGGTCTGCGCCGTCCCGCTCTTCGTGTCTTTTTCCCTGATGGCCCGGCCTTACGGCATGGCCTGGTCGTTTGCGTTTATGGCGTTCTATTTTGCCGCCCTGCACTCCGGGTGGAAGCGAAGCGTCGGCGCCGCCGTCTTCATGGCCTTGTCTATCGCATCCCGTGTCGAGATGGTGGCCTTTCTGCCGATACTCCTGTGGGAGTTCTGGTATCGGCGCGAGGGCGGGAAGCTCCTGCGCCAAATGGCCGGCGTCCTCCTGATGACGTTCGCGTTGACGTTGCTTATCAGTCCGTGGCTGATCACGGGGCTTCTGGGGAATCTCCGCACGATAGCCACCGTCCGGTTCTCCGGCGCGAATGTGGAGGGCCATTGGATCGGCATTTTCCTGACCGCCGCCTGGAAGGAGGGACTTGGGCCGACGCTGGCGGTGGTCGCGGCGGGACTGGCGCTCTGTCCCTCGGAGGCGCGCCCCCGGCAGTGGGTCCTGGGCGGCCTCGTCCTTCTACTGTTGATGAGCATGAGCGGTTCCACGCATGAGACCTTGCGGCACCATGGCGTGGCGCTGGTGGCGCTCGTGTGCGTTGTGCCCCTCGCCTTGCAGAACCTGGGCCGTCTCTGGCCTCACGCCGTTCTCCCCTGTGTCTGTCTTTCGCTGGCCTTGCCCCTGATCCAGATTCCCGCTCAGGCGGGAAGAGACCGGATGTTCTATGCGCCGGATCGCGCCACGGACTGGATCGAGCAGCACGTTCGGCCGGGCAGCGTCGTCTACCTGGCGCCCTCCCTTCGCGATCCTCTTCCCACGCCGGAGGCCGCCGACCGTCTCTGGGACCAGGTCGCCTCCAGCGGGGCCTGGAAACTCAAGTTTGCGCGGGGTCTGGAGCGGTATCAGATCGAGTCAACGGACATCCCTCGCGCTCTTTCCGAGGAGAACATGGTCCTGAACCGCGCCCTTCGCCGCCGCTGGTTCATCCTGGGCGGCGGGGCCGACGCCAAGCGCCCGCGCTTCGACGTGCGAATCCGTTCCAGCGTGCCGCCTTTCGACATCACTCCCGATCGTCTGGTCGGCGAGTTCAAGAAGACCGGCGGCGTCGTGATCGTGCGGGGCGAGCCTTTTCCCGAACTGGGCGAACCCGCTCAAGAATGGACCAATGGGGGAGGAAGGGGGACCTTTCTCTACTGTTCGCCGGAGGCCCTGCTGGGTCCGCGCAACTAATCTTGACGCCTCCTGATGTTGGTTTGTACTCGCCGCGGCGGGACGTCTGTTCACTGGAAGGGACACTGTCTATGAAGGCAAAAACAAGAGTTCTTGTGACCGGCGCCGGCGGTTTCATCGGCCACCACCTGGTCAAATCGCTCGTATCGAAGGGTTTCCGGGTGCGGGGCGTGGACATTGTTGCCCCCTGTTACGAACCGACGACCGCACACGAGTTTGATCTGCTGGACTTGCGCCGTTGGGACAATTGCCTTCAGGCCGTTCGCGGCACTGACCACGTCTATACCTTCGCCGCCAACATGGGCGGGATCGGCTTTATCGAAACCGTCCATGCGGAGGTGATGCGCGACAATGTCCTCATCAACACCCACATGCTGGAGGCGGCGCGGCTTCAGGGCGTGAAGCGGTTCTTTTACTCTTCGTCGGCCTGCGTCTATCCGACGTACAATCAGAAATCTCCCGATGTTGTAGGCTTGAAGGAAAGCGAGGCGTACCCGGCCGATCCCGACAACGAATACGGATGGGAGAAGCTGTACACGGAGCGGATGTGTCTGAATTACACCAAGGACTTCGGCATGGTCACGCGCATCGCCCGTTTCCACAACATCTACGGCCCCCTGGGCACGTTCGACGGCGGGCGCGAGAAGTCTCCGGCGGCCATCTGCCGCAAGGTCGCTCTCGCGGCCGACGGCGGCGTCATCGAGGTCTGGGGCGACGGCAACCAGACTCGCTCCTTCTGTTATATCGAGGATTGCGTGGAGGGGGTCTGCAGGCTGATGAAGTCCGGCTTTGCCGAGCCGCTGAACATCGGCTCCGACCGCAAGGTGACGATCAACGACATGGTGCGTATCGTTTCGCGAATCGCCGGAAAGAAGATCAAAGTCAAGCACGATCTCTCCAAGCCGCAGGGGGTGCGCGGCCGCAACTCCGACAACACGCTGGTTCGCAAGGTCCTCGGCTGGGAGCCTTCGACTCCCCTCGAAAAGGGCCTTGAAAAGACTTACCGCTGGATCGAGTCCGAGATCAAGACATACGGCGGCGACAGAGGAATCCGGAAGCAGAGCGTCTGAAGAAACGGCGTCGGCTTCCCCCAAACCTGGATCATGGCCCTGTGCCCAAGGCGTTGGTCTTCTACCACTACTTCCACCCCGACGACGTCGTCAGCGCGCAGCATCTAAGCCAGTTCTGCGAGGAACTGCACGCGCGCGGCTGGCAGGTGACGGCCGCGCCCTGCAACCGGGGGTGCCGCGATGAGCGGCAGGCTTTCCGCCTCTCTGAGGACTGGAACGGTATTGAGATCAGGCGCGTGTGGCGGCCGCGTTTCCGCCAGGCGTCGGCGGCGGGCCGCGTCCTCAACGCGGCCTGGATGCTGGCCGCCTGGGGCCTGTTGGCGTTTCGGCGGCGGCTGCGTCCCGACGTCGTGATCGTGGGCACGGACCCCATCGGGAGCGTGCTGGCGGCGCGGGTGTGGAAAGCGGTCAGGCCGCGGGTGAAGGTGGCCCACTGGTGCTTCGACCTTTACCCGGAGGCCGCCGTGGCCGACGGCCTTGTGGCCGAGCAAAGCGCCGTCGTCCGAATCGTCCGGCGTTTGCTGGCGTCGGCGTACCAGTCTTGCGACCTTCTGGCGGACATCGGTTCGTGTATGCGGTCCAGGTTGAGCCTCTACCGTTCGCCCGCGCGCAGGGCCACGCTGGTCCCCTGGTCCCTCGTCGAGCCTGACCGCGCGGCCGTCGCCGATCCGGCCGAAAGGCAACGCCTCTTCGGCGATGCGCGGCTGGGGCTTCTGTACTCAGGCAATTTCGGCAGGGCGCACTCCTACGAGGACATCCTGAAGCTGGCTCGCGCCCTGCGCGGCCAGGGCGTCAAGTTCGCCTTCAGCGTCAGGGGGAACGGTGTGGACGCACTCAAGAAGGCGTTGTCCCCCGCCGACGACAACGTCTTCCTTGTTCCATTCGCGGCGCAGGAACAGTTGCTGAGCCGCTTGAGCGCCGCCGACATTCACTTGGCCAGCCTGCGGTCCGAATGGACGGGAACGGTGGTTCCCTCGAAGTTTTTCGGTTCGCTTGCGGCGGGCCGTCCGGTCATCTTTTCAGGCCGCCCCGATTCCGCCATCGCGGAGTGGATTCAGGCGCACGGCGTGGGCTGGGTCTTGCACGAGGACAACGCCGACGCCGTTGCCGCCGAACTTCGCGCCCTGGCCGACTCCAGGGAACGGCTCCTGGACCTTCAGCATCGCTGCCACAGGACTTACCAGGAGCATTTCTCCAGGGCGCGGATCATGGACGCCTGGGACGCGGAGCTTCGCCGCCTCATCGGCGCGGAACCCGAACGCCGTCGTCCGGCTACGGCCTGAACCCGCCCCTCCGTGCCCTTCCGCCTTTCATTCCAGGTGCACGCGAATGCCGACCGGATCCACTGCGGCGTTGTGCATCTTCTGTTCGGTCCCGCCGGCAAGCCCCGTCAGAATCTTCCGCAGCCGCGCGGCGCTGGACGGGTCTTTTGCCAGCAAGACCATGAACCCGCCTCCGCCGGCTCCTGCCAGTTTGCCCCCCGCCGCGTAAGGCTCGGCCACCGCAAACAACGCGTCTATGCGGTCGTTGGTGGTGGTCGGACTCAGGGCCTTGTTCAGTTCCCACGATCGGCTCATCAGTTTCCCCACGGTGTTCAGGCTACGGGCCGCGAAGGCGTCGCGCAGTTGGTCGGCGGTGGCGCGTATCTTCTCAAGCGTGCCGAAGACGGGTTGCCGCCGGCTGAGGTAGTCGCCCATGATCTGGCGCAGGATGTTCTTGGCCAGCCGGTTCCGGCCCGTGTAGTACACCACGAGCCGTTCGTTGAATTCGTCGAGGGCGCGTTTGGGCAGGTTCAGTTTTTTTATGTGCGGCTCGAGGGGGGCCTCGGCGTGGGTATGCACGTACTTGATGCCGCCGACCACGCCGCCCACCTGGTCCTGCCATCCTCCGCCGGTGGTCATCATCTGCTCGACGCACAGCACGCGGTTGAACAACTCGCCGGCGGTCAGGGGGCGTCCCCGCAGCGCGGCCAGCGCGGCCACGGCGGCTGCGGCGAGTATGCTGCTGGTGCCCATTCCGCTCCCCTTCGGCAGGCGGCACTCGGTGATCAGCTCCAGTCCCGCCCCCAGTCTCTGCATGTGCGCCTTTGTCGGGCCGCTTCCCATCTTCGGCGCAAGCCCCTCAAACACCGTCGCCGCCTTCAACAGGGCCAGCGGGTCCTCCACGTCGTCGTAAGTGCGCATGTCCTCCAGGTTGGCGATCTCCTGCGTCACGCCGAGGTCCAGGCACCCCAGACGGATGATCGGCTGCGACACCGTCTTTGCCCAGGCTTTGACCGGGCACTGCCCGTCCAGCGTCACGGCGATGTTGACGACGGCGCCGCCCTTCTCCAGGCTGTACGGCGGGGTGTCGGACCATCCGCCGCCCAGGTCTATGCGCGCCGGCACCTCCACGCGCAAGGACACGCCGGGGACCAGACGCCCCGCCGCCTGTTGCCTCGGCGCGGATATGCAGGCCTCGATGGCGAGCCGGACGTTCGCAAACGCAAGCTCCTCATACGCGCTGCCCCACAGTTGCAACATGGCCTTGTCGTCGGCGGGCGAAACGGGGTTCAGGCCGCCGGCGGGCCGCGGATGTTGTTGTTGCAGGCGCGCCAAAGCCTCGTCGGAAAGCATGTCGGCCGCCACTTTGAAGATGCGCGCGCGGCGCAGGAAACACGGCACGCTCAGCGCCAGATGGTCCAGCGTCGTCTTCAGCCGGAGGAACTGGGCCGCCGACGTGAAGTTCCGGTAGAGCGCCTCGACGCTGGTGTCTTCCCGGTCCTTTAGAATCTTCGAGACGCGTTGACAGATTTCGTCGGCGGTGGGGTCGCTGCTCTCATTGAACTTGGCCGTGCCGGCCAGTCGTTCGCAGTCCGTCATCTCGCATATCTCCTCCAAAGAGAGCCTGGCCGCGCTGCGCCACTGCTCGCGCTCGCGGGCCGCCTGCCGCGCCGACATCTGGAACCAGTCCGTCCATGGGTTCGAGGCGGAGTCCTCCTGCGCGGGGAAAAGCCTTGCCGTCCAGAGCGTCTGCCTCGACGTCGGCAGGTCGGCGGGCCAGAGATCCCCGGCGCTTATTTTTCGTTCCGCCATCCACACCGACAGCGGCCGGTTCAGGAAGGTCGCCTCCGCGTCCGCCATCGCTCGCTTGGGGTTGTCGTCCACGCCGTAGACGGCCGTGACCCAGGCGCGTTTGTTCCGCAGGGAAGGCGCGCGGAAGTCTCCGGGGCAGACAAGGGGAACCGTGAACGCCGCCAGCCGCGGCCCAAGTCGTATCGCTCCGCCGTTGCGGCCCATGCCGACGGCGAGGGCGTTGCGCCCTACGTCGTAGCGGTCCGTGAGCGCGCAGTCCACCAACACCGCGTTCGCCCGGATTCTCCCGCGCGCGGTTGAGTCGTTCCGGTTGCACGAGATCACGACCGCGCTCCGGCATTTGGGCCGAAGGTCGGAGTTCACGCAGCGCTGAAAACCGTATACCCGACCGGCCTCGGAATCGGGCTGAAGGGCGCGGCAGTAATCGGCCGTCGAACCCAGGTGGAAGAACGTTCCGGGTTCTGCGCGGCTGATTTGGAGCCGATATCGGCCGTGGAGGCGTTTCCAGAGAATCTCGCGCATCCTGCGCGCAGCGCCGTCTTGCTCTTCGCCGGCCTGTCGGCGACGAAGGTAGTCCTCGCGCGGTGTCTGGTCGGCCAGGGCCTCGGCAAAATCGGTGTAGAAATCCATCTGCGCCGCGCCGTCCAGCGCTTCTCTCAACGGGGACTTTGCGTTGTTTATCTCGGCCAGCATGTCGTCCGCCAGGGCGGGGGGCAGGAAGAAGATGCCCGTGTCCACCAGGACCCTTCCCCGGGAATCCGTCGCGCCCTCGGCGCGCAGCCGGCCGGGGGGGAGTTTCTGAAGCACGCGGCGCACCTGTCCGTGCGGGCCGTCCGCGATGAATACGCCGTGCCCCGCGCCCCGCGCCGCAGGGACCGCCACGGTAATGGCGGTGACGGCCTCCGGCGAAACCCTCACCGATGCGGCGTCAAGGGCGACGAGCACGTCGCCGGCGGCCACGACGACGCCTTCTTCGACCATCTCGGACAATTGCCCCAGCAACGCCATGTTCTCATCGAACAGGGCGGACAGGCGGCCCGGCGCCAGTTCGACGGGCAGCGGCGCGAACACCTTGCCGAAGGCCGAGCAGTGCGGTATCCGGATGCTGCTTCCGCCGCAATGCAGGACAAGGATTTTTTTTCTCCTGCCGTACGCTTCCCGGACTTGCCGAAGCGCATGAAACGTCGCCAGGCCGGAACCGATCCTCCTGCCGTCCGGATCGGGCACGAGCATCCATTTCATCTCGGCGGGCCATCGGCCGTCCTGGGCGCGCTGCTCGATCTGAAGCCGGTATCCCCGCGCTTGTCGTTCATTGGCCGCCGTCAGAACGCAAAAATCCCATCCGCCCGCGCTTGTCCTGGCCCGCTCCAGCCAGCGCGCGCGGTTGCGTCTCACGATGGTGCGCAGAACGAGGGACGAGTTTCTTCTCGGCATCTTGGTCAAACTCGCAAGGACGCTCCCCCGGCGACACCCGCATTATACAAAAAGCGCGCCCTGTCCAACACGCTGTTCCGCAAATTCAGGGGAGCTTCGCCGGTTGCGCCGGATGATTATGACTTGTAACATCTTGCGGCGCGCGGTATAGTACGTGCAAATCGCCGTGAACGGCTTTGCAAACGGCGCAGGCCGAAGCCGACCAACGCGGACCGGGAGGGTTGCATGAAACGCCAAACCATAGCGACGGACAAAGCGCCGAAGGCGATCGGCCCATACTCGCAGGCGGTGAAGGCGGGCGGGCTGGTTTTTCTGTCGGGGCAGATTGCGCTCGATCCGGCAACGGGGCAACTTGTCGGCGGCGATGTTTGCGCGCAGACCCGGCGCGTCATCGAGAACCTGAAAGCCGTGTTGGAGGCGGCGGGGTCCTCGCTGGACAAGGTCGTGAAGACCACCGTCTTTCTCAAGGACATGAACGACTTCGCGGCCATGAACGAGGTGTACGGTCAGTACTTCGCTTCGGGCGCGCCGGCGCGGGCCACGGTGCAGGCGGCCCGGCTGCCGAAGGATGTTTCGGTTGAGATTGATGCGATTGCGGTGTGCGAGGCCTGAGGCCGTCGCCCGTGTGGGACGGCAAATTGAGATGGACGACAGCGTTTTCCAGAGTCTTTCGGCGGCGGTGGGTTCCCGCTACGTTTCCCGGAACCTGGAGGACCGCCTCTGCCACTCCTACGACGGCACGAAACTGCAGGCCTTGCCGGAGGCGGTGGTGCGGCCGGCCTCCACCGAGCAGGTGTCGGCCGTGCTGAAGATCGCCTACGACCGCGCCGTGCCGGTCTGCGCTCGCGGCGCGGGAAGCGGGCTGACGGGCGGTTCGGTGCCCGTCAAGGGGGGGATCGTGCTCGACATGGGGCGCATGAACCGCCTTATCGAGATTGATGCCGTCAACATGACGGCCACGGTCGAGCCGGGCGTCGTCACCGGGGATTTTCAACGCGAGGTGGAAAAGCGCAAGCTCTTCTACCCGCCCGACCCGGCCAGCGCGGACTACTCGACCATGGGCGGCAATGTCGCGGAGTGTGCGGGCGGTCTTCGCGGTCTGAAGTACGGCGTCACGAGGGACTACGTGCTTTCGCTGGAGGTCGTCCTGGCCGGGGGCGAGGTGATTCACACGGGGGCGAAAACCTACAAGAGCGTGACCGGCTTCGACCTGACCCGCCTCCTGGTGGGGTCGGAGGGCATGCTGGGCATCTTCACCAGGATCGCCGTGCGTCTCATCCCGCTGCCGCCTTCGATCCGCACCGTCTTCGCGGGGTTCGGCGGGTCCGAGGCGGCGTCGGAGGCCTCTTTCACCATCGGCAGCGCGGGCATCGTGCCCCGCGCCATGGAGTTCATGGACGAGGCGTCGGTGGCCCGTGTGCGCGGCTACAAGGGCCAGCAGATCCCGCCGGAGGTCAGGGCCATCCTCATCGTGGACGTGGACGGCGCCCCGGAGGCGACGGCTCACGAGGCCGCAAAGGCGCGCGCGATCGCCGAGAAGCTCGGCGCGTCGCGCCTGGAGGTGGCCGAGACCGCCCCCGAACGCGACCGCCTCTGGGCGGCCAGGCGGGCCGTCTCGCCGGCCCTTTATGTCATCGCTCCCAACAAGCTGAACCACGACGTCTGTGTGCCGCGAAGCCAGGTTACGGCGCTTCTGCGCTGGGTGAACGAGCAGCGTTCCGCCACGCCGCTGCGCCTGGTCTGTTTCGGCCACATCGGCGAGGCCAACATACACGTCAATCTCATGTACGGCCACGGCGAGGCCGAGGCGGCGGAGGCGCAGCGCCTCACGGACCTTCTGTTTCGCAAAGTCCTGGGCCTCGGCGGGACGCTCACGGGCGAGCATGGCATCGGGCTGAAGAAGAGAGACTACATCGGGCTTGAGGTGCCTCCGCGCGAGTTGACCCTCATGCGCGAGATCAAGCGTGTCTTCGACCCCAAAGGCATTCTGAACCCCGGAAAGATGTTCCCGGAGGCCTAGACCTGCGTGAGATGAAGAATACTCTGGACAATGCGGCCCGCTCCCCGTATCATATAAGGCCGTTTTGCGCCGACGCCGATTGGCTGCCGCCCTTCGTCTCCTCCGCCTTTCCGGCGTGGTCCGGTTTCGGGTAAACATGAGGTGAACAGATGGCGATAAAGCTCTCAAGAATTGCGAACACGATCAAGCCGTCCGCGACCATTGCCGCCGCCACAAAGGCCAAGGTGTTGGCGGCGCAAGGCATTGACGTGATCAGCTTCGGCCTCGGCGAGCCGGACTTCGATACCCCCAAGAACATCAAGGTGGCAGCCGTCAAGGCCATCGAGGCCGGCTTCACCAAGTACACGCCGACCGCCGGCAACCCGGAGTTGAAAGAGGCCATCTGCGAGAAACTCAAACGCGACAACAATCTGGAGTACAAGCCCTCCGAGATCGTCGTCTCGTGCGGCGGGAAGCATTCGCTTTACAACATCATGTTGGCCATCTGCGGCGAGGGCGACGAGGTCCTCATCCCCGCCCCATACTGGGTTACGTATCCGGACCAGGCCCTCATGGCCGGCGCCACGCCGGTCTTCCTGCCGACCAGTGACGCGCAGAACTTCAAGATCACGCGCGATCAACTGGCCGCCGCTCTCACCCCGCGCTCGAAGGTCCTCATCATGAACAGCCCGAGCAACCCCACCGGCATGGCGTACACGGAGGACGAGATGCGGGCCGTCGTGGGTCTGGCGGTCGAAAAGGGCCTCGTCGTCGTGTCCGACGAGATGTACGAGAAGACCATTTACGACGGCTTCAAGCACGTCAGTCCGGCGGCCTTCGGCCAGGAGTTCAAGGAGAGGGTCATCACCGTCAACGGCATGTCCAAGACCTACGCCATGACCGGTTGGCGGCTCGGTTACGCCGCCGCTCCCGAAGAAGTCATCAAGGCCGTCACCTGCATTCAGGACCAGATTACGTCCGGTCCCAACTCGGTCACGCAGAAGGCCGCCGTGGAGGCCCTGCTCGGCGACCAGTCGGCAGTGGGCAAGATGGTGGCCGAATTCGACAAGCGCCGGAAATACATCGTGGAACGCCTCAACGCAATGCCCGACGTCTCCTGTGTGATGCCGCAGGGCGCCTTCTACGCCTTCCCCAACGTCTCGAAATGGTACGGGCGCAAGATCGGCGCCAAGGCGCTGAAGAATTCGTTCGATTTCTGCGACGTTCTTCTGGAGAAGGCGCGCATCGCCGCCGTGCCCGGCGACCCCTTCGGCGCGCCGGCCAACATCCGCTTCTCCTACGCCACCTCGATGGAAAAGATCACCGAGGGCATGAACCGGATGGAGGAGGCCCTGAAGAACGCCTGAGCGCGCCGCACCCGTGAGACCACGGCTTGCGAATTCCTTCGGATGACCATTTGCCCGGTAAGACATGGCCAAGGTCACTGCCCTTATCCCCTGCGGCAATGAGCGCGACACCATCCGCGGCTGCGTGGAGAGCGTGCGCTGGGCCGACGAAGTCTTCGTTGTGGAGTCTTTCAGCACCGACGGCACGATTGACGTCGTCAAGGGCCTGGGCGTGCGTTTCGTGCGCCACGAATACGTGAACTCGGCCGCCCAGAAGAACTGGGCCATCCCGCAGTGCTCTCACGAATGGGTCCTCATTGTGGATTCCGACGAGCGCGTGACGCCCGAACTGGCCGCCGAAGTGCGCGCGATCGTGAACGAGAACAAGCCTTGCAACGGCTACTACATCCGCCGCCAGAATTATTTCCTCGGCGCGCGCGTCAAGTACTCCGGTTGGCGCCATGACAAGGTGCTGCGCCTCTTTCGCCGCGACAAGGGGCGGTATGAACCCCGCCACGTCCACGCCGACATTGCGCTCGATGGCGAGCCGGCCATGTGCAGGAACGCCCTCACCCACAACACCTGCCGCAACCTCGCCGATTACGTGAAAAAGCTCGTCCGCTACGCCGAATGGGGGGCCATGAACCGGCGCGACCGCGGCAAGAAGCCCAGCCGTCTGCGCCTCTTCACCGTGCCTCTCTTTCGCTTCGTGGGCAGCTACATCGTGCGGGCCGGCTTTCTGGACGGCTGGCGGGGTTTCGTGATCGCCGGCACCTACGCGGCCGAGGGGTTCATGCGCGAGGCGTTCTTATGGCAGCTCATGGCCCCTGGGGTCCGAAGCGCGGATGCCGAATCGGCCTGATGCGCGGCGGCGCCCGACGGGGCAGGGAGGTTTCTGATGTTTTCCCGCCCGTTCTCGGACTCGCCTGCGGTTCGTGCGATCATGTCCGCCGTCGCCCTGTCATGTCTTTTGCCCTGTCTGGGCGCTCGGCCGACGGTGGGGGCCGTGCCCGTCACGCGGGATACTAAGGCGGTTGCGGTCATAGCCGTGTCGCCGCAAGCCTCCGAAGGCGAGAAGTTCGCGGCCCAGGAACTGCAGACGTTCGTCGAGGCCATCTCCGGCGCAAAGTTGCAGATCCAGGACGCTCCCCCTGATGCCGATGTCCCCGCGCTGCTCATCGGCCGCGCCGCCGGTCTGGACGCCGAGGCGGCCCGGCTCAAGCAGGACGGTTTCATTCTTCGAACCGACGGCAACCGCCTTCGCATCGCCGGCCACAACGACCGCGGCACGATCTATGCCGTTTATGCGCTCCTGGAGTCACTTGGCTGCCGTTGGTTTGCGGCGGGCGAACTGGGCCAGGCGCTCCCGAACAGGCCGACCATCGAGATACCTCCGCTCGATCTCAGCGAAAGTCCGGACTTTGATGTCCGCGCCTTCTTCGTCGCAACCAACGCCGAAAGCGCGCTGTGGGCCTTGCGCAACCGCATGAACGGCTTCTTCGCCGCCGACTTCGCGCGCGGGCACGGCAACCTCCTGCACTTCCAACCCCCTCTCGGACACATCCACAGCTTCTACCAATTGATGCCGGTCGAGAAGTATTTCGCCGATCACCCCGAATACTACCCCCTGATCGCCGGGAAGCGGACGAAGATTTCTCACTTGCGCGGTCAGTTGTGCACGACCAATCCCAACGTCATCAGGATCGTCGCGGAGCAGGCGCGCGAGTATTTTGAAAAGAACCCCGACGCCCGTATCTTCACCATCGGCCCCAACGACGGCATGGGCTGGTGCGAGTGCGAACCGTGCAAGGCCCTCGACGCCAAACTGTGCGACAGCAAGACCTGGGCGTTTCGCGACGGCAGGGACCCCGTCACGTCGGATCGTCTGGCGGAGTACTCCAACGCCGTCGCGGAACAGGCCCTGCGCGGACTGCCCGGCCGTGAGCTGTACACCTTCGCGTACCTCAACTACGTCGAGCCGCCGGTCTCCGTCAAGCCCGTCAAGGGCGTGACGCACTGGCTTTGCCACTACGCTCCTGCGTGCTACAACCACGAGATCGCCGACCCGGATTGTCCCGTGAACGCCGGGTTCAACAAGGATCTCCGGGCTTGGGCGGCCCTGGAGCCGTGGATGGGCGTCTACGCCTATACCGACAAGTCCATGTGGGTGGGGTTGCCGCGGCCGGCGCTGCCGCAAATGGCGGCGGACCTCAAGTACCTGTACTCGCTGGGCGTCCGCAAGTACGTGGCCCAGTCCAACGCGCGGAACTGGCCGCAGATGGGCGCGCTCTACTACGCGACGGCCAAGTTGTTGTGGAAGGCGGACCGGCCTCTGTCGGAGATACTCGACGACTACTACGACCACTTCTTCGGCCCCGCCGGACCGGCGATGCGGCGCTTTGATGTGGCGGTCTGGAAGACCGCGCGCGCTTCGGGGGCGCATTACTCCGACAACCCGCTGACCCAGGCCCTTCCGCTATTCGACCCCGACAAGCTTGCCCCCGCCGCCGCCCATCTGGACGCGGCGTTGGCCGCCAACCCCGACGACGCGCAGAAACAGCGGGTGGAAAAGATCAAGGCGGC
The DNA here is from genome assembly GCA_964409935.1 of uncultured Planctomycetota bacterium. Classification (GTDB taxonomy): domain Bacteria; phylum Planctomycetota; class Brocadiia; order JAADGH01; family CAYPFP01; genus CAYPFP01. The sequence continues at coordinate 30,722 of CAYPFP010000004.1, read as the reverse complement.
ATTTGAATTCGGGATCGAGTTCCTCAGGATGTTGAGGGATATTGAGGAGTACGAGAAAACCGGCGATCCCGACCGCCTCAAGGCAGCCGCGCCCCTGGCCGAAAAACACGTCAAGCGGTGCGCGGGGCATCCCGGCGTGCAGCGGATCCTGGAGGGCGTCATCACCGAAGGGAAGGGCGCGATGTCCGTCTCCTGGGAAGGTTTCGCAAAACCCGAAACCAAAGGCGGGCGCGAGTGCCGCAATTCGGACGAGACGGGGCCGGGCGATGGCGCCGCGGGTTGGGCCACCTTCCGTGTGCTGATCCGCAACCCCGCGAAGACGTATCTTGTCACCATGGTCGTCTGGGGCGAGTCGTCGCCCTTCAGCCTGGTTATCTGTTCCAAAGGGCGCGGCAAGGGTGCTTCGGACGGGGGCGTGTGGAGGCCCTTGAAGCCCGAAGGCGCTGTGTCGGGCAGGCCCGAATGGTGCACCCTCAAGTTCCGCGTCACGCCCGACCTCTTCGACCCCGAAACGAAACGCCAGATCCTCGGCTTCGGCGGTGGGGATTCACAGGTATGGGTGGCCGATTTCCAGATCGCGCCGCTGGATTGATCGGTCCGTATGAATCCCGGCGCGAGGGGAACCGGCGGGGCTTCCCTTGCGTCTAAGGTCGCAGTGGATTATTATTGTTCCGTGGGGGCAATGTCCCTCCGGCTTGCCTTTCATGAGGAGGTCGGCCATGCACCGGCGAAGAATCACTCCTCTCATCGCTTGGGTCCTTGCTCTGGCGTCCCTTGCCGCCTGTTCCGGCGTCTTCGCCGGCGGCGTTTCCCATACGGTCGAAAGCGCCGAGTACTCGGCGGCGATACGGGGGAAGGTCCTGGACGTCTCGGGCGTTTTCACCGTTCAGGTGCTCGGCGACGGCAGGACGTTTGTGCCGCTGCTCCCCCCGCAGACGAGCGTTTCCGACCTGAAGGTGGAAAAGGGCGAGGCGCACCCGTATCGCGGTACGGCGGGCGTGGGTTTTGCCGCCGACAAGAAAGGCGAGTACCGCATATTCCTTCGCTTTGTGCTCGATGTGGCGGAAAAGGGCAGGACCGGATCCGTTGTGTTTCCCCTTTCGCGCGCCGCAGCGGGATGGATTGACCTGGCCCTGCCCGCCGGCTACAAGGCCGAAACGCGGCCCGAAGCGCCGGTCGCGCCGGGCACGGCGCACACCGCGCGCATCTTTGCCCCGGCCGCCGACAAGATCGAGATCCGTTGGTTCCCGAAGGAGTACGAGAAGGAGGCGGACGCCGTCGTCCAGGTTCGCGAGCGGAGCGCCGTGCGCGTGGAGGCGGGGCTGGTGGTGCGCGATGTAAAGCTGGAACTGAAGGTTGCACGCGGGAAGGTGGACGGCGTTGTCCTGCGTTTGCCGGAGAACGCCGTCATACGGGCGCTTTCAGGAGAAACCGTCAAGGAGTGGCGGGCCGAACCCAAAGCGGAGGGCAGGGAGGTCGCCGTGGCCTTCCGCGAACCCCTTGAAGGCGACGCCGCGCTGGAACTCTCCACCCAGACGCCCTTCAAGATGGACACCCCGCTCGCGCTGAAACCCATTGTCGCGGAGGGTGCGGCGCAGCAGAGGGGAACCCTGGTCGTGGCGGCGGGCGCGGAGGTCTCGCTTCGGGAGGTCGGCCCGCCTCAGGCGGGCGCCCGCAAGGCCGAGGCGCCCCCCGCCAAGGACGGCGCCCCGATCCTGCAGTATGAGTACGATTCGAGCGCGGCGGAGGTTCGTCTCGTCGTCGAGGCCGCCAAGCCGCGCATTACGGCCAACGTGCAGAGCCTGGCGGTGCTCGAACGCGGCATCATCAGTCTCTCGTCCGTCGTGGAGTACGCGATTCGCGGCGCGAAGGTGCGCACCTTCGACCTGAAGGTCCCGACGGATGTGTCGGTCATGGCCGTCACGGGGGAGGGGCCGCTCGACTGGACCGCCGACGCCGGTCGGGTGTTCGTGCGGCTTCGCGGGCATGCCCGCGAAAAATACACTCTGAAGGTCGAGGCCCAGCAGAACCTGCTCAAAATGAACGGTATTCCCATACCGTTGCTGGAGACCCTCGACACGGAGTCCGAAACGGGCATGGTGGGCGTGGCGGTGGGGGAGGGCGTCAACCTCATCCCATTCAGCGCGACCAGAGCGCGGCAGGTGGACGCTGCGCAGTTGCCGCCCTGGATGCTAGAGCGCTGCGCGAAGCTGGGCTATGCCTATACGGAGAAGGGCGGGGCCATCGCGGTCTCAGCGATCAGGGTGGAACCGCGCGTGACGGCCGTGATGGTTGATCTCGCGCAGGTCGGGACGGATGCGGTTCTGCGCAGGATGAATGCCGTTTGCACGGTGGCTGAGCGGCCGATGTTCGCCTTTGATCTGAAAATCCCCGACGGCGCGGTCGTGACGGACGTTAAGGGCGACAAGGTGCGCGACTGGGTCGTGAAGCAGGCGGGCCGTCTGCTGACGGTCAATTTGGTCTCAGAGACGGTCGGGGAGTGCGCCTTCTCGATTGAGGCGGAGACGCGGCGCGACAAACCCGCCGAGTCCGCGTCCCTGGAGGGCTTCGAGCTTTCCGGCGCCGACAAAGTGGACGGTCGGCTGGCCGTGGCCGCCTTGGGCGACGAGGACCTGAAGTCCACCGCCACCACCGGCTTGACGGCCGTCGCGGTCTCCGAGCTGCCTCTGGAGCAGCGCGGCGGCTTTTTGTCCAAACTCGGCTACAAGTTCGGGCGCGTCGGCTGGACGCTGGCGCTGGACGTCCTGCCCCTCGCGCCGGAGGTGGACGCGACGGTCCTTTCGCTCCTGCGGTTCCGCCCCGGCCTGCTTTCGGCGGTGGTGGAGGCGCAGTGCAACATCCGCAAGGCGGGCGTCAACACCTTCGAGATCGAGCTGCCCAAGGGCGCGCTCAACTCCACGGTGGAAGCCGACGGGATGCGCTCCAGCGAGTTCAAGGGCGGCGTCTGGCGCATCGAGCTGATGAACAAGGTCGCGGGGGAGTATGTCTTCACGATCAACTACGATGTGCCGCTCGGCGGCCTTTCGGGCGCGATGAGCTATACCGGCGCCCGCCTGAGGGGCACGAAGAACCAGACGGGGTTCGACATCGTCTGCCAGGAAAAAAGCGATGCGGAGATTGCCGTCTCCGAAGTGGTCGGGGCGACCGTCGTGAACGAAACGGAGATTCCGCGCGAGTTCGCGGCCCGCGTAACGGTCCCCATTGTGCGCACCTATCGGTGGGCTGCGCCGGAGCGCCGCATCGAGTTCAAGATCACCGGTCACTTGGCCGGCAAGACCCTCCAGGCCACCGTTCCCAAGTGCGAGATCAGCACCCTCCTCAAGCGCGAGGGCCAGGCCCTTCATTACCTGCTGTGCGAGATCTCCAACACCAACAAGCAATTCGTGAAGGTTGACCTGGATCCGGAGGCGCGGCTATGGGCGGCCTACGTGGACGGTCGTCCGGTGAAGGCCGCTCGCGCGTCCGACGGCGGCGTGCTCGTGCCCATCCTCGGCAAGGGGCGGTATCGGCCCATGAAGCTGAGCCTGATCTGGGCTTCGGCCGCGCCGCAGATGGGCTTGGCCGACCGCGTCGGTCTGGCCGCCCCGCGCATGGACGTGCAGGTGCAGGGCGTGACGTGGAAGGTCTTCATGCCGGGCGAATATCAGATCATCGGCGCCGGCGGCAACATGGAGATGCAGCCGGTCGGGGCGAAAGCGGCCGGCTTGCCGACGATGGTGGAGGAGCGTCTGGGCTGGATCGTGGCTGCCGTTCTCGCCGTCCTGGCGGGAATGATCGGTCCGTTGGCGATCATGGTGCTGATAGCGGCGTTGCTGCTGGCTCTGGTGGTGGGCATGCTCTACTTGCGAAGGATATGGCGTCCGCTGGTGGCGGCGCTGGTCGTCCTGGCGCTCTTGGGGCTTCTGGTCTCACTTTCGCTCCCCACGCTGAGCAGAATGCGTCTGACGTCCCAGACGGAGTTGGCGTACGCGCCGGAGTCCGTGCAGATCGCCCGCGAACTGGGCGAGCGCGAGCACGTGAAGCGGGACGGCTACCGTGAAAGGGAATCTCGCGCCGTGATATCCGCGCCGAGCGACAAAGATGAACAAGCGTCGGGCGTCATGTTGCGTAAGCGGCAGGCCGCGCAGAAACCGCGGGGACTGGACGATCTTCGCGCGGATGCCGTTGCCGCTGCCAAGGGCGAAGCGGCCAAGCCCCTTGCGCCGGCGGCCCCGCTTGTCGCCCAGTTGGAGGTGGCGGCCGAGGGTGCGGCCGCGCTCAATCAGGCCCCGCAAAGAGCCGGCGCGGAGGTCAAGGAGGAGGTCGCCAAGGACAAGGGAGTCGTCCAGCCGCCGGCGACGCCCGCCCCGGCCATGGCCCCGGGCGTCGCGCCGCCGCCTGCGGTGGGCAAGGCCTTTGCGCGGCCGGCGGAGAAACCCGCCGACGGCAGCAAGGCGGTGGCGGGGACGGCCCTGCCCGCCGCGCCGACCGTGGCGCCCATCGCGGCCGTGGAAAAGCTGGCGATGATGCAGCAGGAGGCGGCCACGCAGCTCGTCTCCAACCTCGTGGGCGGCCGGGCCAAGGGGGCGCTGCCTCTGGAGAACATCACCTTCCCCACGGCGGGAACGGTCTCCTATGAGTTTCGCATGCCCTTCGCGGGAGAAACGCAGGGCCGCATCACGTTGAGCTGCGTTCGCGTCGGGGTGGCGTTGTGTCTGCAGGGGCTGATTGCGTTGGTGGTGCTGGCAACGGTGGTGGGATTCGGTTGGCGGAGGGCCGACCTGGGGGCGCTGGCGGCGGGAGCGGGCATCATTCTCTTCGGCCTGACGCGCTTCCTGGCGGGACCGGCGAGTCTGGAGTATCTGCGCACGGCGCAGTGGGCCTTTGCGCTGGCGTTCATCATCTTGATGGCTGCGCACGTCGTTGATCGTGTGCGCCGCAGCCGGCCCGCGAGTGTGTAAGCGCCATAACCCGTTTCCGCGCGTTGTCAGAGACGCTTGAGGACAACCACAATCACGAGCGCGACCAGTCCGGCAACCACGCAAACCGTCCTGGATGCTTTTCTGGGGCGGGTGTTGGGTAAGGTGACCGAAGACGTCCAGGAGCGCCGCAACATATTCTGGCGCACTCTGGCGATGCTGCTCACCGGCGCCGCCACGTCGCTGTTCGGCGGCGAGCTGTGGGCGGGCTTCCTGACCAAGACCGGCTTCAGCATGACCCAGATCGGGCTTCTGGCGGGGGTTTCCCAACTTGCGAGCGCTTTTGGTCTGTTGGCTTTCATGGGGCTGGCGGACCGGATTCGAAACCGCATCAGGACGTACACGCTCTGCATTCTGTCCACCATCGTGTTCCCCCTCACTGTCTCGGTCCTGGCCCTTGCTCTGGGGGCGAACCTGTCGGCGTTTTTCATGTCGCTGGTTGTGCTCTCGATTGTCCAGCAGCTCGTCACGGCGGTCCCGATCATGCTGGACTATCCGGTGCTGGTGCGCACGGTGACGCCGGGTCTTCGGGGCCGCATGTTCGCGATCCTGGCCGTGGCGTGCGGCGTGCTGCCCGTAATCGCGGGGCTGTTGTCGGCCGTCGTGCTGAAGAACGTGGCCTACCCCGCCGGGTACGTCTTGTGTTTTGTTGCGGCGGCGGCGATGCTGGCCTTGCGGGCGGCGGCGTTTGCGGCCCAGAGGGAGTTGCCGCCTCTGGCGGTGCCCGGCGCCAGCCGGTCGGCGCTGCCTTTTGCGGCGATGGTGGACGTCCTCAAAATGAAGGAGTTCCGCCGGCTGGCGGGGCCGCACGTCCTGCGGGGGCTGACCATCTCCATCGTCGGCTTTGCGGTGCCGCAGGGCTTGAAACTGCAGATATTGTCGCCCGAGTACCCGGGTTATGCCACGTCGGCGAGTTGGACGGCCGGCATTGTGGCCGGCATTGTGCTCGGATTCATCGCCGACCGTTGGGGCGCGGGCCGGTCCACCCTTCTCGGCGACCTCCTGTACGCCTTGGGCATGGGGATCGTCGTCCTCTTCAACAACCCGATGCTCTTTCTCCTCTTCTATTTCATTCTCCAGGTCGGCCAGAATATCGAGGCTTCGGCCGTGCCGTTCGGCTGCACGATCATTGTTCCTCCGGAGTTGATGGGGGCGTTCAGTTCCGCCCGACTCATGGTCTTGATGGGTTCAGGCGCCGTAGGGGCGCTCATCTTTGGTTACCTCTTCGACCGCTGCAACCCCCTCGTCATATTCGGCGTCGGCGCTGCTCTCAAGCTGCTGAATGGCCTGTGGTTCTGGTATATTTTTCGCCCGAAGCAGCCGGACCGCCGCCGCGACGTGGTGTAGACTGTAGTTAGAGCCTTCGGGCGCCCTGAAAGAACGGAGGTCTTTATGAAAGTCTCTGAATACATCTTCAAGCGTCTGCGCGATCTCGGCGTGAAGACCACCTTCGGCATCCCCGGCGATTTCATCCTGCCCCTGTACGCCGCGCAACAGGCGTGCAAGATGCCCACCGTGGTCATGTGCCACGAGCCGGGGGTGGGTTACGCCGCCGACGCCTACGCGCGCATCACGGGGCTGGGCGTGGCCGTCGTCACTTACGGCGCGGGCGCCCTGAACATGGTCAATCCCGTCGCCCAGGCGTATGCGGAGGAATCGCCGGTCCTGATCCTCACGGGCGCGCCGGAGATCAAGAACCGCAACCCCAACGCCCTCCTGCACCATCGCGTCAAGACGTTTGAGTCGCAACATCGTGTCTTCCAAGAGGTTACGGAAGCCTCGGCGGTCGTGGACGACGCTTCGACCGCCGTCGCCAACATTGACCGTGTCATTGACACTGTGCTCAAGAAGAAGCGGCCCGGCTACCTGGAAATTCCCCGCGACATGGTGCTCGAGAGGGTTGACTTTCGCGCCCATCGTCCCGCCTACCAGCCCCCCCGCAGCCCACTGGAGGTCAAAGAGGCGCTCGCCGAAATCCTGACGCGCCTGAACCGCAGCAAGCGCCCCGTGGCCTACGTGGACGTGGAGGTCGAGCGCTACGGCCTCATGGACGACGTGGTCCGTCTCGTGGAGAAGCTCAACATCCCCGTCGTGAGCACCCTGATGGGCAAGACGGCCTTTCCCGAAAGCCACCCCCATTTCGTCGGCAACTACATGGGGGCCGTGGGGCCGCCGTTGGCCAGAGAAGTCATCGAGGGGTCCGACTGCATTCTGGCGCTCGGCACGCTCATCACCGACTTCAGCACGGGCATCTTCACCGCCCGCATGGACACCGCCAAGATGATCCACACCACCGCTCACGGCACGACGGTCAGCTACCATCGCTACCCGGACGTCACCCTGACCGACGTCGTGAAGTTCCTCCTGAAGTCGAAGACCGTGAAGCGCTGGCGTTTCCGGCACATGGAACCCAAGCTGCCTCAGGAGCGCGCGAACATCTCGCGCCTCACGACCGTCGGGATGCTTCAGGAGTTGAATGAATTCATGCGGCCCGATTACTGCGTGGTGGCCGACTGCGGGGACTGTCTCTTCACGGGGCTGGAGTTGAAGACCGACCTGTTCCTGGGGCCGGGCTACTACGCCAGCATGGGCTTCGGTGTTCCGGGCGCCGTGGGCGCCAAGTGCGCCCTCCCCCAACGCCGCCCCATCGTGCTGGTCGGCGACGGCGGCTTCCTCATGACCGGCAACGAATTCACCACCGCCGTCAAGCTCGGCCACGACACCATCGTCATTCTGATGAACAACAGCCAGTACGCAACGTTGCGCTACATTGACAAGCCGCGCCCCTACTACGATCTGCCGGAGCAGGATTATGCGAGCATGGCCGAGGCGATGGGCGGCCGCGGCGAGCGTGTGCGCACTCAGGAGGAGTTCCGCGAGGCGCTGCGCCGCGCCGAGGCCTCCAAGCGGGCCTTCCTCATTGACGCCGTCATCGGCGTTGAGGACTGTTCGCCCGTCATGAAGCGGCTGGCCGAGCACTTGGGGCGCCTGTGGAAGAGAAACAAGG
>CAYPFP010000004.1:0-22636 GCA_964409935.1 uncultured Planctomycetota bacterium | reverse complement strand
GGGTTATCCCTCCGGTTCCACCTTCTGCATCAGCTCCTTGAAGAGCTTCCGCAAACCTCTGGCCATCCCTTCGGCCAGGGGGGTCTCGCCCGTCTCGGCCACCGACTTCACGACGCCGCGCACGTTGGCCTTGGCCACTGCCGCGCCCGTTTCCTTGTCCGCGATCTCGATGACGGCGGTGAGGTAGTTTGCGTCGAAGAGTTTCTGGCCCGGCATCCGGTCGGAGATGATGTCGAAGAGCGTGCCCCGCACGACCAGCGTGGGCTTGGCCGCCTTTCCCTGCGCGAAGGACGCGACCGGCGCGACCGTCTCGAAGTACCGCGACGCCAGCATCTGTTTCACCGCGAATTCCTGGACCGCGTCCACGAGCATGGGTCCCACCTGGCTCGGTATCTCGTTGGCAAAGCGCGCCACCTCCAGCGACGTATATTTGTCCCAGTTCGGCGAGCTTGTCGAGATGATGAGGAATGACCCCTGGGGGCCGGTGGCCGTGTAGTAAGCCTGCTTCGCGACCGTCGTGCATCCGATGCAGAACGCCAGCGCCGCGATTCCCGCGATGGCTCTTCTCATGATTCGTCCTCCGCAAAAGATCCCGAATCCGCCAACAGGTTCCTGGCTGCGTCGTTTCTCAAATTATACACTGCCCCGCTGCCGATGTTGAGGCCCTGTTCGTGCGGCCTTCATCTTCCGGTCAACGCGGCCAGAGTGCGTCCGAAGATGTCGGTCTTCTGCTCGGCGCTCAGGCCGAGCGAGTCTATCACGGCAAGCTCGGACTCGAACCGGGCCACCGCGGCGGCGTGGCCTTCCATGTGCGGCCAGTCCAGGCCGAACACGCAGCGCTTCGATCCCGCTTCATGGATCGTGTCGGCGACCAGCGAGCGGTGTTGGGGTTTGGCCAGACCCGTGAGGCCCGCGTAAACGCCCCGGTTGCACCATCGGCTGCTGTGGTTGTAAATGACGGCCAGCGCCTGGTCGAAAAATCCGCGCCCGATGCCGCCCGATGCGCCCATGTGTTCGATGATGACCTTCAGTTTCGGATGGCGCGCCATGATGTTGTCAATCAGGAGCGGCTGGTAGTCCTCCAGCCGGCCTCCGTGCACGCCCGTGTGAAAGAGCACGAACACGCCCAGCTCGGCCGCCGCCGCGTAGAACGGGTCGCACGCCGCTTCGTCTATGCGAAAGCCCATCACGGGCGGGTGCGTCTTGACGCCCACAAACCCCTTCGCCACGTACTCGCGCAGCAGAGCGCAGGCGTTGGGCGCTTTCGGCGAGACGGTGACCATCCCGCAAATGTTCGGATACTTCTTCAGGTTGCGGTGCAGCCACGCGTTGCATTCCTCGCCGGCGAGCAGTTCCTTGGTTTTCGGCCCCCAGAACGGCGCGATCGCGACGGTCTTCTCGATGCCGTTTTCCTTCATGAATCGGTCGAGTTCGGGAAGCGTGCCGAGCTCGGGGCGCTCGGGAAACGCGCCGTGCGGAAAAGTGTGGCAATGATTCAGGAACATGGTGCGCTCCGCTGTCATGCGAACTGGGGCAAATGCTGTTTGTGTGCGGCCATGAGTTCGTCGGCCATGCGGCCTGCGGCGGCGGGTTCCGCGATGGAGCCGTCGGCGATGAGGGCCTCGACGAAGAGCTTGCGGCTGCCGGTAAGCGCGGCCTCGACGGTGACCTCGTACGCGGCCAGCCGCGCATTGAGAATCGCCGCAATCGGCGCGGACAACTCGCCGATGCGCATCGGCGTCAGCCCCCGCGCGCACGCCGCCACGGGCAGCTCTATCACGGCCTCCGCCGGCAGGTTCGAGACGGCCCCCTCGTTCGGCACGTTCATCGAGTAGAAGCGGCGGGCGTCGCTGTCCATGGACGTGATGATCGAGATGAGTTGTTCGTGCTCTCCGGGTTTGCGCTGGAAGATGCTTTCGTCGAGCGGCTGTTGTCCGTAGGCGCGTTCCTTCATGATGGAGAAGACCCGGTCGCCGTTGGCGACGGTCTTTTCAAATGAGAACACGTCCACGCCCAGGGTCTTGCCGTGGTAGCTCCCGCGCGGGAAACGCCAGGGGAAGAACTCGGCGACGTGCCTGTCGCCGGGGCATGGGATCGCGCCGTACGTCTCGAACAGTTCCCAGCAGAAGGGGTCGTTGGCCGCGCGGTACGTCCCCTGCGGTGTCTTGCCCATCTCCGGAAACTCCTTGCCCAACGTCGTCATGTCGAACGGCTGTTGGCGTTCCTGCGCCAGTCGGGCGCGGATGGCGGGCCAGGCGTCCTTGCCGCACCACATGAAGTCGGTGAACCACGTCAGGTGATTCACGCCGACGGCCACCGCCGTGACGTCCTTGTGCGCGAATCCCGCGTACCCCGCCAGTTGCTTCTCCCATCCGAGCACGCCGTGGCACAGGCCCACGACGGGCAGCCCCGTGGCCTTGCGGACGCCGCGGCAGATCACCGTCATCGGGTTGGAGTAGTTGAAGAAGCGCGCCTTCGGACACAGCGCCGCCACGTCCCGCGCGATGCCCGTCATCGCGTGTATCTGCCGCATCGAGCGCGCCACCCCGCCCGACATGATCGAGTCGCCGACGGGCTGGAAGACGCCGTACTTGCGCGGGATCAGCACGTCGGCCTCCCACGCGCGGCGGCCCCCCACGGCGATGGTGGTGACCACCACGTCGGCGCCGGGGAGGATGTCGCGCCGGTCGGTGGACGCGCTGATCTCGATCTTCGCCTCACGCGCTAGGATCATTCGCTGGACGAGGTTCTTCACCAGGTCCAGCGCCTCGGAGTTCACGTCCACCAGGCCGAGCCGCCACTCTTCCTGTCCCGCGGCCAGGATCATGTCCGCGACAAGGCCTTGCGTGAACGAGGCGCTGCCCGCGCCGATGAGGACGATCTTCTTCGTCGCCATTATTGTGTCTCCTGTGGCTGATTGCGATGTGTGCGGCCCCAGATAACGTAGAGCAGTCCCAGCACCCCCAGCAGAAGAACTATGCCCAGAACGCCGGTTACCACCAGGCTGTTCCCGAAAAACCAGGGCGCGGCATCGCGCAAGCGCTTGAAGACCAGGGCCGATGCCTTCAGCGCGAAGACCCAGCCCGCGTGCAGCCCGATGGAAAGATACAGCGAACGCGTCCACACGTACGCGCACGAGAGACAGACGCCCACGAGCGTGAGGCCGAACAGCGTCGGCAGCATGGCGACCGGCTGGGCAACCATGCCTTTGAATACGGCGAGGGCCCGAAAGCCCGCCAGCGGGTCGAAGCCGACCGGCGCCGTCACCTGCGCGTCCAGAAAGTGCAGGGCCGCGAACACGAAGCTGGTGATGAGAATCGCCGCGGCGGGACGCATGTCCTTCAGGAAGCTCTGGAGGATGAAACCGCGAAAGAGCAGCTCCTCAATCAGGCTTATGCCCGCCACCATCGGGACGAGGCCGACCAGCTTGCCGAGCACGTCCGGCGCGTCCAGGTTGGGTCGTAGGGTGCGCGCGCCGCACACGAAGGTGATGAGGATGATGAGAGACACCGACAGCAGTCCCAGGCCGATTCCGGCGCCCAGTTGCCGCATCCAGCCGGCCCGCCGTTCCAGGCCCACCCTGGCCAGGGAGACCAATTCGAGCCGCCGCGCGAACACGATGAGGGCGACAAGGGCGATGCCCATGGCTGTGTGGCGGAAGGGCTTGCCGATGTCGTACGTCGCCGCGGCCTTGTTGTAATCCAGGTGTTTCGCAGCCCAGGCCGAGTGCGTCACGACGGTGTCGAGGATCGGCTTCGCGGCGCCGCCCACCAGGGCCGCCGCCAGCAGCGAGCCGACAAGAATGAGGATCAGAAGCTGGTACGGTCTCAATTTCGACAGGGGCCTTGACCTCCGCGAGTCCTGGAAAGCAGGGAATTATATGGCTTACGGCGCGGCGGCGCAAGTCCCGGATGAAGAAGTCGGCCCGGCGCGGGCTTTCGGACAAAATGTGTTTGACTCCGAAGCGAAATAGTCCGATAAACATGAGCCGTCGGAGCCAATCTTCCGCATGAAAGGACTCCCGCCCATGGGAAGGGACTGTGCCGCCGCTGTCTGCGCGCTGGTTTTTCTGATGGCAGTCTGTCCAAGCCTGCGGTCCGAAGGGGAAACTCGGTTGATCTTCGAGACAGACCACGTCCGCCTCGTCCTGAGCGCCGACGGAAAGTCGGCGTCGTTTTCGCGGCGCGACGGGACCGGCCTGCTGGCCGACCCCAAGGGCGCTCCGTTCATGCTCGTGCGCATCGGAAAGAGGTGGCACAATTCCGTCTCCTTCGCCCTGACGGGCAGCGAGAAGGAACGGCGGTTGCGGGTGGGGTTCCACGAGACCGCGATCACGGCCGAGGTCGCCGTGCGTGCGCATGCGCAGTACCTTGAGTTCGAAACGCTTTCCCTTGCAGGGCCGGGCAGCGAGGCCGTCGAGCAGTGGGCCTTTGTATCCTTGCCGGTGAACATCGCGGCCAACGCGGGGATGTGGCTGAACGTGGCGTGGGACGACGCCTTCGCCGCGGCCGTTATCGCCCTGGAGGAGAAGACGCGCGTCGGCGGCGCTCCTCTGTTGCGAGCGTTCGCCGACCGCCGTCTGGGTTTTGCGTCGCGCAAGGCCGCCCTCATCGCCTGTCCCACGGCGCGCATGCTGGACGTCATCCGCGACATCGAGCGCGAGCACGGCCTGCCTTCGCCCTCCCTGGGCGGCCAGTGGGCCAAGACGTCGCTGCAGGCGCGCAAGTCGTGGATGATTACGGGGATCACGGGAACGGCGGAGCCGCCGGCCTTCACCACGGACCGTATCTTTGCGCTGGCCAAGTCGCTCGGCGTCGAGTACGTCGTCATGGGCCTGCACCACTGGAACGCCACCTTTGGCCGTTACGTTATCAACCCCAGGCGTTTTCCCGATGGCGTCGCGTCGCTGAAGAAGGCGGCCGACCAGGCGCACGCGATGGGGCTGAAGCTGGGCCTTCATGTGATGACGGCCTCGATCACAAAGAACGATCCCTACGCGACCCCCGTTCCCGATCCGCGTCTGCGCAAGGAGGGCGAGGTCGTTCTGGCTCGCGACGTGGACGCGGCGGCCAGGGAAATCCCGACCGTCGAGTCGCCCGCCGATTTCGGCGTCGCCAGCGGTTACTGGGCGGGACGCGGCGTGGACGTGCAGATCGGCGACGAGATCATCCGGTACGCCGGCATCCGCGACACGGCGCCCTTTGCGCTGTTGGGCTGCACGCGCGGCGCTTACGGCACGAAGGCCGCCCCGCACAAGGCAGGCGCCAAGGTGATGCACCTGGCCGAGCGCTACGGCTGGTATGTCGCCGACAACGACCTGGCCGCCGAGATCGGCAGAAACGTCGCCGAGATCATCAACCAGGCCGGCCTCGACATGGTCTGCTTCGACGGCGCGGACGTGCTGAGCCTCGTGGACAGGGAACTCCAGTTCTTCAACGGCCATCAGGTCCCGCTTGCGGTCCTGCGCAACGCCCGGCGCGACGTCCTGCTCGTCAGTAACGGCACCACGCACTTCGGCTGGCACGTCGTGACGCGCGGCGGCGAGGACGACGCCATGGCCCGCGGCTACAAGCGCTGGGTGGACGATCACACCGTCCATCGCTGGGGGGCCTGGCATTGGCGCAATCTGCTTGTGCCGGACTTTAGCTGGGTGGGCATCTTCGGCCATACGCCCACGTTGACGGCTACGCGTCCCGACGACGTGGCCCTCGTCTGCGCGCGCAGTCTGGGCTACGACGGGGCCGTCGGTTGGGGATTCGCGGCGGCTTTCGGCGGTCCGTCGGGCGCGGACGTCTTCGAGCGCAACGGGCGGCGCGAGGAGATATGCAACATCATTCGGACCTATGAGAAACTTCGTCTGGAAAACTATTTTTCCCGCGAGGCGCGCGCGCCGCTTCGCGAGCAGGGCAGCGAGTGGGGGCTGGTGCCCCCCGCAAGCGACAAGGCGCGATATCGTCTTGCGCCCGTCCGGTATCTCAAGAGCGGCGTCGTCCGGTCGGGCGCGGTCTGGAAGCTCCGCAACGATTCCGGGCCGCAGCCGTGTCGGGTCAGGATCGAGGCCCTTGCGGCCCTGGCGCCCTACGGCGCGCAGGACAACGTGGTGATTGCGGATTTTGAGAAGTTGCCGTCCGAGGTCGGCGGCAATCCGGCGGCGCGCGTGCGTTTTGGCAAGAGGGACACGGTTCACGCGCAGGTCGGCTCGGTCGCGCGGCTTTCCTGCGAGGCCGTTCCGCCCAACGTCAATCTGCCTGCGAAACTGGCCGGACACGGTCAGCCCGCCTGGGCGCAGGTGAGCGCGAAGTTCCCCGAAAAACTCAACCTCGCCGGTCATCGCGCCGTCGGTCTTTGGATTAACGGCGACGGCGGCGGCGAGATCCTCAACGTGCAACTGGAGGTTGCGCCTCAATCGTACCTGCACTTCTACCAGCCCATTGACTTCACCGGATGGAAGTACTGCGAACTGGCCGAGCCGGAAGGCGACCGCGTGATGGATTATTTCTCCTACGATAAGTTTGCCTTGCACAACCTGAGGCTCGACGCCTTCACCGGCGTTACGCTCATGGTTCTCAATCCCCCGCGCGGCAGGAAGGTCGAGCTGGAGATCGGCCGCATCGAGGCGCTCAAGGAGATCGGCGGCAAGCTGGCGGACATCAGACTGGCCGTGGCCGGCGCCATCATGCAGTTGCCGGTCTCGCTCGAACCGGAACAGTATCTTGAGACCGGCGACCCCTGGGGAGATCCCAACCCCCGCGTCTGCCGCGTCTTCGACGCCAACGGCAAGGAACTGCAGCGTCTCATGCTCGCCGCCGTGCCGGACGTTCCCGCCGGCGAGTGCGATATCAGTCTGGAGGCCGCCGGCAAGCCTCTCGCCAGGGCCAAGGTGACTGTGATGCTGGGTGGGCAATGACAAGACACGGCCTCGTGCGCTCTCTGACCGCTGTCGTCCTGCTGGTCGCGGCTCAGGCCGGCGCCCAAACCGTGATCGCGCCGGCGGAGTGGCGCGCCGTGCAGGGCGCTCTCAAGGTTGAGGGAGACCGGCTCGTGCTTTCGGGCGGGGGGCCGGCGGTGGCCGTCTTGCCGGACCGCCAATTTGACGATTTCGTGCTTGAGGTGGAGATGTTGCGCCCCAACAAGGGGTATGTGGGCGTCAGCGTCCGCCGCCAAAAGGGCTCGGACCCCTGGCCGGACGCCTATTATTTCGCTTCGCTCAGGCCGCGCCATTTCCGCGTCATCCGCAAACGCGGGGGAAAGTACGACCCGCCGTTGTCCGAATCGGAGAAAGTCAGCGAGCTTGCGGCGAACGCCGTCGTGCGTCTGAAGGTGTGGGCCAGGGGGGATCATTTCCGCGCCTGGATCAACGGCAGGCTTGTGGCCAACGTGCGCGACGAGGAGCCGTTCCTGTCGGGCGGCGCGGCCTTGACGGTGGGCAGCGGGGCGGTCGAGCCGCCGGCCCGATTTGGCGGCCTGGTCATCTCGAATGTCGAGGCCGTCCCGCCGCCGAAGCCCGACGAGATTCCGCCCCTGGGCCTGGCCGAGACGCTTCAGCGCGGCGAGCGCGTCGTCAAAGACGAGATTCCGGCGGTGAAGGCGCGGCTGGCCGAGGCGTCCGGCCAGGGGCTGGACGACGCGGCCTTGCAGCGGCAGGCCGGTCTCGTCCACGCCCTCCTGTGGCGCTATTACTTTGACGCCCGCACGAATATGGTCTACACCATCCTTGAGCCGCACTCCGGTCGGGTAGTGTTGCCATCGCCCGACGACGTCCTCAAGGACGTCCCCAACGCCAACGGTTGGTCCACCGCTATCGAGGACTGCGCGGGGTACGGCAACGGCAGGCATCTGGCGTGGCTGGTCGAGCGTTCCGAAGTGACCCGAAAGCCCGACCACGCCGCCGAGGCGCGGCGTCTGCTCGAAGGGCTGTTGCTCCTGAGCGCCGTTCGTCCTGCCGATCACGACGGTTTTGCCGAGCTGGTGCGCGGTGTGCTCCCCGACGGCCGGACCTATTACAGGGGCAAGGAGCCAGGCAGCAGCGGCGACAATTACAACGGCTACTCCTACGGTCTCTGGCGGTTTGCGCGTTCGCCTCTCGCCGCCGAGGACGAGCGCCGGCGCATCGCTATCGCCCTCGACCGCACCGCCTATCGCACGGGCGGCTTTCCGGCCTTTGCGGCCATCGCCGCCGACGTCACGCAGAGCGCGGACTGGCGCGGCCGTTACGAGGAGCGCCGGAGGGCCGGCGCGCTGCGTTACGCCGCCTGGTCCATCGCCGAGCGCGCCGAGGCGGCGTCGTGGACGGCCGTTCAGCTTCAGCTCCAGCTCACCGCGCTGCTGGGCATAGAGAAGGACCCGCAAACTCGCGCCGCCTTCGAGCATGCCCGCCGCGCCAACGCCTGGAGCCGCTGGAAGGACGTTATCGCCGGTCTGTCTTTCGATGAGCGCGTGGATGCGTACATGCACCGCGTGGACACCGTGCGCAACCCCCTCGACGGCATGCTTGCGGTGATGCTGACCGGCGACAGGGAGATCATAGACGCGTTCCTGCCCGTTTTTCGCCGCGTCGTCGCAGGTTTTGATTTTGCCGCCTTCCGCGACCAGCGCCAGCTCACGCCCTTTCTCGGCGTCTACTGGCTGGGCGTCCGGTACGGGGTCTTTGCGCGCGACGCTTCGCTGCCTGAGCCTTCGACCGAATCGGCGCGCCTGAAACCGCTGGACCCCAACCGCAACCTGATCGTGACATATTTCCCCGAATGCAACCCCAAACCGCCCAGGTGACGAGGAATCCGCCGATGACCGACCTCGAACGTTTCCGCGCCTGTATGGACTACCGTACCATGGATCGTCCCCCCTTCTGGGCGTGGGGGGCATGGCCGGAAACCCTGGAGCGGTGGAAGTCCGAAGGCTACGACCCGAAGACGTTCGACTTGAACATGGGCGCCGACCGGCGTATCGCCTTCGGCAACTGGTTCTTCCCCAAGCCGCCCTTCGAGCACAAGGTTCTGGAGGAGAACGCGGAGCACATCCTCTACGTCAACCATGAAGGCATCCTGATGAGGGAACTCAAGAAGAACCCCAAGAGTTCCATGCCGCAGTTCGTGAAATTTCCGGTTGAGACGCGCGAGGATTTCCGGCGGTTCTGGAAGGAGCGGATGCAACCAAACCTGACGCAGCGCATCGGGCCGGACTGGAAGACCCAGCTTCAGGCCGTCCGCGCCTCTGCGAGATTCCGCAGAGGCGCGAAGCCCTCTCCCTTCATCGTCATCTCCGACCGCTGGGGCGGTTTCTTCGGGCCTCTGCGGAATCTCGTCGGCGTGGAGCGGCTTTGCACGTTGTTCTACGACGACGCGGCCTTCATCGAGGAGATGATGGACGCGAATGCGGACTTTATCATTGCCGTCATGTCGCAGGTGCTGGAGGCGGCGTGCCCCGATGCCTTCGCCTTCTGGGAGGACATGGCCTTTCGCACGGCGCCGCTGCTCTCGCCGCAGTTGGCGCGCCGCTACATGCTTCCCAGGTACCGCAGAGTGGCCGATTTTCTTCGGGGACGCGGCGTGAAGTTCATCGGCCTGGACAGCGACGGCTTCATTGACCCGCTCATCCCGGTCTGGCTTGACGCGGGCCTGAATTTCCTGTATCCCTTTGAGGTGCAGGCGGGCATGGACGTACTGGCGGTGCGGAAGAAATACGGTCGGGAACTGAGGATCTGGGGCGGCGTGGACAAGCGTGCCCTGGCTGAGGGGCCGCAGGCCATTGACGCCGAACTGCGCCGACTAAAGCCCCTCATGGACGAGGGCGGCTACATCCCCCACACCGACCATTCATCTCCACCGGACATTTCCTTCTCCAATTATTGCCATTACATGAAGCGGATCGAGGAGATTTGCGGGGGGAATTGAACTAAAAAGGTCCGCACGAAAGACACGCTTCTGTACAAGAAGGCCCATGATTATCTCGCGGGCGGGGCCATGGTCAATTAACCCGCCGGAACTCGAATGTCCTGGGAGGAACCCGATGAGGTTCGCGATCCAAAACTGCATGACGGAGTGGTCGTTTTCTTCGGGCGAATCCTATCGCGACCCCTTCAACGAGGTCGAACTGGACGTGATCTTCTCCGGCCCGAACGGTCAGGAGAAGCGCGTGCCGGCGTTCTGGTCCGGCGGGAACGTCTGGCGCGTGCGGTACGCCTCGCCGAAGGTCGGCACCCACCGCTACCGCTCCGTCTGCTCGGACAAGGCCAACCGCGACCTCCACGGGCAGGAGGGTGTGCTCGAAGTGACACCCTATGAGGGCGACAACGTCCTTCTTCGCCGCGGCCCGCTTCGCGTGAGCCAGGACCGCCGCCACCTCGAACACCTCGACGGCACGCCTTTCTTCTGGCTTGGCGACACATGGTGGATGGGGCTTTGTCGCCGGTTGCGGTGGCCGGCGGACTTCCAGGCGCTTGCCGCGGATCGCGTCGCGAAGGGCTTCACCGTCGTCCAGATCGTGGCGGGCCTGTATCCCGACATGCCTTCGTTCGACCCGCGCGGGGTCAACGAGGCCGGTTTCCCGTGGGAGCAGGATTACACCCGCATCAACCCTTCGTACTTCGACATGGCCGACCTGCGGCTTGACTGGCTGGTGCACAAAGGCATCGTCCCGTGTCTTCTCGGGTGCTGGGGATACTACCTGCCCTGGCTCGGCGTCGAGAAGATGAAGAAGCACTGGCGCTACCTGGTCGCGCGCTACGCTGCCTATCCGGTTGTCTGGTGTCTGGCCGGCGAGGGCGCGATGGCCTACTACCTGTCTCCAGACAAGAACAAGGACATCCAGTTCCAGAAGAGCGGCTGGACCGAACTGGCCCGTTATGTGCGCGCCATTGATCCGTACCACCACCCCATCACCATCCACCCCACCGATACCGCCCGCAACCAGGTCGAGGACCCTTCGGTCGTGGACTTCGAGATGCTCCAGACCGGACACGGCGATCGCCAGAGCCTTCCCAACACCATCCGGCGCGTCGTCGAGGGGTGTGCGCGCGAACCCCGCATGCCAGTCATCAACGGCGAGGTCTGTTACGAGGGCATCGGCGAGGCCTCCCGCCAGGAGGTGCAGCGCCTGATGTTCTGGGCCTGCATGCTCAACGGCGCTTGCGGTTACACATACGGCGCCAACGGCATCTGGCAGGTCAACACCCGCGAAAAGCCCTACGGTCCTTCGCCGCACGGCATGTCCTGGGGCCATACGCCCTGGCAGGACGCGTCCCAATTGCCGGGTTCGAAGCAGCTTGGCCTGGCAAAGGGGCTGCTCGAACGTTACGCCTGGTGGCGTTTCGAACCGCATCCTGAATGGGTCGAGCCGCACTGGTCGAAGGACAATTACGCCGCCCCCTATGCCGCCGGCATCCCCGGCGAGGTGAGGATCATCTACCTGCCTCTTTCGTGGGGAACGTTCATCTTCAAGGGCGTCGAACAGGAGGCCCGTTACCGCGCCTTCCTCTTCAATCCGACCGACGGGACCGAACACGACCTGGGCGCCGTCAAGCCGGAGGAGAATGGGGATTGGCGCATCCCGCTTCCCCGTCTGCCCATCTATCAGGACTGGTTGTTGGTGCTCGAAGGACCCGCCGCGCAGAGTCGAGGGACAACACCATGAACAAGCGCCCCAATGTCCTTTTCATCCTGGCCGACCAGCACAACGCCAAGGTGTTGGGCCACAGAAATCACCCCGACGTCAAGACGCCCAACCTCGATCGTCTCGCCGCCGAGGGTGTGCGTTTCGACAACGCCGTCACCCAGAATCCCATCTGTACGCCCAGCCGCGTCAGTTTTCTGTCAGGGCAGTACCCGCATAATCACGGCTACTATGGCCTGAGCGGGCGAAACCCCGGCGGCCTTCCGACCCTGCTCGGCCATTTCCGGCGCGCCGGCTATCGCACCGGCGCCATCGGCAAGATCCATTGTCCGGAGTACTGGGTCGAGGACGACTGCGACTTCTTCCGCGAGGTCTACCACGAGTGCAGCATCGGCGGATGCCCGGAGTATGACGAGTATCTGCGGCGGAAGAACCTGGCGCATCTGCGCGACGACGTGGGCTATCCCGAACACGGCCGCCGCGGTATGCAGAGCTGCGACGGCCGCCGCTCGAATCTTCCCTACGAAGACTGTGTCGAAGGGTGGATCGTCCGCGAGACCGTTCGGTTCATGGAGCAGGCCGTCGCGGAGTCGCGGCCCTTCATCGCGCATGCCAGCCTGCCGCGCCCCCACCAGACCTATGCCCCCAGCGAGCCGTTCTGGAGCATCTACGACGAGTCCAAACTGACGCTCCCCCCTAACGCCGATTACGACATGGAGCGCAAGGCCCCGCACCTGCGCCGCACGGCCCGGCACTGGCGCCAGGGGCATTGGGCGCTCTTCGAGCCGAAGACCTTCGAGGCCGCCCGCCTGCGCAAACTCCACGGCTACCTGGGATGCGTCAGTCAGGTGGACCACGCCGTAGGCGAGATGCTGGCCTGGCTCCGCGCGAAGAACCTGGACGAGGACACCATCGTCATCTATACCAGCGACCACGGCGATTACGCCTGCGAGCACGGCATCATGGAGAAGGCGCCCGGCATCTGCTCCGATGCCATCACCCGCATTCCGTTCCTCTGGCGCTGGCCGGGGCGCTTCGCCGCCGGACACGCCGCCCCGGAGATCGTCGAGGCCGTTGACGTGTCCGCCACCTTGTGCGCCCTGGCCGGTCTTGACCTTTTCCAGACCGGCGACGGAAAGGACCTGTCCCACCTGTTGCATGGCCGCGGAGGCGAGGTCCACAAGGTCGGCGTCACCGAGTTCGCCTGGAGCAAGAGCGTGCGCAAGGGCCGGTTCCGCTTCGTCTATTATCCTCCGGAGATGTTCGCCGGGCAGGACGGCTGTGAGGATTTCGGCGAGCTTTACGACCTTGAAAAAGACCCGTGGGAGATGAACAACCTGTACTTTGACCCCCAGTATCGGGACCGCGTCGCGGAGTTGAGGCGCGACCTGCTCGACTGGCTGGTCGCCACCACGCGGCCCTGCACCATCCTGCCCATGGCGCGCTTCCACGGCAGCCAGGCTGTGACGCGCTTTAACAATACGACGAATCCCGACGGAAAGATCTCCCCCGATGCCATTCGCGGCGTTGGCGGCAAACACTACATCTGATGCGTCGTGCAGCTCGACGGAGGGTCTCGATGTTTCTCGTTCAACGAAGGGTCTGCCTCCTTGTCGTGGTCGTCTTGCTCCTGGCCGCGCGCGCCGCGCTCTCGCAGGATGCTTGCGTTCTTGTGGAGGACGGGCAAGCGCAGGCGACGATCGTGGTCGCGGCCAAACCAAGCCGTATGGCCTGGTTCGCTGCGGAGGAACTCGCCCACTACACCCAAAAACTTGCCGGGGCCGCGCTGCCCATCGTCACGGAGGACAAGCTCGGCGCGGAACAGGCGGCGGGCTATCTGGTGCTTGTGGGCGAGAGCGACCGCACCCGCAAGCTCGGTCTGTCCAACCGCGGCCTCAAGCCCCAGGAGCACGTCATCCGCAACGTCGGCAAGTGGCTCGTCCTGATGGGCCGCGACGAGGAGGACTACGGGCCGGTGGACTACGCCGCCGATTTCCCCTGGCCGGAGTGTCGCCTGGAGTTCCCCTGGCGCGTCTACTTCAAGGCGTGGGGGTCGCTCTACGCGGTGGACGCCTTCCTCGAACGCGTGTGCGGCGTGCGCTGGTATCTGCCCGGCGAGATCGGCGAGGTCGCGCCGAAGACGCCGTCCCTGCGCGCCGCGGGTCTCGACCTGCGCCTGAGGCCCTGGACCAAGTGCCGCATCATCGGCGGCGCGGCCGCCTGGGACCTTTTCGACTTCTACGCCCCCGGTCGCGACCCCAAGAAGCAGGTCTCGCGCCGCGATATGCTCCTCTGGTGGCTTCGCACGAAGATGGGCGGCGAGCCGTGGCAGGTGAACCACTCGGTCTACTCGTACTACGAACGCTTCGCCGAGTCCCATCCCGACTGGTTCGCCGACGGTAAGCCCGCCAAGGGCGCGCACCTGTGCTACACCCATCCCGGCTTCATCGCCCAGCACGCCCAGGACGCCCGCGACTTCTTCGACGGAAAACTCCCGACCATGTACTTCACCAAGACCTCGCAGGTGCTCGCCGCGGGGGACTACTATCCCGCCGTCCCCATTGACTCCAGCAGCGGCTGGTGCGGCTGTTCCCGCTGCAAGGCCCTCCTCGACGTCAGCCAACCCATCCCCGAAAACGTCCCCGGCGCGGAATTTTTCAACGGCAGGTACAGCGAATACGTCTGGACGTTCGTCAACGCCGTCGCCAAAGAGGTCCGCAAGACGCACCCGGACAAGTGGATCTCGGCCATTGCGTACGCCCGTTACTTCCTGCCGCCCCGCAATGTTGTGCTGGAGCCGAACATCTCCGTCTGCATCACCAAGCAGGCCATGCTCTACAGCAGCCCCGCCTCGAAGAAATATTTCGACGACACGGTGCGCGACTGGCATCGCCGCGTGGGCGAGCTTTACATCTGGGAATATTACCTTAACCAATACTTCAGCCGCTTCTGCGCCTTTCCCTGGATCACGCCGCGCCTGCTCGGCCAGGACATCGGCTTCCTGAAGTCGCAGGGCGTGGTGGGCAAGTTCGTGGAAATCTCGGCGTGGAAGAGCCGCCGCTCCAACATGGCCGAAGACCTGCTCCCCGCCTACGTGACCATGAAGATGCTCGCCGACGACTCCCTGAAGGCGGACGATATCCTCGACGAGCATTACCGCCTTTTCTACGGCCCCGCCGCCGCTCCCATGAAGGCGTTCTTCGAAAAGTTCGAGGACGCGTGGATGACGCGCCCCGACATCGCCGCCCACAAGGCCGGCGGCCAGCGGCAGTCCTGGGAGATCATATGCCCGCCCGAAAAGCTCAAGGAGTATCACATCCTCATCACCAAGGCGGCGGACCTGGCCGTGGAGGAGCCGTACACGACCCGCGTTCGCCTCATGAACGACGCGATCTACAGGCTGATGGAGAAGCACTGCCTGGAATACGCCGAACGCAACAAGAGCCGCCGGCGCATGGCGTGCCCCCTTGTCGCAACTCCGCCTTTGCTGGACGGAAAGCTCGATGATCCCGTCTGGAAGCACGCGGCGCGCACGTCGGTCTTTGTCGGAATGACCATGGAGAAAGTGGAAGTGGATTCCACGGCCTTCGTCGCGCGGGACAAGAATACGCTTTACGTCGCCTTCGACTGCCCCGAACCCGAGATGGACAAGATAGTCGCCTCGCACAACAAGCCCGACTCCCTCAACATCTGCCTGGACGACGACGTGGAGATCTTTGTGGACGTCGGGCGCACCCGCGAGAAGTACTATCATCTTCTCGTCAACCCCAACGGCGTCCTGACCGATCGCGCCGTCGGGATGGGGCTGGACAACGCCGGCGTGGGCTGGAACTCCGGCGCCAAGGTCGCCGTTGTGCGCGGCGAGAAAGGCTGGACTGTCGAGATGGCCGTCCCGTTGGCGTCCATGAACGCCGCGCCGAAGCCGGGCGAGGTCTGGGGCTTCAACGCCTGCCGCGTCCGGCGCGGGGCGATCAAGGACCACATGGGGCAGGCGACGAGTTGGTCGCCCACCTTCGGCGGATTCAACACGCCCGACGAGTTCGGGGCGCTGGTCATGTCCGAACGCGCCGTCGAAGCCGCGCTCGCCCCCGTGCTGGACATGGGTTTCGAGGAAGAGATCGCCGACGACTCGAGCGTGCCGTCCACGGGCGAAGGTGTTGAGAAGCGCGCGACCGCGAAGCTCCAGCGTTGGCGCGACGGCGCGGCGTGGGACGCCTCGTGCCGCGTTCGGGGGCCGGCGGGATTCGCCTGCGCCTTCGACCCCGCCGCGAAGCGCTACATTACCGTAACACTGCCGGAGGAGTTCGGTCTGTCGCGGGGCGACTTCACCCTGATGCTCTGGTACAAGACCGACAGCGAGGGCAGCCAGTGTCTGGCCGGCAGCACGACCACCCCGCCGTTCTGGCTGTTGGCCCTCGACAAGATCGGCGACAAGCGCCTCCTGCGGTTCCTCATCGCCACCGACGGCCCCACCACGGCCGTCAACGCCGACGCCCCGCCCGCCGACGGCGCGTGGCGCCACGTGGCCGTTGCCGTGGACCGCGGCAAACTGGCGTCCATCTACGTGGACGGCGAGTGGCAGGCCGCCGCCGACATCAGTCAGCACAAGGGTCCGCTCAAGAACCTCATGACGCTCGCCGGTCCGTACAATCTTCTCAACGGATGCATGGACTCGGTGCAGCTTTACCGGGGCGCGCTCACGCCGGAGCAGGTGAAAACGATCCGAAATGCTCAGGCCGCCGCATTCTCGCGCTAAATCTCGTATCTCACCTTCTGCGGTTGCCCGGTCTTGGCGGACTTCCACGCTGCGTCGAGGGCCGCGATCGTCTTTGTGCCTTCGCGCGCATCCTCCGCGGGCGTCCGGTCTCCAACGATGCACTCCTCGAAGTGCGTCATGTACCGGCGCACGGCCTTGCCCTGCCCGTAGGCCCCCTCCAGGTCGGCGGGGTAGTCAATGACGGCCGGTTCGTTGCCGCTGAGCTTGTCGAAAACGATACGCACCTGGCTCGGCTGGAAGTCCTCGAAGGTGGCCGTGGCCGTCGCCTTCGTCCCGTAGATGGTGAGACCCATCATCGGCCACGGCGGCTGCACCATCCCGTACGCGCCCAGCACGCGCGCCATGACGCCGTTGCGGAACTTCATGTTAAGCAGGAAGTTGTCCTCGATCGGGTACGCCGACAGCCCGCCGCGGTTGGCGTAGCAGTGCACTTCGTCCACGTCGCCCAGGAACCAAACGAGCGAATCGAGCGGATGGCACACCCCGCCGTACATGAAATCCTGCGGGACCTCCAGCCGCCAGGGCGTGAGACCGAAGTAATCCTTGATCTCGTGCACGTAATGCGCTTCGGCGAAAAGGATGTTCCCCAGGTCGCCGTCGTCGTGGAATTTTTTCACCGCCAGGAAGGCCGTGTACCACCGGCACGTCTCGCCCACCAGGAATTTCAGCTTGCGCTTCTCGGCCTCGCGCGTGATCTCGACGGCGTCGCTGAGCGAGTTCACCATCGGTTTGGTGACCAGGACGTGCTTGCCCGCCCGCAGCGCCGCCAGGCAGTGTTCGGCGTGCACATGGTCGGGCGAGAAGACCGCGATGATGCTGATGTCTTCGCGTTTCAGGAGGGCGCGGTAGTCGCTCGTCGAAAAAGCGATGCCGTTCTTCCTGGCCGCGCGCTCCGCCTTGTCGCGGGACCGCGCGCAGACGCCGCGCACCTCGAACCGCGTCGAGGGATCGCTGTTGAGGTAGAACAGGTCCTGCCCCATGCCGAGGCCGATCAGCCCGATGCCCAGGTTCTTTTCCATTTCAGCCCTCCCGCAGGATCTCAAGGAACCGGTCAACGATGAAATCCGCCACGCCCTTGTCGGCGAGAAGACCGAGTTTCGTCAGTACCGTGCTGTGTCCCGCGTGGTAGGCGTGGGCGCGCACCCATAGCCCCCTCTCGACGCAGCGGCGGTGGAACTCCAGCGCGTCCTGCACCGCGCGGAACTTCACCCCGGCCAGCAGCCCCCGCCCGTGGATGCGGGCCACGCGCTTCGGAAACGCGCGCGGTATCTCCTGCAACCGCCCGAAGTAATAACGGCTCAGGGCGGCGATGGGCCGCCGCCGGCGTTCGATCAGCGCCATACACCCCAGCCCCGCCAGCGCGGCCAGCGGCGCGTTGCCGTTGGTGCTGATGGCGTCGTACTGCTCCAGGCGGTCGTACTTGCGCCGGTAGACGATCGCCGACAACGGGTGGAAGCCCGCCGTCATGCCCTTGCCCAGAACGACGATGTCCGGCGCGATGCCGTACTGCCGGAACATGAATATCTCCGGACACCAGAACCCCGTCTGTATCTCGTCCACCACCAGGCAGGCGCCGGCCTTGTTGCACAGGGCGCGCGCCTCCTGGACGAAGGCCTTCTCCAGCAGGATCGCCTCGCGGTTCATGAGGATCGGTTCGAAGAAAAACGCGGCGACGGCGCGCCCGTGCGTTCGGAAGACGCGCCGCAGCGCCGCGACGTCGTTCGGCTCGACCTGTTCGAACCTCATCCCCCGGAAGCGGCCCTTCCACATCCCCCGCAGCCGCTGGGCCAGAAAGTCGGTGCCGTGGTAGTTCCCGGCAATGGAGACGAACACCGGCGCCAGGCCGGGCTTGGTCGTCTCGTGGCGCCGCAGGGCGATCTTGATCGCGCTGCTCCCCGCCACCGAGCCGGTGCAGATGCCCAGCAGGACGGTGTTGAGCGCGTTGTCGTCCTTGAGAAGGCGCGACGGGTCCCCCGCGATCCCGTTCGCGGCCTGCACGAGCCGTTCGGAGAGCCGTTTCACGGCGTTGCCGGGGATGTTGCTGTGGTCGTCCCACACGATGCCCGTCTTCGCGGCGTCGCTGAGTAGCGCCTCAAGTTCCGGATGGCGGTAGCCCCACGTCATTTGGTAGTGCCCGGCGGTGCAGTCCAGGAACAGCTTTCGTTGCTCGGTGACATAGAAAAGCCCCTGGCCCGTCAAAACGTCGTCGGGCGGCCTTGAGAGGTCGCCGCGATAGGACGCCTGGATGAATCGCTTGTCGAAGTGCGCGGCAGGCGGCACTTCCGCCAGGGTCTGGCCCACGCGCCGGAGCCGGGATGCGGTGTCGTGCGCCTGTAGGAACTTGCGCGCGGCCTCCACGGCCTTGCAGATGCCCGGGCCGCGTCGGCCCAGCAGACCGGACATGGATAGTGTCATGTTTGTGTTCCCGGAGGAGTCGCGGAATTCTTCTCACGCCAGGCAGCAGAGTTTAACCATTTCCCGCCCCTTTCTCAAACAGCTTTTCGCGTTGACGTTTCGCTTTCCGGAATATACGATTATGGCGCCTGCGAATGTCGCGCCATTTTTCGAGAGGGGAAAGCGTATGCGGAAGACGATTCTGATACTGGCGGGTCTCTGGATCTTCACAGGCGGCGTCGCGGCCGCAGACGTGACCGTCCAACCCAACTCGCCCATGCTCGCCTTCGCCGGCAAGGAGATTTCGGACGCCCTGACGGAACGCAAGAAGACCGCCCCCGCCGCCCGCCTCGGCGGGCCGCGCGTCGTCGCGGGCGTCTTCGACTGGCTGCCCGACAAGGCCGGCGTCTCGCCCCCGCCGCAGGCCGCTGAGGCGTACGCAATCACCCGGATGCCCGACGGCCGCATCGTCGTCGCCGGCCATGACGAACCCGGCGCCATGTACGGCGCGCTGGAGGTCGCCGAGCAGATACGTCTGGGCGGCGCGGCGTGTCTTTCCAGCGACGCGGCGTCGGTGGCGTCGAAGTCTTCCAAGCCCTTTCTCGCCGTGCGCCAGTACAAATACAACCTCCCCAGCGTCGGCGACGGGCTGGACTATTTCCATTCCGAGGAGCACTGGCGCGGCTTCTTCGACCTGCTGGCGCGGGCGCGCTTCAACTCCATCGGTTTCTGGCATTTGCACCCCTTTCCGTTCATGATCGCCTTCGACCGGTTCCCGGAGGCCGCCGTCCTCTCGCCCGACCACACCGCGCGCAACATCCGCACCTTCTCCATGATCTTCCGCCTCGCCAAGGAGCGCAACATCCGCACCTTCCTCATCAACTGGAACATCCACCTTTCGTCGAAGCTGGCCGCCGCCCACAAGATTCCCGACAGCAACTTCGACTCGCCCCTCGTGCGCGACTACATGCGTTACTGCGTCGCGCAGACACTGAAAACGTACCCCGACCTGACCGGCCTGGGCGTCTGCGCCGGCGAGCGCATGCCCAGCGAGGACTACGACTGGCGCGAACAGTGGATCAAGGACACCTTCGTGGCGGGCGTCAAGGACGCGGGGCGCGTCGTGCCGCTCCTGCACCGCTATTGGTACGCCGCGCCGGACTCGATCCAGCGCATCATCTGCGCCGACTATCCGGGCGAGGTCTACGTCGAGATCAAGTACAACGGCGAGCACATGTATTCCGGCCTGCGCAATCACTTCCTCGACCCCGACTGGATAGACTTCCCTGATTACATGAAGTACCTGAGCCGCGATCCACAGAAGGCCGAACGGAACGTCATGGACCACCTTCAGTGGATCAACCTGCCCGGACGCACGTACAAAATCATGTGGCATCTGCGCAACGACTGCGTGTTCCTGTTTCGCTGGGGCGATCCGGCGTTCGTCCGCAGCGTGATCGAGAATTCTCATCCCGAGTACTCGGTCGGTTTTCTCATGGGCGAGGAGAGCGTGCGCCCCGGCCCCGACACGTCCCACACGGAAAAGGCCCAGCCCCATCAGACGTGGCAATACGAGTGGGAGCGCCACTGGTTCCGCTTCTTGCTCTGGGGACGGCTGTCCTACGACCCGTCCATCCCGGAGGACCGCTGGCGCGGCTTGTTCCGCGCCCGTTTCGGCGCCGACGGAGACGACCTCTACACGGCCTACGCCAGATCCAGCTTCGTCATCCCCGCGACCACGCGTTTCCATTTCAACTACATGAACGGCGACTGGCAGCCGGAATGGTGTTGGGGGCTTTGGAACACCGGCTTCGGGCGCGGATACAACTACCGCGATCGCCAGGGCTTCCACAACGTGATCGAGTTTGTGTTCAACCACACCATCGAGGACGCCCTGCTGGACATCCCGGAGTATGTCGGAATGCTCCTGCGCGGCGAAACCCCGCCGGCCGGCGTTCTTACGCCGCTGCAGGTCGCCGACCAACTGGAGGCCGCATCGAAGGAGACGGCCGAGGCGGTGGCGCGCGTTCGCGCACGCGGCGCGCCTCGCGGCGAAGCCGAGTGTTACTGCGAGGAGTTCGCGGCTACGGCCGCCCTCGGCCTCTATTACGCCGAAAAAATCCGCGCCGCCACCGATCTCATGCGCTTCTTTGCCGCCGGCGACCCCAACCATCGGCAGTCGGCGGTCGCCCGGCTTCAGGCCGCCAGGGACGCCTGGATGCGCTTTGTCGCGCTGTCGGCGCCGCACTATCGAAAGGCGTCCTCGCCCCCGCAGGGCTGTCAGCGCACCGTGCGCGACGTCGAGCGGGATATCCTGATCGCCCAGAACGCCCGCGCCGCGCCGGCGGCCATCGAGGAACTCGGCGTCCTCCAGAGGGCGGCGCAGCGGCGGCGTTTCGATTTTTCCCGCGTCGCCGATCTGGTCCGCGCCACGCTCGTTCCTTACGTCCCGCCCGTGCGGCAGATTGACGAGGTCGTGCTGTCTCCGGCTTCGTGCGACGTGATGGTGCTTGGCAAGGAGGCGTGGGGCTTCGACGCGCTGTCGGCCGACAAGAAGCGCGCGGTCGTGGACGCCGTCGCGGAGGGCGTGAACCTGGTCATCTTCTTCCAGAACTTCCCGAAGTTCGACGCCTCCTGGCTGCCGGGCAACATCGCGGGATCGGAGAAGGACGCCGACGCCTTCCGCTGGACGTCCGACCATCCCATAGCGAAGGGCGTCGAGCCGGCGGACCTCTCCGGACGCGCCGTCGTGAACGACCCTCTCGACGGCGGCGACGACGCCTGGCAGTCCCTCACGGAGCCTCGCGGCGGCCTCATGCTGCGCCGCCACGGCAAGGGCTGGATCATCTTCTGCCAGTTGGACGTGCTGCATCGCTACAAGGACCCTGCGGCGCGGCGGCTCTTGGAGAACATCATTGCCTTCGCCGCCGGCGACCGCAAGACCCCGCGCGTCGTCCTCCTCGACGAGCCGTCCGGCGCCGACAGTGTTATGGCGCAGTTGAAGCTCCCGTTCCTCTGGTATGATGAGCTGCCGCTGAAGGCCAAGGAATAGATCTTGTTTTGGATGTGGAGAGATCCCATGCCAATGTGGAAGATCACGCCGAAAGGCCCAATCAAAGTCGCTGAGACAAAGCTCAGAGAAGAGAAGCTGCTGGAAAAAGAATTGGAGGAATGGCTGACGTCAGATCCCTCGATCTTGGGTGAGCCACTCTTGATCATCGGCCGGCAGGTGACGATCCCTGATGTCAAGGATACGCTTGATGTACTTGCGCTTGATCCTCAAGGACATGCGGTGATCATCGAATTGAAGCGGGGGAAACTGAAAGACCCGGTGGATATGCAGGCGCTTCGTTATGCAAGTTACATCGCAAAATGGCGCTTCGAGGATTTTGAGAACCAAGCGCGCTCTTACATGGGAAAGGCGGGCGACCCCAGTTTCAACTTCAATGAGGTCTACGAACAATTCTGCTCTCAGTCGGGAATTGATGAGGTTCCTGATATGAATTCCGACCAACGCATGATCATTCTTGGGGCGGAGGTGAAGGAGAAACTTGGGAGCGTGGCACTGTGGCTGCGTGACCACAAGATAGACATCAAGGTTGTCGAGGTCGCCCTTTACCGCGACGGTGACTGCTATTTCCTCCAGCCGCATGTCATCGTTCCCGTCCCCGTGAGTCGCTTCGCAGACACAGGACGATTCCCTGACGGGGATTTGTCCCGACCATGGATTGCAGATGGCAGGATATGGCATCTGGAAAAGCGATGTGGCCCCAAGACAAAGGAAATGCTCCTTAGACTGGATAATCTATTGAGCTTCGCATAATATAGTGATATTGCTTTTCGGATGTGGTATAGTGC
>CAYPFP010000003.1:136056-139026 GCA_964409935.1 uncultured Planctomycetota bacterium | reverse complement strand
GTCCCCTCAAAAAATGCCTTTTTCGCGACAGGCTTAGACGGGCGTTGTCGCTGAAGGGCACAGAGGCGGAGACGGCTGCGCCCCTTGTGCTTGACGACTCTCGCGCGTCCTGCTAGACTCGGTTTATGGGCAGAGGTTGCCCGGTCTATCCTGAACTAAATCAGATGCGTGAGGCATGATGTTGCGGACCAAGGCCAAAATCCTGCGCACACTGCCGCTCGTATGCCTTTGGGTTGCGGCAACGTTCGCCCCCGTCGTCGGCTGGGCGCAGTGGGGGCAGGTGCACATCACGAAGGGGCCTTATCTTCAGGACGTGACGCCGTCGAGTATTGTCGTGATGTGGGAGACGAATGTGCCTGCCGATTCGACGGTTTCCTATACGGATCCGGCGGGTTTTGGGGGGACGGTGCCGGAGAAAAGCTCCGGGCGGATGCACCGCGTCCGGCTGACGGGGCTGACGCCGGGGACTCGGTATGAATATCGGGTGGCCTCGGGCGGGATCGCCAGCGGGCCTTACTCGTTCAAGACGGCGCCTGCGGGGGATCAGGCCATTACGTTCGTGGCCTATGGCGACAATCGTTCGGGCATTGAGAAGCATCAGCGTATCGCGGCGCAGATACGCCGCGTGGAGCCGGATTTCATCCTCCACACGGGCGACATGGTGATGGATGGGCAGAAGTATGAGGAGTGGGGCACTGAGTTCTTCGGGCCGCTGAAGGATGTGATCTGTCGCGCGCCCATCTATCCGGTCATGGGCAACCATGAGGCGCTCTCAAAGTATTTCTACGAGTTCTTTTCCTTTCCGGGCGGCGGGACTGCCCAGAAGACGGGCTACTACTCCTTCGACTATGGCCCGGCCCATTTCGCGGGCGTGAATGTCTACGAGGATTACAGGCCGGGCAGCGCTCAGCACAAGTGGCTCAGGGAGGATTTGCTGAAGGCCAAAGACGCCCAATGGCGGTTTGTGTTTCTTCATTTCCCGCCCTTTACGTCGGGGGAGCGCTGTTTCGACATTGAGACGGTGGAGACGCGGGCGTTCCTCCAGAAGCTTTTTGAGGAAGCCAAAGTGGATATGGTTTTCGGGGGGCATGATCACATCTACGAGCGCACGTTCCCGATCAAGGGCGCGCATCGCGATGATGCTGGCGGGAT
Organism: uncultured Planctomycetota bacterium; assembly: GCA_964409935.1. GTDB lineage: Bacteria > Planctomycetota > Brocadiia > JAADGH01 > CAYPFP01 > CAYPFP01. Next base: position 137,874 of record CAYPFP010000003.1, on the reverse strand, counting down.
TGTTTACGTGGTTGCGGCAGGGGGCGGGGCGGCGCTCTATGACGTGGACCCGCAATGGTGGTCGGCCTATGCGGAACCGCGCAACAATTTTGTCGTCGTACGGATTCACGGGCAGTCGCTTGCCTTGGAGGCGTGTGACAGGGACGGGATGCCCTTCGACCAGTTCAGGATATCCAAGGACGGGCGCGAGATCGAGCAACTCAAGGCGCAGGTGGCCTCGACCGACGACGAGGTTCGAATCCAGGCGGCCTTGCAGTTGGGGCAGTACGTGGATGAGCGGGTGGTCGAGCCGCTTCTTCTCTTGCTTGACGATTCGAAGGTTGCGGTGCGGAGGGCCGCTTCGGCGGCGTTGGCGGCGACCGCTCAGCCCAAGGCTGTCGAGACCATCCTGAAGCGGCTGGATCAGGCCGACGTGGAGACTCGCCAAAACCTGTCGGAGGCTCTTACGCGTTCGCGCGCGCCGATCGCCCTTCGCGGTTTGGCGGTCCTGGCGGACGCCACCGATGATTTGACCCGCCTCATGGCGTTGGGCGGCATTCGATGGATTGCCAATCGGGCCGTTGCCGATCCCTGGCTGCGGCAGATTCGTCACATCAATCCCACCCTTCGCCGTTATGCCATGGCTGCTCTGCGCAAGATCGGCCAGCTCGTCGAGGACACCACGCCGGAGGGCCGGCTCAAGGACGCGAAGCGCAAAGAGCGGCTCGACGCCATCGCCATTCTCCAGAGGAATCCGGACCGCAACGGCGTCGGGCCTTTGCTCGATCTGTTGCGGATGGACTGGCAGGACATCGTCGTCAAGAAGGAGATTTTCCGGGCCTTGGCGATCATTGACCCCAAGAAGCATGGCCTGCTCAAGGAGATCATCGTCACCGACGCCATGAAGTCGCGCGATCCCGCTGTCCGCAAGGAGGTCGTGGGCCTTTTGTCCGGCCTGCGGGACCGCGCGGCCTATCCCTTGCTTATGGCGGCCTTGGAAGACGAGCAGGTGGAGGTGCGTTCGGCGGCCTACAGCGCCCTGCAGTTGATGACCGGCAAGGATTATCGCAGGGACAAGGCCAAGTGGCAGGCTTGGTACGAGAAATGGCGGACCTCGTCGCAGCCGTCCCCCGCGAAGAAGTGAGTGCGACGCAAGGAGTTCTTATGTCCTCGCGGGGTTTTCAGGGGCGCGGGGCTTGAAGGCGCACGAGGTGCGCCGGCCGGTAGATGCCGCCTTGGTTTGCGCCATCCCACACGCGCACGGCGATGTGGTTTGGCGCGTCCGTCTTGATCTGTTCGCGTCTTAGCGGCAGCGAAAAGGGTTCGTCCCATCCTTTGTGATGGCCGATCATGTCTCCGTTCCAGTACACCCATGCCTCGCCGTCCACGGCGCCGAAGTGCAGGCCGAGCGGAGAGTCCGCAGGCCACTCCGGTTTCACCTCGAACGTGACGCGGTACCATGCGAAGCCGTCGTATTCGTAGCCCTGGCTCTCCCAGGTCCTGCCGATCTCGATCTCTTTCCATCCGCTGTCGTTGAAGTTCGGGGCGAACCATTTTTCTCTTACGCCGGCGTCCTTTCCATCGAGCGCGAAGCGCCACTTGGCGGGGAGGGGAGCGAGGATGTTTTCGGGTGGGCGTTGGTTGCGCTCGCTCCGTGCTTTTCGGGCGGTGGTCTCGGCTTTCCGGGCGGCCTGTTCCATGGTCCAGGTCAGGTAGGGTTCGCCGCCGACCTGCGTCTTGCTCACAACCCCGTCCCATTTGGAGCGGTTCTTGAGGATGTCCTCGTGGAGATTGGTGATGGCCTCGCGCGCTTCGGCGGCTTTGGCCGATGCCGCGTCG
>CAYPFP010000003.1:128352-135956 GCA_964409935.1 uncultured Planctomycetota bacterium | reverse complement strand
CGCGTCCGGGGAAGTGTTTGCCGCATGCGGCCATGCGCTGTTCCAGCAGGCCGTAGTACGCCTTCATCGCGGGCGCGGCCTTGCCAAAGAGGTCGTCGCACATCTTCGACAGAATGGCGTCGGCGTCCGCCCCGATCCTGGCTGCGCGTGCCCCGTCCTTGGCACCGCCAGGAGCGGGGCCAGGAACGGGGCCCGCGACCAGCGCGTAATACTCCGGATGCTCCTTGAAGTGGGTCGCGTGCGGCAGGAGGGCGTTCTGTGTGTGATAGATGCCGGGATGAATGAGGAAGCCGTCGTCGCAGCGGTTCTGCTTGTTGTGCACGGACCATTGTCCGACGCCGACCCAGCGCATGGGGAATCTCGGGGACCGGCGCACGTTCAAGTCGGGGAGGGCGATCGTGTCGTGGTTCGGCACGACCTCGCCCAGCTCGCCGGGGGCGTACCAGCGTGCCCCGTCAGACGGGGCGTGCGCCCACCGCCTGTTCCAGGAACTCGTAGGCCCCGTAGAGGGCCGCCAGCGGACTGTTGCCGGTGATGCGCGCCTGCTCCTGCTGGAGCAGGCGCGATGCCGCCGGCGGTTGATATGGTGAAGGCCTCGCGGCTTTCGCCCGGAGGGGCGGGTTGGGTCTGAATGACGATGGCGTTGCCGTCGGGCTTCTCCGCTATCTTAGTGCCTGGCTCGCGGCGGACGTTTGCCGCGTGCCTGGCACTCCGTATGGTTGCCGAACGTTAGTGCCAGGCACGCGCCGGACGGCTTGGCGCGAGCCAGGCACTAAGGCGTCCTGGTTCTCACCGGGTGATCTCCTCGGTCAATCGTCGGTAATAAACATAGTTCTCGAACGGGACGTTTGCCCGCACACGTCCGTCGGCTACGGGGATATACCCGCCCTGTTCCAGGAGCGGGGGGACCTTGGTCTCGATCTCGCGCCGGATCGCTTCTTTGTCCAGCAGGAGTGTGTCGAGGTCAATGCCGCCGATGAGGCGCAGGTCGCGGCCGAACTCGCGGCGGATCGAACGATAGTCCATCGTCTGGATGTTGGCCTCGGTTGCCCAGAGGCAGTTGAAACCCGCACGGACGACGGCGGGCAGCAGCGGGCGCGAGTTGGCGTAGGTCATGTACACGACCGTTTCGACGCGGCGTCGCTTGAGCGCCTCGAGAATGGGTTTGTAGCTCGCCAGCACGACCTCCTCATACTGCCGCGGCGAGAGCAGGGGTCTGTCGTTGCCGCCGATGGGTTCGGACAGGAAGGCGAAGTCTATGTCCGTTTCGGCCAGCACGCGTTCGAGGAGTCGGACGGCGAACTCGGCGTACGCGTCCAGTATCTCGCGCGCGAGCGCCGGATCGTCCATCAGCAGGTAGACCGATTCCTGGAAGCGCGGCCATTCGCGCACGCCCATCGAGAGGAAGTATCCGCGATGTAACTGGAGCGACAGGATGTGCCCGCGCGTCCGCCAGGCCCGCACTTTGTCCGCCCAGTCTGCCGGGAACCGTCCGGGTGCGTCGAGGCGCAGGTGGCGGCGGAAGGCCGTCGCGTCCCTTCGCGACGTCGGCCATTGCTCGACCTTCGGGATCGGCTCGATGATGACCGGGATTTGCTCGCGCCGGTCCATGTGGAACATCTCGGCCAGGTCGGCTTCGGGCGGCAGGCCTTGCCGCCGCCACGCCTCCAGCACGTCGTCGCGCAGTCCTTCCTCGAAGTAGGGCACGTGGTCGGGCTGCCCGAAACGCATTGTCTCGCGGAAACGTTCACGGCTGTTCATGGGCGTTCTCCCGGCGGCGGCATCGGACTTCCTGCGCGGCCCACCGCAGATTCTATCGCGCCATCGGCCCCTATGCCAATCTGTTTTGCCGAGAAGAAAGCCTTGATTGAACCGCCCTTACGTGCTATACGTTGACGTGCCGTTGCACGGGGTCTTATCGGGTTGCGGGCACGATTTTGGAGCGATGATCCGATGGCCGACAAAGGAATTACGCGACGCCGGTTCCTTGGGGGGTCTTTGGCGGCGGCGGCTTTCACGATTGTGCCTCGTCATGTGTTGGGCGGACAGGGGGTGACTCCTCCAAGCGAAACGCTCGCGCACGCCGTTATCGGCGTGGGCGGCATGGGCATGGGCCACGTCAATATGGCGCTCGGCGACAGTCGGGCGCGGCTCCTGGCCGTCTGCGACGTGGACGCCCAGCGCGTCGCCAACGCGCTCAAGAAAGCGGGGCCGCAGTGCAAGGGGTATCGGGATTTCCGCGACCTGCTGGAACGCGGCGACATTGACGTCGTGCGCATCGCTACCCCGCCCCACTGGCACGCGCTGATGTCCATCGCGGCGGCGGAGGCGGGCTGCGACATCTGGTGCGAGAAGCCCATGACGCGTTCGCTCTACGAGGGGCAAGCGATTGCCGACGCCGTGCAGAAGTACCGCCGCATGTTCCGCCTCAACACCTGGTTCCGTTTCTATGGCGGTTTCTACAACCTCGGTACGCCGGTCAAGCCGATCAAGAAGCTTGTCGCCAGCGGTCTGCTCGGCTGGCCGCTCACGGTGCGGGTCAGTCCGGCCACGGGGTTCAACTGGAAGGTGAAGAAAAATCTGGGGCAGACCGATCTGAAGCCGGAACCCGTCCCTCCGCATCTCGACTACGACCTCTGGCTCGGCCCCGCTCCGTACAAGCCCTACAACGCCGCGCGCGTCCATTACAAGTTCCGTTCCTACTGGGATTACGAGAACGGCGGCCTGGGCGACATGTCGCAACACAACCTCGACCCCGTGCAGTACTTCCTGGGCAAGGACGGCACCAGTCCCGTCGAGGTCCAGGCCAGGGCCCCGTGGCCGCAGCATCCTGATGCGGTGGGCTATTGGGGGCGCGTCGAGATGAAGTACGACGACGGTTGCCGCATCATCATTGAATCGGGCGAGTGGGGACCTCCGCCCGAAGCGAAGGACCTCTACATCGAAGGTCCTAAAGGACGTGTGTACAAGGGTTTCCGGCTTGACCCGCCGGAGCTTGCCGATGCGCTGGCTGCGCTCCCGGACCCCGAACCCATGATCTCCGATTTCCACACCTCGGTCATGACGCGGCGGAAGTTCGGTCTGAACGAGACCAACGGCCTGCGCAGCATCATCCTGCTTCATCTGGCCAGCATCGCCATACGCACGGGGCGCAGGTTGCGTTTCGACCCCGTCGCGCAGCGCTTCATTGACGACGAGGAGGCCAATCGCCTGGCGTGTCCGCCGATGCGCGTGCCCTGGCGTCTGTGAGACCACATTCACGGAATTTGCGGCAGAAAAGGAGGCGTCACAAGAATGTCCGGAGAAAGGATTTCCCGGCGCAAGTTTCTGGCGGGTTCGCTTGCGGGGGCGGCGGCCTTCACTATCGTGCCGCGGCATGTCCTGGGCGGGCCGGGCGTGACGCCCCCCAGCCAGATGCTTACGCACGCCGTCATCGGCGTCGGCGGCATGGGCATGGGCCACGTGGGTTACGCCCTCGGCGACAAGCAGGCGAAGCTCCTGGCCGTCTGCGACGTGGACGCCAAGCGTCTGGAGCGCGCCGTGCAGCGGGGGGGCGAGGGCTGCAGGGGCTACAAGGACTTTCGCGACGTGCTCGATCGCGGCGACATTGATATCGTTCATATCGCCACGCCTCCGCACTGGCACGCGTTGATGTCCATCGCGGCGGCGGAGGCCGGTTGCGACATTTGGTGCGAGAAGCCCATGACGCGCACCGTCGCCGAGGGGCAGCCGGTCGTGGATGCCGTGCGCCGCAACGGCCGCATCTTCCGCCTCAACACCTGGTTTCGTCTCTACAGCAATCTCTACGGCTTCGGCGCGCCGGCCAAGCCGCTCAAGAAGATCGTCTCCAACGGGCTTCTTGGCTGGCCCCTGACGGCGCGCGTGAGTCCTGTGACCGGTTTTGGCTGGAAGGTCAAGTCCTGGTCCGGCAAGACCGACCTGACGCCCCAGCCGGCGCCGCCTGAACTCGACTACGACTTCTGGCTCGGCCCCGCCCCCTACAAGCCCTATCATCCCCATCGCGTCCACGGCTCTTTCCGCGGTTACTGGGACTACGACGGCGGCGGCATGGCGGACATGGGCCAGCATTACCTCGATCCCGTCCAGTACATCCTCGACAAGGACGATACCAGTCCTGTGGAGATCGTCGCCGAGGCGCCCTGGCCCCAGCATCCGGACGCTGTGGGCATCTGGGGGCGAGTGGATATGAAGTACGAGGATGGTTGCAGGCTGATCCTGCAATCCGGCGATTGGGGCGAGCCGCCCGCCGAGTCCGATCCGTTCATCGAGGGGCCGAAGGGCAAAATTTTCAGAGGTCTTCGCTGCGACCCGCCCGACCTGCTCGACGCCCTCGGCTCTCTGCCCGATCCCGAGCCGATGATCTCGGACTTCAATGTTGCTGTGCGCACTCGGCAGAGGTTTGGTCTTCACGAGGCTAACGGCAATCGCAGCAATATGCTCGTGCACCTGGCGAACGTCGCCATCCGCACGGGCCGCAGATTGAGGTTTGACCCGAAGGCGCAGCGCTTCATCGGCGACGAGGAGGCCAACCGTCTGGCCGACCAGCCGATGCGCGCCCCCTGGCGTCTCTAAGCGGCGCAGACCGGGATTTACGCCTTCACATATACAAAAGAGGAGACCATGATCAAGCGAGCGATCGTTCTTGTTGTCCTGTCCCTGGCGCTTTGCCTGAGCGCGCGCGCGCAGGATCAGGCTGCTGCCCCGAAGGTTGCGGACCTGCTCGCCAAGCTGCCGGCCAACAGCGTCGAGGAAGGTCAGAAGATCGTGGCCGAACTGGTCGCGCTCGGTCCGGCCGGCATCCGGCAGGTCGTCGGATTGCTGGCCCCCTGGAGCGGGAAGGACGCGCAGGCCCAGTTCGCCTGCGACGGCCTCGCCATGTACGTCTCGCGGCCCGGCGCCGAGCAGGAGCGCAAGATGTTTGCCGCCGTCCTCATTGACGCCCTGCAGAATGCGAAGGACGACGAGATGAAGGCGTGCCTCATCCGCAATCTGCAACTGGCGGGTAAGGACGAGTCGGTTGCGCCTTTGAGTGTCTGCCTGGATTCCGAGCGGCTTTGCGATCCCGCCGCGCAGGCCCTCCTGGCCATCCGCACGCCGGAGGCCGTGGCTGCGCTGCTGAAGGCGCTGCCCGCCGCGCAGGGCGGCAAGCGCGTCTCCATCGTCCGCGCCCTGGGGGAGGCGCGCGCAAAGGACGCTGTTGCCGAGATACTCAAGGACGCCGCTGCCGACAATGCCGACCTCCGCCGCACGGCGCTTTATGCGCTCGCCAACATCGGCGATCCCGCCGCCGCCGAGGTCCTTGCCCAACAGGCCCAGGCGGCCTCCTATTTCGACAAGTCCCTCGCCACTTCCTGCCGGTTGCTCTTCGCGCAGCGGCTGGCCGAGGCGGGGAATAAGGATCTGTGCGCGCAGATATGCCGCGACCTTCTCAAGTCGCGTACGGCCCCGGCGGACAAGCATGTTCAGTGCGCGGCGCTGGCCGCGCTGTCCGGGGCGCTCGGCAACGCCGCCGTGCCGGAGTTGCTGGCGGCGGTGGACAGCGCCGACAAACAAATCCGCGAGGCCGCCCTTGCGTTGCTGTGCGCGCTGCCGGGCGAGGACGTCACCGCGAAGTGCGTCGAAAAGATGGGACCGGCCTCGCCGGAGGCGCGAGTCGAGATCGTGGCGATGCTCGGTCGTCGCGGCGACAAGTCTGCGTTGCCGCCGCTCCTGGCGGCCTTGAAGGACAAGGAGCAGTCTGTGCGCCTGGCGGCTATCGCCGCTTCCGCGCGGCTCGGAGGCAACATGGCGTTGCCCGGCCTCATGGGCGTCTTCGAGACCGAAGAGGCCGACGATCTCAAGGCGGCCCAGGAGGTCCTTACGAGGCTGCCCGGCGACGCGCCGCTGAAGGCCGCCGCCGATGCCCTGGCCAAGGCGCCGCCCCGTTCCCGCGTTGCGCTGCTGGGCGTGCTGGCCGCGCGTCAGGGCAGGGCGCACATCGAGACCGTCTTCGCCGCCGCCAAAGACGAGAATCAGGACGTGCGCCGCGAGGCCATCAAGTCTCTCGGCGACATCGCAGGCGAGCAGGACATCCCGCGCCTCGTGGACTTGATGGTTGCCGCCAGGGACGGGGCGGAGCAGTCGGCTGCGCAGAAGGCGGTGGCGACTGCGGCTGCGCGCGTTCCCGATCCCGAAAAGCGCGCCGATGCGCTGTTGGCCGTCCTGGGTAAGACGACGGGCGACCCGCGCGGGTTGGTCCTTCGCGCCCTGGCCCACGTCGGCGGCAAGAAGGCGCTTGAGACGGTGCTGGCCGAGACGAAGGCCGCCGCCGAGACCGCTCAGGACTCCGCTGTGCGCGCCCTGGCGGAGTGGAAGGACGCCGCCGCTCCGGCGCTCCTGGACATCGCCCGTTCCTCCCCCAAGCCCGTCCACCAGGTGCTGGCCCTGCGCGGTTTCGTTCGTCTCGCCGGCCTGCCGGACCTCTCCGCCGACAAGAAAGTCGCGATGTTCTCCGACGCCCTCTCCGCCGCCGTGCGTCCCGACGAGAAGCGCCTGGTGTTGGCCGGCCTTTCCGATGTGAAGACGATCGAGGCGTTCAGGCTGGCGGCCTCGTGTGTGGACGACGCGGCTCTTCAGACCGAGGCGATTGCGGCCGTCGTCAAGATCGCGGCGCCGAAGGATCGGCGCGAGAAGGGTCTCGTCGCTCCGGAGGTCGGAAACGTGCTGCGCAAGGTCCTGCCGCTCATCAAGGACGCCAATCTGCGCAAGCTGGCCGAGGACCAACTCAGCGCGTGTCCTCTGCCGGATCTGCGGAACCTGGCCTGCGGCAAGCCCGTGAAGGCCTCGGTTCCGCCGCAGGGCAACCGCACGCCCGAGTTGGCCGTGGACGGGAACTCGGCGGACATCAATTCTGCCTGGTTTGGGAACAAGTGGCCGTGTGTCTTCGAGGTGGATCTGCAGGAGCCGGCGAAGATTGACGCTGTTCATGTGTTCTTCTATTGGGACGGTTCCCGCTACTACCAGTACGCCGTGGATGTCGCCCCCGACGTCGGGGGCGCGCCCGACGGCAAGGAGTGGAAGACCGTCGCAGATGCCGCCGCCAACACGACGCCTTCGTCCCCGCGCGGCGTCCTCCATACTTTCCCGGCCGTTGTCGCGCGGCATGTGCGCCTGAACATTCTCAAGAACAGCGTGAACGAGGCCGTTCACCTTGTCGAACTGAAGGTCTACGCCGAGGGCACGGCGCCCACGCCGCCTCCTCCGCCCAAGCCCGACGCCGAGGGCTTTGTGCCTCTCTTCAACGGGCAGGACCTGACCGGCTGGGTCGGTTCCGTCACCGGATATGACGCAAAGGATGGCATTCTCATCTGCGACGAGAAGCGCGGCGGCTATATCCGCACCGAAAAGGAGTATGGTGATTTCATCTTTCGCTTCGACTTCAAGCTGACCCCCGGCGCCAATAACGGCGTCGCCATCCGCGCCCCCGAAAAAGGCAACCCCGCCTACGAGGGCATGGAGATCCAGATTCTGGACAACACGGCCGAGAAGTACAAGAACCTTCAACCCTACCAGTTTCACGGTTCTATTTACGGCGTCGTGCCCGC
>CAYPFP010000003.1:63000-128252 GCA_964409935.1 uncultured Planctomycetota bacterium | reverse complement strand
CGCGAACACTTGAAGCCGGTCGGCGAGTGGAACTCGGAGGAGATCAAAGCCGTCGGGCCGCTCATTACCGTCACCCTCAACGGCGTTGTCATCGTGGACGCCGATATCTCCAAGATCGAACCTCTGGACAAGAAGGAGCATCCCGGCCTGAAACGCGACAAGGGCTTCATTGGCTTCATGGGGCACGGCGCTCACGTGGAGTTTCGCAACATCCGCGTGAAGGAATTGGACCGGCAGCCGTAGGCGCCCCAGGCGGGGTTTTCGTTGAAAATGAAGGCGCGTATCAGTACAATTCCCTCATAATTTATCACGTTGGCGTTGCACGTCTGTGGCGGATAGCCGGGCGGGCAGAAAACCGTGAGAAGACAGAGAGGTCAGACCATGTCCGCAAGCCCTGAACGAATCTCGCCCCCGCCCGCCCATCCGTCTGGCGGGCTGGGCGCGCCCCCGACGTCGGGGGCGTTCAGGGCAAGCCGCATCTCGCGGAGGGGCTTCCTGAGGTCCGCAGTTGCTTCGACGGCCACTCTCGCCGCGGCCGCTGCCGTGCCGATTCCGGCATTCATTCCCGCCTCTGCTCTGGGCGCCGACGGCCGTCCTGCGCCGAGCGATCGCATCGTCATGGGCGGCATCGGCGTCGGGGGCATGGGCAGGGGGAACCTGGGCGCGTTTATGGGCCGGCCCGAAGTGCAGGTCGTCGCCGTCTGCGACGTGGACGCCTCCATGCGCGATGAAGCCAGGAAGATGGTCGAGGACCGTTACGCCAAGGACGCCGCCGCCGGCTCCTTCAAGGGCTGCGAGGCCTACAACGATTTCCGCGACCTGCTCGACCGCAAGGACATTGATACGGTCATGATCGGCACGCCCGATCATTGGCACGCCCTCATCGGTGTTGCCGCGGCGAAGGCCGGCAAGGACATCTACTGCGAAAAGCCCCTTACGCTCACCATCCGCGAGGGCCGCGAACTGGCCAACGCCGTTCGCCGCTATCACCGTGTCTTTCAGACCGGCAGCCAGCAGCGTTCTTCGAGCGAGTTTCGTTTCGCCTGCGAGATGGTCCGCAACGGTCGTATCGGCCGCCTGGTCAGCGTGAACGTGAGCGTGGGCGGGCCGTCGGCCGACTGCTACCTGCCCGCCGAGCCGATCCCTGAAGGTCTGGACTGGGATATGTGGCTCGGCCCTGCTCCCTGGCGTCCTTACAACAAGGCCCTGCACCCCTTCGCCTGGCGCAGTTTCCGCGACTACTCCGGCGGGAGCATGACCGACTGGGGCGCTCATCATTTCGACATCGCCCAATGGGGGTTGGACATGGACGGCAGCGGTCCGGTCGACATCACGCCCCCGGACGGCAAGGACGTGAAGCTCCTGACGTTCAAGTACGCCAACGGCGTGCCCGTTTGCCACGGCGGCAACACGGGGAAGGCGGGCGGCGTCTTGTTCACCGGCACGGAAGGCACGATCAGCGTTAATCGCGGCAAGCTCTTCACCGAGCCTGAAGGCCTCATGAAGGAACCTACTCGGCCCGGCGAAATCCACCTGTACAAGAGTCCGGGCCACCACGCCGATTTTATCGAGTGCGTGAAGTCGCGCAAGCGGCCCATCTGCGACGTGGAGATCGGTCACCGTTCCGTGACGGTCTGTCATCTGGGCAACATCGCATACTGGCTCAAGCGGCCGCTGAAGTGGGACCCCCTGAAAGAACAGTTTGTCGGCGACGACGAGGCGAACCGTTGGCTGGACCGGCCTCGGCGCGCCCCGTGGTCGCTTTGATATCCCGCCGGACTCCGTGCGGTCGTCTTCTCGTTGAGGATGGTGCGGATGACGTTGACGCGTCGTGGTTTTCTGAAGGACGCGGTGTCGGTGCTGGCGTTGCCGGCCTTTGTGCCTGCTTCGGCCCTGGGGGCGGCGGGTGTGCCGCCGCCGAGCGGCCGGATTACACTCGGCCTTATCGGTGTGGGCGGCATGGGCGGCAACCACTTGAAGAGTTTTCTCGGCCGGACCGACGTGCACGTGCTGGCCGTCTGCGACGTGGACGCCCGGAAGCGCACGGCCGCAAAGGAGTTCGTCGAGGAGCGCTACGCCGAGCGGCACGTGAAGGACTATCGGGGTTGCGAGGCCTACAACGATTTCCGCGACCTGGTCGAGCGTCCCGACATTGACGCCGTCGTCGTCTCGACGCCCGATCACTGGCACGTGCTGAACTGCATCGCCGCCGTCAAGGCGGGAAAGGACGTCTACTGCGAGAAACCCATGTCTCTCACCATCCGCGAGGCGCGCGAGATGGTGAACGTCGTGCGCCGGCACAGCCGTGTCTTTCAGACGGGCAGCCAGCAGCGGTCTTCGAGCGGCTTTCGCACGGCCTGCGAGTGGGTCCGCAACGGGCGCATCGGGAGACTTGTCAGCGCCAACGTGAATGTCGGAGGGCCGTCGCGCGATTGCTATCTGCCGGCGCAGCCTGCGCCCGCCGGACTCGACTGGGACCTTTGGCTCGGTCCCGCCCCGTGGCGCCCCTTCAACAAGGGCATCCACCCCTATTCGTGGCGAGAGTACCGCGACTACTCCGGCGGCCAGATGACGAACTGGGGTTCGCACCACTTCGACATTGTTCAGTGGGCGATGGGCATGGACGAGAGCGGGCCGGTTGAGATCGCGCCTCCGGACGGCAAGGACGTGAAGCTTTTGACCTTCACGTACGCCAACGGCGTGCGCGTGTATCACGGCGGCGTTACCGGCAAGGGAAAAGGAATCCTCTTCACGGGCACGGAAGGGGCCATTGAGGTCAATCGCAATTACCTGAGCGCCGAACCGGAGGCCATACTTCGGCAGCCTGTCGGACCGGGCGAGATTCAGCTTTACAGGAGCCGAAATCACCATGACGACTGGCTCCAGGCCATTCGTACGCGCAAACGGCCCATCTGTGACGTCGAGACGGGATGCCGCTCCGTGACTGTCTGCCATCTGGGCAATATCGCCTACTGGCTCAGGCGGCCGCTGAAGTGGGACTCCGTAAAGGAACGGTTTATCGGAGACGACGAGGCCAACCGCTGGCTGGACCGGCCTCGGCGCGCTCCGTGGTCGTTGTAATCGAAGATGAGAAGGCCGATGAGGAAGAAGACGGTTGTTTCGCGGCGCGAGTTCCTGAAAGGCGCGGCGGCCTTTGTCGCCGCTCCGACGATTATCTCCGCCGCTGCTTTGGGCGCCGAGGGTCGTCCCGCGCCGAGCAACCGCATCGTCATGGGCGCTATCGGCGTGGGCGGCATGGGCGCCGGCAACATGCGTTCGTTCATGGGCTACCCGGAGGTCCAGATGGTCGCGGTCTGCGACGTGGACCGCGCCATGCGCGACTCCGCCGCCAAGGTCGTTGCCGACTACTACGCGAACGTCTCCAAGAACGCGTCGTTCAAGGGCTGCGAGGCCTACAACGATTTCCGCGAACTGCTCGAACGCCCCGACATTGACGCCGTGAGTATCGGCACGCCCGACCACTGGCACGCCGTCCAATGTATCCTGGCGGCGAAGGCCGGCAAGGACATCTACTGCGAGAAGCCCCTCTCGCTGACCATTCGCGAGGCGCGCCAGATGGTCAACGCCGTGCGCCGGTACGGGCGCGTCTTCCAGACCGGCAGCCAGCAGCGCTCGGAGTTTCGCGGTTTGTTCCGCACGGCGTGCGAGTACGTCCGCAGCGGCCGCATCGGCAAGGTGGTCACGGTGCATGTGGGCTGCGGCGGGCCGTCGAGCGACTGCTACCTGCCCGCCCAATCGGTCCCGGACGGCCTGGACTGGGATATGTGGCTCGGCCCCGCCCCGTGGCGGCCTTACAACGACGGCCTGCATCCTTTTACGTGGCGTCCTTTCCGCGACTACTCCGGCGGCAGCATGACCGACATCGGCGCCCACATGTTCGACATCGCTCAGTGGGGCCTGAACACCGACCATACGGGGCCGGTCGAGATCATTCCTCCCGACTCCAAGGACGTCAAGCTCCTGACGTACAGGTACGAGAACGGCGTCCTTATGTATCATGGTCAGTCCAGCGGCGTTACTTTCACGGGCGCCGACGGCAAGGTGGAGGTCAGTCGCGAAAAACTCACCGCGATTCCCGAAGCCGTAGCGACCGAGCCTCTCGGTCCCAACGACGTGCATCTGCCCCGAAACGCCGGCCACAAGGCGGACTTCCTGGACTGTGTCAAGACCCGCCGCAAACCGATCTGCGACGTCGAGATCGGATGCCGTTCGGTGATCATCTGCCACTTGGGCAACATCGCCTACTGGCTCAAGCGTCCGTTGAGGTGGGATCCCGTGAATGAGAGGTTTGTCGGTGACGACGAGGCCAACCGTTGGCTGGACCGGCCCAAGCGCGCCCCGTGGACCCTGTGACAAGAGGAAAGGCTCCATGAAACGTCTGAACTTCGTCATTGTGGCTTCGCTGCTCGCCGTCCTGTCGGGCATGGCTCACAGGCCGCTGCCGGCGCAGGATGCTGCGGCGCCGGGCGCCGAGCTTGAGATGCTCATCAAGGAACTCAAGGGCGAAGAGAAGGCCAAGGAGCGTACGCCTGCGCAGCTCGATGCGGCCTACGCCAAAGTGATCGAGGCCCTGCTCCCGAAGATGGGCAGCGAGGACCCCGCCGAGGCGAAGCAGCCGCAGCAGGACCTCCAGGCCATCTGCTGGCGCGCCGGCCGTCCGGGCGCCGAGGCCGAGCGCGCCGCCGTCTGCAAGGCCATTGCCGCCAGGCTCGCCGCCGACACGCCGAATCCGGCCAAGGCGTGGTTGCTTCTGCAACTCGAACGCGTGGGCCGCGCCGAGGCCGTGGCCGCCGTTACGGCGTTGCTGGACGACAAGGACTCTATCATTCGCGACTGCGCGAGGCGGGCGCTCGAAGGCAATCCCGCCCCGCAGGCCGCCGCCGCCCTTCGCGCGGCCCTCGAAAAGGCGGCGGACCCCGCGTGGCGGGCGGCTCTGCTCCAGGCCTTGGCCTACCACACCGACAAGGCCAACGCCGACGTTTTTGCCAAGTTCGCCGCCAATGACGACGACGCCGTGCGCTCCGCCGCCGTCAGGGGGCTGGCCGCCCTCGGCGACAAGGCCTCCACCGACCTCATCGTCGCGGCCATGTCCAAGGGTTCCGCTCGCGCTCGGACCGTCGCCGCCGATTCCTACCTCGTCCTGGCCGACGCCCTCTGCACGAACAACGATAAGGCGTCCGCGCTTGCCATGTACCGGAAGTTGCTCGACGGCGAGGCGCACTTGAAGTGCGCCGCCTTGGCCGGTATAGCCAATGCCGGCGGCATCTCCGAGCTTCCGACCCTCCTGCAGGCCCTCGCCGACAAGGACATGAAGATTCGCGGTTCGGCCATGACGTCCATGCAGACCATGCCCGGCAACGACGTGACCCAGGCGCTCATCGCGCAGGTCAAGGGCGCCGCGCCCGACGTCGGGCGCGCGCCCGACATCAAGACCCTGTTGCTGCGTGTGCTGGCCAACCGGGGCGACAAGAGCGTAGTGCCCACGCTGGTGGAGGCCGCCCAGGATGCCGCTCCCGACGTGCGCATCGCCGCGTACGAGGGCATGGGCCTTCTCGCCGACGAATCCGCCAGCCGGACGCTCGTCTCGGCCCTGGTCAAGACGAAGGAGGCCGAGCAACTCGCGGCAGCCGCCGCGCTCGCGCGTATCCCCGGCGAAGGGGTGATTGACGCCATCATCAAGGGCCTGTCCGAGGCCGACCCTGCCGGTCGCATCGAGCTGGTGAAGACCCTGGCCGCCCGCAAGTCCGACAAGGTCGTGCCGACGCTCCTGAAATCCGCCGAGGACGCCGATGTCGGTGTGCGTGTCGAGGCGCTCAAGGCGCTGGCCAACCTCGCCGACGAGAAGGAACTGCCCGTTCTTGTGGCCATCCTCGTCAAGGCGAAGGACAAGGATCAGAAGGAGGCCGAGAAGGCCGTCGCGGCGACGTGCCTGCGCGCGGGGCGCGAGCGCGCGGGGCGCGAGCGCGCGGGGCGCGAGCGCGTGGAGGGCGAGGACCAGGCGAAGCCCGTCATCGCTGCCTTCGCCGGCGCAACGCCGCCGGTGAAGTGCTCGCTGCTTCGCACGTTGGGCATGGTCGGCGGGCAGAAGGCGCTCGACCAGGTCTTCTCCTGTCTCAAGGACGAGAACGCGGAGGTCAGCGAGGCCGCCCTGCGGTCGTTGTGCGACTGGCCCGACGCGGCGTCGGCCCCGGCGCTCCTGGAACTGGCCAAGAGTTCCCAGGACCAGAAGTACCGTGTGCTTGCCTTGCGCGGCTACGTGCGCGTGGTGGGGCTGCCCTGCGATCGCGCTCCCGAAGAGACGCTGAAGATGCTGGAAAACGGCCTCTCCGTGGCGCAGCGCCCTGAAGAGAAGAAGCTCGTGATCGCGGGTGTGGCGCAGTTGCAGGACCCCGGCGCCTTCAATCTGCTCAGGCCGTTGCTGGCCGACGAAGCCCTCCGTGCCGAGACCGTCCTGGCCTTGGTCAAGGTCGCCGAGCCGGTCAGCCTTCAGCATCGCGCGCAGGCCGAGGCCGAACTCAAGGCCGTCGCCGACGCCTACAAGGACGAGGCGGTTCAGAAGCAGATCAAGGCCGCTTTCGAGCGCATCGCCCAGTACGACGACTACGTTACCGCATGGATGCTGTCGGGTCCGTATTCCGAGGGCCGCAAGAACGAAAAGAAGCTCTTCGACACGGAATTCCCCCCCGAACAAGCCGACGCCAAGAACGTGAAGTGGCAGGCCGTCAGCGGTGGCGCCGACCGTTCCAAGGCGTGGAAGATCGAGATGGACAAGATGGATAACATCAAGGGCAACAACCGCGTGGCCTACTTGCAGGCGTGGGTGCGCTCCGACAAGGACCAGAAGGCGCGTCTGGAGATGGGCAGCGACGACGGCTTGAAGGCCTGGTTCAACAAAGAGGTCGTGGTCAGCCAGAACGTCAACCGCAGTTGTTCGCCCGGCGCCGACAAGGTGGAGGTGGCGTTGAAGAAGGGATGGAATACGTTGCTGCTCAAGGTGACGCAGGGCGGCAGCCAGTGGGCGGCCTGTGTGCGCGTGCGCGCCTGCCCCGCGGCAGGCGCCGCCGACGGCGCCTCTCCGCAGGGCGTGTTGCTCATGGGCGATCCCAAGGCCCTCGACGCCGCCATCGCCGACCTGAAGGATGAATCCGCCAACGCCCAGGCGGCCGAGATTCTTCCCCAGATCGCGCGCGCCACGATGACCGCCTGGCCCGCCGAGACGAAGCTCGCCCTCAAGGGGGTCATCCTCGAGACCAAGGACGCCGCCTTGAAGAAGCAGCTTGCGGGCGTGCTCGGCGCGAGCGCCACCTATGACGACTGCATCGCCGTCTGGCAAGTCTCCGGGCCGTACTCGGAGACGGGTATGGGCGCTTCACAGTTGTTCGACAAGGCGTTCGCGCCCGAACTGCCCTCGCCCGACGTCGGGCGCGCGGCCGACGCCAAGTGGGCGCCGATGCCGGCCGGTCCCAAGCCCGGCCTTATCGAGATGGACAGGGCGTTGGGCGGCAGCAACTGCGCTGGCTATCTGCGCACCTATGTCCAGGCGCCCAGAAAGCAGGACGCTCTGCTCGAAATCGGCAGCGACGACGGCGTGAAGGTCTGGCTCAACGGGCAACTCATACACGCCAACAACGTCGCCAGACCCACGAAGCCGGGCGAAGACACGGTCCGCGCCACGCTCCAGGAGGGCTGGAATTGTCTCCTCATGAAGATTACCCAGGGAGGCGGCCATTGGTCGGCCTGCGCCCGTTTCCGCGATATGAACGACAAGCGCATTGACGGCCTTAAGTTCCAGGCCGAGCCGCCAGCCGGCGTAAATTTCCCCCTTCAGCCTGAAAAAGCGAAGTAAGATCAAGTGTTCATGGTTGGGCTTTTGAAATCCGCGAAAGGCAGGATGTTATGAGTGAGAAGGAGCTGGAGAAGTCCGAACTGAGTCGCCGCGATTTTATCCGTTCCGCTACGGTGGGCGGGGCGGGCGTGTTGTTGGCAGGCGGGGTGTTCGGCCAGGAGGCCGCGCCGAAGGTGCAGGACCTCAACGTCGCCCTCGTGGGTGCGGGCAGCCAAGGGCGCGTCCTTCTGGCGGCCTGCCTCAAGATACCCGGCATCCGGTTCCGTGCCGTCTGCGACGTCTGGCCCTACAGCCAGACCTACGCCGCCAACATCCTCAAGAAATACGACCAGCCCGTCAACGTCTACGCCGACTATCAGGAGATGCTGGCGAAGGAGCAGGAGATGGACGCCGTCCTCATCGCCACGCCCGATTGGGTCCACGCCGAGCAGACTCTTGCCTGTCTGAAGGCCGGCAAGCACGTCTACTGCGAAAAGGAGATGGCCAACACCCTCGAAGGCGCAAAGCAGATGGTCCTGGCCGCGCGCCAGTCCGGAAAGCTCCTCCAGATCGGCCACCAGCGCCGCAGCAATCCCCGTTACTGGCACGGCAAACGCCTCATCGAGAAGGACAAGATCTGCGGAAAGCTCGTGCACGTTTACGGCCAGTGGAACCGCTCGATTGACCAGAGCCAGGACCTCGGCTGGCCGCAAAAATACGAGATGGACAAGGAGACGCTGACCCGCTACGGCTACGAGACGATGCAGCAGTTCCGCAACTGGCGCTGGTTCAAGAAGTTTTCCGCCGGCGCCATCGCCGACCTCGGCTCCCACCAGATTGACATCTTCAACTGGTTTGTCGGCTGCCCGCCCCAGTCGGTCACGGCCAGCGGCGGCCTGGATTACTACGAGGATCGCGAGTGGTACGACAACGTCATGGCCATCTACCAGTACGCTTCTCCCGACGGAACGGTGCGGGGCTTCTACCAGGTCCTCAACGCCACCAGCTTCGGCGGCTACTACGAGACCTTCATGGGCGATGAGGGCACCCTCGTCATCTCCGAGGACACCAACATCGGCTATATGATGCGCGAAGTCCGCGCCAAGAAACGCGAATGGGAGGACGACGCGGCCAAGGTCTCCAAGATGGGCAAGGACGCCATCGAACTCAAGATCGGCGAGACGCGCCGCGCCGACGGCAAGAAGGACGCGCAGTCGCTCAAGATGGCCGCCGACCTCCAAAAGCCCATCCATCAGCCGCACCTGGAGAACTTCTTCGACGCCGTCCGCAACGGCACGCCGCTCACGTGTCCGGCCGACAAGGCCTACGAGACCGCTGTGACGGTCCTGCGCGTGAACGAGGCCGTGGCCGAAGGACGCAGTCTTGTCTTCAAGCCCGAAGATTTCAAGGTGTAAGAAAAATGGCTCGCCACATCACCCGACGCTGTCTGGCCGCGCTGGGCTTCCTGGCGTGGGTCGTTTGTGTTGTGCCGCCGGCCGCTTCGGGCGGGGCCGAAGGCAAGGCCCCGCAGACGCCGCCCCCGACGTCGGGGGCGCCCCCGACGTCGGGGGCGCGAACGGACAGTCGAGCGGCCTACGTCCATCGCCTCTCGCTTTACGACGCGGAGGGCGAGGTGATCTCGCCCAAGGGCGAGAACGCGCGGGTTTTCTCGCCGGAGGGGACATGCGGAAAATGCCACGATCTGGCGAGCGTCCGGTCGGGCTGGCACTTCAACGCCCATGAGTCCCACGCGCCCGCGGGCCGGCCCGGCGAGCCGTGGATCCTCACGGACCTCGCGTCGGGCACACAATTGCCGTTGTCGAGCCGTCCCTGGGCAAACGCCCGGCGCCCTGCCGAGGCGGGTCTCACGCCCTGGCAGTTCACGTTGCGCTTCGGCCCGTACACGCCCGGCGGCGGCCTGGCCGACCTGTCCGCCCAGAAGCCTGAAGACCCGCAGGCCAAGTGGAAGACCTCGGGCAGGCTTGAGATTGACTGCATGAGCTGTCACAGCGGGGATGCCGCTCGCGATCAGGCGGAGTGGGGCAAGCAGATCGCCGCTCTCAACTTCAAATGGGCGCCCGTTGCCGCCGAGGGTCTGGCCGTCGTTCGCGGTTCGGCCAAGGACGCCGGCGCCGGCGGAGGCGACATCCTGGCCGACGCCGACCCCGCCGCTGCCGAGCGCCCCGCCGCCAACGTCAAGGTCATCTACGACGCCAAGCGGTTCGACGCCAACGACCGCGTCTTCCTCGACATCCCCCGCAAGCCGCCCTCCGACCGCTGTTATTTCTGCCACTCCGCCCGCCTCGCCGGCATGAAAAATAGCGTGGAATGGAAGACCGATGAGGACGTTCATATTGCGCGGGGTATCGCCTGCGCGGACTGCCACCGCAACGGTCTCAACCACGCCATGACGCGCGGCGACGAGGGCGGCAAGTCCGCCCGTCCCTTCACGTGCGAGGGCTGCCATGACGTAGGGAGGCTCGGCGCGCCCAGGTCCGTCCACGCGGGTTTTCCGCCGGAGCACATGAAAAAGCTGGCCTGCACCGCGTGCCATTCCGGCGCGCGCCCCGCCGAACAACCCCACAGCGTTCGCCTGGCCCGCGCCCACGAACTGGGTGTTCAGAGCATGCACCGCCGCGAGGACGTTCCGCCCTTCGTCGTCGAGCCTGTGTTCCTGAGGCTGCCCGACGGCAAGATCGCGCCTCACCGGGTGCTTTGGCCCGCGTTTTGGGGTATCATGAAGGGCGACGCCGTTGCCCCGCTGGCCCACGGCGTCGTGGCCGAGGCGGCTCACAAGGCGCTGGGCGGTAGCGAGGGCAAGGCCGACGACTGGAAGCCCCTGGCGGAGGCCCAGGTCCTGAAGATTTTCGAGGCCCTCTCGGGTCAGAAGCGCGACGGCGAGCTTGTCTATGTGTGCGCGGGAAGAATTTACCGCAAGTCCGCCGACGGCAAGCTGGCCGGCGCCGAACATCCGGCGGCGGCCCCGTACGCCTGGCCGGTGGCGCACGACGTTCGCCCGGCCGGCAAGGCGCTCGGCGCGCGCGGCTGCTCGGACTGCCACGCGGCGAAGAAGCCGTTCTTCTTCGGAAACGTCGCGGCGACGGGGCCGGCCCGGCTCGAAACGCCTGCGGCCAGGCCCATGCACGAACTGGCGGGCTTCAATCTCAGCGACGTGGAGGCTTTGAACGCCACCGTCCGCCATCGCAAAGTTTGGGCGTGGGTCAACCTCGTTGCGGGCGTCCTTGTGCTGCTCCTGCTGGCGACGTTCGTGACGCACGGCCTTGGCGCGGCCCTCCGAAGGGTGTTTGTCAGAAAACCGAGGCGACTGGATTAGGAGGCTGGGAGGCCTGATGTTCCGATGGATTGCCATGGCCGGCTTTCTGGGCACGGCGGCCGGTCTGATTGCGTACCACGTGGCGCTGCGGTCGAGACACATCGTGCGCCACTCGGAGCCGCCCCACATCCACCGCTTCAGCCTGGGGGAGCGTTGCGTCCACCTGCTGGCCATCCTCAGCCTCTTCACGCTGGCGGTCACGGGGTTTTGGGCGGTCCTCGTCTGCGGCGGTCCCCTTCGCGGGTGGCTGTGGCTGGCGCATTTCGCGGCGGCGCCCGTCTTCGCCGCGACGATCGCCATCATCGGACTCATCTGGTCCGCCGACGGGCATTTCGAGCGCCGCGACCTGGAGTGGCTCAGGCATTTCGGCGGCTATCTCTGGAAAAAGGACGACTTGCCGGCGGGCCGCTTCAACGCCGGACAGAAGATATATTTCTGGCTCATCGGCCTTCTGGCCGTCGGTCTGGGGTT
This sequence comes from uncultured Planctomycetota bacterium, assembly GCA_964409935.1. GTDB lineage: Bacteria > Planctomycetota > Brocadiia > JAADGH01 > CAYPFP01 > CAYPFP01. Next base: position 116,601 of record CAYPFP010000003.1, on the reverse strand, counting down.
GTCCGGCGCGGGGCGGATGGTCCCGCTCTTCGACGCGGCGGGGCAGCAGGCCCTGCTCGACATCCATCGCTACTGCGCGCTGGCGCTGGCCCTGGCCGTGATAGGGCATCTCTACCTGGGCGCCCTGGCCAACCCGGGCACGTTGGGCGCCATGATTACGGGTCGCGTCTGTTCCCATTGGGCAAGACACCATCATCCGGACTGGTGGAAGGACACTGAAGGAGGTAACTAGGCAATGAGAACGAGCAAAGCCGGCATCGCGTTGGTTTCCGCCATTGTTCTGGCGGCAGGGCTGCGGGCGCAGGCCGAGGAAAAACTCGTGCCGATCGAGATCAAGCTCCCCCGCCCCGTCTTCATCGGCACGCCCAAGAACGTCCCGGCGGGCACGACGGTCGAGAAACCCTCGGGCAAGGTCCGTCCGCCCTTCCTGGCCCCGGAAGGCACGACCAACGTCGCCGCCAAAAAGCCCGTCACCAGCAGCGACTCCCAGCCGACCATCGGCGATCTCGAGATGATCGTGGATGGCGACAAGGAGGCCACCGACGGCAGCTTCGTCGAACTCAAGCAAGGCGTTCAGTACGTGCAGGTGGACCTGCAGGAACCGTGCAGCATTTACGCCGTAGTCATCTGGCACTACCACCAGGACCCGCGCGTTTACCACGACGTGGTCGTGCAGGCGGCCGACGACGCCGACTTCATCACCAATGTCCAGACCCTCTTCAACAACGACCAGGACAATTCCGCCGGCCTCGGCATCGGCAAGGACCCCGAGTACTTCGAGACCTTCGAAGGCAAGCTGGTTGACTGCAAGGGCGTCAAGACCCGCTACGTTCGCTTCTACAGCAAGGGCAACACCGGCAACGACCAGAACCATTACATCGAGCTTGAAGTCTACGGCAAACCTGCCAGATAATCCGGCATTAACTGAGATCTGTGCGATATTGAGCGCCCAGCACACAACCGCGCCCGGTCTTTCCGACGGTCCTGTCGCGCACAACGGGAATAATCTCGGTGCGTCGTATCGCCCCGCGGCCCCCGCGCCGGAAAGCCTGGCTCGGCGACTCCTTTTTGCCGTTCTCATCCTGACGGCGGTTGCCGCCGCGGCGGCCCTGCGCTTGCCGCGCCTGGGCGAACGCCCTTTGCACGGCGACGAGGCCGTCCAGGCCTTCAAGACCCTTGACCTCGCTCAGACCGGCGTCTATCGCTACGACCCCGTCGAGTATCACGGTCCGAGCCTCTATTACCTTTCGTTGCTGTCGGTGCGGATGGCATCCGACGGCGACCCGCTCGAGTGCGATAAGCGGGCCTTTCGAATCGTCCCTGTTATCTTTGGCATCGGAGTGGTGCTGTTGATGTTGCTTATGGCCGACGGCCTCGGTCGCGGCGCGGCCGTCTGCGCGGCCCTTCTGACTGCCTTCTCTCCCGCGATGGTCTTCTACAGCCGCTTCTATATCCAGGAGATGCTCCTCGTCTTCTTCACCTTCGCCGCCATCGCGGCAGGTTGGCGCTACGTTCAGGCCTGCCCCGGGGGCAGGAGCCGCCGCGTCGTGTGGGCGGTCGTGGCCGGCGCAGCCCTCGGCCTCATGCACGCCACCAAGGAGACGTGCATCATCGCCTACGCCGCCATGCTGGGGGCCTTGGCCGTCACGTGGTTGTCGGGCCGGATAGAGCGGCGGAATGCGGGCGCCGCTTTTTCCTGGAGAGGCGCGCTCCCGCCGACCGGCAGGGTCGGCCTGCTCGCGGGTTTGGCGGCGGCCTGTGCGGTGTCGTTCGTTCTGTATTCCTCCTTTTTCACGAATCCCGCCGGGGTGCTGGACTCCGTTCGCGCCTATGCGGGCTATCTCGACAAGGCCGGCTCAAACACAGTGCACCTCCACCCGTGGTATTTCTATCTCAAGTTGCTCTTTTACGTAAAATACGCGCCCGGCCCGTGGTGGAGCGAGGCGCTCATCCTGGCGCTGGCGGTTGCCGGCCTGGTCGTGATCTTCGCGAAAAGCAGCGGCTTGGAGGGCCATGCGCCCCTCCTGCGGTTCATCGCCGTCTACACCCTTCTCATGACGCTGGCCTACTCGCTCATCCCCTACAAGACCCCCTGGTGCATGTTGGGTTTCCTGCACGGGATGATCTTGCTGGCCGGCGTCGGCGCGGCGGCGATTCTGAAGGCCATGCCCAACCGGCCGACGCAGGTCTGCGCCGGACTCTTCCTGGTCGCCTGTCTCTACAATCTTGCCCAGCAGACCTGTCGCGCCAACTTCATCTACTATGCCGACAACCGCAACCCGTACGTGTACGCCCACCCCGTCACAGACGTCCTTCACCTTGTGGCGCGGGTCGAGGAGATTGCCCGGGCCTTGCCGGAAGGCCGCAACATTCTCATCAAGGTCATCGCTCACGACGACGACTACTGGCCGTTGCCGTGGTATCTGCGCGAGTTCTCGCGGGTCGGCTACTGGAACAAGGTTCCCGACGACCTGGGGAAGGACGCCGCCGTAGTCATCGTCTCCGCCCGAATCCAGCCCGAAGTGGAATCAAGACTGCATGACGCGTATCGCACGAGCTGTTACGGCCTGCGCCCCCACGTCCACCTCTGGCTTTACGTCAGGAACGACGCTTGGGACGCCTTCATGAAGGGGCGCGCCCCCGACGTCGGGCGTTCGCCCGCCAAATCGCCATGACCCTTTACGAAGCGCCGCTCCACCGATTCTCGCGCGAGGCCATGAACGCCGCCTTCGAGATCGTGATTCGAGGCGCGGATGAGAATTACGCGCAACAGGCGGCGCGCGCGGCCTTCGGGGAACTCGCGCGCCTGGAGAAGGAACTCAGCCGCTTCGTCGCGTACAGCGATGTGGCGCAGATCAACAGCCTGCGCGCGGGCGAATCGGTCCGCGTCGGCATCGCCGCGTTCGAGTGCATCCAGTTGGCCATGAGGGTCCACGCCGAGACCAACGGCGCTTTCGACGTCGCCATCGGGGCATTGCTGGAGTGTTGGCAGGCGGCGCAGGGCGCTCCTTCGGAGGAAGAGCTTGCGGCGGCCAGGGCGCGCACCGGCATGCGCCTGCTGCGCACGGACGCGAAGGAGCACACAGTCGGCGTCCTTGCCGACGGCGTGAAGGTGGACCTCGGCGCGGTGGGCAAGGGGTACGCCCTCGACCAGATGGCCGCTGTGCTGCGCGACTGGAGCATCGAGGACGCGCTGCTGAACTCCGGCCAGAGCACGGCCCTGGCGATCGGTTCCTGGCCGGTCGCCATCCGCGACCCCGAACGGCAGGCCGAGTCGCTCGGCGGCGTGCGCCTGCGCGACTGCGCCCTCAGCGGGTCGGGGCTGCTGCTCCACGGAAAGCATATCATTGACCCGCGAACAGGGCGCCCGGTCGAGGTCGCCCCTGTCTCGACAGGGGCGCAGCGTCTGGGCGCCTGGGCCAAGGCCCGCGCCGGCGCGGAATCCGACGCTGTCTCGACGGCCTTCATGGTGATGTCGGCGGCCGAAGTGGAGGAGTACTGCAGACGACATCCCGATGTGGGCGCGATGCTCCTGGGGCGGGGGCCTGGCGGGTACGAGAGCAAGCGCTTCGGCGCATGGATGACCTGAAGCCCCGCGCCCCGGTCCTGGGGCCGCGTCCGCCAAGCCGTCGGGCGGACGCGCCGCGTCGTCAGCCGTCCACCAGCGCCTGGAGTATGGAAGCGTCGGCTTCGCGCAGGGAGCGGACGATCAGGTGTGCGCCGGCCAGGGCGTCGGCCTGGCGCGTGCTGGTGACGGCCAGCACCTTGGCCCCGGCTGCAAGGCCCGCCTGTACGCCTTGAGGCGCGTCTTCCACTACGACGCAACGCGAGGGCGGCAGGCCCAGTCGGCGCGCCGCCACCAGGAACACCTGCGGGTCGGGTTTGCCCTCGGTCACGTCCTCTAGCGACGATATGGCCTTGAAATGGTGTCTTGCGCCGAGGATCTCCAGCACCATGTCCACATTGGCGCGGGGACCGGACGAACCGACGGCCATGCGAAAACCTGCCGCCGAAAGCGACTTCAGCAGTTCGGGCGCGCCGTCCAGCGGCTTGAGGACCGAGCGCGCCGCCTTGCGGTACAGGTCCTCCTTGTGGGCTGAGAGCGCGGCCACGTCGGCCTGTTTGGCGCGCGCTCCGAGCCACATGGGGATGATGTGAAAATTGGTCATGCCGAACGTATGGTCGAACAGCTTCCTCTCGAAGGGCACGCCGACCTCCTCGCCGAGCATGTGCCACGCCACGTAATGCGCTTCGCTGGAATCCACGAGGACGCCGTCCATGTCGAAGATCGCGCCGTACAGTCGTTTTTCCACCTCAAACCTCGCTTCGCAAAACAGTCGCCGCTATGACGCGGGCGCGCCGGTCCGTTCCGCAGGGGCGGACGGGCGCGGACGCGGCGCGTCCGCCGGACGGCTTGGCGGACGCGGCTGGAACTGGAAATTGGCCGCAAAAATGCCGACGCCCACCAGGGCCGTGGCCGCGATGATGTCGCGGCTGATCGGCTCGCCGAGGATCAGCCAGCCGAAGAAGACGCTCGCGATGGGCGTGACGAAACAGAAAGACGTTATCCGGCTCGGGTTGTTGTGTTCGAACAGGTACACCCATCCGACGAACCCGAAGACCGTGGCGATGAAAATCGTGTAGGCGGTGGCGCCGAAGAAGGCGAAGTCGAGCGGTTGTTTCGGGATCGGACCGGGATCGAGGAACGCGCCGGCCGCAATGAAGAAGACCCAGGAGACTGCCGCCTGCCACGCCGTGATTGCCGGCGGCGGGACGTGCCGGACCGTGTGCTTGGTCACGATGTTCTGTATCCCCCATCCGGAGGCGGCCAGCAGGGCCAGCAGGTCGCCAACGAGCATACGGTTGTCGAAGTGGCAGAAGGACTCGCGAAAGACGAAGAACACGCCGGATATGGCCATGATCAGGCCCGCGGTCTTTCCCCACGTGAGCCTGTCGTGCTCGACGAACCGATGGGCCAGGATAGCCGTGATGATGGGCTGGGTGTTGAGGATGACGCCCATCCGTCCCGCCGTCGTGTAGAGCAGCCCGATAAAGATGGCGCCCTGCTGTATGAAGAAGAGGGCCACCAGAATCGCCATGGGCAGGATGGCCCGCCTGGGCACCCGCCACGGGATGAGCAGCAGGCGCATGTAAAGCCACACGCACGCCGCCGTCACGAGGAACCGTATGCCGACGTACAGGAAGGGGGGCAGGTAGCGCAGCCCGACCTTCATGAACGAAAAACCCGCGCCCCAGATGGCGCAGATTAGAATCACTCCGCACAACGAAACAACCGACATCCGTTACCTTTCCACCAGCGCGATATCATCGGCCGCCAGGCTGATCCGCGAGTTGAATTGTTTGGGGACCGAGTACTCGATGCGCACCCTCCCGTCTTTGACCTCGCGCCTCACCGCGATGGCGCCGAAGGGCGTGCCGACCTCGCCGGCGGCGGCGATCTTGGCGTCGCCGAAGTCGAGCGTCACCGTGCGCGCCGCAAGGTCAATCTCCTGTATTCCCAGCAGGCACTTGATAATCACGACGCCCGCATAGGAGGCGAAGCCGTGGTTCAGGCTGCCGGTGATGCTGTCGTGTTCCCAGAGCGTGCCGGTGAGCGCGGCCATCTTGTGGAAGTAGCCGAGGGTCTCGCGGATAATCTGGTCGTACCGGCGCCAGCGCAACAGAATTTCCATTCTCAGATAGTTGCCGATGAAGGCGTTGGCGTATGCGATCTCGGGCATGATGCCCTTCGCCTTTCGTTCCGGGCCGAAGGTGTTGAGGACCAGGTCGGCCAGCGGCGCGAAGCGGCTGTCGGACGGCTCGGCCGTGCCGAAGAAGAACGCAAAGTACTGGCATATCTCCGATGCGTTGCCCGTGACGACAAGGCGTCCGTCCGGGCGTCGAACGGCGTTGTCCGCGAAGTGTCTGCCGTTGAACGACTGTTCGACGACCTTCGCCCGTATCGCCTTCGCCTGGTCCTTGAGGGCGGGGTCGAACCAATCGCCGACAAGATCGAGGACCCTGGCGTAAAGCATGTTGGTGGGATAGTTTACGTCTTGGACCCACTTGTTGGCGTCGGACCATTCCACGAAGTTCCAGCTTGGCAGGCGTTCGAGCAGTCCGTCCGAGTTGCGGTACCGGTTCAGGAACCCGATCAGGTCGAGGCAGACCTTTCGGAAGGTCTCCCTGTCGGCGTCGGGCGTGCCCCCGACGTCGGGGGCGCGCTTGAGGTAGCCCTCCAGCTCGACGACGTACCACATGGCCCATTGCGGAATGAAGACGCCGTTGGGGTGGTCGGCCGGATAGCACATGGGCAGCATGCCCGCGGGCAGGCCGGGGAATCCCTTCGCCCGCACAAAGTTCTCCAGCATGACCTTCTCGACCACGGCGTTGCCGGAGAAATACTGCGCCGACTGCGCGGTGAAGTAGCTGTCGCACAGCCAGCCCGCCCGTTCGCGCGTCGGGCAGTCCATGAAGACGTCCAACGTGTTCTGCCGGTAGGTCTCCACCGCCGCCCCAAACACGGCGGCGACCCTTTCATCCTCGCACTGGAACGAAGTGTTCCGGAATTCTGGGCACGAATACTCCCGCAGGGCCGCGCGGCGCAGCGTGACCTTGCCTTTGGTCACAAAGTACTGGATGTAACGGTAGCCGTACGTCTCGAACGACTCCAGCACGTAAGGCTCGGCGCTTCTCTTCAGCGCGTACTTCACGACGTTCACGGACGACCAGCTTCTGGGCTGGATGCGACCGTCAATGAGCTTCTCGTCGAAGAATACAAGCGCCTCGCTGTCTTCGTGCGCGGTGAGGACGGACTGGATGAAGCCGTTGTTGTTGAGGCCCATGTCCAGAAGGACGTATTCGCCCTCGTGGAGCGTCAGGTCGAGGTCTCCGGCGGCGCTGCGCGGCCCGGCGGTCAGACCGCGTGAACCGGGCGCGAATATGTAATCCTGCAGCGTCTCGAAAGGCCGCTGGACGATGTCGGTCAGCGGATATCCATGTACGTTTTCCGAAATGGCGTCAATGAACCTGTGCGAGGCGTGTTTGAAGCCGGGCGGATGGCTGATCTTGCACGCCGCGCCGGTCTCGAGGACGGCCTTCGGCAGGACCACGTCGAAAGCGGGCGCCGGGACCTCCCTCGGCAGATAGTCCACGTTCGGGCTTACGACCGACGGCGTCTCCGCATCAGGCACGGGATGCGTGGTCCAACGGGCCTGAGGGTCGGCGTTGTCCAGCGCGTACACCTCGGAGAAGGGCCTCTGGAACGAGTAGCGCATGACCTTCTGCAGCCGCCCCTTCAACGGGAAGGCCCTGAAGGCATCGCCGTGACCCGTTGCACATATCGCCTGCCCGTCCTGAAGGACCTCGGCCTGCAGGAACGACGGGATTCGGATCGTGTAGTAGCTGCTGCAATAATAACCGGCCACCTCAACGGCGATAACCCCCTCGACGCCGCCCGCCCGTCCGTCTGGCGGGGACACGTGCGGCGTCAGGTCGCACACATCAATGCGAACGTAGCCGTGGGGGCCGCGCGCCGGGCCGTAGTGGACAAACTTCCCGTTCAGGAAGACGCGGTAGAACGTCGAGCCGGTGAGGACGAAGCGGAGGCTTTTCGCCTGCCGGACCGGGAATCTGCAGACGAAGCCCGCGTGCACGTTCATCTCGCGCTCGCGGCCGCTCAGCCAGACCGGCCTGGCCCGTCCGACTGCTTGGCGGGCGGAAATCGCTTGTTGGCTCATTGGTCCTCTCCAACTTCCGGTCGGCGAAACGGTTGCGTCGTGTCGGCGCCCGACGTCGGGGGTGCCCCCGACGCCGGCCGGCGGCGCTCTATCTGTTGCAGAATCCCACTGAGACCCTCCGTTATCACGCGCTCGTAATCGGCGCATGTGTGAGCGGTTGTGTATCCGCCGAAGCAATGGAAACGGTCGCGGAGGAGCGCAGCGGGGGTTGGCGGGGGCGGCGAGGTCGGCGCGGGACGGGACTTCTCCCAGCGCTTGACGGCTTCCTCCAAACGGGCGCGTTCTCCGCCGCTCAGACACGCCCAGCCAAAATCGCCCGCCAGCGATTCCGCCGCCGCGTCCGCCAAGCCGTCGGGCGGAACGCCGATGGGCAGATTCCTGAGGACATGGCGGAAGCCCAGCGCCTCGCGCAAGGGCGGGGCCAATCCCGCGCAGGCGGGGTCGGACAGCGCCTGGGTTCTGAAAAAATGTACAAGCGTCCAGATGTTCCTCATGGTCGTTCGCCGGCCTTCCAGGCGATGCCGCGAGCAGGCACCGTTACGCCGTCGGCGCTCTTCGGCTCGGCGTTGGCATTGTAGAAGAGCACGCCCTTGTCGAACTGGGTCGCAAAAACGCCGTCGCGCGCGGGAGAGGGCAGTACGATGCCCTTGGCGCCCGGCGTGAATCGCTCCGGATGGACGAGGGTCTGCACGACCACCTCAGACAGCTCGTAGGCGGTTCGGCACGGGACGGCCAGCGTAACGCCATTGCCGATCCGGCGCACGCAGTCGCGCAAGAGGCATTCCCAGTCCAACTCCGGTCGCAGTGCGGGAAGGGCGGGCGGCTCGTTTTCGGCCCCCCTGGCGCTGAGTTCCACCAGGCAGACACCCAGCCCCAGGTCGCGCGAATCCTTCACGCCGAAGTTCTGCGGCTTGAAGGTGGTTATCTCCAGGGTCATTTCCGCGACCGGCCGCCCCTGAAGGACGGCGCGGGGAACGGCGAACGAATACCTGTGCGGTCCCGGCTTGTCCACGGTTCCCACCTGCACGCCGTTGACGACGACGCGCCCAACGTCGGGCGAGCGCCCAACGTTGGGCGAGCGCCCGACGGCGGGGAGGGAGTTGGGGTGGAGGTACGCCAGGAGCGACAGTGTCGCGTCGGAGGCGGGGTCGCAGGGGAGGTAAATGCCCGCCCGCGCGCCGCCCCAGCGCTTTGTGGCTTCGGGCGGGTCCGGGAACTCGCCGCCTTTTTCCTGGCTGTGCCAGTCGCCGAAGAGGAAGTCGGCATCGGGGTCCTTGCCGATTTGCAGGCTGAAGCGTCGCGGCGGCTTGCCGTCCAGGGTCATGCGCAGGGGCTGCGCGTCGGCGGGCGGAGAGGCAAAGAGGGCGTCGCGTTCGGCCAGGCTGCCTTCCGGCGTGCGGAGCAGGGGGCGATCAGGGTGGATGGGCGCCAGCAGGACGCCGCCTCCGGCGACCCAGTCGCGCAGGGCCTGTATCTCGGCGGCCTCGGCCCAAGGCGCTTCCGCCATGGCCATTACGCGCACGTCGCGCAAAGCCGGTGCGCCGAGCGTCGTTCGGTCAATGAACTCCAGGTCGGCGCGGTCGCGCAGAAGTTTCGCGATGGCGAAGAGCCGCTGCCTGGAGTCGGGTTCCAGCGCCCAGGCGGTCTTGGGCAGGTAGACGGCCGCGTGAACGCGCGGCAAGCGGCGCTCCAGGAAAGGGGCGTATTGCCGGAAGCTTGCGATGGCCTCGGCGTTCTGCAGGACGTTGTTGGTGTAGCAGAAGAGCTGTCGCGCGCCGGAGGCCGTGGCGTTGTAGAGACGCGCCACGTTGCCGTCGGGGGTGACGCCGCCGGCGGGTTCGCGCCCGACGTCGGGCGCGTTGCCGATACACGTGCCGAAGGCGCGGCACGCCGTGGCGACCTCGCGCGTGATGGTGAAGTTGACAGCGTAGTCGCTGGCCTCGTTGGTGATGCGAATGCCGGCGGCGTAAGGGGCGATGGCCTTGGCGATGGCGGAGAAGTCCGCGCCCAGGACCGGCTCGCCCGCGCCGCCGACGCTGAGGTAGAAGGCCGTGTCGGGCAGGTGTTTGCGCAGCGAGGCAACCCAGAAGACCGACCAGTCGGTCATGGCCTGTGTGTACCAGTTGACCAGATCGAGGCGGGCGCGCGCCCGACGTCGGGCGAGCGCCCAACGTCGGGCGAGGGGCGAAACGGCCTCGTCGGGCAGGAAGGGCGTCACGGCGTCAAGAGAGGAGACATTGGCGTTCCAGGCCCGATTGAGGGCCGCCACGTCGGCGTAACGTTTCTGCAAATACCTGCGGAAGTCCGCGACCGCAAAGGCGTCGCCCGCCCACCAGCCAAGATGATTGTGGAAGGGACCGGGGATCTTGTACGTCCAGCCGGTTTCGGGTCCGGAGGGGTACAGGGACTCGCCGTAGGTTCCCGTGATGCCGATCATGACCGATTCGAGCACCCCGCGACTGCGGTAGCGTTCGGCAAAAGCGCGCAGGAATCTCTCCACCCAGGCGCGCCACTTCGGGTTCCAGAGAGATTGAATCTTTGACGGCTGCCCGTGCTCCAGACAGACGTAAGGGACCGAGCGGTCGGATTCCCGGAACCACTTCGGCGTGGCGTAGCCCGGACCCGTAATGACGAGGGGCACCCACTTGAGGCCCGCCTGCTGGAGGAGGTCCATCTGCCGGTCCCAGCGGCTCCAGTCCCAACGGCCCTGCCCGCCGTCCTCGACGGTCTGCCAGGTGACGTAGGATTCCACGCTGGTGGCGCCCAGGGCGCGAAGCAGTTGCGCAAGACCGAGGCCGACGTCCCCCGTGCCGGCCCCGAAGGTCAGTTCCATTCCCTTGCCGATCTGCGCGCGCACCTTCTCGACGAGGGCGGGGTCAAGGCCGCCGCCGGCGTAGTCGGCGGGCTTGGAGAAGTGGATCTCGATTCGGCCCACGGCGATGTCGGGGCTGCACAGGCGCAGGTCGGAGCGATGGTTTTGGCCCTTGCCGAAGCGGGCATTGGGCAGATGCACGACGGCGCGGCGCCACTGCCCGCTGCCCACCATGACGATGACGTCCGGGGCGGTCGTGTACCAACTGTTCAGTTCCTTGCGCTCCGGGGCCGCGTCGTACTCGACCCTGGCGACGCCGGGCGCGCGGTCGAAGTATTCGACGGCGAGGTAGGCGTCGTGGTTGCCGGGCGGCACAGACGCCTCGTCGGCCTGGATATAGAGGTAGAGGGACTTGGTGCCGACGATGTGGCGGCACGGCCGGCCGGCGATGGTATCCGGCGCGTTCATGCCGTCGCCGGCAGACGGAACCGCGAGGCCGTGTTCGGCGTTGGGCTGACCCATATCCACCCACAGCGAGGGCCGCGCCGCACAGCCGGCGATCACGACGCAGAGCAAGAGGCCGAGGCATTTCGGCATCGCAGGTTCTCCTATGGGCATTGGGGCCGAAGGACACGCCAGAACGTCTCGCCCCAGGGGGAAGCGGCGTCGTCCCAGGCGTCGCGATAGCGGGCCATCTCGGCCCGCAGGAGGTCCCTCGTTTGAGCATGGGCGGGGTCTGCCGCCAAGTTGCGAAGTTCCCAGGGGTCCTCCGCCAAGTCGAACAACTGCGTCATGGAGTGCTTGCCGTTGACGACGTACTCGATAAGCTTGTGGCGGCGATTTTTCACGGCCCGGTGCTTGTCGGTGTAGGCGAAATAGAGGGTGTAGCGCACTTTTTGTCCGGGGTCGCGCATGGCCGGCAGCAGGCTCTTTCCCTCGACGCTCGGCGGCGCGGCCGGATAGTGGCAGAGCACGCCCCAGCGGGACCTCCTGTACCATTCAGACGAAGCGCGCGAATGAGAGACGGCCGAGTTCGTCATGATGACTCCTGAGCGCCCCCGACGTCGGGGGCGGCCCCGACGTGGGGGGCGCGGACAAGGCGCGAGAGCGCAGCCGAACCAAGAGACGCCGTCAGCCGGACCGCAAACCGCGCAGGGCGGACAAGATAGTACAAAGGCAACAGCAAGTCGGGTAGAGGGAGCCACCTCCAGTCCAGGACGGTCGGCGTGACCGCCAGGTCCAGGGCATAGCGGACTCTGTCGCTGAGGCGTTCGCGCGCGCGGATGTGAAAGAGCGCCGTACGCCACTGGCCGGGCGCTGCGGCTTCGGAGAGATATCGCGCGGCTTCCTGTGCCAAAGGCCCGATTCGCGAGTCCTGCCGAATCAGCGTCAGGATTCTGTCGGGGACAGGGACCTCCAGCAGCGTGTGCGCCAGATGCAGGCCGAGACACAGGAGCCGTTGCCCTCCATATCGTGCGGCCAGACCTTCGACACGATCCCAATCCATCTTCGGATGGAAGCGGAGCAATTCCGCGACGTCTGAGATCATGGACAACCGCGCCCACAGATGCCAACAGCCATGAAAACACAGCACCAGCAGCAGTTCCTCGGCGGGGATGCCCCTGGCGGTTTTTCCGTAGAGAGAGACGGTTTCGAGCCGCTCCCACGGGTCGAAGTTGAAGCCGAAGAAGCGGGGGGCGACACGCCACTGAAGCTCCACGAATCCGCCCTGGGGTCCGCCCCAGAAAGGAGCGTCGTAGTGGTACTCCACGAAGGCGGACAGTTGCGAGGGGGTCATCTTGAGCTTGGACGCATAGCCGCAGTCGGCAAGAATCTCAGCGGCGCGAAAGACATCGCCCTTTCGCACCAGGATGTCGAGGTCGGAGAACTGCCGAAGAGTGAGCTTGCCATAGACCAGGGACGCCAGCGCCGGACCTTTGTAGGGAATGGCCGGAATCCCGGCGGTACCCAGGCGCGTCAGCAGCCGAAGCAGTTCGCCGGCGACGTAGGCATTGCGTTTCCGGTTTTCGAGAAAGGCGTCGGCCAACTGATTGAAGACAACGAGCGGGATGCGGTCAGGTCCGAGGACCTTCAGACCATGGAAGACAAGGGCCTTGACGCCGTGCCAGTCGGCGAGCTTGAGGAAGTCGCTCCAGCGGGGCTTCCGGCGGATGAGACCGAGCGCGCGCGATCGGGTTGCGGCGCCGATGCGGGTGCGCGCGCAACAGAGAAGCAACTCGAACTCCCGACTCATTTGTGTCACCAAGTCACGCAATCCGTAGTGTCCCCCAAGAACGTACAAGACACAGACGCGCCGGGCCGGGAGCGCGTCATTTATAGTACTGCGCCTGCATCTCGAACAAGCGGGCGTACCTGCCGCCGAGGCGAATCAGGTCGCCGTGCGCGCCGTGTTCGACGATGCGGCCTTCGTCGAGGACGTAGATGTAGTCGGCCATGCGAACGGTCGAGAAGCGGTGGCTGATGAGCAGCGCGGACCGCCCTTTGGCCAGTTCGCGGAATTTCTGGTAGACCTCGTACTCCGTGCGGGCGTCCAGGGAGCTGGCCGGCTCGTCGAGCACGATGAGCTGCGCATCGCGAAGGAAGGCGCGGGCCAGGGCCAGCTTCTGCCATTCGCCGGCGCTCAGCTCGTGGCCGTTATCAAGCCAACGCCCCAGAGGGGTTTCGTAACCGCGAGGCAATCTCGATATGACGCGGTCGGCGCCGGACAGTTGCGCCGATTCCACTATCTTGGCGTCCTGCGGGGCAACCTCGATGTTTCCGAGCCAGATGTTCTGCCGGGCCGTGAAATTGTAACGGATGTAGTCCTGGAAGATCACGCCAAGTTGGCGGCGCAGGTCCGCCAGGCCCAACTCGCGAAGCGGGGTCCCGTCCAGCGTTATGCTCCCGCTGTCGGGGTCGTAGAGGCGGCACAGGAGCTTGACCAGCGTGGTCTTGCCGCTGCCGTTCTCGCCCACCAGCGCCACGACCTGGTTGGGGCCGATGGTCAGGCAGACATCGTCGAGGGCCTTCTTGTCGCTGGCGGGATAGCGGAAGGCGACATGGTCGAAGACAAAGCCCTGCTGCATGGGGCGAGGCACGGGCTTGGGATCGGCCGGCTCGGCGATGCGAGGCTTGAGGTCAACAAACTCGTAGAAGTTGGAGAGGAACAGGTTGTCCTCGTACAGGCCGGCCAGGCTGAAGAGCAATTGACGCAAGTAACCCAGACCGGTCTGGAACGCGCCGAAGTACATGACCATGTCGCCCAACGTTATGGCGCCGTGAACGGCGCGGTAGGCGATGTAGAAATAGGTGGTAAATATGATGGCGGTTGCGCACAGATGCCAGAGAAACTCGGCCACCGACCGCCTCACGGTGATGCCCAGGCGCTCGCGCCGAAGCTGCTTGCGCAGGTCGCGGAACCACTCGATGAAAAGCCTGCCCAGGTCGAAGAGCCGCACTTCCTTGGCATAGGCGCCGTGAGTGAGCAGTGTATGAATATAGGACGTGCGCCGGTCGGTGGAAGTGCGGCGGCGGTGCCAGCGGAACATGCGGTTGGAGTAGCGGATACGAGCCAGGACCCCGGGGACCACCGCCACAAAGAGGATTCCCGCCACGACCCAGTGAAGCGTGAATAACAGACCGATGACGGCCGCAAGCGCCACGGCGTTCTGCGCGATGTGCACGAGGCTGTTCACGATACCCGACGGGCGGAAGGCCGCGTGCTGCTGAGCGCGGTGAAGGGCGTCGTAATAGTCGGCATTCTCGTAGTACGCCAGGTCGGCGGCCACGGACTTGGCGTGCAGAATTTCGGAGATGTGGTCCTCGACCACAATGCCCTGCGCTTCGGTGATAAGCTCGGCAAGCGCGCGGCACAGCGCAATGAGCGCCGCCACACCGCCCGCCAGACCGACAAGGAGCGCCAGCCGGTGGAAGACGCCCGACTTGTCCGGCGACGCCAGACCGCCGGTCACAGCGTCCACGATCAGCTTCATCAGGTACAGGGCCGCCAGGGGGAGCAGGCCCTGGACGAACAACAGGGCGCTGCCGACCAGCGTCCAGCCCGGCGCGATCCGCCACACCAGACCCAACGCGCGCCCCAGATGCAGCGTGCCTTTGAGCTGCTGGCGGAGAGAATCGTTTTTCTGCATGGGGCCAAGCCCAAAGGGACGCAATGCTCAGGGGACTAGAAAGGGGCTGCCGTCTTCAACCGCGCCAGAGACGGCATTCCCACTATTTAATAACCTATGACCAAAGGCGCTGTAAACACAAAAGTGATCGGGCAATGCGCTTGACTTGACGCTGGACGATAAGATAGAGTAAGGACGACGTAAGCGGCAGAGGATGCCGTTTAACGAGCGTTGCAAAAAACAGCGCGCCTGTAGCTCAATTGGACAGAGTAGCGGGCTTCGAACCCGTTGGTTCCGAGTTCGAGTCTCGGCGGGCGCGCCATCTCGCCCCAACGCTTATTCCGGCCGGCCGACTCGGTCCGCCGGGCTGGAGTGCCGCGACATGCAATATTCCGAAGGCGCCGTGGGCCGGGTCTTCGCCATTCGACTCGAACATGGCGACCCCATGCCGGAGACGCTGGAAAAGTTCGCGGCCGAAAAGAAGGTGCAATCGGGCCTTGCCGTCATGGTCGGCGGCGCGCAAGACGGCAGCAAGTTCGTGGTGGGACCCGAGGACGGGCGCAAACTGCCGCCCGTTCCGATGATTGCGGCGCTTCAGGGGGTGCACGAAGTAACCGCCGTCGGCACCATCTTCCCCGACGAGAAAGGCAGACCGATTCTGCACATGCACGCCGCGTTCGGGCGGGGCACCCAGAGCCGAAGCGGATGCATCCGCGCCGGCATCGTCACATGGCATATCCTGGAGATACTCCTCATCGAGATCACGGGCCTTCAGGCCGTTCGGGTACAGGACGCCCGCACGGGATTCGGCCTGCTGCGGTGCGGCGAATAAGGCCCAGGTCGCGGCGCATCCATGCCCTTAGCGAGGCGATGCAAGCCCATTAGCCTGTCTGGTGAAAAAACTTGACACGCCCTCCGGATTAAAGTTAAATGAAGGCCAGCAAGTCCGGTATCCGGCGCATGTACGGGAGGTGTAAAGGAGGGGTCGTTCGATGCCGCCAAACGGGACGGTTCTGGGCATAGACCTCGGCACGACGTTCTCGGAGATCGCCTACGTGGACGTGTACGGCAAGCCGGTCACGATCCGCAACCGGGAGGGCGACTTTGCGACGCCGTCGGTGATTCTGTTCGAGGACGAGGCCATCGTGGTGGGGCGGGAGGCCAAACGCGTTGCCCTGGTTGATCCGGACCGCGTGGTTCAGTGCATCAAGCGCGAGATGGGGAATCCGAGTTTCCGATTCCAGTTCCGGGGCAAGGAGTACTCGCCCGAGACGCTATCGGCGTTCATCCTGATGAAACTGAAACAAGACGCCGAGGCGCAAGTCGGCCCGTTTCAGGACGTGGTGATTACGGTGCCGGCCTTTTTCGACGACACGCGCCGCAAGGCCACCCAGGACGCGGGGCGAATCGCCGGCTTGAATGTGGTAGACATCATCAACGAGCCTACGGCGGCGGCGCTGGCGTACGGGATGGGGATCAAGGGCGACGAGCCGCAGACGGCGCTCGTTTACGACCTGGGCGGAGGCACCTTCGACGTCACGTTGATCCGCATCGAGCCGGACAGCATCCGGATGCTGGCCACGGGCGGCGATGTGAGGCTGGGAGGCAAGGACTGGGACATGGCCCTGGCCAACTACGTCGCCGACGCCTTCCTGCGCCAGTGCGGAGCCGATCCCCGCGACGACGCGCAGTCCTTCCAGGCGCTATACAACGAGGTCGAGGAGGCCAAGAAGACGCTGAGCACGCGGTCGCGTGTGCGCATCCCGTGCTCGCACGCCGGTCACCGCATCTCGGTGGACGTCACCCGCGAGATTTTCGAGCGCATCACGGCCCACCTGCTCGGACACACCAAGCTCTCGACGGAGATGGTGCTCGATGACGCCAGCCTGACGTGGAAGGACGTGGACAAGGTGCTGCTGGTGGGCGGCTCGACCCGAATGCCCATGGTGGCGCAGATGCTGCGCGAACTGACGAAGAAAGAGCCGGTGAACTCGCTGCCGGTAGACGAGATCGTTGCGCATGGCGCGGCCATCCATGGGGCCATTCTCCGGGGCATGTTCCAGAAGAAGGTCACCAACGTCAACTCCCACAGCTTGGGGATCATCGTTCGCGAGAAAGACCGCGACAAGAACCTCGTCATGATTCGCAAGAACTCGCCGCTGCCGTGTTCGGTGACCAAGATGTTTCGCACGATACGGGAGGGCGAGCGCGAGATACGCATCGGCATTCTGGAAGGAGAGGCCCCCGACCCCAGCGCCTGCATAAAGATAGGCGAATGCGTCATTTCGGACTTCTCGGTCGGGCTGCCCAAGGGGGCGCTGGTGGAGGTCACATATGAGTATACGGCGGACGGCCGGTTCGCCGTCGGCGCCAGGGAGCTGTCCACGGGGAAGGTAGCCTCCACCGAAATCGTGCGCGAAAGCGGGCTTTCGGAACGGGAGGTCGAAGAGGCCCAGGAGGCTGTAGCGACGATTATTCTCGAATAGCCGGTCTGGGGACCGCATCCGTGGGGGGCAGCCGCATACATAGTGCCTGGCTCGCGCCAGACGCTTGGCGCGTGCCTGGCACTACGTGAACGGGGACATCTGCCGCCGCACACCTCAAGAAAACGTCCGCTTGTGCCTGTGCAAATCCCGTAATATAATACAATCACTGTACGTGCGTGCCGCGTTGTCCTGGAGACAGGCGGACATCCATGAACGACACGTTCCAGTTCAAGTGTCCTCGGTGCGGGCATGTGCTTACGGCCATAAGAGAGGTGGTTGGCCGGACAACGCGGTGTCCGCGCTGCGCGGCGAATCTCACCGTCCCCTCGCCGCTCCACACGGTCCCCAAACCGGAAGCCCCTAAGCCTCGCGCGCCCCAACAAGAAGATTTCTACACGCAGTGGCTGGGAATCCCGCCCGGCAAGAGGCCCCCTTCGCATGAGGAACTGCTCGGCGTGCGTCCGGAGGAAACAGATGTCGCCGTCATCGAGCGGGCGACGAAGGATCGGATGCGCATCGTGAAGCAGTACCAGATCGGGGCCTACCAGAAGCAGGCGGTGGAGATGCTGCTGGAGCTTTCGATTGCGCGCACGATGATGCTGGTCCGGGCGCGGGAGGCGGCGGCGCGGGCGGCCCGGGCGGCGCCGGTCCAAGCCGAAGAGATCGTCATGATGGAGGCGGCGCCGGAGACGAGGCCCGAAACGGCGGGCAGAGGCGCGGCGGCCGCGGCCTTCGGCGAGATCTGCGACTTCCTGCTGATGCAGGGCGGGGTGCGGTCGGCCTTGACGGAACGGCTGCTGGCTCATGCGGCGCGGATGGGCATTGATGGGGAACTGGCGCGCAAGATCGTGGACAACGCCGTGTGGAAACGCGGGCACCGCCGCCGCCGGGACATGGCGATCGTGGCAGCGGGCGTCGTCCTGATGACGATGGTGACGGCGGGTTTCGGGCAGTGGTGGCGGGAACAGGAGGTCTGGCCGGCGCTGGACCGGGCGCAGCGGCTGGCCGAACGCGAGCAATACAGGGATGCCGCCGAGGAGTTGTCGGAACTGCCGGCGCTGACGGCGGCAGGTTTGCGAGGGGCGCGCGCAAGGAGGGAATACGAGCGGCTGGCCGAGGCGAAAGACCTCCACGCCGAGGCGGCGCAATACCATTCCAGGAATCCGGGCGAGTACGCGGAGATAGTGAGGCGTTACCAGGCCGTGCTGGATTGCGCGCCGGAGTCGAAGTATGGGAAGGAGGCGCAGAGGAAGAGGAAGATCGTCGAGGTGGAGGTGCAGGCCGCCGCGTTGACTCGACTGGAGGAGACGAAGAAAAGGGCCGACGAGCTGGCGACCGGCCGCGCGCGTCCACCGGCTTGTGCGCGGGTAGAGGAGTTGCGCGCCATGGGTTTTCCAATGACCGGCCAGCGTATCGGCGAGTTCGTCGCCGAGCGCGTGGGACGAATTCCCGCAAAACCTGCGGGTCGGGGGGTGGGAGGCCCGATTGCGCAAGGAGCGGGAGCGATACGCTCTGGAGGCGGAGGGGGCGCAGAAGATCGAGGCCTGCCGCCGGCAGGCGCAGACGGACTTGAGCGGCGCCATCGTGGCCCTGAGACAGTTGACGGTAGACGAGCGTTACAAAGACTGCGCGTGTCTGGCGTCAGGCAGGGAACTGCTGGAGGAACTCCACAGGAAGGTGGTCGCCCTGGCGACGCCCGCGCCGGAAGCGCCGCCTCCTCCTCCGCCCGGTCCGGTTCCCGATGCGGCCCCGCCTGCGCCGGTTCCGGCGACTGTGCCCGCGCCGGCGGCGCCCACCACGCTCCCCCCCATGTCCGCCGTGGAATTCCCCGGCGAGTTCATCCCCATACCTCCGGTCACGTTCAAGACCTCCTACCCCGCGATGAGCGAGGCGGCGAAGGCGTTGATCGAAAGCCTGCGCAAGGAAGAACACTGGGTCCGCTCGTACCTCGCGGCAGTGGAACTTGGGGCGCTTGCGGCCCTGGGGGACGAGCCGTCGTTTGAGATTCTCGTCGTGTCGCTTGACGCCACGAATCCCGCAAGGGGTGTGTGGTCATATTGGGCGGAGCGCGCACTCGAGGGTGTGGCGAGGGTGGAGGCTGTTGATGTCCTGCTTGGCTACGCGACCTCGCGTCCCCCTCGAAGCGGATCGCAAGGTCCGGAGAAGGGCTTGCCATGCATGTGCTGGCAGGTGGCCCGGAACCTGCAATTTCCTGTCTCGATGACAACGCCACGCAGCGAGGCGTTACAGGCATTCCGCACATACTGGGAGGGAAGGAAAGCGGCGCTGGAAGAGACCGACCGGCGTTGCCTCTTGGTCTCGCCGTTCGGCGCGACCGGCTCCGACAAGAAGATGTTTGTGCGGCGTCTTGGCGTTTGCGTCTTGTTCCTGGATCGGGAACCGGCGCCGGAGAAGATGGAGGCCGGCTTTGACAAGGTGCGGATCTGGGCGGCGGGACGGTATGGGATGGAGCACGCGCAGGGGGACCCTTCGGCCTTGTGCTCGATCCTCGAATCGAACGTGTCCGATGTGAAACGATACCTGGCCGCGGCCTTCCTGCGGGAACACGAGGCCCGCGCCGCAACGGCGGCGTTGGCGAAGTCCATGAAGTCGGACAAGGAATGGCGCGTTCGAGCGCGGGCCGCCCTGTCGCTGGGCGAACACGGTACACAGGCGGCGATGGATGCGCTGCTCACCTGCGTGGACACAGAGCTGCTGCCGGAGGTCAGGGCGGCGATATGCCATGCCCTGGCCGGCTTCCGGCAAGAGGCGGCCAGAGAGAAGTTGCAGCGAATCGGCGCGACGGACTCGAGCCACGAGGTTCGCTCCATCGCGCTGGGGACGGCCTTCAAACTACCGTTTGGCCCCCCGCCGGCGTCGGCGACACGAACAGGAACCGGCGCGCCTGCCGGGACGACGCCCAGCCCGACATTGCAGGCGGGCCAATTGGGGCGTGCGCGGCGCCTGCTTTCCGCTGAGAACCTGCGCCGAGCGGGCGACCTCATAGCCTATGACGGGCTTATGGCAGGCAGCGGCTCGGGGATGTGGAAGGTGGAAGGGGGCAGTACTGCGCCGGGAACTTCCACCTCTTCACCTGTCATCCTCCGCTCACGCTCCACGGGACAGAGCACCCTCGAAGCGAACTTTACAGGCGAATGCACGGACTTCATCTTGGCTTTTGCGGTTCGTTTGGCAGCACCTGTTCCCCAGGCGGATGCGGACATTGTGGTGCGATGGATGTTCGCCGGGAGCAACGACCACGATGTAGACATTCGCCTGGGAGACCAGAAATCGAGCTTCACTGAGAGAAAGCTGAATACCGGTACTCTAACCTTCAAGGGCATGGGGTGGGTCTCCGGGTTTAGAAAGGCTCAGATTTGCGCAATCGGTGAGAATGTTGAGGTCTGGCAGGACGGAGACCTTCTCTGGAGGGGCAAGGTGTCCAGTCCGTCCAGGCAGAAGATCGGGCTTAGGTTGCTGGCTCCTCCGGGAACGAATGTGGCTGCAATGTTCATGGAGATCGCCGTCTTTGCGGCGAAACAATAGGGGGTCGCGCGAAGCATGGGCAGGGATTTCTACAGGGAATGGCTTGGGGTTGAGGCGCCGTCGAGGCCGCCGGCGGGGCATCAATTGCTGGGCATCGCGAAGGACGAGGGGGACCCCGACGTCATCGAGCGGGCGGCGAAAGAGCGGATGCGCATCGTAAAGCAGTACCAGATCGGGGCCTACCAGAAGCAGGCGGTGGAGATGCTGCTGGAGCTTTCGATTGCGCGCACGATGATGCTGGTCCGGGCGCCGCCCGCGCCGGAAGCGGCCCCGCCGCCGCCTGCGCCGGAAGCCCCGCCTCCGCCTGCGCCGGTTCCTGATACGGCGCTGCCCCCGCCAGGCCAGATGGACTTTGCCAGCTTGCTGACGCGCATACCCATGGCCTGCCCGCCTAACACGCTTGTGGGGCGGCTTGCCTGGTTTCGCGATGGGAATAGCATTCTGGTGGAGCTTGAGCCGCGACCCGGCGCAGCCGAGTACCACGGGGACACGGCGCTGGTTCTTAGCGTGGCCACGAAGGCCATTGCGCCGTGGCATTCTCCGCGGGCGCGCAAGCCGGCCGTGTCCCCCCTTGGCGACAAGGCGGCCATATGGTCGCACGACATGGCCATTCGGATATTGGACCTTGAAACGCGTCAACTGTCCTCGTGCGTGCCCGATTCAGCCGTTTGGCCGACGTTTACGAGCGACGGGGGGCGCATCTGCTATATGAGTCGGAAGGGCGGGCGTTGGGACCTGTGGGTTGCGGATCTGGACGGCAGGAATGCAAGGCAGTTGACTCATACCAACGGGTCGGAAACCTGTCCGGCGGCTTCGCCCAGGGAGGCCGTTGTCGCGTATTGGGCGCAGGAGTCTTCAGGCATCCAGGTGCAGCGCATTGACGGAGATTGCGCCGTTCTCATGAAGGCCAATGTGGGCGCGTGTCCGGCATGGTCGCCGGACGGACGGATAATCTCGTTCTATCACATGAACAATATCTGGCTGATGGATGAGGCCGGGACGGCGAAGCGTCAGCTCACGATGGAAGGCAGCGGGGTGCGCGGCCATCATGCGTGGTCGCCTGACGGGACTAGGCTGGTCTACTATGTGGGGAGCGGGGCAGGGGGCGAGTTCAGGATTCTGCTGCTCAACGTGCCGCTCATACATGAGAGGCTTGGCCTTGCGGGGGGGGCAGGGACCGGCGGTCGGACCGGCGGTCGCGCAGGAGAGAGAGTTGCCGCAGGCGGCGGTCGGACCGAAGGTTGAGGAACTGCGACGGCGTCTCCAGCCGGAAAACCAGAAGCTGGCGGACAAGCTGCTGCTGTACGAACCATTCGATGATAACGCCCCCCCGGGGGGCGTGCACGGCTGGCCCATCATTCCCACGGGGCCTGCGTCTTGCCTCATCCGGGACGGCGCGTATTTCCTGGTGGACGAGAGGGAGAGGTCCTACACCCTGGCTCGTCTCGAACGGTGGTTCGACGACTTCATCTTCCAGGTCGCCGTTTCGGGCGCCGGGGACCCCACGGCGACCGCCGCCGTCAAGTTCCGGGAGGACGGAAACGCCGCTCTTGAACTGGCGCTTCGCTTTGGGAGGATGGTGGAATTGCACGGAGGGGACCGGCGACTGCATCGAGTGTATGAGAGGCTTTCGCCGGCCCTGATGAAATTCGGGATGGAGGAGAGGAACATCGTCGAAGGGAGATGCGTGGGGGACCGGGTCAAGGGGTGGCTCAACGGCGCGGCGCGTCGTACCAGCGACGCGGCGCGTCGTACCAGCGACGCGGCAACGGCGGAAGTGCAGACCGATCTACCAGTGCGGGGGCGATTTGCGTGTGTGGCGGCTGGAAAGGAAAGCTTCACGGCGCGCTTTGACGACTTGATCGTGTTCTCCGTGAAGAAGGACGCCCTGCCGCCATACAAATCCACGTTGCCCCAGCCTGTGGCGCGGGAGTTGCGGGAGGCGATGGGTGTTCCCTTGCACGTCGAGCGGTGGAATCATATGGCCGACGGAGAGATTCGCCGGACACACCATGGCATACGATCCATCGCGGGCGGACGGTTTATAGTGGAGTGTATCGGGGGATTCCCTGGGGACGCCTGGGGAAATTTCGAGGACTTTGTCGTTTCGGTCAGAACGACGTGTTTGGAGCATCCGGACGGCAAGCCCCGGTCATGCGGGATGTTGCTGAGGGTGCCTTCCGGAGTGAAAGGCTATGAGTGGAGGGGCTACCAACTGGTGATTACCGAGAAGGGCGGGCAGGTGCGACTTTGGGGCAAGGAAGGGCCGACAGCCACGCTTGCCGAGGCCCCAAAGGCGGGAAAAGCCAGTGCACGGGGCAAGGAATACGTTCTTGAGGCCCTGTGCAAAGGCGACTCGCTTCGGTTTTTCATAGATGGGACTTTCATCCATGCCGCGACCGTAACCGACGCCAACTTCCTGAAGGGGCGTGTGGGGACGCTGGTCCAAGGCAAGGGCACGAAGGCGGCATTCGACGATTTTGTGGTGTATTCGGTGAAGCCGTAGAGGCTTGAGAACGCCCCATGGTCCTGTTACGATACGAGCCGGAACGAGGGGCAAGACTCGGCGGCGCATCCGGATCAGGCGGTCGGACCGGCGGACGAATCGGGCGTAGAGGCGCGGAGTGTCTGAGAGGGCGCGACGGTGGGCGATCTGGTCGGCAAACAGCTAGGCGACTGTTTCATCGAAGCATTGCTGGGGCGGGGCGCGATGGGCGTCGTGTACCGGGCCATGAATGTCCGTTTGAAGCGGGCCGTGGCCGTCAAGGTGCTGCCCGAACAACTGGTCGAACTGCACCCGACGTTCTCCGAGCGGTTCCTGCGGGAGGCGCAGAACGCCGCCCAACTGGATCACCCCAATATCGTCACCGTCTACCGGGCCGGAGAAGATCAGGGGATCGCCTTCGTCGAGATGCAGCTCGTGGAGGGTGCGTCGCTGGCCGAAGCGCTGGAGAAGCGCGGACGAATGCCGTTGACGGAGGCCACGCGGATCGTGCGCGACATAGCGCTGGCGCTGGCCTTCGCGCACGAGAAGAGGATCGTGCATCGGGACATCAAGCCGTCGAACGTGCTGTTGGCGAAGGACGGGACGGTGAAGGTGGCTGATTTCGGCCTGTCGAAGAACCTTTCGGACTTTCCGGAAGGGCGCAAGGTCACAATGACGGGCGAGCCGCTGGGCACGCCGTTGTACATGTCGCCGGAACAGTGCGAAGGGCGCGTGGTAACGCCGAGTTCGGACATCTACGCGCTGGGGGTGATGTACTACGAGATGCTGGCGGGACGCCTGCCGGTGACGGGCCGCAACGCGCTGGAGATCATGCGCGCGCACGTCGAAAAACATCCCATGCCCATACGGAACTTCGCCCCCTCGACGCCCGACGACGTGGTGGAGATACTGGAGCGGATGCTGCACAAGTCGCCGGAACGTCGCTTCTCCAGCGCCAGGGACGTGGCGGCAAGACTCCAGGTCGTCCTGGACCGGCTGCAAGGCAAACCGGCGCAGCGGGCGGCAAGTCCGGCGGTGGAAAGACCGTTGCTACGCGACGTGTACCGGGACTGGATCGGGGTCGTGTCGGCCGACCGCCCGCCCAATTTCTACCAGTTGCTGAACCTGCCCGAATTCAGCGCATCGAGCGAGCAGGTCAGGTCTGCCGCGCAGGCGCAACTGGTAAGACTGCAGCGTTTTACGGACTCGCCCGAGCACGGCCCGATTGCGGCTCAACTGGTCGCGGAGGTGCGGCGCGCGCAGTCGCAACTGAGCGACCGCCAAGAGAGGGCGTATTACGACCGGCGCTTGAGAGAGATCAAGGCGGACCTGGTGCGGAAGATGGGAGAGGCTATCCTGGCGGCGGGGCGGCCGAGCGAGGCGCGGATCGCCGATTGGCGCATCCAGGCCAGGTCCACGGGCCTCGCGGATGAAGCCGTCGGGCAGATCATCGCCGACGTCCTCCAGAAACGTTACCCGCGCAAGGTCGAGAAGCCCGCCGCGCGCATCATGCCCATTGCCGTGGCCGCCGTCGTCGTCGTGGCGGCGCTGGCGGCTGCCGCCTTTTTCGTAGCGCGGGGACATGGAAAGCCAAAGACGGGAACCGAAGGGGCCGCGCCGGCGCCGGCCGACCTCGTGGCGGAGGTCAAGAAACTCGCGACTCAGGGACGGCTGCAAGAGGCGGTCGCGATGGCCGCCCTGGCGCGCAGCGACGCCAAACAAGCCGAGACCGCCGACCAGTGGGTCGCGAAGATATCCCAATACGAGAAACTCACGCGAAACCGGATTCTGGACGCCGGGCGGATGGTTGCCCATGCGCAGTTCGCGGAGGCCAGAAACCTCTACAACCTGGCGGCGCAAGTCGCGCCCGAATTCGGGGAGAACGACCTGGTGCACCTGGCGCGCGAAGGGGCGGCCTCCCTGAGCGAGACGGCGTACTCGCATTTCCTATCCACAGGGGACGAATACCGCAAAGAGGCGCAGTTCGATAAGGCGGCGGCCGCTTACACGGAGGCGTTGAGCTGGACATCCGGAGAAGACGACGTCCGCAAGGCGCAAACCATGGTCGCGCTGGCGCGCGGCGAAGCCACGCAGAAAGCCCCACCGTCGCCGAAAGCGCCGCCCCCGAGGGCCGCCGCCAGGCCGGACAGGGAGCGGGCGGAAAGCAAGCCCTCCCAGAGCAAGCAGCCTCCCCTGATCGAGTGCATGTCCGGCGAGAGCCGGGCGGTGATCGGCGAGGCCCTGCTGGACGAAACCTTCGATTCGGGAAAGACGGAGTGGCCCCTGCAGGACACCGAAGAGATGAAGGCCATGATCCAGGAAGGCGAGTACCACATCCTGCAGCGGATGCCCGGCTATTGCGGTCTGGCGCAGAAGGAGTTCGACGATTTCGTGATGCTGGCGCGCGTGCGGTGCGTGAGCGACATGAAGGCGGCCTATTTCGGGCTGCTGCTCCGGGGAGATGCCGAGGGCGAAGGATACCGCTTCCTCATCGCCACCGAAGGCGAGGACGTCGCCGGCACCTACGCGGTGATCAAGGCCTTCGGCGGAGAGACCAAGGTGCTGGCCGAGACAACGAAGTCGGCGGCCGTCAAGACGGGGCCGGACGTCTACAACGTTCTCGAAGCGCGGTGTCAGGGCGATCGTCTGCGGCTGTACGTCAACGGCGTGTTCATCAAGGAGATTTCGGACGCCTCCTCCGATAGCGGGAACATCGGCTTCTGGGCCTTCAAGCTGCCGCTGGAGATAGCCGTGGACGCCGTGGCGGTATACAGCCTGAAGCCGCCCGCCGCGAAGCAGCCTCCGCCAGAGGCCGAGAAGCCGGAGCCGAAGAAGGCCGAAACCCCGCCCGCGCCCGCCCCGCCTGCGCCCGCCACCCCCGCGCCGGAGAAGACCACCAAGGCAGCGACGACGACGCCGGCAGCCCCGGAGAAGCAGCCCTCCAAGAAGATGTCCGTCCCCAGGCCGCGAACGCTCGCGCTGCGCGAAGATTTCAGCGGGCGCGCCGCCGGTTGGACCCAGCGAAACGACGATCTGCTGCGCGTAGAAGTCCGAAGCGGCAAGTATATTGTGGAAGTGGTTCGAGGACAGGACTGGGCCTTCTATCCCGACAAGACCTTCAAGGATTTCGCCTTTCGCGCCGACGCGCAACAGACAAGCGGGTCGAGCGCGGGCTATTACGGACTATGCTTCCGGGCCACGCGCCAGACCTTGAGCGCCTACTACTTCCTCATCTCTTCAGCCGGGGCGTGCAAGATATTCGGCACGAAGGGCGGCGTTGTGTTCGAGCTTGTCAAAGAGACCGCGACCAAACATCTCCGCAGAGGTCTGCGGCAGGAGAACACGCTCGAGGTCGTCTGTTACGGCCCCGCCATGAAGTTCATGATCAACAACTACGAGGTGGCGACGCTGACGGACAAATCGTTCTCGGAGGGGGCGGTGGGCTTTTTCGTGTGCGATGCCCCGATCCAGGTTGCCTTTGACGACGTGGCGGTCTACTCATCCGACTGACGCGCCGAATGTTGATGGTCTGGAGGAAGCACGATCATGGAAACAAAAGAACAAAAGGACGAGGTTTCCGTCCAACGCACGGGAACGTCGGTCAACCTGCTGCTGGCGGCGGGATTGGGGCTGGCGGCCACGGTGCTCTTCTACGTGCTGATCCCGCTGCTTCTGTTCAGGACGGCATGGGACGGCTACATGTACAACCTCTTCTGCCAGCGGGGGTGGATACCCTATGAGGTGATGTACCTGGCCTTCTGGGGGCTGGCCATCCTGGGCCTGAAACTATTCAAGGTGCGGGAGCAGCGGACGGCCTTCGGACTGAGCCTGCTCCCCGTCGAGCACAGCGAGTACATCACTTCGGAGAAGGCGCAGGAGATCATCCGAAGGATCAACAAGCTCGACGGGCGCCAGAAGTCGCTGATGCTGGTGAACCGCATCTGGCGGGCGCTCATGCGGAGAAAGACCGTGGGCGCGGGGACCAAGATGGACGACATCCTGAGCGAACAGGCGGCGCTGGACGCCGAGAGCGTGGACAGCAGTTACACCACCGTCAAGGTCTTCATCTGGGCCGTGCCGGTGTTGGGCTTTATCGGGACGGTGGTGGGGATCAGCGCGGCCATCGGCAACTTCAACCAGGTGGTGCAGCACGCCGGCGACATGGCCAAGCTGAAGGAGGCCCTGAACGACGTGACTCGTAACCTGGCCGTCGCCTTCGAGACCACGCTGGTGTCCCTCGTCATGAGCGTGATCATGATGTTCGCGATGTCGGCCCTGCAGAGCCAGGAGGAGGGGCTGCTCGCAGACATCAAGGACTATTGCATCGAAAACCTCCTCAACAAGGTGCTTGAGCAGGCGCCGGGGGCGGGCGACGCCGGGATGAACCAGGCGATTGACAAGATTATCGCGGCTCAGGAGGAAGGCATGAAGCGGTTGACCGAGAAGCTGGACAAGACCGCCACGTAAGGACGGCGCCCCCGGCGGGGCGCGGCATGAACAAGCGATCGGCCCCGAGAAACGGGCCGAGGAGCGGCACAGATGGCCGGACGACGATCGCGCGAGATAGAGATATTCAGCTTCTCCTTCCTCGACATTCTTGCGTGCACCGTCGGGGCGTTGATCTTCATCGTGGTCATGGTGGTGTGCACGACGGCGGACACGCGGGGGCTGCTCCAGGCGAAACAGGCGTTTGAGGAGGCCAAAGCGCGCAAAAGCAGTGTGGAGACCGCCGTCGAGAAGGCCTCCGGAGAGGCGGCCCAGGCCGAGAAGAACCTGGCCGACACGAAGCGGAAAAACCCCGCCGCCGAGCTGGTTCAGAGCGCCCGAGATCAGACCCAAAGAGCGGAAGCGCAAATCAAGGAGCAGCAGGAACAGACGGCCCAGGCGCGTGCCGGTATCGAGAAGCTGGAAACCGAGCAGGCGCAACAGCAGGAGGAGAAGGACAAGGCGGCGGGGAGGGTAGAAGTCCTCAAAGGGCAACTGTCGCAACGCGGAAAGGACGAATCCAGCGGGAAGATATTAAAGATGGATTTCGAGGAGAAAAAGCTGATCCCGAACGTCGTCGAGTGCGCGGCCAGCGGCGTCATCAACCACGGTTCCCCCGGCAAGCGGACCAAGGAAGAGACGCCGCAGAAGTCCCTCGCCACGCAGGAGTCCGCTTTCCGCCAGATGCTGGTTCGAATCAAGAATTCACGGACGAAGGAATATGTCGTTTTCCTGGTTCGCCCGGACGGCCTCGATGCCTTCGAGAAGGCCCGCGAACTGGCGAAGGCGCTTCAGGTCACGATGGGATGGGAGCCGGTGAACGCGGATTGGGAGATCAGTTTCAAGTGAGCGAGGCTCGGAAGGCGCGTGTATGAGCTTGGGCGGTCGAAGGAAAGAAGTCAGCATCTTCAACTTCTCCTTCCTTGACATTCTGGCCAACACGATCGGCGCGCTGGTGTTCGTGCTGTTGATGGTGCTGCTCAACAACAGCGGTCTCCTGGAGTGCGAGCGGGTAGTGGCGGAAACGAAGGAGATCGAGGCGAAGTCCGAGGAGCTTGGGCGCCGCCTCAGGGAGGTTCAGGCGCACACGGGGCGAGTGCAGGCGGAGCAGGCGCAGACGGAAAGAGACGCGGCCACGGCCGAGCAGCAGCTTGCGCTGGAAAGGAAGAAGGCGGCGGAGGCCCAGTGGAAATTCGAGGAGGGCAAGGCCGCCGTATCCAAACTTCAAAGCGAGGCGCAGAACCTGGCGGCGCGCAAGGCCCAGACAGAGGGCGAGGTCGCCGAGCTGACCTCCGAGGCCGAGGACCTCCAGCGCAAGATGGCCCAGATAGAGCCGGTCAAGAAAGCGGAGGTGGAGATCAAATTCAACGCCCCCGTGGCGACGGCGACGAAAAAGGGGGGCTGGCCCGTGCTCTGCGAGAAGGACCGTGTGGGGACTGTGAAATCAGCGTTCCGGATGGGCGCCGGCATCTATGTTGTATGGGAGTACACTGACGCGGGGTCAATGGTCACGCCAGGCTCCGAGTTCGCCAAAATGCTTCGAGAGAAGAAACCTGCCGATACATTCATCTTCTTCGTGGTCCGGCCGAGCGGTTTCGACACGTATAGAAAGGCGCGGGAGGTCGCCCGCGCCAAGAAGTACGACTGCAACTGGGAGCCCTTGGCGGAAGGACTTAATCCCGTCTTCGGGGGAGGCGGTGGCGAAGGCGGAACTATTCAGCGGTGATGCTATTGGCCGTGGGACGGGATGATCGAGACATGAGACAGAAGGCGTCACTGGCGGTCGCTGCGTGTTGCGCGCTGGCCTTTTTCGTCGGCCCACTGCGGGCCGCGGAACCGCAGACGCGCGGGCCTTCTCCGGCGCAAGCGAAGGCGGCGAGCCGGGGGATGGTGTTCATCCCGGCGGGCAAGGTCTACATCGGGGCAAGACGGTCGGACATGGTGCATCTGCTCGGCCAGCTCAATCTGCCCCCGGCCAGGAACCTTGCCACCCTCACGGCCAAGGTCTTCGGCCAGGTCGTTGTGCCCGCGTTTTACATGGATACCAAGGAGGTCACGAACCGGGAGTATAAGAAGTTCGTTGACGCCGCCGGGCATGCGGCGCCGGAAGGATGGGCAGGAGGCAACTACCCGGCGGGCGGCGCGGAACGCCCCGTCGTCAACCTGACTCAGGCGGATGCTCGCGCCTACTGCGAATGGGCGGGGGTCCGTCTGCCCACCGTCATCGAGTGGGAGCGGGCCGCGCGCGGGGACGACTACCGGCTCTATCCGTGGGGGCAGGATTTCGATTCGAAGAAGTGCAACACCGGCGAGTCGGACGGCGACTACGCCATGACGGTCGGCACGTTCCCCCAGGGCGCCAGCCCCTACGGCCTCCTGGATATGGCCGGCAACGTCTGGGAGTTCACGACGGACGCCGGCGTCGCGGGAGAGGCGGCGACGCTCGTAATCATCAAGGGCGGCAGCTACAAATCGGTCGGCCGGATCAACGCCCTGGTCCATTTCGACATGCAGGCGCCGTTGGACTACAAGGCGGAGGATCTGGGGTTCAGGTGCGCGATGGATCCGTAGCGGCTGGTGGCCGTTGCCGCCTGGGCCGTCGAAGGCAAAAGGGGACGCAACTCCCTGTTCCGGGGAGAGATGCGTCCCCTTCTTGTTTCCTGCTACTTTTTCAGAATGGCGGCCAGGTCCTGTTGGGGCGTTGAGATGAGTTTCAGGTCGAAGTTGTCCTGCAGGACCTTGAGCACGTTGGGGGTGATGAAGGCCGGCGGCGTGGGACCGACGCGGATGTTCTTGATCCCCAGATGCAGGAGCGACAGCAGGATCGCCACGGCCTTCTGCTCGAACCAGGACAGCACGAGCGAGAGGGGCAGGTCGTTCACGCCGCACTGGAACACCTTCGAGAGCGCCACGGCCACCTGCACGGCGGAGTAGGCGTTGTTGCACTGCCCGATGTCCAGCAGGCGGGGGATGCCGTCAATCGCCCCGAAGTCCATTTCGTTGAACCGGTACTTGCCGCAGGCCAGCGTCAGGATGACGCAGTCCTTGGGGACTTGGGAGGCGAACTCGGTGTAGTAGTTGCGGCCTGGACGAGCGCCGTCGCAACCGCCGATGAGGAAGAAGTGGCGGATCTTGCCGGCCTTCACCGCGGCGATGACCTTGTCGGCCACCGCGAGGACGGCGGTGTGGTGGAAGCCGGTCAGCAGCGGTTTGCCCTGACGGTCGGGTAGCGCCGGCAACGACAAGGCCTTGTCAATGAGGGGCTTGAAATTGCGGCCCTCGATGTGGGTCGCGCCGGGGACGCCGGTGACGCTGCACGTAAAGAGGCGATCCTTGTAGGCGTCGGTGGGGAGCAGGATGCAGTTGGTCGTGGCCAGGACGGCGCCGGGGAAGGCCGCAAACTCCTCTTTCTGTTTCTGCCAGGGGCCGCCGTAGTTGCCGGCCAGGTGTTTGAACTTCCTGAGCGCGGGATAGGCGTGAGCGGGCAGCATCTCGCCGTGGGTGTAGACGTTGACGCCCGCGCCCTCGGTCTGCTTGAGAAGCTCGTGGAGGTCGAGCAGGTCGTGGCCGGTGACGAGGATGCCCTTGCCGGCGCGGGTGCCCGTGGTCACCTGCACGGGGGTGGGCAGGCCGAAGCGGTCCGTGTGGGCCTTGTCGAGCATCTCCATGGCGCGCAGGTTCATCTCGCCGCAGCGCAGGACCATCTTGACGTGGTCGTTGAGGTTGAAGTTCACGTTGGTGAGGGTGGTGAAAAGGGCCTCCTCCATGAAGGCGTCCACCTGTTCGTCGTGAACGCCGAGTTGGCGGGCGTGGTAGGCGTAGGCGGCCATGCCCTTGAGTCCGAAGATCAACGTGTCCTGCAGGCTGTTGATGTCCTCGTTCTTGCCGCATACGCCGACGTGTGTGCAACCCGTCCCTTTCGCCGTCTGCTCGCACTGATAACAAAACATGCTCATGCCTCGTCCTCCAAATAATATAGACTTAACCACTCCATAATATGCGCGACAAAAGGGGCGCGTCTCCGACGCGCCCCATATGCGTTTGTCAACCGGTTTTCACCGCGGCGGCCACGTCGCGGCCCAACTGGCGGCACGCGGCCAGGTCGTCGGCGGTCGGCTGCCACTTGCACTTCACGCCGGGGCGGACGATCGGTATCTTGGCCTTGCCGAGGTGCTCCTCAATGATCTGAACGCTTTCGCCGCTCCATCCGTAAGAACCGAAGGCGGCGCCGATCTTGTTCTGGAACTTCAGCCCGCGCAACTCCTCGATGAGGGGCATGATGCTCGGCAGAAGACCGTTGTTCAGCGTGGGCGACCCCAACACGACCGCCCTGGCCTTGAATATCTCCGTGAGCACGTCGTTGCGGTCGGACACGGCCATGTGGAAGACCTTGTGGTCCACGCCCCGCTCGGCCAGGCCCTCGCTGAGGGCCTCGGCCATGCGCCGCGTGCCGTTCCACATCGTGTCGTAGACGACGACGGCGGTCGGCTGCGGCTTCTGGGCGGCGTACTCAAGGTACTTCTTCACGATCTGGACGGGGTCTTTGCGCCAGATAACGCCGTGGCTCGGCGCGATCATGGAGATGGGAAGGTTCAGCGCCAGAACCTCCTCAATCTTCTTCGTCACCAGGCGGCTGTACGGCGCAACGATGTTGGCGTAATACTTGACGGCCTCCTCGTAGAGTTCCTCCTGGTTGACCTGGTCGTTGAATCGGTACGCCGTCGCATAGTGTTGGCCGAAGGCGTCGTTGGGCATCAGGATGTTGTGGCCGGTCAGATACGTGAACATGCTGTCAGGCCAGTGGAGCATCGGGGCCTCGACGAAGATCAACTCGTTTTGGCCGAGGGGGATGCGGTCGCCTGTCTTGACGGCCCGGAACTTCCAGGGCTGGTGGAAATGGCCGGGGACGCTTTCCATGCCGTTCTTGGAGACGACCACGGAGGCATTGGGGGCCAGGCGCATCACGGCCGGCAGCGCGCCGGAGTGATCCACCTCGGAATGGTTGGCGACGACGATCGTGATCTTCGCCGGGTCAATGATCTCCCGGATGTTCTCGATGAGCTGGTCCTGAAACGGCCCCCAGACCGTGTCCACCAGCACGACCTCCTTGTCAACGATAAGATAGGAATTGTACGCGCTTCCGCGATGGGTGGAAAGTTCGTGGCCGTGGAAGTGCCGCAGTTCCCAGTCCACGACGCCGACCCAGTACACGCCCTTGGCCAGTTCGATGTTCATCCGTTCCTCCGTTTCATGCGCCGACGGCGCAAAGTTTTGTTCGGACGTGCGCCGCGATCTCATCTTTTCCCAGGCGTTCCACCATGTCGCCGACGCGCTCGCCGGGGCGCAGCCGGGCCTTGATGAAGGCCACGACGGACTCCACGGCGGGAGCGGTGCATTCCATGTGCAAATGGGGTGCCAGTTCCGAGGCAAAGCGGGGGTGTCGGCCGAGCTTGCCGCCCACTAGAAATCTGAGGCGCAGCCCGTCCGTCTCAAGCGCTTTGGCCGGACAGTGGCGGACACACAGACCGCACGCCACGCAGCGCTCCGGATGCAGAACGGCGCGATTCTGACGGACTTCCACGGCGCCTTCCCGGCAGGCCTCGACGCACCGGCCGCAGCCCGTACAGGCCTGCGAGACCGCCGTCGGCCGCAGGGCCGCGATGAGCCCGATGTCCTTGATCTGCGGTTGTGAACACGCATTGGGGCACGCGCATGCCGCAACCCTCAGGCAGTGATGATGCAGGATCGGCCCTGTGACGGTTCGCTCCAGGAACGCGCCCCACTCCGATGCAGCAAGGATCTTCTCCAGGGCATTGCGAAGCTCTTTCAGGGAAGTGATGGCGAACGGACAACCGGCCTCCTCCCCGCGGCAGACCTCCAGCCGCCAGAAATCGGCGGGGTCTTCCGAAGGCTTCTGAGCCGC
The DNA here is from genome assembly GCA_964409935.1 of uncultured Planctomycetota bacterium. GTDB lineage: Bacteria > Planctomycetota > Brocadiia > JAADGH01 > CAYPFP01 > CAYPFP01. The sequence continues at coordinate 82,998 of CAYPFP010000003.1, read as the reverse complement.
CGGCTCAGAGTCCTTGACGAACTGCGCTCGGGCGGCGTTGACGAGGGCAACGGTGATCCGGCTCTCGCCTCGTGCGCGGGCGTAGTCGGCGACCTTCCGCCGGGCCAGAGGCCGCACGAAGAAGGGGACACGATTAATCAGTTCAACGGCCTCAGGTTCCCAGGTAATCCCCGGCCGGCCCGTAATGTCGGGCGTCGTCTTCATTTCTTCTCGCCTTTCACCACGTCGGCAAGCGTCGTCGTCTTGAGGAACTCAAAGATGCCCTTCTGGAGGGCGCGCCACTTGCGGGAGACCGGGCAGCCGGCCTGACGCGGGCACGCATCCAGGTCCATCATACAAGTGCTGACGGCGACGGGGCCTTGGATCGCCTGCACGATGTCCAAGAGACGTATGTTGGCGGGCCGGCGCGCAAGGCGGAAGCCGCCCGCCCGTCCGGGACGGCTGACCGCAAGCCGGGCGCTGACAAGTTTGCGCAGGATCTTGTGACAGAAGCTCAGCGGGATCTGTTGCGACTCGCTAAGGCTTTCGGCGGTCACGCGGGACGAGTCTTCCGACTTGCCGCCGTCGGCCGTTCGCCCCATGCAGGTCATGGCCCGCATCGCGTAGTCGGTGTCCTGGCGAATAAGTTCCATGGCGTCCAGCCTCCCTCCTGGGTAAACTACATCTGGACCACAATAGTCTATATTGAGCCGGATGTCAAGACTTTTTTTTTCCGCCGCGGCGCGAGTCGCGGCGCGCGCCGAGCGCCGGAGTCGGCCTTGGCTATTCCAGACCTAAACCGTCGAAATTATACCCGTTGGGACGCGATTGTACACAAGATTTTCGGGCGGCGGGGGCGGCATTTGTGTTGACGAGGGGACGCCTTGTCGTCATCATATGATGGTTCAATCGCGCCGGTCGCGGCGCGGAAGGAGAAAACGACAGTGTCAGACAAGATGACGTCGCGGGAGCGCATTCGGGTGACGCTGAGCGGCGGGGCGCCGGACCGCGTGGGGATGCACGAAAGCCCGTGGGGCGAGACCGTTGACCGCTGGCGCAAGGAGGGATTGCCGGAGAAGATGTCGGTGACCGATTACTTCAGCATGGACATCGCCAGTTTCGGGGGCTTCGACCTGAGCCTGCAACTGCCGACGCAGACAATCGAGGAGACCGCAGACCACAAGATTTTTCGGGACGCCAACGGCGTTACGCGCAAGCATTTCACGAAGAAGTCGGGCTTCACGCCGCACTGGATAGACCACGTCATCAAAGGGCAGAAGGAATGGGACGAGCACTGCGCGCGGCTGGTAGCAAAGCCGGAGCGGCTGCCCAAAGACATCAAGGACTCCGCCGACCGGTGCGTCGCCACGGGGCGCTTCGTGGCGCTCGGACACGCCGACCCGTATGAACTGGCGTGGCCCGTTTTCGGCCAGGCGCAGATATGGACGCTCATGATGGACGATCCCGATTTTGTGGCGCGCGTCATGATGACATACGCCGATCTCACGATCGGGCTGTACAGGCTGCTCGACGAGCAGGGCGTCTACTACGACGGGGTGTTCATGCCCGCCGACCTGGGCTACCGGAACGCCACGCTTTTTTCGCCCAGACTCTACGACCGGCTCATCTTCCCGGCGCACAAGAAGCTGGCCGACTACCAGCACGAGCGGGGCCGGCAGTTCATCTGTCATTCGTGCGGCAAGATAGACGTGCTGATCCCCAAGTTCATCGAGGCCGGGTTCGACGCCATCCAGCCCCTGGAGGCCAAGTGCGGGCAGGACGTTCGCGAACTGAAAAAGATGTACGCCGGCAAGATCACGCTGTTCGGGAACATAGACATCCGCAAGCTCAGCGGCACCCGCAAGGACGTGGAGGAGGAGGTGATCAGCAAGGTCGAGGCGGCCAAACAGGGCGGCGGTTACATCTTCCACTCCGACCACAGCGTGCCTCCCACGGTGAGCTTCCAAAACTACTGTCACGCCGTGGAACTGGTCAAGAAGCATGGGCAATGCCGCTAGGGAGCACGGAGGGGATGCAGGGCCTGGCGACGGTCGGGCGTCGCGGGCGGTGTCAGGCTTCGGATCGAGCGAAAGAGAGGACGACTATGGGTTCAGACCAGAGAAGCCGGCGGAGGTTTGAGGCCTTCGCCAGGATTGGGTGCATCTTTTTTCTTCTGGGTGCGAAGGCTATGGGCAGCGAGAGCGGGTTGAGAGACGAGGTTATCGAGAGCGAGGACCTGGGCCAGCCGGTTGTCTGGCGCAACTTCGAGAAGGGACAGCCCGCCGACAGTCTCATCGTCACGCATGAGGAGACCGGCGAGTCGTCCCGCGCGAAGGAGGCGCCGAAGAGTTACTGGCACGTCCGCCACCCCGGCTGGACGCAGCGGCTCCTGAACGCCGTGGGCGCGCCGCCGGATCTCGCGCTTGACCCCGGCATCAAGGGACCGTGCGACATTCACCTCGGTCTTCGCGCGGTGGATCCCGGCATGACGCTGGGCATCCGGTTGTCGAGCGAAGAAGAATTCACCGTCATCACCGCGCCTGCCGCGACCCGGAACCGCCACTTCGACTTCGAGTTCCACTGGAAGGTCCGCGCACCAATGACGCGCCCCGACGGGAGCGCCGAACAGATCGTCGTGCGCGCTCTCGGCAAGCCGTTCTACCTCCAGTATATCCGATTCGTGCCGTATGTGCGCACCCAGGCCGTCCACCGAATCCCGGAGAGGCGGGTCGCGATCATGAAGGAGGAGGGCCGCCACTTCGCCTTTCCGGGCGTGGCCGAGTTGCTCGACGGAGACCTTCTTGTCGTGTGCCGCGAGGGAGACGGGCACGTCTGTCCGCGCGGGCGCATCGTCATGTCGCGTTCCACCGACGGCGGCAGGGCATGGTCGCCGCGCGAGGTGATCTATGACACGCCCTCCGACGAGCGCGACCCGGCGATCCTGTGCCTCAAGGACGGAACCACGGTGGTCAGCTTCAACACGTGGGACAGTTGGCGCGGCGAAGCGCCCTTGCGCGAGAAGTACGCCGCCGAGACCGCGCTCATGGAAAAGGAAGGATGGGGCAAGTACTCGGGAAGCTGGCTTATGATCTCGAAGGACGGCGGAAGAACGTGGTCGGAGCGGCGCAAGGCCCCCGTGTTCAGCCCGCACGGGCCGGTGATCGGACCCGACGACGCCCTCTATTGGGTCGGCGCGAGAATCCGCGACGAAAGCTGTTTCGTGGAGATTCACCGCACGGAAGACCTGGGCCTCACGTGGTCGCGCTATTCAGATGTCAGCTACTGCAAGCCCTATGGCAAGCCGCTGACATGGGAATACTGGGACGAACCCAACCTGATCCTGTTGCCCGGCGGGGCAGGCGTATGCACGATGCGCGTGGATTCCGACGGGTATGTCCGCCAGTCCTACTCGAAGGATGGCGGGAAAACCTGGAGTTGGCCGAAGAGATTGCCGGTGTGGGGATTCCCGCAGCAACTTTGCCGGTTGTCCGACGGACGCATCCTGCTATCATATGGTTACCGCCGGGAACCTGGCGGAGTCCGCGCCAGCCTGAGTTCCGACGGTGGCCGCTCCTACGACTTGAAGCGGGAGATCGTTTTCCGCCACGAAGGCGGGCATTTTGACCTGGGGTATCCCTACAGCATACAGTTGCGGAACGGACGCGTGTTCACCGCGTACTACTATAACGACAAAGGCGGCGATTGTTACATTGAGGGCGCGAGCTACGCGCCTTGAGAGGAGATCTTGCATGACGGGACCGATGGACAATCCAATCGGCTGCAACACCCTGTATCCCAAGGGCCGTTTGATGAGCGTGGAAAAACAGTTCACGCTGGAGATGCAATGCCAGGCGGTGCGCGACCTCGCCGAAGCCGGTTTCACGCACGTCGAGTTTTCCCACATCGAGTACCTGACGACGACCGAAGCAGAGCAACTGCGCAACGTGACCGATGAGGCAAAGCTGGAGGCGTGGTCGGCCCATTCGTGGGTGAATCTGGCGGCGGACCAGTCCGAATCCGAACGGTCGCTCGGGGCGTTGTCGCCGATCCTGGAGAAGTGTCATGTGCTGAACGTGAAGGTCATCGTCATTCATCCGGGGGGGCACATGCTCAGCCACGAGGGCGCGGCGGCCCATGCTCGGCGAATGACCGGCAACCTGAGTGTCTTGCGCCCGTTGTGCGAGCGGGTGGCCAACATCGGGGCCTCCGTCGCCGTCGAGAACTGCGGGGCGTGGGAGGACTTGGAGTTCATCCTTGAGCTTGTGCGCGTGTGCGGGCACAAGAACGCCGGTTTCTGCATTGACACCGGCCACGCGCAACTGTACGGCATCTCGCCCGCCGAGGCCATCATACGGATGGGGAAGAAACTGTGGACCACACACCTTCAGGATAATCTGGGCCGGCGCGACGACCATCTGCCGCCCGGGATGGGCCTGATCAACTGGAAGTCGGTGTTCGCCGCGCTGCGGCAGATCGGGTATACACGGCCGGTCATGGTGGAGATTTCCGACTGTCCCCCCAACCGCGAACCGGAACCCCAGAAAGAACTCAAGATGTCCTACGAGAACACCAGGAAGTTTATGGCGGGCGTTGAGGGGGCGTGATCTGCCGCGTCGGCCGCGCGCTCAGGAGGGCGCCAACCAACTGCCGCAGATGTAGGAGAAAGGGTCTCCGGTCGTGTTGATGTAGTAGGCGACAAAGGCGCGGCCGTCTTCCAGGGGCACGGCTGCCGGATAACCCAGGTCGTGATGCAGGCCGTCCCAACGGATCGGCAACTCGGCGGCCGGATCCCACGAGCGGCCCCCGTCGCGGCTGACCGCGCCGCGCACCCCCATCGGATACCGGCGATAGCCGTACACCGAGAGCACATCCCCATTCGAGAGCAGGGCGAGACTCTGGCGGTATCCCCAAAGGGGCAGCTTGCGCGGCGGCGTCCACGAGCGGCCGCCGTCGGAGGACTCGGTCTGCCAGATGGCGCCGGCGTCTGTCTTGGCGCCCGTGGTGCGCAGTTGGCAGATCAGGCGGCCGTCGGGCAACGCCAGCAGGGTGGGTTCGGAGAAAGGCATGGCGCCGGCAGGATCCGACGCGATGAGTTCGAGTTCGCCCCAGGACTTCCCGCCGTCGGTGGAACGCATGAGATAGGCGGCGTAGTTTGGGGTGTTCAAGCGGCCATAGATCGGAAGCAGAAGACTGCCGTCGCGCAGCGCGCACACGGAGGCCGAGACGGCAACGCCCTTTCGCTCGATGCGGACCTCATCGCCCCACGTTTGTCCGCCGTCCTGCGAGAAGCGCAGCCCGATGCGTGCCACCTCGGCTGACCAGTTCCGCTTGCCCAACTCGTAACCCTCCGGCCCGATCCAGCGCCGGATGTGTTCCTCGTCCCAGGGCGCAGTACACTTCGAACTAAAATAATTCACGACTACACGCCCGTCGGGCAGGGCCTTGATGGAAGGGTCGCGGTCGTCCAGGTCGGTGTCGGCCACGACGTGCGGTCCAGACCAGGAGCGCCCGTCGTCGTCGGACCGCATGAGGAGGATTCGGCCTTCGGGGTCCACGTGGCCCGCGCCTTCGCGGAAGACGACGAGAATCTCGCCGCCTGTGCGCCTCGCCGCGTCGCTGGAACGACGCGCCGCGCCCACAAACGCAAGCTGGCGCTTCGGTTTTCTCAGGATGATCACGTCACCGGTCTTTCTCATTGCGTTGCTCCTTGTGTCGGAAGGGCAGGCGCCGTCGCGGGAATTATCCCGACGGACGGTTGGGGAAAGCAAGCGAATTCGCTCCAGGGCGCGCAAGGGGGCAACGACGCCGGCGCGCCTCACTCTTGGGAAAATTCCTATGGACAAAGCGGGCTAATTGGGGACAATCAGTGGCGAAAAACCGGCACGCAGAAACGCGGCTCTTCGGCCGATGAGGCCCGCCCGACGGATTGGCGGGCGCGCCCCATCTGAAAGATGGGGCGCAGACCATCTGAAAGGAGTGAACATGCGGGTGCGAGGCATCTGTATTTTCGTTCTTGCGGCGGCGGTTCTGGGGGCAGGCATGGCGTGTAATGCGGCCGAGAATACGCTCCTTGACCGCGCGCGCGAGGCCATGCGAAAGGCCGGAGAGTTCTGGGCCGGCAAGGTCGCCTCCCACGGCGGCTACGTCTGGGTCTACAGCACCGACCTGCTGAGCCACCGGAGGGGCGAAAGCCAGGACCTGCCCCTGACGACCAACTGGGTCCAGCCGCCGGGAACGCCTTCGGTGGGCATGGCCTTCCTGCGGGCCTACGAAGCGACCGGCGAGAAGGCGTGCCTGGACGCGGCCTTGGCGGCGGGGCGGTGTCTGGCCTGGGGGCAGCTCGCCTGCGGGGGGTGGGATTACAGCATCGAGTTCGACCCGAAGCGGAACCGGAACCTCTACCATCACCTGAAAACGGACGCGCCGGGGGCGGCGTCCCTGCGCAACACAGCGACTTTCGACGATAACAATACGCAAAGCGCCACCTGCCTTCTAATGGAACTGGACAGACACGCGGACGACGCGGAGGTAGACGCGGCCGTGCAACGCGCGATGAAGTGCTTCCTCGACGCGCAGTACAAGGGAAGTTTATGGGACGGCGCCTGGCCTCAGCGCTATCCGCCGCCCAAAGGATACGGCGCGTACCCCACCTATAACGACAACACCATGACCGACTGCGTCCAGACCATGCTGAAGGCGTACAAACAGTACGGGAAACCCGAATACATCGAGAGCGTCAAGAAGTGTCTTGAGTTCTACCTGCGCTCGCAACTGCCGGAGCCGCAGGCGGCGTGGGCGCAGCAGTACGACGAGAACCTCAAACCCGCCTGGGCGCGCCGGTTCGAGCCGCCGGCGGTCACGGGCGGGGAGTCCGTCGGCAATGTGCGGCTTCTGCTGGAGATGTATATCGAGTTCGGCGACCAGCGCTACCTGGACGCGGCAGGGAAGGCCCTCGACTGGTTCAAGCGTTCGCGCATCGGCGGCACCGAGGAAGCCGGCGTGTGGGCCAGGTTCTACGAGCCGGGCACCAACAAGCCGCTCTATTTTACGAAGACGTACCAGCTCGTGTACACAGACGACGACCTGCCGGTTCATTACAGCTTCAAGGGCAACTACGGCGTCAGCAGGTATCGCGCCCGTTACGAGGAGATACGAAAGAACGGACGGCAGCGGTTCCTGGAACAGCGCGACCGCAAGCCCACGCCGGCAGAGCGCGCGGAGCGGGCCGCAGCCCTGACCTCAAGAGTCGAAGAGATTCTCAAGACCCTGGATGACCAGGGACGATGGGTGAAGGCGGAACCCAAACGCGAGCAGGTACGCGACAAAGAAGGGCGAGTGGGTTACGAGGTGGACGAGAAGGTCAAGCTCAATCTCATGTACTCGCAAACGTTCATCTCCCATATGCAGACGCTGGCCGACTATGTCACCGCCGCACAGGGCGGACCGAAGGTCGTGACCCAGTAATCGGACGGAGGAGACGAACGATGACCGGCAGTCGCAGATCGAGCAGGAAAGGCCGCGCAGCGCGCGCAACGCAGGCCTCGCGTCGCTGGTACGATGCGCCGCGTCGCTGGTACGACGCGCCGCGTCCGCGATGGCCCATCCTGACAACCTATCGCGAGCGAAAGCTTCAAAGGATAGCGTTTCCGCTGGGCGGGATCGGGACCGGCACGGTCTCGCTGGGCGGACGAGGACAGTTGATTGATTGGGAGATCGTCAACCGCGCCTCGAAGGGATACAAACCGGCCCATTCGTTCTTCGCTTTGTGGGTGCGCGACGGCGCAAAGCCGCCGGTGACGCGCGTGCTCGAAGGCGTCCTGACACCGCCGTATGACGGCAGTACCGGAGCAGGGCCGGACGCCGGTCTGCCGCGATTCCGCGAGTGTGTTTTCCACGCGGCGTACCCGCTGGCGCAGGTCGAGCTTTCGGATCCGGACGTGCCCGTCTCCGTGCGACTGGGGGCGTGGAACCCGCTCATCCCGCACGATGCCGAGCGCTCCGGCCTGCCGGTTGCCGTGCTGCGCTATGTGCTGAAGAACCGGACCAGCCGCCCGCTGAGGGCCTCGGTGTGCGGGAGCCTGGAGAACTTCATCGGTTTCGACGGCAAGGACGGCGCGGCGCAGGGCAACCGCAATGAGTTCGTCCAAGCGAAGGGCCTCCGGGGGATGCTCTTGAGATCGGATTTTGTCGCGCCGGACTCGCCGCAGTACGGGACGCTAGCCATCGCGACGACTCACGACACCGTCAGCTTCCGCGCGCGATGGGCGCGGAAGAGATGGAACAACGACATCCTCGCGTTCTGGGACGATTTTTCGGCGGACGGAAAGCTCAGTGATCCCGGCCCTCCAGCGGCGGACGACAAGACCTCGCAACACGCCTCGCTGGCGGCGGCGTGCACGATCCCGCCGCGCAGCGAGAAAACCATAACGTTCCTGCTGAGCTGGCACTTCCCGAACCGCACCGCCCAGGTGTGCGGCTGGGACACCGGAAACAAGGAGAACGCCGGACGCGTCGGCAATCATTACGCGACGAGATTCGGAGACGCCTGGGCCGCGGCGCGCGAGGTCGGCGCGCAGCTTGCGGACCTGGAAGCCGAGACGCTCAAGTTCGCCCGGGCGTTCTGCGAAAGCAGCCTGCCGCAAGCGGTGAAAGAGGCCGCGCTCAACAATCTGTCCACCCTGCGTTCGCAAACATGTTTCCGCACCGCCGACGGCAACTTCTACGGCTTCGAAGGCTGCCACGACAAGACCGGGTGCTGTTACGGATCGTGCACGCACGTGTGGAACTACGAACACGCCTCGGGCTTTCTGTTCCCGACGCTGGCGCGGGCGATGCGATGCGTCGAGTTCGGTCCGAGCACGCGCGAGGACGGACTCATGAGCTTCCGAACGCGCCTGCCGCTGCGGGAGGCGCCGCCGTCCAACATGGCGGCCGCCGACGGACAGATGGGCACGATCATGCGCCTGTACCGGGAATGGCAGCTTTCCGGCGAAGACGAATTTTTGCGCGTCCTGTGGCCCAAGGCCCGCAAGACGATGGAGTTCGCGTGGCTGGCCGGCTCGTGGGACGCCGACCAGGACGGCGTGATGGAAGGCTGCCAACACAACACCTACGACGTGGAGTTCTTCGGGCCTAACCCCATGATGGGCGCCATGTACCTCGGCGCGCTGCGAGCGATGGAGGAGATGGCGAAGGCAATGGGCGAAGCCGCCTTTGCGCAACGCTGTCGCGGCCTCTTCGAGAAGGGAAGCCGCTGGATTGACGCGAACCTCTGGAACGGCGAGTACTACATCCAGAAGATACAGGGACTGCCGCCGGGCGAGAAACCGCTCGCGGGGCTGACGGTCGGGATGGGAACGGGCGATCCGGGCCGGCCCGAGTTCCAGGTCGGCAACGGGTGTCTCGTGGACCAGTTGCTGGGGCAGTACATGGCGCATGCGCTCGGACTGGGCTACGTTCTGAACCGAAACAAGGTGCGCAAGGCGCTGGAGTCGCTCTTCAAGCACAACTTCAAGCGGGGGATGTACGACCATTGGAACACGATGCGCACATACGCCCTCAACGACGAGTCGGCGCTGCTCATCTGCACTTGGCCGAAAGGGAATCGTCCGGAGGTCCCGTTTCCGTACTTCTCGGAGGTGATGACGGGCTTCGAGTACCAGGCGGCGGTACACATGATCTATGAGGGGCTGATCGAGCAGGGGCTGGAGGTGATTGCGGCGATCCGAGCGCGGTACGACGGCGAGCGCCGCAGCCCGTGGGACGAGGCCGAATGCGGCCACCACTACGCCAGGGCCATGGCAAGCTGGACGGCGCTGCCGGCCCTGTCGGGCTTCGTCTATCACGGCGCGCGCAAGGCGCTGACCATCGCGCCACGGATCGCAGGCGATGACTTCCGCTGTTTCTGGTCCACGGGGACCGGCTGGGGCACACTGAGACAGAAAGGGGGCAGCGTCGAGATTACGGTCCTTCACGGGGTTCTTGCGGTCTCGACGCTGCGGCTTGGGGCTTTGAAACCGGGCGCAAGGGCAGCGGTCCGGGCGAACGGGGAAGCCGTTCGCTTTTCGATGGAGGCCGACACGCTGAAGTTCCCCAGCCCGCTTCTGCTCCGATGCGGCGGAACGCTGACGGTGGCGCAGAAAGGCAAGGCGCGCCGATGAAAAGACTGGCAGCGTTTCTTGTTTTAGCGGCCATGTTCAGCGCGGAAGGGCAGGAAAAGGCCGCGCCCCTGCCGCCGCCCGGACGGAACATCCCCGATATGCCGCCGCTGGCGCCCGCCGTCATCACATCAGGCGGACAGCGCCTGCTTCTGGGTGAAACCGAGGTGGAGGTCAGGTACGACGGGAAAAAATTGACCTGCAGCCGTCCCGGCTGGTGGGTCATCAACTACCCTCTGAATCGCATTCGCGGACTCGACGGCGAGACAGAAGGCAAGACGGCGGATGAGATCAGCCGCACAATCTTCGGCAAGCCCGCCGCTGAAGTCCGGAACTGGTACATCCGGACGGCGGGCCCATCCGGCCCCGAACCGCCGCCGCCAACCGGGCCTGCCCCCATCGATCTGTCGCCCAACCCAACCCTCATCGTCAATAATGGACATCCGCGTGCCGACGACGGCGGTCCCGGAACGCCTGACGCCCCGTTGAAGACGATCAGCGCGGCCATCAGCCGGGCCGAAGCGGGGAGCATCATCCATGTTCATGCCGGCGTCTACCGCGAGGCCGTGAAGATCGAAAAGAGCGGCGCGGCGGCGAGACCTATCCGACTGGAGGGCGTGCGAGGCGCGGACGGCGCCATGCCCGCCATCACCGGCAACGACACCTTCCCCCCCGGCGCGTGGAAGCCGGTTGAGGGACTGCCGGGCGTGTACCGGGCGGATCTGTTCACAAAGCTCCTGGGGACGATGTCGGTCGGCGGGCGCACGCTCATCGAGCGCAGCCTGCCTTCGGAGTTGAAGGAAGGCGAGTACTGCCTGAACCGGGCCTCCCGCGAGTTCCTCAATCTGCGGCTCGACGGGGCGGCCAAGCCGCGGGAAGGCGAGACGCAGTTCGGCAAGACGTGGCGTCTGCTGCGCGCCGACGCCGAAGGTTTCCTTGACCTCGGCGCGGCTTATGGTCCGGAGTCCGCCAACGCCGTCTTCCGGACCTCGACGCACGTCTGGGTCGAGCCGAAAAAGAAGAAAGACATCGAATGGCACCCGGACTTCCCAGAACCGATCACGGGGCGCCTGCTGGTCGGCGGCGAATTCCGGGCCGCTCGGATGTGCGGGGCGGGCCTGAACGCGCAGGTCAACAAGTACCGCGTGTGGGTCAACGGCACGCGACTGCCGTCGGTCATCTACTCCACCGAACGGGACTTCCAACTGGACCTGCCGCACCCGTACCGCAACTACGGTTTCGCCGACTCGTGGGACAACTTCACCCTGCGCGAAGGCTGGAACCATCTCGTCTTTGAGTTCGACACAACGACACGCCCGGACAAAGTGCGTTTCAAGTTCGGCGTGCCGAAAGGCGTGGAGGGCGTGGTCGCGTCGGCGGGCGAGCCGCCCGACCGCGCCAAGCCCACGACAGCGGGGCCGCAGCCTCACGTGTCGGAATACCTCGTGCTGGGGCCGTTTCCGGCGGAGAAGGACTTGGGCGTGTACGTCCGCCTGCCGGGCAACGCCGACCCGAACGACCACCCGCTTGACCTCTCGGCGCGGAGCAACGAGATCGTGCTCGTCAAGGGCGACTTCGTCGAGGTCATGGGTTTCGAGCTTCGGCACGGGGCGCAGTTCCAGCAACGCGCCCTGGTGTTGCTCAACGGGGAGGGACTAGTGCTGGAGGGCTGCCTGGTCCGCGACAGCGAGGTCGGCGGCATCTCGTTCAGGTGCCACAAAGACCAGACGGCGGCGCCCATCATCATTCGCAACAACTGGATCGTAAACCCCGGCAATGTGGGGATCAGCGGATCGGGGACTTCGGACAAACTTACGGCGGAAAACCAGGACGGCCCCGCACCCGGACGCAGCCGCGTCTTCATCGAGCACAACACGATGGTCAACAACAACTGGGCCGGCCATCCGTCGTTCTGGGAGTCGGGAGGGATGAAACTGTTCCACCTCACGGGCTGCGTCATCCGCTACAACACCGTCATCGGCGGGAGCGGGCCGGGCATCTGGCTCGACTGGTCGCACTACGCCAACCGGATCGAGGGCAACTTCTTCCGCAACGCGTGGGCCTTGTGCGTCGGCATCGAGGCGTCGCCGGGTCCTAACCTGATCGCCAACAACCTATCCGTTAACCTGAGGCCCGGGCCTGTGTGGTTCCGCGAGGCCATCCTCTCGTGGAGTTCCGCCCGCAACTGGGCCGTCAACAACACTATTGACGGACGCTGGAATCCCCTGCCCGCCTGGCAGAAGCTCGTGGGGGCCGACGGCCTGTACCTGGGCGAGGGCCGGGCAAATCGCGGCACCCGCTGGTGCCCGTTGAAGGACCGCCGGCAGGCGTACCTCAACAACATTGTGGTGGGCTGCCGTTCCGCCGTGAGGGCAAGAGCCGAGGACCTTGTGGAGGGCAATTACACGGACAAGGGCAAGGGCGCGACGCCTCTCGACCAGCCGCCGGGATTTTCTGACCCTGATCGCGAAGACTACCGGCTCAGGCCGGACAGCCCGCTGATCAAGCTGGGCGTTGAGAACGAGTATACGAAGCTCGTCAGGCATGACTTCTACGGGCTGCTGCGTTTCCCGGATGACGGGCGGACGGTCGGCGCGCTCCGCGCCGAACCGCCGATCAAGGACGGCGCGACGCTTGTTGAGGTGGAGCACCGCGACGGCTCGATGCAGCGGCTGCATCAGTGAACAGATTGGAACAATGGCGTGCCCCGTTCCTGGCGGCGCCAGGGACGGGGCGAGGACGAGGGAAATGATAGACCCCAAACGAGTGTCATTCAGGGAATTCCTGCGGGTGTACGGCGACCTGCGCAAACCGGACATGACCTACGCCGGCGACGGTTCGCGGGAGAGCGTGAGAGCCTGGCAACAGAGCTTCCGCGAAAAGATGCTCGAACTGCGCGGGCAACCCCTTCCGAGGCCGCCGCTGAACATCCGAGTGCTGGACTGCGTAGAGGTGGAAGATCACGTGCGCGAGCACATCGCGTACGACTCCGTGCCCGGAGCGACGGTGACCGCGTACGTGCTAAAGCCCAAGGGCCTCAAACGCGGCGAAAGACGACCCGGCGTGCTCGCCCTCCACGGACACCATCACGGCGGCAAGGACGCCGTGGCGGGGATTGTGCCGTCCGCCAAGGGAGACGACCCGCCGGATGATTACGGGCTGGGCGCCGTGCGCGCCGGCTTCGTGACCCTCTGCCCCGACTGGTGGGGATGGGGCGAACGGGTAGAGGCAGGATTCCGGTTCAACGACGACATGTGCAACTCGAAGTTCGTGGCAGGGCAGATGTACGGGATACCGCTGCTCTCGCTGATGATCTCGGACGGCGAGGCGGGGGTGGACGTCATCGCCTTGCGCGAAGACGTGGACCCGAAACGAATCGCGGTAATGGGAAATTCCACCGGCGGGCGGATGTCCATGTGGCTGTCGGTGTTCGACAGCCGCGTGAGGGCGGCAGTGTGTTCGGGATGCCTCAACTGTTTCCGCGAGCGGTCGCTCAAGCTGACCTCGTGCGGCCTGCAGTTCCTGCCCGGCCTGCTGCGGCACGGCGACGTGGGCGAGGTTTTTACGTTGATCGCGCCCAAGCCGCTGATGATTATGTCGGGAAAAAAAGACCCGCTGCTGTTCGAGGAAGATCGCGCGCGCATGGGGGCGGGCATACGGCAGGCGTACGCCGCTTTCAGCGCCGAGCGATACTTGCAGCTCTTCGAACACGAAGGCGGCCACTACCTTCCCCAAGAACCGGCCATGAAATGGCTGAAGGAAGTCCTGTGAAATGTACATGAGACAATTCGCGTTTCTTCTTGCGTGCTGGTTTTGTGGGAGCGTACTTGGGCAAATGCAGACCGATGTATTCAGGATAGATTTCGGCCCCAGGGAGACCTGCGCCAAAGGATACGTTGCCGTGGAGGCCAGAAGCCACGACCCCCGGTTCCGGTGGAAGGGCATCAACCTCGGGAATCGCGACCGGGGCGGCAAGGACATGCTCAATCGCGATCTGGTGCACGGGGACCGCGGAGAATTCATCGCCGGGCTTGATAACGGGGAGTACGAGATCGGGGTCACGTTCGGCGACAAGGATTTTCCACACGGCCCCTTCAATGTCTACGCGCAGGGACGGCTCGTCGTCGAGAGGCTGATCACGAGGAAGGGCGAGTTCGTCACGAAGACGTTTACGGCCCGAGTGACCGACGAAAGACTGTGCATCGAGATCACGCCGGTGGAAGGCGCGCCGAACTTCACAGTGACGGCAATGGTCGTCCGCGGGCAGAAGCAACAGAAAGAACATAGCGTGTACTCCGAAGTCGCACCGCCGAACACAGTTCCGGCGGTTGCGGAACTGGAGGCCGGTCCCGCACCCGACGCGAAAGGGACGTTAAAGGCGTACTGCGACTGGTTGCTCGCGCACCAAACCGGGCAGGGGTTCTTCGAAGCCAACTCCAGCGAGTGGTACCGGTGCAGCTATCCGATTCGGACCCTGCTGGCGGGCTACGACATCTTCGGCGACAAGCGATACCTGGAGGCCGTGACGGCGGTCCTGGACAAACTCGTCGGCGAACAGCTTCCCAACGGGGCGTGGGAAAGCGCGTTCCGCAACAAGCCCGTTTCGGAACGAAGCGGCGTGGAACTCCAGCGGGCCATGAGCGGCACGACAAACTGCGCGGATGTCGGCTCGATCTCGACCTGTCTGGCCGTTGCGCATCCGTACGTGGACGAAGAACGCAAGAAGAGATATCGCGACGCCCTTCGGCGGTTCTCCAACGAGTACGCGTCAAGGTGGCAACTGCCGTCGGGCGGATTCACGAACGGGCGTTGGAAGGGCGAGGACATGACCGTGCCGTACAGCGTGGCGACAGGCACGCAGGGCATGAGCTTTTGCGCCCTGTACGCCATCACGGGGGACGAACGATACCTGCGGGTCGCAGAGCGTGCGGCGAACTTCCTGCTGGACAACTGGGAGGAGGACGGCCGCCCCATCCATCACCATCACCAGAAGAAAGAAGCGCGCGCGCTGAAGGTCACACACTTCGGCGACATCTACTACTACCACGAAGCCATCCTGTGGACGTGGCATTGGTCGAAGGACAAGGCGCTCAAGGGAAAGACGCGGCGCGGCGCGTCGTACCAGCGACGCGTGTACGAGCGGCACCTTTTCGGTTCGCAAGGGCTTTTGCAGGCGCGGGAGAACGGCGTGTGGTGGCCGCCGACCCATCCGTGGACGAACTCGAAGGCCGCGGCCATGCCGCTGGTCCTCATCGAATATCACCGTAGCATGGCAGAAGCTGCCGAGGTGCGCGAGGGGGTGAAACGATGCAAGGCGTTCCTGTGCCGTCCCGAATTCGCCAGGCGCATCGGGGTCATGGTGGAGCCGGACCTGCCCTGGGGCGAGTTCTCCATGGCGGCGACGGGTTTCTGCGGGTTGACGCTGGCGGAGCTTATCAAGCCGGGAGTCGTCTACCTGAAGGCGCAATGAGGGATAAGGGATGAAGGTATTCGGGGCCGCGCTCGTTCTGGCTGCCGCTTTCTGCGCGACGGCGGAGGGCGGCGCGACGATTGTGGTGAACTTGGGGAAGCATGCCTCGGCGGAGGCGGCGGCGCAGGACGAGGCGAACGTCAACTGGCGCGACGCGGCGCGTCGTACCAGCGACGCGGCGCGTCGTACCAGCGACGCGGACACCAGAGACGACACGGTGTGCACGGAGTGCTTCGCGGCGACGGAACTGCGCGAGTACCTGAGCAGAATGACGGGGGCGGAGATCCGGATCGCCGACGACGAGCCGACGCCGGACGACGACCCGGCAGCGGGGCCGCCGGGGGAGGCCGTCCGAATCGTCATCGGCAGTCCAAAATCCAACCGCACGGCGGAACGGTTGTGGGGCGGGGCGCCGGGAGTCGAGGGCCTGGGGCGGGAGGGGTTCGTGATCAGGAGCGCAACGGCCGCCGGGCGGCGCGTGATCTTCATCGGCGGCGAAGAACGCGTCGGCACGTTGTATGGCGTGTACGATTTTCTGGAGCGGCTGGGGGTGCGCTGGTTCGGGCCTGGAAAGACAAATGAGCATGTGCCCCGGCGGGCGCTGGAGGAAATCCCGGACATGAATGTCCGGGAACAGCCCGCCTTCTCCACGCGCGGGTTCTGGGCGTGGGAGGATCGGGGCAACGAGGACTTCTTCGACTGGATGGCCCGCAACAAGATGAACCTCTGGACGGACGCGCAGTCGAACCACCCCGCCCTGAAGAAGCGGGGGCTGTTGCTGACGTGCGGGGGGCATCTGCATCAGCACGAGTTTCTCAGTCCCCGTGCGGAATACCCGTACAAGCACCCGAAGTTTCCGCGAGATTCCGCCAGACCGGACGATCCCTATCCGATATCGGCCGATTTTCGCGGCGACACAAACGGCGATGGAAAGCTCCAGTACTCCGAGGCGCACCCGGAGTGGTACGGCCTGCGGCTCGGAAAGCGCAGCTTCAACATCCACGGCGACGGCGGCGACAACTTCTGCACGTCGAACCCCCACGCGTGCAGCGAGTTGATGAAGAACGTCGTGCAGTGCCTGATTGACGGCAAATGGCAGGACGCCGACAGCATCAATTTCTGGACGCTCGACGGCGGGAAGTGGTGCGAGTGCGAAGACTGCAAGGCGCTGGGAACCCCGACGGACCGGAACTTGCTGCTGGTGCACCGGCTGCGGGCCGAGATCAAGAAGGCCATGAAGGAGCAGCGGCTCCACCGGAACGTGCAGATCGCCTTCCTCGCCTACGCCGACGTGATCGAGCCCCCGACCCGCGCGCTGCCGGCGGATTTTGATTACGAGAACTGCACCGCGACGTTCTTCCCCATCGGGCGATGCTACGTTCACACCTTCGACGATCCGACGTGCACGGAAATCAACCAGCGGTATGTCAAGCAGTACGTCGGATGGGCCGCCGATCCTCAACGGCATTACCAGGGGCAGATCTTCATCGGCGAGTACTACAACGTCTCCGTCTTCAAGTGCCTGCCGATCGTGTTCCGCCATACCATGTCCTCGGACATCCCGCATTACCACCGGACCGGCGCGCGGCACATGCACTACATGCACTGCACCACCCGTAACTGGGGAACGCGCGCGCTGACGAACTACCAGATGGCGAAGATGCTGTGGAAGCCCGGACTGGATGCGGAGGCGCTCTTCGCAGACTACCTGGCCGGCAGGTACGGAGCGGCGAAGGAGACCATGCGGGAATGTTACCTGCGGTTGGAGCGGGCGCTGGCCAACTGCCGCCTGATGCGAGGCTCGCTGGCGAAGGGGTTGGAGCGAGACGCGCCAAAGCTGTTTCCGTTCAAGCACATGCGCTACGAAGAGTTTCATCCCGAAACCGACGACGGGCCGGATTTCGTCGAGATGGTGCGGCACGTTGACCGGGCGCGCGGCCTGATCGAGGAGGCCGCGAAGCAGGCCTTGACACCGGACCAGGCGGCGCGCGTGGAAGAGGACCGGCAGGGATTGATGTATGCGTGGAACACCATCCACTTCTACGACCGCCTCATCCGGACGGTCACGTTAAAGCGGGAAGGAAAGTTCGCCGAGGCGGGGGAGGCGTACCGAGACGCCTCTGCGCTGGCGAAGGTCCTGGAGGCGGACACGGAGTCGGCGTCGTACGCGTCGTCGCACGCCGGCGCCCGAAATGCGCTGGCCGCGAGCATGGTCGTCGGATCGTACCGGCGGCTGAAACAGGAGCTTGAGGCGGAAGACCCGGCGAAGGTCCGGACGCTTGAACCGGGCAAGAGCCTCACCATCTTCGGAACGGAGTTCGCAGGCGGCGGACAAGTGCTCTATCACGCGGGGATCAAGATCGGAGGACGAACTTTGTCCGCGAAGGGGAACTACATTTACGCGCAGCGGGAAAATCCGTACCATATGATGACGACTTACTTCCGCGTGGGGGTTGTGCCCGCGAAGGCGCGACTGGCGGTGGTGGGGATGTCGTGCCCGGTGGAGCGCGGGACGCAGGTGCCGATCCGGATATCGCTGAACGGGCGGGCGGTATTCGAGGGGGAGGGGCCGTTCCCGGAGGGAAAGCTCAGCCGGCAAGAGTACGACATCCCGGCCGGCGCGCTCAAGACGGGGACGAACCGGCTGACCATCGAAAACATGCTCAAGGAAGGGCACGTCGGGGCCAGGCCGTGGTTCGGGGTGGACAGCGTGGAACTGCTTGCTCAGTGAGGACGAAAACGGAGACGGTCCCGAACGGTAGCGATTGAGGAGCAACGCATGCATTTCGCCGGCTTTGACTGGGCCATCATCGTCGTGTACCTCGTGCTGACATTCGCGGCGGGGCTGTGGATGCGGCGGTACGTGGGCAAGGTGGAAGACTATCTGGTCGCGGGGCGCGAGATGAACGTCTACCTCGGCATCGCCTCGTTGGCTGCGACAGAGGTGGGGATCGTCACGGTGATGTACACGGCGCAGGCGGGATACCTGAACGGTTTCGCGGGAGCTCTGCCAGGCATCTGCATGGCCGGCGCCATGTGGATCGTGGGGCGGACGGGGTTCGTCATCAACCGGCTGCGGGCCTCCGGCGCCATGACGCTGCCGGAACTCTTCGAGAAGCGCTACTCCAAAGGCGTGCGGTGGCTGGCGGGCGTGCTGGTGGCCACGGGCGGCATCCTGAACATGGGCATCTTCCTGAAACTGGGAGGGCAGTTCTTGGTGGCCGTCATGGGGCTGGACAAGCCGGGCGCGGATCCCAACATCTTCCAGCGGCTGGGACTTCCGCCGCTGGAGACCATCATGACCGTCCTGCTCATCGGAATCCTCATCTACACCGCCCTGGGCGGGATGCTGTCGGTGCTCGTGACCGATTACATCCAGTTCGTCTTCCTGGGATCGAGCATCGTGGTGACGTCCGCGCTGGTTCTGGGGACAAGCGGTTGGACAAACATCGTCTCTTCGGCGGACAAGACAATGGGATCGGCGGCCTTCAACCCGCTGCTGGCCGCTGACATGGGGGTCGGCTACGTCATCTGGCAGATCTTCACGGGCTTTGCGGTGGTGATGACGTGGCAGACCGTGATTGCGCGGGTGCTGGCGTCGAAAGACCCGGCGTCGGCGCAGAAGATTTATACGCGGACGAGCTACTTTTTCGTGGGGCGGTTTGCGCTGCCGGGGCTGTGGGGATTGGGCGCGCTGGCGTTGCTGGGCAACGCCTTCAAGAGCGAAACCAACCCCGAACTCTCGCTCATGGCGATGCCGACGTACCTCGGGCAAATCCTGCCGATCGGCGTGGTGGGTCTGCTGGTGGCCGGCATGCTGGCCGCCGAAATGTCCACCGACAGCTCGTACCTGCTGGCCTGGGCGTCGGTCATTTACAATGACGTCATCTGCCCGTTGAAGCGCAAGCGCTTCTCAGAACGCACGGGGCTATGGGTCAACGGCATGATCGTCGTGGGGATCGGAGTGTTCCTCCTGTTCTACGGACTGTGGTACAAGATTCCGGGGCGGGCATGGGACTACCTGCAGATCACGGGGCAGATTTATTTTTCGAGCATGTCCGTGCTGCTGGTGTGCGGGTTGTACTGGAAATGGACGCACGCCTGGGGCGGGTACGCCGCGCTGGTGATGGGGGCGGTGGGACCGATCATATTTTTGTTTCTCTCGCAGACGCCGCAGTTCAAAGACACCCCGGCGTGGATTCCGGGTCTGGGGTCTTTTGCGCTGGCGGCCGTGGGGATGGTGGCGGGGTCGTGGTTGGGAAGGATGAGAGAACGCAGACAGGGCGCGGCGGCGGGTTCCCTGCGCCGTTCGTGATGCGTCAGAGGCCGACAGCGGTCAATGGAGAGCAACGCCATGCTTGAGTGGTTCTGGTTTGTCATCGTCATCACTTC
>CAYPFP010000003.1:49891-62900 GCA_964409935.1 uncultured Planctomycetota bacterium | reverse complement strand
GCGACCTGCCGGCGCATTCGGCGGCCTGTCCGTTCTGCCCCGGCAACGAGCACATGACGCCGCCGGAGACGTACCGCGTCGCCGGCGTGAGGGGAGGCTGGCGGGTGCGCGTGACGCCGAACAAGTTTGCGGCCTTGGTGCCTGGGGACTTCAAGGATCTGAAGGTCGAGGACGGGCTTGAGCGTCGGATGACCGGCCTGGGCGTGCATGAGGTCATCGTGGAGACCCCCTCGCACAACACCGCGATCGCGTTCCTTTCGAAGGCGCATGTTCGCGACCTGTTGCTGACGTATCGAGAGCGGTATCGCGAGATCGAGAAGGCCACGCAACTGGAACAGGTGGTCATCTTCAAGAATCACGGCGTCGCGGCGGGCACGTCCCTGGAGCACCCGCACTCGCAGTTGATCGCCACGCCCATCGTGCCGTCCAACATCCGCTACCGTATGGAGCAGGCCGTGCGGTACTACGACGAACATCGAGAGTGCCTGTATTGCCGCATGATGCGCGACGAGATCGAGGAGGGGACGCGGGTTGTGCAGGAGACGCGCCATCACGTGGCCTTCGTTCCGTTTGCGGCGATGAGCCCGTTCCATATGTGGATCATGCCAAAGCGGCATTGCGCGGCGTACAGCGGCATCTCGGACGCGGAGGCCGCCGACCTGGCCGCGCTGCTGCGGTCCGTCTTGGGCAAGCTGTACGCGGGTCTGCGCGACCCGGATTACAACTACGCGATCCGCTCCGCGCCGGGCGAGAGCCGGCACGTGCGCTACTTCCACTGGTACCTGAGCATTGTGCCGCGTGTGACGAAGATGGCGGGGTTCGAGATCGGGTCCGGCATGTTCATCAACACGGCGTTGCCGGAATCGAGCGCAAAGTTCCTGCGCGCGCAGAAGCCGTTGAGCAAGTGAGCCGGAGTCGAGGAGGGCGCGCCGTGGCAAGAGGACACGTGGAGGCGTTGAGGCGGTGCGCGCTGTTCGCGAATCTGGGCGAGGCGGAGTTGCGCGAGGTGTCTGCGATCGCGCAACCCGAGGCGTACGCGAGAGGGCAGCTCATCTTCTCGGAGGGCGACGAGGCGCGGGGGTTCTTCGTCGTCTGTTCCGGGCGCGTCAAAATCTTCAAACTCTCGCGCGACGGGCGGGAGCAGATCCTCCACCTGTTCTCCGCCGGCGACATCTTCGCCGAGGCCGCCGTCTTCGAGGGCGGGCGGTATCCCGCCAACGCGCAGGCGCTGGCGGAGACTGAGGCGCTGGTCATCCCGAAACGCGAGTTCCGGCGGTTGATCGAG
Source organism: uncultured Planctomycetota bacterium (assembly GCA_964409935.1). Lineage (GTDB taxonomy): Bacteria > Planctomycetota > Brocadiia > JAADGH01 > CAYPFP01 > CAYPFP01. The sequence goes on along the minus strand of CAYPFP010000003.1, from coordinate 61,615 downwards.
AGACAGCCCCAGCTTGCGCTGAACATGATCGCCGCCCTGTCGCGGTTCGTGAAGCATTTCGCGGCGATGGTTGAGGAATTGTCGTTGAAGGAGGTGACGGCGCGGGTGGCGAACTACCTGCTGGGGCTGAAGCCGATCAAGGGGACAGGGACAGTGGAACTGGACATGACGAAATCGCAATTGGCGTCGCGGCTCGGCACGGTCGGCGAGACGCTTTCGCGGACGTTCGCCAAACTGACCGAAGCGGGCCTGATCGCCCTGCGCGGGCGAAAGGTGACGATCCTCGATCCCGACGGACTCGAATCGGTGGCGGAAGGAGAGGCATTGTGAGACATTGGGCATTGGTGTTGGCGATTGTTGGATGTGTGCAGATGCGGGTCGCGGCGCAACCCATCGCGCCCGAAGTGGCGGCCCTTTACAACATGGTGCAGAACGGCGGCTTCGAAGAGGGCGGCGAGCAGCCGGCCTGGTGGAGCCGTTACCCCGCCACAGACGCCGACGGGAACCGCATCCTGCGCGACACGGCGCGTCGTACCAGCGACGCGACGACGGCTCACACCGGAAAGGCCAGCGGACTGGTCTGGAGCGTGACGCCGTACACGCCGGGCAAGCCGTGGATGCAATGGAACAAGTACGATCTGCCGGTCGAAGGCGGACAGACGCTCATTGCGTTCATGTACACGAAGACCGACGGCATTCCGCAGGGCGGGGCGGGATGCCACTTCTACGGCGAAGAGCGCAAGCATCTGGGCTTCGTCAAGACGGACATTCCGAAAGATGCCAGAGAGTGGACGTACATCCGCAGCGAGATACCGGTGCCGGATGGGACCAGGAGCATGGGGCTTGCGCTCTACGCCGCTGAGAAGGGCAAAACATGGTACGACGACGTGGCCCTGATCGGCGTCCCGGCGGCGAAGGTCGCGCGCGCAACCCCCGCCGTGGACGGAAAACTGGACGAGGCCTGTTGGGGCGAACAGCACGCCATCGCAACCTTCGTGGAGCACACCGGCGCAAGGGTGATCAAAGAACCTATCCGCGCCTGGGCGGCATACGACGATGACAACCTGTACGTAGCCTTTGCGTGTCCGCACCCGCGCGGGGCAAAGTTGCGGGAAGAAGCGAAACAGCACGACGGCAATGTGTGGCTGGACGACAGCGTGGAAGTCTTCCTAAACCCACAGCGCAAGCGCCCGGACTACTACCAGATTTGTGTGAACGCCCTCGGCGTCGTACGAGACTCGCATGAGCACGACACGGCGTGGGAGTCCGGGGCGCGGGTCGGCGTGACACGCGAGGATGAGGCGTGGAAGGTCGAGGCGGCGATCGCGTTCGACCGACTGGACCTCGGCCTCGACACGGGCAAGACGTGGGGTCTGAACCTGGTCTGGAACGACCGTGTGCGCGGACAGACGGCGACGTGGTCGCTGGGCGGGTTCCACAAACCGGGACGCTTCGGCATCGTGGAACTTGCGCCTGACCTTGCGCGGTTTTTCCGCGCCGATGTGGCCGGAAGAGTGCAGGATTGTGAGCGTCATAAACTGTCTGTGCAGAAGGAGATAGACGACTCCGGACTGTCCGACGAAGGCAAAAAAGAATCCCTCAGGCTCCTGGCGGAGACCGAGCAGACGCTGGAAGACCTGCGCAAAGTGGCCCGAGGCGAGAAGTCCGTGTCCGAAGAAAGTTGGGACGAGGTCAGGCGCCGGCTCGCAAGCGTCTCAGAGGGTCTGGCGGCGGCCAAGACGGCGGCGCTGAACGAACATTTCAGGGCGGGGCCGACGGGATCGGGGGGAGATTTCCGGGCCGTGATCGCGGGCAGTCTCCAGAAAATCCGACGCGAAGGGCCGCTCACCGGTTACGAGATCATCCGCAAGATCAGTCTGGATGCGGCGCAGGACGAGGCGGAGTCGTTCCAGATTGTGGTGTTGCCCAACGGCAAGGCATTGAGAGGAGTGACCGTCGAAGCAAAGCCGCTCGTCGGAGAAAACGCGGGGCAATCTGCGCCGGTCACGTGGCAGCGGGTCGAGTACGTCGAGACGGGGCCAGGCCCATATCCAGCGGAGTACGTGGGCTGGTGGCCCGATCCGCTTTTCCCCGCAGCGCCTTTCGATGTCGCAGCGGATCAGAGACAGCCGCTGTGGTTTACGGTAAACGTGCCGCCCGATGCGAAGCCGGGGGCGTACAAAGGCCAAATCACGATACGGCATGGGGCAACGACCGTGGCCGTCCCCGTAGACCTGCGCGTCAGGAACTTCCGAATCCCACGACCGGGGACGTTGGCCGCGCCCTTCGGCTTGTACCTGCCGCACCTGGCCAAGTGGTGGTTCGGGAAAGAACATCTGAAGATGCCGGTGGAAAAGTTCGTGCAATGGTGCCGGTTCATGGGAGAGTACAGGCTCAGCCCGAAGAACATTTCGCGCGAATACGTGACGCAGACCCAGGATGCGGGTGGTTTGCGCGTGGACCTGAGCATCCTTCACCGGACGGTCGTGCCGCTGGCGGCGAAGTATTACCCGCCTTACTCGTACAACCTCTTTCGCACTCCGACGGGGCCGCAGATCGGCAAGATTCCCACGGCGACGGACCCCGACAAGGCGGCCGAAGCGGTCAAGGCGTGGGTCCAGGAGTGGAAGCGACAGGGCCTGCCGGACAAGGTGTATATCTACGGTTACGACGAACCCCTGCCGGGCCACTACCCATTTCTGCGGGAGGCTTACAAGAGAATCAGAGAGGTCGCGCCGGAATACCCGATCATGCAGACCATTGGCGACCCAAGCCCGCGGGAACTGGTCGGACTTGTGGACATATGGTGTCCGCTCTCATCGCGGGCCGATTCGCCGTTCTACGCCGACCGCAGGAAGGCCGGAGAGACGCTCTGGACCTACGTGTGCTGCGGGCCGAGGCCGCCGCACGCAAATTTTTTCGTGGACCAGCCGGCTGTAGACCATCGGGTCCTCTTCTGGCAAGTCAGGCAACTTGGCGCGACGGGACTGCTCTACTGGTGCATCTGCTTCTGGGACGGTCTGCCGTCGGCGGCCTCCGGCGGGCCGTGCTTTCCGGATGCGCCCATTCGTTTGAAGGACCACTGCACCTTCAGGGACTATAAGGTGAACGGCGACGGCATACTCGTCTATCCGGGCAGGGACATGACGCCGTGGCCAAGCCTGCGACTTGAGGTGATCCGCGACGGCATCGAGGACTATGAATGCCTGGCGATGCTGTCGCGGCTTGTGGAAAAGGCCAAAGCGCAAGGAGTCGAGGCGGCGTTGGTGCAGCAGGCGGAGGCCCTGTGCGCGGTGCCGGAGAGCATCTCGAAGACGATGACGGATTATGTCAAGGACCCGCGAGTCCTCCTGGAACAGCGAGGCAGGATCAACGACATGATCGAGCGGCTCGGAGCGCGTGTTGAGGGTCCGCAGAGCCGGTGAACGGCCTGCTGATGAAAGGGGAGGGGGCGACCGGCGGAGATCGCCCCCCGTCGCCTCGTCCTATGGCTTGATCTCGGCCAGGGACGACTTGAAGAAGGCGATGGCCTGGGCAAGCTTCTCCTCGGTCGTGATGCCCACCGGCTTGACGCAGTAGCCGCCGCGGAAATCCTCAAGGTTGATGTAGCCCTTGTACCCGGCTTTGGCCAGAGCCCGAATAATCTGCTTGTAGTCGGCGATGCCCTCATCCATGGCCAAAGGCTGAGGCCGCCACCTGCCGTCGGGCTGCTTGTACCAACCGTAGTTCTTGGCGTGAACGTGCCGCAGATAGGGGCCGAGCGTCTCAACACCCATCTGCCAGTTCTCCATGCCTTCGTGGACCATATTCCCGGCATCGTGGATCACGCAGATGCACTTGGGGTCAAACCCGTCCACCAACCGCCGCGCAGCGCTCGCGCTGGGGATGATCGTGCCGGCATGGATCTCAGCGGCGGCAGCTACGCCCTTTTCGCGCGCGATCTTCGCGACCGTTTCATAGTCCTTGCGGACTTTGGAGAGCAGAACGTTGTAGTCTTCCTTGCCGTTGTAGCCGCTGGAAGCGATGCGGATCATGCGGCAGTCCATGGCGAGAGCGGCGTCCATGAGCCGGCGCACCTTGTCGAACTCGTGAGACTGGACGCTCGTGCCCAGCGAAGGGACTTCCAGATTATGGTCGCGCGCGATCTTGCCCACGCGCTTCGCGTCCTCCTCAAGATTGGAAAAGCTGACGTGCCACTCCGATTTTCCGTCCCACACGGCGCGGGGGTAACCGACGGTCCACTCGATTCCCGTGTAACCGGCGGCAGCGACCTTGGCGGCGGCGACGTCTGCGGGGTAGTCGGGCACGACGATGGAATACACGCCGAATTTCACGATCTCCTCCTTTCAACCAACCGAAACGAAAAACAGCGGAAGCGAATATTTTTCCGCATTCCTTGACTTATGTCAATGACCTGTTGCGGGAGATTTGAGATATTGGCGGCAGCAGGCGACCCAAAGACCGATTCATCTGATGAAAGGAGACCAGAATGGCCAAGGAGGCGAAAGTCCGGCGGAAGATCGTGCGCATTGACGAGGAGAAATGCACAGGGTGCGGCGAGTGCGTGACGCCGTGCGCGGAAGGGGCCATCAAGATCGTCAACGGCAAGGCGAAGGTGTTGCGCGAGGAACTGTGCGACGGGGCGGGCTTCTGCCTGGCCGTGTGCCCCGAAGGCGCCCTCACGATCGAGGAACGCGAGGTCGCGCCCTTCGACGAAAAGGCGGTTCATGAGGAAGAGAAAAAACGGCCCAAGACGTACGTCGCGCAGAAGTGCTTTCGGTGCGGCGCCGACGAGGACGAGGTCGTCATGTTTCCATGCCGGCATCAGGGCAAGAGCCTGTGGGCGTGCGTGCATTGCCTGCCGCCGCTCATACACGGCTGAGAATCCGACGCGGCGCGTCGTACCAGCGACGCGGTTCTAGCGCACGGAGAGAAATGTGACTTCGGATACCGTAAACGAGACCGCCTCGTTCGTCTTGCCGAAATATCCCCCCCAGCCGATCGCGAGGGCCTTGACGCCGGCCAGGTCGAGAGCGGCAGACTTCGGAGCCTTTGGAGTGAGGAGGGTGAAGGCGTCAAACCAGACGGTCGAGCGACGGCGGCCCGGGACAGACAGGCTGCGGTTGGCCTTGGCGATGTAAGTGGCGCCGCTGCGGTCGGTGAGCAGGACGGAAAGCGACGCCCCGCAGGCGGATTGACTGTCGGGCACGTCGCATTGGAACATCAGGCCGCGGTAGCGGCTCAGGTCGGCGGGGGGATCGAAGGTCATGGAGGGAAAAGACCAGCAGTCGCGGTCGCCCTCGCGGATGGTCGAGCGGACCTCAACCGCCCCCTGAACGGGCGTTACCTCGCATGCCACGTGCGCAGGCCCGCGCGCGGCGAGAGCAAACCCGCGGCCCAGGGCGTCGCGAAGCGGCGTTTCGGCGATCTCGAATCTCGCGGAGACGGAGTCGGCCACGCGCAATGCGGGGCGGCGGCATTTTTCGTAGACCAGGAATAAGGAGGAGTACGGCCCGAGCTTCACGGCGACGGCGTCCTTCTCCTGTGCGGCGGGCGCGACCCCGCCGGCCACGGGGTTCCAGAGTTCTGCCGGGCCGACGCCGCACGTAACGACCTTGTCCTCCACAGGCGACTCGGAGTCGTTAATGACGAAATAAACGTCGCGGCCTTCGAGACGGCGGTGGGTGTAACGGAGCGGCGATTGGCGGTCGGCGGCGGAGAGGTCCGGTTCGAGGACGGCGTCGCAGACTTGCGGCAGGAAGAGTAAATGCGAATCGGGGACGAAGACGCCGGCGCCCTGCGGGGGAACGACGTGAAACGCCAGGCGACCAGCTGCTTCGTCGGCCTTCCCGAAAACGGACTCAGACAGCCGGACGACCTCTGGACAAGGAAACGCCTCGGTGGAGTTTCTCGGGATGTCGCCGACGGCGATCACGACGCCGCCGCGCGCGTGGAACTCGGCGACCTTGCGCCAGACATCGAGCGGGATAGTGTCGGTACAAGGGAGGATCAGGATGCGGAACGCAAGCGCGCCGATGCGCAGAGCGCCGTCCTCGACGGCGCAGCGGCGCACGACGTCGGCGTCCACGTAGTTGAAATCCCGGCGGCCTTTGAAGAGGGCGTAGCTGGCGTCGCGGAAAAGCGAGTCGCTGCGAAGTGCGGCGGGATTGCGTGTCGCGCCCGACGGGGCGGGCACGAAATGCGTCCAGATGCTCTCGATGGGGTAGTAGACGGCGATGTCGCAGACGTGTTCGCCCGCCGTGAGCATGACGCCGATCCGGCCGACGTATTCGTTGATGTTCCTGATCTCGCTGTCCGGAATCCCGCTCCAGCTATAGTAGGACGTGGTGGTGTTGATGCCGCCGACGTAGAGGCGGTTGCAGGTACCGCGAATCTCGTCGGGGGTGACGTGATAGACGGGCCGCGTGTCGCCCTTGCGGCGATAGCGCTGCGAGTGGTCGGAGGTCTCGCTCATGGTCTTGGGGCGGCCCTCGATGTTGGCGACGCTGCCGATGAACTTGGCTGCATGCCAGGGCGCCGTGGCGGGGATGGAAGTCAAACAGTCAATCGAAGGGAAATCCAGATGGCGGACACAGCGCATAAAATGACCGTAATAGGCGCAGTGGGACAAAAGGCTCTCTTCCGCCAGCGGATGCCCGCTCGAAGCCACGCCGTGCGCGCGGCACCAGTCCTGAATCTGTTTGAAATAGCAGTCGGCCACAAGCCTGCCGACGAGGTCGCGGAAGTCGCACCGAACTTTGCCCGTCTGCGGGCCGATATCGGCGAAGAGCGCCGGCAACAACGGAATGAGGTCGTAGCCCTTTTCCTTCGCGAACTGCTCGGCGAAGCGGGGCGACCATGGGATGGGGGGCAGACCGTCGCCCTTGTGTCCGAAATCGGAGAAGACGGACATGAGCGAAGGCTCGTCGGTAAACACGGCCTCAAAGGTCTGTTTGAAATCCGGAACGCGGTCGGCATAGGCCTGATGGGTGAGTTGGATGAAACGCTCGACAGGCTCGCGCATCAGCAGATTGATGTACGGGCGCGACTCGAAGAGATTGAAGGAGGCGTGCGTGTTCTCGAAAAGGCGGCTCTGCACGAACGCAAAGCCGCGCCATGCGCCGGGCGGAGCAGACCAGCGGAGCTTGCGGTCCTTGATGGCGGGGGCAATGTCCACGCCGCGCGCGGCGTCGAGGCGGCCCTCGGCAAGGGGGTAGGCGCGCGCCAAGACGACGGGGCCTTCGGGCAGATCAAGAACAATCTCGCCGTTGACGGAATCGGCGCTCGCCGCCAGCAAACCAAGGGCCTCCCATTCCGGATGGCCTTTCAATGTCAGACCGCCTGCCGCGCCGCTGGGGTAGCCCTGCTCGTCATAGAGCCAGACCGTCATGCCCATCTTGCGGGCAAGAGCGACGCCGTGTGTGAAGGCCCGCCAACTCTCCTCGTCCTGGAGATAGTTCTGAAAGGCGACGTTCGTGACGATGCCGCCGAAGCCCTGGACCAGCAGGGCGATGAGAGCGGTCTCGCAGCCCTTCTCATTTTTCGGCAGGCCGTGGACGATCTTGAGAATGCGGCGGTCGTTGGGCGGGGACTGAAAGCGTTCGCGAAGGTTCATCGCGGCGACGGCTCCTTTCTTCTGCGCCTCGACAAGGCGATCCAGGCCGCCTTGCGGGTAGAGGACGACCGGCCCGCGATGGATTCCGCCCGGCCCGCCGCCGTCCCAGACCCGTATGGCAATGGTGTTTGTCCCCGGACGGACAGAAGATGCGGGAACGGGGTATCTTCGCGGGAGGGTAGAAGGTTGAGGCGTGCCCTCCTTGGTGCGTCCGACTTCCAGACCGTTGAGGAAGGTAACGTCAAGGTCGTCAACGCCGCCGATAAGGATGTCGAGGTCCTTGCCCGCCCACTCCGCCGGAAGGTCGAACGAGCGGCGGTACCAGGCGGCGCCGTTGTAGGCGTTGGGGACATTCGGCAGATCGAGCTTGGGGCAGGGCATGCCGGGGTAGGTTTCTGTCACGCCCTGAGACTCCCAGGCGCCGGGGACGGCGAGCGTGCGCCAGGCAGAGTCGTCGAAGGCAGGCTGTTGCCATCCGCTCTTTCCGCCGACATCGCCCGGGTCGGTCTGGAAACGCCATTGGCCGGAGAGGTCGAGGAAAATGCGGTCCGGCTCGGCGTTTGCCGAGGGGAGGGCAATGAGTGCGATGAACAAGAACAACGACAGGAACTTGACTACGTTCATTTTGTCTTTTCCACCTGACAAGGAGTCCATTGCGGCGGACCAACCGCGAAAGGCTTTGCGACCGTATCCAGGAAGTCGGACAGGACACGGGGGGTGTCCTCTTCGCTTGAGACGGCCACGGTCAATCTGCTTTCGCCGGTCGCCGATATTTCGGTCTTTCCGGAGGACGGTTCGAGGGTCACGTGATTGGGATACCGCGACGGGCTTTGCTCCGCGATCTCGACCTCGGCTGTATGGTTGAGGAGTTCAGCCTGCAGTTCGAGAAACCCTTTCAGCCGGCGAGCCGTCTGCCGTTCGAGTGTCGAAGCGTTTGGGCGGAGCAAGATGCTGGTGGGTTTGGCCTCGGCAAGAAAGGCCGCAGCGGGGAAGGAGAGACGCGGCGCGCCCCGGGGCGCGAGCGCACGGGGCGCGGCACAGAGGACCAGCATGTCATCGGCAGGAATGGGCAGCTCAAACTCCGTCTGCGCGGCGTGGTCGGCCCGCGAATCCGGCTGGGCGGGCCGCGTGTTCAAGCGGGTCGGGATCGCCGTCTTCCCGTGAAAGTCATAAAGTTGAGGGAATTCACCGGCGACGGTTACCTTCGTGACAACGTCCTGTTCGGAGAGGTTTCGGAGGGTGAAGAGCGAGCCGGCCCCTTCTCCGAAGCGCTCGATGCGGACGGAGTTGGCGTCGGCCCCGTTCTTGGCGGCGCCAGGGACGGGGCAGGCGACGGCGCGGGGGACGGGGCGCCATCCCGCACGGGCGAGAGCGATGGCCACCGGCGCCCATGCCTGGGCCAGCGGCTCCAGGTCGCGCTTGAAGCCGGTCAGCCACAACAGGCCTCCCATCTCCAGCGCCTCCAGCAATTCGCGCTTGGTTGCGAAGAGCCTGGGATGCCCCGGAAAGATGGGCTTGTAGCCCATGATGAGCCGGTGCGAACGGATGTAATGGCGCTGGGTGCTGAGGACGTTCGTGAGATAGGAATGCGCGCGGAAACCCGCGAAATACTGGATGAATTCGCCGGGGTTGCGGTGGATGTGCGGCGCGGCGCGTCGTACCAGCGACGCGAACTCGCGCAAGTCATCAAGCAACGCCGCGTAGGCAATCCCGGCGTTGGTGTAGACGCGGCCTTCGTCGTCGAAGGCCGACCACGCGTCGCTGGAACGACGCGCCGCGTCGCTGGAACGATGCGCCGCGCCCGCCGACGGCTTGGCGGGCGCGGTCATGCGGCCATAGTCCTGCCAGACAAACGCGCCGTTGTCCAGGTAGAAGCCGTCAGGCCGGAAATTCGAGACGATCTGGCGAAGCTCGGCTCGCAGGTTTTCGCCGAATGAATCGCCCCAGGCGAACATGGCGGCCAGCTTTTCCCTATGTCCGCCCATCACGTCCCAGATGTCGCTGAGAAAGAAGTCGCCGTTGGAGAGTCGGATGATGGAATCGGCGTACTTCGTTTTGGCCGTTTCGCGCTCGCACTTGGTGGGGATGACGTAGGAGAGGTTGCACGAGGCGATGTTGGCGGTCTCGTAGAGACGGCGGACGTCGTCGTGCGAGAGGGGTTCCTTGGGATGCGCGATGGCCGGCTCGGCGTCGGGATAGAAGTCGCCGGTCTTTGTGAAGGGAGCGTAAAGTTCCATGCCGCCCACCCGCAGACGCCGACACACCTCAATGAACTTGTCGCCCTGCCTGTGAACGAAGGCCGGAGATGAAGCGGCGTAAAGCCCCCAGATATCGTCGCGGGCGGGCGCGGCAAAGACGTCGGGCCAGAAGGACCAGTAGCGCTCGATGCAACTGCGCCACGACCAGTTGGGGTCGGTCGCATAGATCACGAAGGACACGCCGCGCGCCTTGCCGGGAGGCACGGCCAGGCGCACGGCGTAGTGGAAAACGTCGTCGGGAGGGCTGACCCGCGAGCCGTAGAAGGACTGGATGTCAAGCGGTTGGAGGCCGAGGGCAACGCCCTTTCGCTCGTCGTGCAGGCAGACGGCAGGGAAGATTCCCTGGGAGAGGAATCCTCCCGGCGCGAGGGTGGTCATCTCGCTCATGGCCGTACTGGGATGTACGGATTGCAGTTGAAGACCGTTCCAGTAGAACCAGCGGCCCGCGCCGAGGCGCAAGGGGAGGGAAAATCGGACTTCGAAAAGAAGGGCCGTGCTTGCCGCGTTGGGGATCGAGACGGTCCAGAGCACGCGGCGGTCCAGGGCCTTGACGTTGTGGCGAACGGTCAGTCCCTCCGCCGCCCACTGAAGGGAGAACTCCTCAGCGCCGCGTTTGAGGTCGGTGATTCGGCCTGCAGGACCCACTCGCCTGCGATCGGGCCACTGAACGAGAACGACGCCGCCGGGTTTGTCTAATAGTTGATCCTCGGCGATCTGAAGGCGCGAGATAGCGCCGGTGGACTTTTCCACCGACAGCCTGAAGTCGCCGGCCTCGACCTCGATGGATCTCTCGGAGTCCAGCACACGCGTTCCGAATGTCGGAGGCGGGGCCGGGGCCAGCGTGGGTACGGGCGGCTCGGGTTCCGCCGAACGGCTTGGACGCACGACACGCGATTCGAAGTCGCGCTGGAATCGCACGAACGCAGCCGCGTCCTCGCCGAGACCAAACCACGCGAAATCGGCGAGCGGCTCCTCCGGCGTAATGCGCCCGCCGTTGCGGCTGAGTTCGAAGCGTTTGAACTCGATGGCGTAACCCAGGCTTGCGACGTCGGCCGGGGGCGCGCCGAGACAGACCACGCGGCGCGGCGGCATCGTTGCACGATGCCGAAGCGTCTCCTCCAGCGCCAGCCACGGGTGCCGGCAGGAAAAGGACAGGCGGCCATAGGCCTCCTGGGTGGCGGCGGGCTTGGACTTCAGCCGCCAGCCCTGCTCGAGAGAAACGAACCTGTGTGTGGTCGCCGACGGCTTGTCGGTACCGGCGAAGAACTGGTAGGTCGGCACGATCGTCGGGCGACGCGGCGTGAAAGTCATGGCGTGCTGGACAACGGGCTGGTCGCGAGCGATCTCGTAGGTCATTGCGAACACGCCGGCCTCAGGTTCGTTCGGATCATCCGTCAGCCGGACGACGCGCACCTTCGCGCGCTCAGGGGACGATTCCAGCGGCTCTATGCGCAGGACCCGTCCGCGCGACCGGAAGGCGGATTTCCCGGACTGCTGGCCGGAACTGAGCGTGACATAATACCAGTGGTCGGGGACGACCAACGCATCGCGATGGTACAGGAGGACGGGATCGTTCGTGCCGGGCTTGGGCAGTTGGACGCGCACGAGCGCGCCCGCCGCGTCGGGGCGGGCGTTCGCGGCGACGCCCGCCCCAACGTCAAGCCTGCACTCCGCAAGACCCCAGGCGCATACAAGCAGGCAGACGAAAGCCCCAAGGGCCGGAAGCGTGCGTATTCCCATGATCCTTCCTCAAAGGACGACGTACCGCCGCCACTGCCGCCTTGATAAACTCAAACAAACCGGTTGTCAAGGAGTATCTTCTCACGATGGCTTGCCCCGTCTGGACGGGGC
>CAYPFP010000003.1:0-49791 GCA_964409935.1 uncultured Planctomycetota bacterium | reverse complement strand
GGCTTGCCCCGTCTGGACGGGGCTTGCGCCATCTGCGGGCTTGTGATATATTTTCCGGCGGCGTTGGTGAAGACGGCGAGTTCGGGTATTCGATTCGGAACCAGACAAGGGAGGCGAGGACCATGTACAAGGTCGCTGTCGTAGGCGCGGGATTCATGGGACAGACGCACAGCGCGGGGTACGCCAAGATCAAGGACGTAAAGATTGCCGCCGTCGTGGACAAGGTTGAACCGTCGCGCAAGAAACTGGCGGATGCCTACAAGGCGAAGGACTTCGCGTCGCTCGAACAGTGCCTGGACGCCATGGACGTGGATATTGTGGACATCTGCGTGCCCACAAACTTCAACCTGCCGCTCGTCAAGACGGCGACGGCGGCCAAGAAGGCCATCGTACTCGAGAAGCCGATTGCGCTCACGCTCAAGGAAGCCGATGAGATCATCAGCCTGGTGAAGAAATCGGGCGTCAAGATGATGGTGGCGCACGTGCTGCGGTTCTGGCCCGAGTACGTCCTGATGAAAAAGCTTTTCGACCAGGGAAAGATCGGCAAGCCGTTGAGCGGCTTTGCGCAGCGCGTCTGCTGCGCGCCGCCGACCGTGCGCTGGTACCGCGACCCCAAGATGGGCGCCGGCGCCGTGCTCAACCTGACCATCCATGACTTCGACACGCTCAACTGGTTCTTCGGCAAGCCGACCCGAGTCTACGCGACCGGGCACTTCGGCGAATTCGGATCCCTCGACGACCTGTGCTGCACCATCTCGTATCCGGACGGCGTGGATGCCTGCGTCGAAGGATCGTTCATGATGCCGTTGAAGTGGCCCTTCACGATGGGCCTGCGCGTCCTGGGCGACAAGGGCGCGCTGGAGTTTCTGTTCAGGGCCAGTCTGAACCTGGAGGAACGCGAGAAAGCCAAGAAGGACCTGGCGCTCATCACGGCCAAGGAGGCCACCGAACTCAAGGCCGAGGACAAAGACGGCTACCAGGCGGAACTCGAATACTTCGTCAAGTGTCTCAAATCGGGCAGGCAGCCCAAGACCATCACGCTGGAGGACGCGAGGCTCGCGCTCGAAGTCGGACTGGCGTGCATAGAGTCCGTGAAGACCGGCAAGCCCGTGAAGATCGGACAATAGCGCAGCCGACGCAAGCAGGAAGGCGGTAACAGGCCATGGGCGGAGTGCGGCTTACGCGGCACGAACTCGAACAGAGGTTTGCGCTGAGCAGCCGGCTCGTGGTCCGGGTGGGCGCGCTGCTGGCCAAGCACACGGACATCTCCGCAGCCGTGCTCGAACTGGCCAGGGCCGGAACGGACGTCGAGCGAGTGCTGCTCGCCCCGCAAGTATTGGCGCAGGCGGGCTCGCTGACGGCCAGGCAACTCAGCCAGATCGCCGAGAAGATAGGTGCAGAACCCGAATCGCCGCTGGCCGTCCAGGCCGAAGGCGGCTGGCGCACCATCGTGCTCGAGGAGGAACTGCTCGCCGAAAAGGGGTGGCAGACCGCCGCGCCGACAACGTCGCGATTGCCCGCGCGCCGCAAGCCCACCGACGTGACGCTTGAGACCCCCATCGCCGAAAGGCTCTTCACCCCCGAAGAGATCGAGCGGCTCAAGGTGGAAGCGCTGACGGCAGCCGATCCCGCGCAAAAGGCGGCCTCGCTGCGGCGGCTGTCGCTCGCCCCGATCTCCGAGCAGGAGAAAGCCGCCGTTTTCTTCAAGGTGCTTGTGGACCCCGTTGCCCAGGGGAGAACGGAGGCCATCTCCGGCCTGCAGGCCCTGGGCTTCGACGCCGACGCCGCCGGCGCCCTGCGCGACCTTCTCGAAGGCAAGGAACAGACGCGCACACTGGCCGTGGAGAGAATCACGGGGCTGCTCGGCCGGTTGGGCCAAGCGCACGGCGTCATCGTGGCCGGCGTGATTCTGGAAATTCTGCAGGAGACCGACGAGGCCGACCTCCAGGAACGCCTGCTGGCGGCCCTGCGCGAGGCAGCGCCGCTGTTGGCCAAGAAGCCCGATTTCGGCCAGGACGCTGTGCGCCTGGCCTTGCGGGCGATGCAGATAAACTTCAACCGGCTGGCGTCGCCGGCACGCCAGGTGCTCCTGGGCTTGGGGGCGCTTGACGCCCACGGTGTCGTCAACTCCCTCTGGCAGGAACTGGAGCGCGTGCGCAACCATCGGGCGCGCATCTTCATCCTGAGCGTACTGGCGCAGATCGGTCCGCCCGCTAGACTCCGCAAGGCCGTGGCGGCGGCCATGGCCTCTGAGATCGTGGAGCCCGGCGCCCCCGAAGCCGACCGGCTTATGCTCGGCCACAGCCTCGTTGCCATGGGAGACGACGCCATCGGCCCCCTGGCAACTGCGATGGAAGCCAAACATCGCGAGCAGAAACCGTTGCTCGTGCCGTTCCTGGACATCCTCTGTCAGAGCAAGGCCACCAGCGCGGCGGCGAGGAATCAGATAGGCCGGGCCGCGCTTGCCAGTCTGAAGGTCGAGGAGAGACGGACGCGGCTCGCCATCGTGCAGGCGGCATTGTGCAGCCATCCGGACATGGAGGCGTCGCTTCGGCGCGACCTGGCCCAGGAGCTGATAAACAATCTCGACGCGTTCGACCATCCTGACGTGCGCGAACGCATCGAGGTGAACCTGGAAAGGATCGGCGAGCCGGCCGTCGAACCGCTGTTCGACTTCGTCAAACGGCATCCGCTGGGCACGCACAGAGACCAGCGCAAGAACTTCACGGACCATCTGGTTCGAATCCTTGCTGTGATCCTGGCGCAGGAGTCGCAGGCGGCGAGGAGCGTGCACCCACGCTTGTACGACGTGGTGGACTTTTGTGTGGAGCAGATCAAGGACGACCGCGTGAAGTTCGGAGGGTACGCGGAGGCCGCCGCGATGCTGTGCGCGCCCGAAGCGGGTGGGGTGGAACGAGGCGAGGCCCTGGTTGCGCTTCTGCTGGAAAGGCTGCGGAACGCGGCCTATCCAGGCGAGATCCTGGCTGCCTTGGGGATCGCGGGGGCGGCCAGGCAGATCAGCCTGAAGCAAAAGATAGAAGTGGCTCACACCTTCCTGAAGGTGATCGGCGCGAAGCGGACGGCGCCGGTGGCCGAGGCCAGACAGACACCGGAAGGCGTAATCTACGAGTTCGGCAAGGACGCCGATTTGGACTCCGTGATGCTGCCGGCCGCGGTGGCGGGCGCGGGACAGATTTGCATCAGCGAAACGACCACGCCGGCGCTGCGGCAGATGATCATCGAGCATCTGCTTGGCTCGTGGCGGCAGGCGACATCGTGGCGGGTGACGTGGGGGCCGCTGAGCACGGAAAAACTGGCCGCGACGCTGGGCATGCTGGGGTCGCACGCGCGGATACCCGTGGAAGTGAGGCTGCAGATCGCGCACGCGCTGAAGGAACAGGCGGGGTCGCGCTTGAGCGTGGTGCGGGCGATGGGGGAGATCTGCTCGCAGCCCGTGAAACTGAAGGACCTGGACGCCATCGGGCTTGACGTGGCCGCCGCGATCATGGAGGGATGGCTCGGCGCTGAGATAGAGCCGGAGGAGCGGCGTGTGGTCATGACCACGCTGGCGCGCATCGCGGCCCGAAACGAGATGGATCGGCGTTCGCCGCGTGTCAGGAAACTGCGCGAACAAGTGCTGGAACGCGTGTTCGACGCATTTCGAGACCGCTTCGACGGCGCGCGAGCGCTCTTGGAGATACTGCACGGCTGTCGCGCCCTGACGAAACAGCAGCGAAAAGAGATTGAGGAGAGATTGCGGTCCTATACCGCCCTTGAGAAAGTCGCGTAAGCGCTCTTGCAGGGGGACTCGCCATTCCGCGATTCGTCATACATGAACATCATGCCCGCCGCCTTCACTGGGACTTCCGTCTCGAAATGGACGGGGTCCTGAAGTCATGGGCCGTGCCCAAACAGCCCACGATGGAAGCGAAAGTCAAGCGCCTGGCGATCGAGGTGGAGGACCATGCGCTCGACTACGCCGATTTCGAGGGGACCATCGAAGAGGGCAGCTACGGCGCAGGCACGGTGGAGATCTGGGACGCAGGCGAGTACAGGCTCGTCAGCCGCGAAGAAGGGCTTCTTCGTTTTGACCTCGAAGGCCGCCGCCTCACCGGGCCGTTCAAGCTCGTCCGCACCAAGTGGAAACCGGGCAACCAGTGGCTCCTCATGCGGAGCAGCGGGAAGAAGAAGCCCTGACCCCGCACGGTCTGCTTGGAAGTACTTGACAATGGCCCCCTTGGGGTATAATGCCATACGGAAAGGTTTCGCAACTCTCATTGACCTCCGGAGGGAGCATGGGCGATGGTTGAATTTTCTGCAATTCAAGAAGTGACTCAGCGCATTGTCCGGGAATTTCATCCGGATCGAATCATTCTGTTTGGATCATACGCTTACGGAACACCTGCTCCGGGTTCTGATGTTGATCTTCTCGTGGTGCTGCCATTTGAAGGAAAGCCGTTTCGGAAGTCTCTGGAAATCCTTAACCGGATCGATCCGAGTTTTCCCCTGGATTTGCTGGCACGGCGTCCCGACGATACCGCACGGCGGTACAGGGAAGGCGATCCTCTCATCCGCGAAGCCATAGACCGCGGAAAGGTGCTGTATGAACGAAACGATTAGAGAATGGATCGCCAAGGTAGAGGGGGATTACCGCACAGCGGGGAGGGAATTGAGGGTCGAGGCAGACCCGAACTTCGATGCCGTCTGTTATCACGCGCAACAGTGCATCGAGAAGTTGATGAAGGCCCTGCTGATCCAACAGGGGGTCGTCTTTGAGAAACAGCACGATTTGATCTATCTGCACGGCTTGCTTGCGCCGGTATGCAACGGATGGTCCTGCCAGATGGAGGACCTTCGCTTCCTGACCCGCGCTGCCGTCAACTTTCGCTATCCCGGCGAATCGGCAGATCAAGAGGAAGCAGCGGAGGCATTTGAGATTTGCACGCAATTGCGCCAGAGATTGCTGGCCTTGTTCGGCAAATCCACATGAGAGGTTGCCGCGCGGAGAGTGCGCGGGAAATGATCAACGCGGATTTCCTATGACAGGGCGCACAAGCAGGAATCCGAGGAGATTGACTACGGAGTGGTTGCACGGCTAAGTCCAAAATCCGGCGAAATCGAGAATCTCGGAATCCTGTTCTTCTCAAAGAGAGTACAGAGCGGGGAAGTATTGCGGCTTCCTGTCCCTGCGCAGTTCCGCCTTCCGGAAAAAACCTGAAGCGTCCTGCCTCCTGAACCCAAAATCCCCAAACCCCGCCCTCTGCCGTCCTTGTCGTCTTGACGATTTCAAAGGCTTCTCACGCGCACAGAGGGTGCGCGCACAGTCTGGCGATAAGGATGGCGATGAGGGCCTCGTCGTCGAGGCCGGAGGTCTTTGAGGCAAGGTCGGCGTCGAGGAGGGCGCGCAGGACGCGGTCAATGGAATCGGGGGAGAACAGGTTGACCTGGCGCTTGAAGTCGGCGAAGAACCGGGGGGGCATGCGGATGAACGCGGCGACAGAGGCGTCGGGCTGGCCCTGGTCGAGCAACTGTTTTGCGGTGATGATGCGCCGGACGTGGCGGTGAATCTGGGAGATGAGGGCGGCGGGGCGTTCGCCTTCGCGCAGCAGGTGATGGGCGATTCGCAGGGCGTCGGCGAGCCTCTTGCCGCCCACGGCGTCGGCCAACTCGAAGACGGTGCGGGCGCGGTCGGCGCCGACAAGGGCCTCAACATCGCCGGTCTCGATGGCGGGACGGTCGGCGACGTAGAGGAGCAATTTCTGAAGTTCGTTGTCCACGCGCTGCAAGTCGCCGCCCACGGCGCCCACCAGCCGCTGCGCTGCGGGGAACGAGATGCGCTTGCCGTACTTGCGGGCGCGCGCCGTGATCCAGCCGGGAACGCGGTCCTCCCACAACCCCACGCAGGAGACGATGACGGCGTGTTTCTTGACGAACTTGCCGCCGGCTTTGTCGGAGTCGAGTTTCTCCAACGTTACGGCGAGGACGCCGACGCGCGAAGGTTGAGCGAAGGCGTCGCCGAGGACCTTGGCGTTCTTCTCGATGAAGGAGTCGGCGTTGCGGATGAGGACGAGCTTGCGGGGCGTCATAAACGGTTTGGTGCGCAATTCGTCAAGGAGGCGGCGCACGTCGGCGGTCTGCGGCGGCGTTTCCACAAACGCGCCGTCGGGGTCGGCGCCGGCGAGGACGTGCTTTCGCATCAGGTCGAGGGCCTCGTTGCGGAAAAAGGACTCGTCGCCGACGAGGGCGTAGAAAGGGGCGACCTTGCCGTTCTCAAGGGTCTCGCGGAGATCGTCCACTGTGATGCCGACCTGGCGGCCCATGTCGCGCTCCCTACTTCAACTTCTGCGGAATGCCCGCGATGACGAAGTAAACGGCGTGGGCGGCGCGGGCGATGATCTGGTTGGCGCGGCCCTGCAGGTCGCGGAACTCGCGTCCCAGAGGCGTGTCGGGCACGATGCCCATGCCGACCTCGTTGGAGACCATGACGACGGTGGCGGGGCTTCGCCTGGCGGCCCGGCAGACCGACTCGATCTCGTCCAGAATGGTTCTGTGTCTGCGGTCGGCCACCAAGAGACCGGACAGGTAGAGCGTAATGCAGTCCACGATGAGGAAATCGGCAGTCTTCGCGGCGTTGCGTATGACGGCGGCCAGTCCGGCGGGGGCCTCGTGTGTGGTCCAGGTTTTCGGGCGGCGCTTGCGATGTAGAGCGATGCGGCGGCGCATCTCGTCGTCGTCGGCGACAGCAGTGGCGATGTAGGCCACGCGCTTGGCGCGTCCGGCGAGACGTTCGGCAAAGGAGGACTTGCCGCTGCGAGCGCCTCCCAGGACGAAGACCAGTTCTCCCATCGGGCGTCCTTTTCAGAGCTTGATGAACTGGAGGAGGAAGTTCACGACGGGCAGCTTGGCGCCCGGCGAATAAAAGCAAAAGAATGCGAGCAGGAAGACGACCTCGCCGATCTCGTTGAGGGCGCCGAGGGTGTCGCCGGTCATGCCGCCGATGCGGCGCCGGATGATGAAGACGGCGAGCAGGGAGGCGACGACGGCGGAGACAAGCATACCGAGGCCGGTCCATCCCAGGGCGGCGGCGCAAAAGAGAACCGGGGCAATGCCCGCGAAGAGCAGCGAAGGCCAGGACACGGAATCAATGAAGGCCTTGCCGGTGCCTTCTTCCGGACGGGCGTAGGGGCAGAGGGCCGCGCCAATGACTTGGCACCAGCGGCCGACGACGGGCATGAGGCAGAGGAGGGTACCGGTAAGGATCATGAACTGGTCCTGGGCCATAACGCCCGTGAGGGCGCCGTAGCGCAGCAGATAGTCGAAGAGGACGGCGATGGCGCCGAAGGCGCCGATGCGGCTGTCGCGCATGATTTCGAGGCGGCGTTCCTTCGTCGCGCCTCCGAGGACGCCGTCGGCAGTGTCGGCCAGGCCGTCCACGTGGAGGGCGCCGGTAAGGAGGGTGAGCAGGAGCAGCAACAGGCCGGCGACGAGGGAGACGTTGTCGCGGAATCCTATCTGCAAGAGGACGAAACCGACGCCCGCCAGCAGGAGGCCGATCAACAGACCGACCAGCGGGAAAAAGGACATGATGACGTTGTAGCGGTTCGTCGCCAGCTTGCTGGCCGTATCAATCGGGACGATCGTCAGGAACTTGACGGCCCAGATGAACTCGCGCATGTCTGTTCCTTTCAGGAGCCGAGATACCAGTGCCCCTCAGCGATCAGCAAGAACACATAAGTCCGCAGCAGACTCAAGACGGAAAAGAGAAAGGCCCGGCAACGACAACGAACGACCACCATAGCCGGGGTCAGCCTTCCTTCCCGACCTCCTCCACCGATTCGATGAGGGCGGCGCATAGGTATTCGTTCTGCTCTCGCGTCATCTTGGGATGGATGGGGGGACAGAACAGCCGCTGACCGAGATCGTTGCTGCGGGGCAGATTCTGGCCGGGCGTCATTTGGCCCAGATAAGGCGTCTGCAGATACTGGGGCGGATTGGCGATGCACAGGCTGATGCCGAACTGGTCCTTCATGATGGCGCAGAGACGGTCGCGCTTTGCGCCGGCCCAGTCCTTCGGGACGAGGCAGGTGTAAAGGTAGTAGGAGTGGCGGCAGTCCGGCGGCTCATAGGGGGTGATGATCTCGGGGATGCCTTCCAGCATCTTGTTCCGCTCCTGAGCGACGCGACGGCGGCCCTCGATCATGCCGTCGAGCTTGCGCAACTGCACCAGTCCCACCGCCGCCTGCACCTTGGTCATCTTATAGTTGGTGCCCCACGTATACCCGCCGCCGAACTGGCGAATGGCGCGGAGGCGTTTGGCCAGGTCGAGGTCGTCCGTGCTGATAGCGCCGCCCTCGCCCAGGGTGGTCATGTTCTTCTGGGTGTGGAAGCTGAAGACCGTCATCCAGCCCTTCTTGCCGATTCTGCCGTCCTTATAGCCCCCGCCGAGGGCGCGGGCGGCGTCGCCGATGACTTTGAGGGGACCGTGTTTGGGATGCGGATGACGCTGGGCAATGTCGAGCAGGTCGTCCATGGGGGCGGACAGGCCGTTCATGTGGACGGGGTAGATGGCGCGGGTGCGCGGGGTGATGCGGCGCTCGACGTCGGCGGGGTCGGTCTGGAAGGTGCGTTCGTCCACTTCGCACCAGACGACCTGGCCGCGCTGACCGATGACGGAGAGGGCGGCGGCCTTGAAGTTGAGGGCCGGAACAATCACCTCGTCGCCGGGTTCAAGATCGAGGGCCATCATGGCCATGTCCAGGCCGCTGCCGGCGCCGTTGATGGAGATGGAGTCGGCCGTACCGCAGTGTTTGGCGAACTCTTTTTCGAAGTCCGTGATCTCCTTGCAGATGAAGCCGAAGCCGACGGTCCAGTCCATGGACTCGCGGATGACGCGGACCACGGTCTCGATCTCTTCCTCGGTATAGTAACTGCCGAGAAGCGGTTCGCCGGGCCAGAGGACTTGGGGATCGGGCTTGCCGCGCTTGAGGATTTCGGTGCGCCGGCGATCATCCAACATGCTACACCTCCATTATGGGTTCGGTTGCTGATGTCCGACGAGCTATTTGTCGGGGAAGATAAGACCGTCTTCACGGCCATAAAGCTTGTAGACGGCGCGGACCTTGCCAACGTCCTCGTCAAGCTCCTTCGAGCGGAGCGTCAGGCGGCGCGGGGCGATGAGGGCGAGGATGGCGGCACGGCCCGCGACGGTGGAGACGTTGGGCGGCTCGCCGCGTTTTTCGCCGCGGGAGCGGGTCTCGACGGCGGCGATGCGATCGTCCAGGGCCGCAGCAAAGGCGCCCGCATCATCCACGGCGCAGACGCAGGAAAGGTTGCCGGAGTCCACGTCCTTGCGCGAACACAGGTACTCCACGGATTCCAGCACGTGCTGCACGTTGCGCATGACGACGGAGCCGCCGATGAGCAGGTCGCTGTCGTTGATGGTGCCCGGATATTCGCTGCCGAGGGCGTCGAGCAGAAGGACGATGTTGCTATCCTTGACGAACTGCTCAACCGTGGGTTCCCTCAGGCCGGCCTCTTTGTCGCGGCTCTTGGAGAGGTAGATGATGGCCGGTTTGCGCGGGTTCCCGCCGGCGGGGATGAGGACGTGAGAAGAGAGGCCCACCTCGCCGTAGATGACTTTTTCGAGTCGGCAGCCCTCGATCTGGTCGGTGGAGACGGGTTCGACTTTTTGGGAAAGCCCGATGCGCGCCGGCAGCGCAAGGGCGGCGCGTATCCGGCTTCGAAGGGCGTTGCGCTCGGCCTCCCACGTCTTAAGTGATTGTGGGACAGTGAATTCAGGCGGGAGACCGGACTCGATCTTGCGGCTCCACCCCTCCATGGAGTAGACGGGATTTTTGCGTTCTTCGTGTGGGATGACGTCGAGTTGGTTCGGATGCAGGAGTTCGACACCCACCACGACGGCGCGCGCCTCCCGCAGACGGGCGATGTCCTTTTCGAGGGAGTCGGAGGGCTTGCCGTCGGGCGCCAGCTTCGCGCAGAGCGCAGCGGCTTCAGGGACTTCGGGGAGCTTCTGAACCTGGTCCAGCGAGAGCTTGGGCATGCCGAGGTGTCGGGCGACCCAGAGGAAGGCGGCCTTGTTGGTCTGGAAGGGCTGGTGGCCGGCGTTGGGCGTCACGTGGACCTGGAAGAAATCTTCGCGTCCGAACAGGGCGAAGACGCGTTTGGCCTCGACGTAGGTGGTGCGACTGAAGTTGTCCACGTGGGTGGGGCAGGCGTCCTTCTCGCCGGCCAGGACGAGCGTGGCGCAGTAAGGCGCGGCAAGGGCGAAGAGTTCGGGATCGTTTGCGTGGTTCAGCAGATTGTAGGGCCGCCAGCACAAGCTGGGGTCGGGGACGATGAGCTTGAAGTTGCTCGTCCAGGCCGTGGGCATGCTCACCTTGACGCGTTCGTCCACGGCGGTCACATATTCGGTGAGCGTGCCGCCGAGGGAGTGCCCCGTGCAACCCAGGCGCGACTTGTCCACGTCGGGGCGTGTGCAGAGGTAGTCAATCCCGCGCACGATGTCGTAGACCATCTTGCCGATGGTGGAGCGGCCCGCCTTCCAGGAACGCGGGGCGTGGCTGTCGTGGCCGCCGCCGAAGCTGCGCTCGCATTCGCCGATGGGTTCGGGGATCAGCACGATGAGGCCCGCCTTGGCGTACATCTGGCCGACATACTGGTTGTAGGTAGAAACCTTCGAACCGCCGTGACCGGTGGGGCAGATGAGGGCGGGGACGGGGAACGGCACACCCTTAGGGACGTAGACGTTGGCCACCACGCTCGACCCCGTTTCACTGTCGTAGATGAGCTTCTCGATGGCGAGGTCGGGCAGGTCCAGTTTGCCCGTGATGCGGGGGTTGAGCGGGCAGGGGGTTTCGGGGAAATGGAACAGGCGGCGAAGCTCCTTGCGAAGGCCGGCGCTGAAGGTCAGCCACTCCTCGCGCGTGCGCGGAAAGGCGTCGGTGATGCGTTTGGGCGGAAGGTCCGACATTCGCCGAGAAAGATAGTCGGCGTAGCGCTTCTCGGCTTCGGGGACGACTTTCTCCACGTTCGCCTCCTTGGCGTGCGCGGCGCCCGTCAGCGACAGAGCGAACACAGCTACGGCGGTTCTGACAGCTTGTCGGTACGCGAGCATGTTCCCTGTCCTTGTGCGCCGCAAAAGACACGTGGCGTATGATAGCGGATGCCCGGCGCGAATGCAATAATCGGCAAGGCGCGGGGGCTTACAGCAACCAAGACGGCCGAAGGGGAGCGAAAGAGCCTCGACAAACGGCCTGCGGGCGGATAGAGTAATATACCGTGCAGAAGGGGCTAGAAAATGCCTCTTGAGAAAGACGGTGTTCCCGGCCGCCACACCAAGACTGAATGCGCCGTTTCCGACCATGAATGAGGGTCTATTCCATGGAAAATGAGACTGTTGCGTTAGGAAGGGAGCGGATGTGGCCCGGCGCGGTCGTTACGGGAGCAGTCTTGTGCGGGCTGCTGGTGATCAGCCGGTACAACTACCTCCTTTTCCACACCCTTGCCGAAATCTTCGCGGTGCTTATTGCCTGCGGCATCTTCGTGATTGCGTGGAACGCGCGCGAATTCCGGATAAGCGGATATCTGCTTTTTCTGGGCATCGCGTACCTTTTCGTGGGCGTGATTGACATGGTCCACACGCTGGCCTATCCGGGCATGAGCGTGTTCCAGAGGAGCGACACAGATCTTGCGGCGCAGTTGTGGGTTGCCGCCCGATACCTGGAAGCGTTTTCGTTTGTGGCCGCCCTCCTCTTTATTGGCCGAAGGTTGAGGGTGCCGGCCGTACTTGCCTGTTACACGGCGATTACGGCGCTCATCTTCATGAGTATTTTTGCATGGAGGGTTTTTCCGGTCTGCTTCGTCGAGGGAGAGGGGCTGACGCGGCTCAAGATAGGCAGTGAATACGTCATATGCCTGGCTCTCCTGGGGGCGTGGCTTGGGCTGCGCGCGAGGAAGACGGTTTTTGACTCCAGGGTCTACTGGTTCCTGACGGCATCGCTCGTTCTCTCCGCCGCCTCGGAGTTGGCCTTTACTTTGTACACCGACCCCTATGGTCTGTCCAACCTGGTCGGACACCTTCTCAAGGTGGTGTCCTTCCTGACAGTGTACAAGGCCGTGATCGAGACGGGATTGAGAAGGCCGTATGCGATCATCTTCAAGGAGTTCACGGAGAGCGAGAAGGCGCTGAAGAGAGAGCGCGATTTTGTCTCGGCGGTGCTCGACACGGTGGGGGCGCTCGTGATCGTGCTTGATCGCGAGGGGCGCATCGTGCGCTTCAACCGCGCGTGCGAGGCCATGACGGGGTTCTCCTTTGAGGAGTTGAGGGGAAGGCCCTTCTGGGACTTCGTGCTCGTCCCCGAGGAAAAGGAGCAGGTCAAAAGCGCTTTTGCCGCCCTGACGGCAGGGCAGTTTCCGAGCCAGTACCAGAATTACTGGAAGGCCAAGGGTGGCGACCGGCGGTTCATCGCGTGGTCCAATACGGCCCTGGTGGATGAGAACAACGCCGTGGAATACGTCATCGGCACCGGCATTGACGTCACCGAACGCAGACTGGCGGAGGAGGCGGCCAGGAAGGCGAACGAGAGACTGGAGGCGAGCGTGGCCGAGCGGACGCGCGAGTTGGTGCGGGTCAACGAGGCCCTCAGGGAGGAGATCCGGGAACGCAGGCGCATGGAAGTCCGCACGCAGATT
Organism: uncultured Planctomycetota bacterium; assembly: GCA_964409935.1. GTDB lineage: Bacteria > Planctomycetota > Brocadiia > JAADGH01 > CAYPFP01 > CAYPFP01. The sequence continues at coordinate 37,080 of CAYPFP010000003.1, read as the reverse complement.
ACCAACGAACTCCTGCAACTCTTCGTCAAGGCGAGCACTCGCAAGGAGTACCTGGACGCCGTCGTCGGAGTCATTCGGGGTTGGTCGGAGTGCCGCCATCTGGGAATCCGGGTGCTGGATAGTCAAGGCAGGATTCCCTACGACTCAACCATTGGGTTCAGCAAGGAGTTCCTGGAGACGGAGAACAACCTGTCGCTCGCGACGGACGACTGCGCGTGCGTTCGGGTGATAAGGGGGGAAGGGAAACCGGAGGATGTGGCGGCGATGACGCCGGGAGGCTCCTTCTGCCTTGAGGATTCCGGGAAGTTTGTGGGGACATTGAGCGACGAGGGCAAGGCCAGGTACCGCGGCGCCTGCGTCCGCAGCGGGTTTCTGTCCATCGCCGTCGTGCCCGTACGCTACCGCGGAGAGGTGGTGGGGGCGATCCACCTGGCCGACGAGGAGGCGGGGAAGGTTTCTGCGGAGAAGGTGCTGTTTCTGGAGACGATGGCGCCGCTTATCGGCGAGGGCGTCCACCGGTTCAACGTGGAGGCGGAGCTGCGCCGGCTGAACGAGGAACTGGAGCGCCGTGTGGCCGACCGCACCGCCCAACTCAAGTCCGCCAACGAGGAACTGGCGTCGTTCTCCTATTCGGTTTCCCACGACCTGCGGGCGCCGTTGCGGGCGATTGACGGGTATTCGCGCATTATGGCGGAGCAGTATGCCGGCAAGCTCGACGCAGAGGCGGCGCGGCTCCTGAATGTCATTCGCGTCAGTACCGGGAAAATGGAGGCCCTCATTGATTCGATCCTGACCTTGTTCCGGCTTGGGCGCAGAGAAATGGTGTCCCGGCCCATTGATATGGCGGGGTTGGCGAAAGGCGTCTTTGCGGAGATCAGGGCATCCGCCCCGAACCGGTCGGTGCGGCTGGTGTGTTCCGAAGTTCCCCCCGCGCAGGGCGATACGGCGATGGTGCGGCAGATTTATGCGAACCTGTTCGCCAACGCGGTGAAGTTCACGCAGAAACAACCCGAGGCCGTCGTCGAGGTGGGCGGCAGCCGCAACCGGAACGAGAATGTCTATTACGTGAGAGACAATGGAGTGGGGTTTGACATGAGGTACGCCGAGAAACTGTTTGGGGCGTTCCAGCGGCTGCATGGCGAGGAGCAATTCGAGGGGACGGGGATCGGACTGGCCATCGTGCAGCGCATTGTCCACCGCCACGGAGGCCGGGTCTGGGCGGAGGGGAAGGTGGGAGAGGGGGCGACATTCTTTTTCGCGCTCCCGGTAGACTGAAGCACGGGGGACAAGGGGTGGTTGGGACGCAGGCTTGCGTAACGCCCGCCTGATCCGGATTCGCGCAGGCCTTCTCGTCAGAGAAATGTCTTGCGCGAGGGGCAAAAGCGGCTACAATCTGGACACGCAAGCGGGGCGCGCCTTGGGGTGTCTCACCCGTTCGGCATTATGCAAGACATCATGCTCCGCTGACGCCAGGGCTATGGAGGAGACGCATCGTGAACGCGCAACAGACCGAGATTCTGCTGGTTGAGGACAATGTGTACGACGCGGAATTGGCCCTGGGAGCCTTGCGCAAGGTGTGCGTGGCAAACGCGATGCACCTGGCGAAGGACGGGGCCGAGGCGCTGGATTTTCTCTTCTCCGGCGGCGCATCTGCGCGAGGCGGGGAGGCCGTCGGGCTGAAGGTGATCCTGCTCGACCTGAAACTGCCCAAGGTGAGCGGGTTCGAGGTCCTTCAGAAAGTGAAGTCGAACGACTGCACCAAGAGCATTCCCGTGGTGGTGCTCAGTTCCTCGACGGAAAGCAGAGATATCGAGGAGAGCTATAGACTCGGAGCCAACAGCTACGTCGTGAAGCCCGTGGAATTCGCGCGGTTCACAAGAACGTTGTCCGACACAGCGCGTTACTGGCTGCAAGTCAATAGGTGTTCCTGAATGGCCGCAAGGCCGTGGAGTGCACAGGCGGAACATGGCTGACGAGGTTCGTATCCTGATGCTCGAGGACCTGCCTACGGACGAGGAGATGATCCTCTACGAACTTCGAAAGGCCGGCATCGTCTTCACCGCCAAACGCGTGGCGACCCGGGAGGAGTTTGAGAAGGAGATACAGACGTTCCGGCCGAATCTGATCCTGGCCGACTACGCCATGCCGACCTTCGACGGGATCTCGGCCCTGGCTATCGCGCAGGAAAAAGCGCAAGAGGTGCCGTTCATATTCGTCTCGGGCAACATTGGCGAGGACGAAGCGATCGAGATGACGCGCATGGGCGCGACCGATTACGTGCTCAAGTCGCGGCTGTCGCGTCTGGTGCCCTCCGTGCGCCGCGCCCTCCAGGAGGCGGAGGAGCACGCCAGGCGCAAGGCGGCCGAGGCCGCCCTTGCCGAGAGCATCGAACTGCTGGAGCGGATCTTCTTGAATATCCACGTCCTCATCGCTTACATGGACACGGATTTCAACTTCATCCGTGTGAACAACGCCTACGCAAAGGTCAATGGGGGCGAGCCGGGATTCCATGTCGGCAAGAACCATTTCGACCTTTACCCCAGCGAAGAGAACAGGGCGATTTTCCGCAAAGTGGCGGCAACGGGCGAGCCGTATTTCGCCTATGAGAGACCGTTCGTGTACGCCGATCCCCTCAATCGCAGCCTGACCTACTGGGACTGGACTCTGCAACCGGTGAGAGGGCCGGACGGCAAGGTGACGGGCCTGCTTCTGACCCTGGTGGACCGAACCGAACACAGGCGCGCGACGGACGCGTTGGGGCAGAAGATGCGCGACCAGGCCGCGCTTCACTCCGCGTCGCAGATCTTCCTGGACATCATTGATGAGACCACTACGCTGGAGAACGCGTGCCGCCTTGTCGTCGAACATTTCGGCCTGATGATGGCCTGGGCGGGGCTGGTGACGAAAGGGGACTACACGGTCCGGCCGGCCTGGGCGTACGGGTTCGAGGAGGACTACCTGAAGGATATTCGCATCACATGGGACGACAGCCCATCGGGGCGAGGGCCGATCGGCGAGGCCATTCGCACGAGGAAGGCGGTCGCCATGAACCACATTGAGAACGATCCGACCTTTGCGCCGTGGCTGGAGGCCGCGATGGCGCGCGGGTACCGTTCGGCCGCCTCTCTGCCGTTGTGCTACGGCGATGATGTGCTCGGCGTGCTCGCCGTGTACGGCGAGTCTCCCGAATTCTTCACGCAGGATCGCGTCGTTGCGTTGCAGTCCTTTGCGAACTTGGCGGCCGTGGCCTTGGCCAAGGCGCGCCTCTACGCCGAGGTGCAACGCAGCGCCGACAAACTGGAGCGCAAGGTCGAGGAACGCACCCAGCAACTGCAAGAAACCAACAAGGAGCTGGAATCGTTCTCGTATTCCATCTCGCACGACCTGCGCGCGCCGCTCTGGGCAATGCAGGGCTTCGCCAAGTCCCTGTTGGAGGAGGAGTCGGACAAGCTGAGCGCCGAGGGAAAGGAAGACGCGGAACGGATCGTGGCCGCCGCTCAGCGCATGGAGCGCATGATCGAGGACATCCTCGCCTATAGCAGGATGAGCAAAGCCGAGATAGAACTCTGTCCCGAACGGTTGGAGACCGTGGTCGGCGAGGCCTTGGAGCGCCTTGAAGGCGACCTCAAGAGCCGCAACGTACGGGTCACGGTGCATAAGCCGTTGCCTCAGGTCCTGGCCCATCGCCCCACCCTGGTCAATATCGTGGGGAATCTGATCGCCAACAGCGCCAAGTTCGTCGCTGCCGACACACAGCCGGACATACATATTGAGGCCGGAGAGCGACAGGGCTGGGTGCGGCTATGGGTGAGGGATAACGGCATCGGCATCGCGGCAAAGGATCACGAGAGAATCTTTCGCCTTTTCGAGCGCCTGCACTCCGACGAAAAGTATCCGGGCACGGGCCTGGGCCTGGCCATCGTTCGCAGAGGCGTCTTGCGGATGGGCGGGCGCGTGGGCGTCGAATCGGAGCCGGGAAAGGGGAGCAGGTTTTGGGTGGAACTGAGAAAGGGATAATCGCACAATGAGGGAACTTCTGACGGTGTTCGCCGTGCTTGTGGGTCTTTCGGTCTGCGTTACAGCTCAAGACACGCTTGTCTTTGAGACCGAGGACTGGACTACGCCAAAGGACGCCTGGGAAAAGGACAAGAGTTCTCCCGACAAGTGGAATCTCTGGTCCACCGACAAAGACGCCAAGAGGAAATGGTCCGGCGGCGTTGTTCTGCAATCGCCGGTGGTCAAGGAGGACCGCGCCCGGCCCGAGGACGGCGCCGCCCCGCTGTACACGCGCATCACGGGGATCGCCCCCGGAAGATATGAGGTCGAGCTCAAGATGGGGCGGGCGCTCGCCATTTCGCGCGACGGCAAGACGTGGCAGAAGATCGAGAGAGGCGACCTCGGCACGGTAGACGTTACCGACGGGGTCTTCGAACTGTGGGTGGACGATCGTTACGCGTACTCGCCCAACCCCGGGAGCGCCTATTACGACTGCCTCCATTTCGTTCGGTGCCGTCCGCGCGTGGAGAAGCCGAAGGTGACAGGCTTCGCGCCGGACCGCGTGCGCGAAAAACTGGATCGGGGGCCGGTGGCCCTGTCGTTGGGAGGCGGCCGGGTGCACGTCGGCTGGCGGCTGCTGGCTGGCGACGCTCCGGACATCGCGTTCAACGTGCATCGGACAGCGCCGGGCGGAACTCCAGAGAAGCTGAACCCCGATCCGATTCGCGACACAACCGACTTCGTGGACGCCTCGGCGCCGCTGGGCGCCGAGGTTGAGTACCGAATCGAGGCGGCCGGCAAGTACTCGAGCCCCGTTCGTGTGAAGGTCAGCGCCGAGCCGCAGGACTGCATCACCATCAAGCTCGACGAGGGGCAGACGGTGCAGAAAGTGGGTATCGGCGACCTCGATGGCGACGGGCGGTACGACTACGTGCTCAAGACGCCGCAAGACAACATTGATCCGGCCTCTTTCTACTGGAAACCCAGTCCGGACACCTATAAACTGAATGCCTATTCCCATGATGGTAAGTTATTGTGGCGTCATGACTTGGGATGGTCCATCGAGCGCGGCATCTGGTACTCGCCCATGGTCGTTTACGACTTGGACGGCGACGGCAAGGCCGAGGTCGCGGTGAAGGCCGGCGAGGGAGATCCGCGCGGCCCCGACGGGCGCGTCGAGACGGGACCGGAGTATGTCTCGATACTTGACGGCGCAACGGGGAGAGAACTTGCGCGGGACGACTGGCCCTCGCGCGAAGCCCCCGGGGAGAAGTACAACTACAACTATGCCAGCCGCAACCAGATGTGCGTCGCCTACCTGGACGGCAAAACGCCGTGCCTCATCATTGAGCGGGGGACGTACACGGTGATTCGTCTCGCGGCCTACCAGTTCCACGGCGGCAAACTCAAGAAGCTGTGGGAATGGGACAACCGGGAGGAGGCCGGGCGAGGGCTTTGGCGGGGGCAGGGGGCACACATCATGCACGCTGCCGATGTGGACGGCGACGGCCGCGACGAGGTCATCATTGGGTCGTCCGTCGTGGACGACAACGGCAACGGACTTTGGACGACGGGCCTCGGCCACCCCGACTTCTGTTTCGTCGGCGACATTGACCCCATGCGTCCGGGTCTGGAAATTTTCTACGGCATCGAACCCCGACTAAAGCAGAACGGGCTTTGTCTCGTGGACGCCAAGACGGGCGAGATCATCTGGGGCCTGAAGGACCCGACGAACCACGTCGGCACAGACGGCATGTGCGCCGACATTGACATGCGCTTTCCGGGTTCCGAATGCCACGCGGCGGACATTGACGACGACAGGAAGTACGCCAAGTCCTGGGTGTTCAGCGCGGCCGGAGAGCTGCTGTCGGATAAACGGCAGAGCGGGTTCGCGAGGTCCGTGTACTGGGACGCCGACCTGCAACGCGAACTGATTCGCGGGCAGAGGATTTGGGATTACAACGGCGCCAGTCATGCAACCACGGTCACGGGAAGCGTCATCGCCATGGCCGACGTACTCGGCGACTGGCGCGAGGAGATCATCGCGAGCGCTCCAGGCGAACTGCGTATCTACACAACGACGATCCCTGCCATGGACAGGCGCGTCTGCCTGATGCAGGACCCCATCTACCGCCTCGACGTTGTGGTGGCCTTCATGGGCTACTATGCGGCCCCGATGCTCAGTTACGACATCGCCTCGCGCAGTCCCGGCATGAGTCTCACTGTGCCGGGGGGCAGGGTGGCGCCGGACGCCCCCGTCGAGGGAGAAGTGCTGATGAGCGGAGTCGCAGGCCAGCCGCTCCGCGGAAAGCTGGCGCTAAGGGCTTCGGGGGGAGCGAAGATTGCGCCCGAGAGCGCCGATGTTCAGGCCCCGCCGGGCGAACTGGCCAAGGTTCCGTTTTCCATCTCCATCGCGCCGGCGAAGGGAATACCGACGGAGCGGCGCGATGTGCAAGTGGCAGTGCGCCTTGAACTTGAGACGCGGACAATGCGAGCGGAAGCCGTCCTTTCGGTCGGCGATGTTCCCGTCCAGGGTTATCCGATGGTGGAGTGCGAAGACGTTGCGGCGGAAGGCGGCGACAGCGTCAAGGTGCGCGAAGACAAGGTGGGCGCGTCGGGGAAGTCAATATCCCACTGGGACAAGGAAGGCCACTGGCTGGAATGGAAGATCGCGGCCCCCAAGGCCGGCCGGTACCGGATTGTCGTGCGGTACTGCGCGGCGAAAGATGCGGCGCGTGAGTTCCGGATGGGCAACGCCACGGTGCGCGCCGTGTTTGCCTCGACCGGCGGTCTCGGCGGGACGACCAACGACTGGGGCCACGCCTTCGTGCGCGACGCGGACGGGAAAATTCTGGAATGCGACCTCGACGCCGGCCCGCACACTATCCGCATGACAAACATTGACGGCAACCCCATGAACATGGACTATTGGCTGCTCGCGCCGGTGGAATAAGTGATCAACGCATGAAGAGGAGCATTGCATGGAGAGGATCGTTCTCGGACGCAAGGAGTACCGCGACAAGGTGTATGCCTGCTGGCTCGGCAAGAACATCGGCGGGACGCTCGGTGCGCCCTACGAGTGCCGCAAGTACGTCAACAACATCACGTTCTTCGATCCCGTCCCGAAGGAGCCTGCGCCCAACGACGATCTGGACCTGCAGATCGTCTGGCTGAAGATGCTGGAGGACAAGGGCGCGCCTCCGCGCCTGCCCGATTTTGCGGAGTATTGGAAGAAGTACTGCGCGGCCTATCCGTGGAACGAGTACGGCCTGTGCATGAGGAACATGGAGCGCGGTCTCATGCCGCCGGTTTCCGGATGGTTCGAGAACTACTATGTGGACGAGATGGGTTCGCCGATACGCAGCGAGATCTGGGCGTGCATTGCGCCGGCCAACCCCCAACGCGCAGCCGCCATGGCCTGGATGGACTCCGCAGTAGATCACGCCGGCGGCGAAGGCACCTACGGCGAGATGTTCTGGGCCGCGGTCGAGAGCGCGGCCTTCGTGATTCAGGACCCCATCGAACTGATCCGCATCGGGCTCACGATGATCCCGCCCGCCTGCAACATCGCCCGCGTGATCCGCGAGGCCGTCTGGTGTCGGCAGAACGGGAAGAACTGGGCGGAGTCCCGCGAGCGCATCGCCACGATCTACGGAAGCATCCAGCCGTGCAATGCCATTCCCAACCACGGATTCACCATCCTGGGGTGGCTCTACGGCAAGGACTTCGGCGACAAACTCTGCAAGGCCGTCAACTGCGGGTACGACACCGACTGCACGGGGGCGACGCTCGGCTCGCTGCTGGGCATTCTGGGCGGCACGGCCTACATCCCAAAGGCGTGGAGCGACCCTGTCGGAAAGGCCATCAAGCTGCACAAGTTTACGGGAAAATTTAACTCGCCGGACACGCTCGAAGAGCTGACCGACCGCACGGTCGTCGTCACCGAGAAATGTCTTGAGAAAGGGTCCGGGGCGGTCGCTTTTGGCAACAGAACACGCGTCCCAAAGGATGTCCTGTCCGCGCTTTATGTCAACGAAGAGGCAGCCGCCGCACTCCAGCAGGACCCCCGTACGGCGGTGTCTGCCGACGGCGAAGTGGATATCATCTTCCATTACAACGGCGATCCGGTAATGTATCCGGGACTAGCGCGGAGGGTTGGTGTGTGCTGCCGCAGGAACGGAGCGCCGCTGGAGTGTCAAGCGGCGCTAGAGCCGCCTCAGGGCTGGAAGGCCACACCGGCCGGCAAGAACACTTTTGATCTGGTCGCCAGAGAAGTCGCCGGACGGAACACGATCGGCGTGACGGCGAAGGCGGCAGGCAGGAGTTGCCGCGCGCAGTTTACGGTGCTCGGTCCGGAGGCGGCCAAGGGATTCCCCAGCGCCACCAACATCGAGTACTGCCCGACCTGTCGCGGCCGGAAAGGCTCGTGCGTCTGCGCACGGTCGTAGCTCCTGCATTCACAGAACCGGGCTGCCGTCGGACAAGGACGGCAGCCCTGATCTTTGTATCGGAGAATAGTGTGCCCATCAAGATCGGCGATTTCAGCGTAAGCTATATCGCGCATACCTCGTTCCTGTTCCGCACGTCCGGCAATGCGAGGCTCCTGACCGAACCTTTCTACATGAAAGGGTTCACGTGGAACGGGCAGTACGAGACCTACCTCTCACCGCCGGAGGTGCCCGCGGAAGCCATTCGGCCTTGCGATGCCGTTTTTGTGTCGCACATCCACCCCGACCACTGCGACCCAGACGCGATCGTCACGATACACAAGAACACAAAGGCGCGCATCATCGGCCCCGACGATGTCCTTGAACTGCTGGAATCCGCAGGCATCCCGAAGGCGTCGCTCGTCCGCGTCGAGGACGGCGCGGACATTGCGATCGGCGACGCGCGTCTTACCCTCATGTGCGGTTATGACCGGTCCTTCGATGAGAAGAAGCGCCCAAACAAATTCTCCATCATCATGGAGGCCGGCGGCACAAGGCTATTCTTTTCCGGCGACTGCCACGAGGTCCCGCCCCGGCTCAAGGGGCAGGCCGTAGACCCGATCTTCTGGTGGCCCCACCCCGACGAAGCCAAGGTCGCCCAGTTCCGCGACAACGTCAGGTTCACGCGGCTCGTGCTCATGCACGGTGACCGCTTCCAGCCCGGCCGCTTTCTGTGCAATCTGGACTACGCCAGGGAAAAGGCCAGACTCGCCCCCTTGCTGCCGGGCGTGGAGATTCTCATTCCCGAAAGAGTATCGAAGATGGAGTGACGGATGATCCGGCAGCCCGCGTGTGTCGTGGCGTTCTTCTGCATTCAGGCCCTTGCGGCGTCACTGCCCGCGCTCGACACCATCTACACGTCGCCGCCTCTCACCGCGGTACAGCGCGAGAGACTATTGCGGAACCTCGACCGCCGTTGGGAGAATTTTCAGAAGAAGCCGCCGAATATGGGGGTGCGCGACCTGTTTTCCTTTGCGTTGGAGTCCGCGGAGGCGGAGTACTGTCTGGAGCGGATCGCGGGCGCGCTGGGCATCGCCGAGGAGATGCAGGATCGCGACCCCGCGAGCCGCACCTACGGCAATTTCCGATGGTACTGGAAGTCCGAAAGGCCGGAGGACTTGAACGCCGTGCAGTTCACCATGCAGGACGCCGTGCTCCTGTGGATGCGACACCGCGACCGAATTCCCGCCCCGGCGCGCGAACTCCTGGAGAGGCTCATTGGGTTCTCGATCGAGGGTATTCGCCGGCACAGGGTGTCGGAAAGCTACACCAACATTTTCCTGATGAAGACGTGGAACTGCATCGCGCTGGGCGAGAACACGGGCCGGCCCGAGCTTGCCCGCGAGGGCTACGCTTTCTTCGATGCGTGGCTGCTCTACACATGGGAAAACGGGATACACGAGTACATCAGCCCCACCTATTACGGGACCGACCTCGACTCGCTGGTTCTGATCAACAGATTCGCCCGCGAGGAGCGCGCGCGCAAACAGGCCGAAGCGGCGCTGCGCTATCTGTGGACCGACATTGCCGCCAACTGGTTCGAGCCGGGCAAGCGGCTTGGCGGGTCGCACAGCCGCGACTATGATTACGTCACGGGGCACGGGTATGTGGAGAATCATCTCTGGCCGGTGGGCTGGCTGGAGGCGCAGCCGGAGTGGATTCCGCTTCGCTTTGCGAAACTTGCGCAATGGCAGCCGCCGGCGGAGCTTCGCAAACTTTGCGTCGAGACGGCGCCGCGCATGGTGCGCCAGCGCTGGGGCGGGCTGCCGGGCCAGCGGTCGGCGAACTGGGTCGGGCGTTCCATCTGCCTCGGCACGGCGGGCGCGGCTTACGGGGGCGCGATGGACAAGCCGCTCTCCGTCGTCTTCAGCGGCGGGCCGCAAATGGCCATGGTGAATTTCTTCATGGACGCCCGCAACGACCCGTATGGAAGGAACAGGGAGGACACAGGCGGCGGACACATGAAGGCGTTCCACGTGGTTTCCTTCATCATGAGCGCGCAGCGCGAGCGCGATGCGCTGCTGCTCAGCACGACCTCGCCCCAGGACGCGGACTTCCAGCGATACACCAAGAACCCGACATGTCTCTTTTCCCAAGTTGTGCTGCCGCGAGACGGCGTGAGCGTGTGGGTGGGCGACAGCGAGAGCAGACTCACAAAGGACACAGGCAGCGAACCGGTTCGGCTGGACCAGCCGGTCTTTGTGCGTTGCGGCGATGCGGCCGCCGGATTCCGCGTCGTGTACGCCACGGACCTGGACGGCGCGGCGGCGCCCATCGAGTTGAGAAACGACGGCAACAAGTTCGGGGCGATGACGCTCACCGTGATCCATTCCAGCATGAAACCTGAGAAAGGACGCGGGACGGTTGCGGTGCGCGCCAGGGTCGGCGAGGGCCTGGACGAGGCGGGGTTTGCAAAGTTCCGCCGCGAGTTCGCAGAGGCACAAGGCAAGGTAGTGTACGAGACGCCCGTTCTGGATGTCGCGGCAGGGGGGTTGCGGCTCCGAGCCGACCTGGAAAAGCAGGAGCGCCTTGAGTGCGAGGGCGAGGAAGCCAATGCGGCTGACTTCCTGCTCGCGGTGGACGGCAAGGAACTCGGCCGTGAAATTTTCAAGGACGTTGAGCCGATATCGTCCTATGTGCGCGCGACGACGTCGCTTGACCTGGAGCGCGCCATGGTTCCGGAAAGTCCGTTTGAGATCGAGAACGCCGTCCTGATTCTGTCTCCGTTTCAGATTGGCGAGGATCCGGCCGCCGCGGGCGGAAAATTTGTCTGGATGCCCGGCGAGCCGGGCGAAGCCGGCGGAAGCCTGAATGCCCGCGCCCTCATCCCGGTGCGGATTGTCGTTGCGGGCGCGTATTACATCTGGGCGCGCATACAGACGCCCACTCCGTCCGACGACTCGTTCTTCTTCCGCATTCGCCACGGGACGGATGAGATCCTGCCGCGAAGCGACTGGCACACGGGCGTTCAGGCCAGATGGGCATGGGTCCGCGCCGAGCTTGGCCGTGACAAGCAACGGGCCGTGAACCTGCCGGCCGGCATCGTTGTCCTCGAAGTGATCTGCCGCGAGGACGGATCGAAGATGGACCAGATTCTGCTCACCCCCAACCCCGACTGGAAGCCCTGATTCGCCTCTGAAACCGAAGCGGCGCAATGGGTGTACTAATGCGAAAGAGGACACCGACCGTTTTCGGGAGCTAAGATGCGAATCCACAACTCTCGGCGAATCGCGGCGTTTGTGCTGTTTGCGGCGGTCTTGTGCCGGTCGGAAGCCGGCGGTTCCGCGGAATCGGTTCCCGGAATGTGGGGCACGACGGACACCAGCAGACCCGAGTCCATTCAATGGCCCGCCGACTGGCCCGGTGCGCGGAACCTCCGAGGCCAATGGTTCAAGATACTGACGGACAGCCCCACCGGATGGAATTTTGAGAACCACGCCAAAGGCGAACCGCCGGGCGTCACGTACTATCTGTGGCGCGGCGACCAACCGATGCCCGAAGGGACCAAGCTGCTCCTGGAAGGCGATTTCCCCCGCGCCCGCTTCTTCAGCATCCAGGTAGGCGCGCCGTGGACGCAGGCCCTTCCCGCCTTCGGCGACGGGTCCGGCATCCCTGAGATCGCGATCCTGGACGAGGACATCGTTCCGGACCCCGGCCATGCTAACCCCTACCGCCCCGGCGCAGACCGGAACGCCCGTAACCGCCATTTCCACGTTACGCTCGAACTGCGCGACGGCAACGCGGTGACGTTGAATCCCCAGGCGGGTGTGCCGCCATATCGCGCGCCGGGCAACGTGCGCGTCGGAGGCAGACGCTCCGGCAAGAACGGCGAATTCGGCCCCTACATCTGGATACGCATCTACCTGCCGGACAAGTACGAGCCTTACGGCGGGGTCGAGCCGCCGGTGTTGCGGATACAGTACCCCGGGGAGGAACCGGTCATCGCTCCTCCCTGCCGACGCATCGGCGTGAACCTCGGCGCTTTTCTGCCGCCGTACACGGTTGCCGAGAATCCCGTTCTCGAAAACGGGCGCTCCGTGAAGGAAGAGGAGGCGTTGCAAAAGCTGGCCGAGTACGCCCGCCAGGGGATCACGGCGGCAGGCCCGCCGGGGGCCGCGTTCTCGCCCGGAATTGTGCGCCTGATGGGCAATCCCGACGGCACCCTATGGCTCAACAAGCTCTTCGGCACCGTTCTCTACGTCGCCTGTCTCAAGCGTTACGCGGCAGGGCGGCCCGAGGCGTGCCAGACGGAGGTGCGGCCGGTCTACCGGAAAATGTACGGCATGGGCAAGGAGGTCCCCCCGCCCGGCAACGACGAACACAACAGCGACCATAACGTCTTCAATACCTACATCGGCGGCGCGGCAAGCGTGAAGGCGGGGTCGTGCCTTGTCTTCCGGGGAAAATTGCCGAAATTTCCCCGCACCTTGAGCGGCGAGCCGATTATGGAACCCTCGGACGAACTGCGCTACTGGGGGCTTACGCTGCAGGTGGGTACGCCGCTCAAGCTCACGCCCGTGGTCAGCGTGGTGGACGAGGAACTGGCGCTGGATTCGCAACGCCGCTACATGCTCGTCATCGGGGCGGAAAGCGATCGTCCCAAGAACGCAACGGCTGAGAACGGCATTACATGGCGCGCTCTGCCGGTCGGCACAAGCTTCTCCGTCAACATACGCATTCTTAGCACCAGCGCCAAAACATGGGAGCATGCCCCGCAGCTCGTCACGTGGGACGAAGGCGACATGTGTCAGCCGACCTACGACCGATATCACCTCAAGAAGCGCATGGGCGAGTACTATCCCGAAGGACGCTACATGACGCGCGCGCAGATCGAGGCGCTGGGGCGCGTCGGCGACAAGGCGGCTGCCCAGACCGAGCCGCCGGCGGCCGTTTCCAAAGCCGCAGACAAGCAGCCGCTGCCGGCGGGCGACCATACGCTGACGGTTCGCGTGGCCGGCGTTGAACGGCGTTATACCGTTCATGTGCCGCGCGGTCATGACGGCCGGACACCCATGCCGGTCGTGGTCATGCTGCACGGAGGCGGCGGGACCGGTCCGGCCGCGGCCGTCGAGACCGGATGGGGCGCAAAGGCGGACGAAGCCGGCTTTCTGGCCGTCTTTCCCGACGCCATGTCGTCGGATCCGACGAAGCCGAGCAGCTTTGCCCGAAACCCCCAGTTGTGGAACGACGGTTCGGGCCGGTTCCATGCGGGCGAGAAAGGCGCCAACGACGTCGCGTTCATGAACGCCATGCTCGACGATCTGTCCGTCCGGTTTGCGGTGGACCTGCAGCGCATCTTCTTCACCGGCTTCTCGAACGGCGCCTCGATGAGCTTTCGCTCGGGCGCCGAACTCTCGCAACGCATCGCCGCCATAGCGCCCGTCGCGGGGGCGTGCTGGCTGGAGTCGCTTTCGTTGGCGCGGCCCGTACCCATGTGCTACATCACGGGCACGGCGGATTCGCTGAATCCGCTGGAGGGGGGCGAACCGCGATTGGCTTACGGCGGCGGCGGCGACACGGTGCGCGCAAAGAAAAAACCGCCGGTACGCAAGTCCATCCAGACATGGGCCGAAGCGCTGGGCTGTCCTGCAACCCCTGCGAAGACGTCCGCAGCCGACGGCGTTCGCATCGAAACCTACGGGCCGGGACGCGGCGGCGCGGAAGTGATCTATGTCGAGGTCGAGGGACTTGGCCACACATGGCCCGGCGGCAAGAGCCTGCTGCCCGAGTTTGTGGTGGGCAAACAGTCCGACAGGCTCAAGGCCACTGATTTCATCTGGGACTTTTTCCGCAAACACCCCATGGCCGCAAAGGCGTCCGGCGACCGGGTCGTGGCGCAGGCTTCCGGCCCCCGCCGCACGAGCGGCGTAACGGAATCTACGAGCGGCGCGCCGGTGTTGCGTATTGCCGGCGGCCCCATCCGCGGCGAGAAACGCGACGGCGTACTGATATTCAAAGGGATTCCATTTGCGGCTCCTCCGGTGGGCGAGCGCCGATGGAAGGCGCCGGCGCCGCCCGAACCCTGGAGCGAACCGCGCGCCTGCGTCGAGTTCGGGCCTTCATGCCCGCAACCGGCCGACAAGATGGCCGGCGACATCGGGCGGCAGAGCGAAGACTGCCTCTACCTGAACGTCTGGACGGCGGCCAGGAAGGGCGACAAAGCGCCGGTGATGGTGTGGATTCATGGCGGAGGGTTTTACATCGGTTCGGGGTCGCAGGCGTTTTTCGACGGGACGCAACTGGCCAAGCGCGGGGTGGTGCTGGTCACGATCAACTACCGCCTCGGCCCGTTCGGGTTCTTCGCACATCCGCTGCTGAGCGCCGAGTCGCCGCACAAAGCCTCAGGGAATTACGGCCTCATGGACCAGATCGCCGCCCTGAAATGGGTCCAAGAGAACATCGCCCAGTTCGGCGGCGACCCGAAGAACGTTACCATTTTCGGCGAGTCCGCCGGCGCAGCGAGCGTCTGCATCCTTATGACTTCGCCTCCGGCCAAGGGGCTTTTCCATCGCGGCATCGCCCAGAGCGGCGGCGCGCCCGGACGGATCAGGCTCCGCGCAGAGGCGACAGGCCCGCTCTCAAGCGCGGAATCGGCGGGCCTGGAGTATGCGGGCAGACTGGGCGTCGAGAACACCCCCGACGCCCTGAAGTCGTTGCGCGCCAAGTCTGCGGACGAACTGCTGAAAGGTGTAAACCGCCTCAGCGGGCTTCCCGGCGCCGGCACGCTGGAATACGTGATTGTGGACGGCTACGTCCTTGCCGAACCGCCCGCCGACGTCCTGGCCGAGGGACGACAGGCAAACGTGCCCCTCCTCATCGGCACCAACGCCGACGAAGGAACCATTTTCGCGAGTCGGTCCGGAGTGGACTCCCTGGAGAAGTACAAGGCTCATGTGCAGGCGACGTTCCGAGGGTATAGCGAGACCGTGCTGAAGTACTATCCGGCCAGCGACGACGCCTCCGCACGTAAGGCATTTTGCGAGATGATGGGCGACGGCTTCGTCTACACAGCGCGTAATATGGCTCGCCGCATGTCGGCAATCCAGTCGAAAACGTTTCTCTACCAGTTCGTTCACGTCCCACCCATTGCAGCGGGATATGGTCTGGGGAGTTTCCACGCGTGCGAGATTCCCTACGTCTTCGGCAACCTCCAGTCGAACAAGTACAAGGACGAAGACCGGAACCTCTCGGCGGCGATGGCGGGGTACTGGATACGCTTTGCCCGGACGGGCGACCCCAACGGCGATGGCGCGCCGGCGTGGCCCGCGTACAACACCAAGTCCGACAAGCATCTCGTGCTCGGCCCCGCCATCCAGGTCGGCCAGAACCTGCGAAAGCAGACCTGCGACTGGCTCGAGTCCCTCAAGAGGGGGCGGCAGCCATAGCGGAAAAAAACTCCCGCCGACGTTACAGCGTTTTTGGCTTGACTCTTTCCCCGCGGAAGCTATCCTTCTGTCATCGTGACCCGCCTCTGTGAAAGGATACTGAATGGGCAAAGGAATCCTCGTCATCGGCAGCCTCAACATGGACCTTGTCGTGAGGTCTCCCCGAATGCCCGCCGCGGGCGAGACGCTCATCGGCGGCGGATTCCGGACCGTTCCCGGCGGCAAAGGCGCGAACCAGGCGGTGGCTTGCGCGCGGCTCGGCGCGGAAACGCACATGCTCGGGCGCGTAGGACGCGACGCCTTTGGGGACGCGCTTGCCCGAAATCTTAAGCAGTCCGGCGTTCAAGCCGGGCGTCTCCTGCGTGATAGAAACGAACCGACGGGCATCGCCGTCATCATCGTGGACGCCCAGGGCCAGAACAGCATCGTCGTCGCGTCCGGTGCGAACGGGCGCGTCTCTCCGCACGACGTGGAGCGGCTGGGGAACCTATGGGACTCGGTCGGTTTTCTCGTCTTGCAGCTTGAAATCCCGCTTGAATCGGTGGATTGCGCCCTTCGACTGGCGCGGCGCAGGGGAGTGAAAAGCGTCCTGGACGCCGGCCCGGCGCGCCGCCTGCCGGCAGGTTTTCTCAAGAAGGTGGACATACTCTCGCCGAACGAGCACGAGACAGAGGCGATCCTGGGCAGTCCCGTGCGCGACCAGAAGTCTGCAAAGGCGGCAGCAGAGCGGCTGCTCGGCATGGGCGCCGGCGCCGTGGTCCTGAAACTGGGGGCAAGAGGGTGTCTTGTCGCGCAAGAGGGCGGATGCAGGGCGGTCCCGGCGTTTCGCGTGAAGGCCGTTGACACGACCGCCGCGGGCGATGCCTTTACGGCGGCGCTTACGGTGGCCCTGTCGGAAGGAGCGGCGTTGCACGAAGCGGCGAAGATGGCCAACGCCGCGGGCGCGCTGGCCTGCACCAGGTTCGGCGCGCAGCCGTCCATGCCGACCCGACGGGAGGTGGCGAGCTTCCTGCGGCGATGAACAGGAGGGGAGATCATGTCTGTGGTAAGAGCGGCGGTGTTGTGCAGTCTGCTGTGTTCCGTGGCGGTCGGGTTCGAGATGAAGGAACTGGTTCCGGTTCGGCCCGGCATCCAGCACATGTGGTACTACGACGACGAGGGGACTCACGTCTGCCTTTTCCAGTACAAGTATGTCAATCCGGCGATTGAGAAGGAACTGGAGGAGCAATTTGCGCCTTACACGTTCTTTGTCGTCGCGGCATGGAACGCAAAGGGGAAGGGAAATTTTGTGTTCGACGGCACACGCCACACCTTCCGGTTGTATTCAAAAGAAAAAAAGGTTTGCGGCAATGTGGATCCTTTTGACAGCGTGACCAAGCGCATTGATGGCCGCCTGGACCATCTGGCCGACGAGCGCTATAAGGCCGAACGAATGGCCACCCGCATTCGCTTCATGGATGTCTTCACCGAGAACCTCTTCTCCGACGAACTTGGCCAGTGGGCCAAGGCGCGCAAACTGATCACTTTCCGGGCCATCAACGAGTATCTGACAAAGGTGGACGCTGCCGCGCAGACCCTGAAGAACCTGCGCGCAACCATGATGCCGTTCAACTGCGCGGTAGGCGACAAGGGGTGGGCGCTGGCGGCCGTGCGACAGGAGAGCAAGGCGGCATTGGACGCCGTTTACTACGTGCGGCCGGAAGGGGAGGTTGAGATGAAGCGCGTCGGCCTTACGCGGCCCATGATAACAAAGCTCGAACTGAAGCAGCGCACGCCCTGACGACGCGCCCGGTCACGCCAGCAGATGCGCATTCCCGATCCGCACGCGGCCAAGCCCGGCGCGCTTTGCGGCATCGAGACATTCCACCGCCAAACCGCGCGAAGTAACCGCGAGATCGTTCATCTCGAAATCAGGATGGAAAGCCAACAGCGCGTATGGGATATGAGGATCGAGGCCGGCGATGAATCGGGCCAGCTTTCCGACCTGCTCGGCGTCAATGTAGCCGGGTACGAGCAGCGTTGCGGCGATGAGGAAGGGCGGGTCGGGACGCTTGCGGATCAGGCCGCTGAGGTGCTCGAAATTCTCCAGCGTGCGCCGGTTGGAGACGCCGCAGAGGGCGCGATGCAGCGGTTCATCCCAAGTCTTGAGATCGAACTTGACACACCCGCCGCTTTCGAGCGACAACTCCGCCGCCTGTTTCAGAAGAGGGCGAGACATCGAGCCGTTGGTCTCCCAGCATATGCGCAGGATGCGGCCCTGTGACTTCGCAAGGGCCAAACGCGACGCCGCAAGGGCGTGGTCAATCTGACAGGAAGGGTCTCCGCCGAAATAGCAGATGCACCTCGTCGCGGAGTCAACCGCCTCGGCCAAATCTCTGGCGCTCTGGCGCGGACCATCAACGCTGTGATGCTTGAAGCTCGAGTTCTGGCAATAGAGGCAGTCGAAGGAACAGGCCTCGTAGAAGACGGCCAGGTTGGTGTAACCGAATTCCGGGCCGCGCGTGTCCGTGAATTGCGGGTAGCCTGCGGATGTGGAAGCGGGGCAAACCCAATCGGCCACGCAGTTCGTGGGCAAGGGGTCGTGGTACCACAGAACGGCCGCAGATTCCTCGTCGCCGCCGACGATGCGTCCGCCATCGTTCCGTCGGACACCGCAGTACCCGGTCTGGTCGGGGGCGATGCGGCAGACGTTGGCGCACCTGGAGCAGCCGGCTCCATCGGGGACCTTCGGCGGTTCGGCAGGAAGTCTGAAACTTCGGCGGGAACGGGCATGGGCCTTCGCCGCCTGCTGACGCACAGCGGGCGTGTCCGTGTGTATGCAGGAAGCGCACAAGCCGAGGGCATGGCTTACGTCGCTCGACTTCTTGCGGCAGACAACGCATTCGCCCATCGTTGCGGCCCGTCCCCATCCGGGGCGTTACTGCGCGCCCACGGAGCTTGACTTCAGCCCCGGCACGCGCAGCGTTATCTTCTTCTCAAGCTTTGTATCAGCGGCGATCTGAATGTTCTCCTGCATCGGCAGAAGGCTCATGCGCACCTGGAAGTCATCCCTTCCCCATTCCCGCTGGTCATGGACGACACAAAGGGTGCCGGCTTCGGTCGAGACCTCTATCGGCACGTTGGGGATCGGGAACGCGATGCGTTCGGCCTTGCCTGTGAAAAGATGCTGCATGCCCTTCTGGTATTCGCCCGACGGCAGCCCCACCTTGTGGTCGTCGAGGAGGAGCGTCTTGCCTCCCGACGGCCCGACGGGAAACCTCGCCATGACAAAGACGCTGTTCAGGGTAAAGGCCTGGGGGAACTCGAAAAGGTAATGGAGATCGGCGCCCTCGGCGAGGAGAGAGACCTTCGTCGTAATGGGTATAACGCCCTCCTGGTCGCGCGGAGTGATGGTGAAGCGCAAGGTGTAAGTTCCGTCGGCCTCCTTTTTCGGGTAGCCCTCTTCGGTCGCGTACCCCTGACTGATCTTCCATCCGGGCGAGAAAACCCCTGGGAACATCCGCCAGACATCCTCATCGCCGACGCTGATCGTTACCAACGCGTCGTCGCCGACCGTCATCTTGATATCCGCCGCAGAACACCAGCCCGATAAGGCCCACACAAGCGCGACGACGCCCCAAGCCATAGCCTTTTTCGGCATGTTTGCACCCTCGCCCTATGGTTTAGCGGTGACGTTCGTCTATGCATTATAGCACAGCTTGCGCCGCGTCAAGAAAAGGACTGGCATTTTCCGGAGAAAACGGTATCGTATCTCGCCTGACCTGTGTTTTCGACGCGAAGGGAAACGGGATGTCTGAAGCGTTGGAAAAGAACTACGATCGAATGCGCCAGGTGTTGGCGTTGCGGCGGCCGGACCGCCTGCCGTGCAGCGACTGGCGATGGATCGAGTACCGAAAGGACGTATACCATCTCGGCGATCCGGACGTCGTCCCGGCGCCGGGCGAGGTGGCCGTGTCCAAAGACGGCAGGCGAAAGATCACGCGCGACGGCGGTGTGTGGGCGGTGGACGCCAAGGAGAAGTACAAGGACCATACCGCCGTCCTTTCGGCGAACCTCGACGCCTTCGAGGTCGAGGAGGTCGGACCCCGAATGCTGAACGAAATGGCGCGGCTGTTCGCCGACGGGGCGAAGCGCGCCTACCCCATCCCTTCTCACTATGCCACCCTCGTTACCAGGGCCACCATCGAGTTCGGCTGGGAACCGTTTCTGCTGGCGTCGGCGCTCGAACCGAGAGCGTTCGGCAGAATTCTTGACCGCTTCGCCGAGGCCTCGCTCGCGGTGGCGCGCGGCTGGAGCCGGACGCCGGGCGTTGAGGCGGTGTCCATCCACGACGACATCGCCGCCACGCGCGGTCCCTTCATGAGTCCGCAGTGGTATGGCGAATACGTTTTCCCGTGGTACCGCCGGATCTTCGCCGAGATCCACAAGGCCGGCAAGAAGGTTCTGTACGTGGGGGACGGCAACTACGCGCCGGTTCTCGACGGTCTGATGACCGCCGAGCCGGACGGCCTGTACATCGAGACGACCTCGATGAACCCGCGAGAATTCATGCGCAGGGCCGGCAAGGACAAGTTCTACCTCATCAAGACCGATTCACGGAACATTGATTTTGGGACGCCCGAAGACATCTGTCGCGAGTTGCGGGAACTGCGCGAACTGCATGAGGAGTTTCCGGGGATGATGATGTACCGGGGCGGCGGCAACCCCAAACCGGGAAACGCCGAGGCCTTTGATCGTTACTACAAGGAATTGCTCGTCTACCAGTGAGAATGTTCATGACCAGACCGGGAACCCGACGCCTGGGGCGTACTGAGATGCGCCCGAACGCCCTTGCGCTGGGGTGTGCTTCGCTACACTCGCCCGAGCGAACAGACGACGAGGCCGTCGCGGCGGTGCGCAAGGCCATCGAACTGGGGTGGAATTACCTCGACACCTCGCCCCTTTACGGCGAGAGCGAGCGGCGGCTGGGCTTGGCGTTGAAGGACGGGTGGCGCGAGAAGGTGTACCTGCAAACCAAGACCGGCACCCACCCGAAGTACAGATACGACTATTCGGCCAGGGCCACGCGCTGGAGCGTGGAGAACAGCCTCAAGCTGATGAAGACCGAGTACCTCGACGCCGTGCTGATCCATGATCCATCCGACATGGAGGACCCGCTGCGGCCTGGCCGCTGCCTGGATACGCTGCTGAAGTTCAAGGAAAAGGGGATCGTGCGGCACATCGGCCTTGGTGTGCGTTCGCACAACGCCCACAAGCGCTTCATCGAGACAGGGCAGTGCGAGCTTGTTCTGACGTACCTCGACTACACGCTGCTGGACCAGTCCGTTGCCAGGACGACGCTGCCGCTGGCCAAGAAGCACGACGTCGGCGTGGAACTGGGCGGCGTGCTGGGTATGGGGCGCTTGACGGGCAAGGAACCCAAAGAAGATGCGCGAGCGCACGCGATGTGGACATGGTGCCGGAAGCGGGGCATCAGTATTAGGCAACTGGCCCTCCATTTCTGCATGGCGGCGCCGATTGACGGAGTGGTGCTTGTGGGCTGCGGCTCCAAGGAGCATGTGGAACAAATTCACAAAGAAGCAACGGCGCCAGTTGCGCCGGGCGTCTGGCGCGATTTCAGGAAACAGTTCGGCGTGGGCATCTAATCGGAGGGTATGCCATGATCATTGACACGCATACACATTTCTACGATCCGACGCGTCCGCAAGGCGTGCCGTGGCCGAACCCCAAGGACAGCATTCTCTACAAGACCGTGTTGCCGGAACATTTCAAAGCGGTGGCCCTGCCGGCGGGGGTTTCGGGCACTATCATCGTCGAGGCCAGCGAATGGGTGGAGGACAACCAGTGGATACTCGACCTTGCCGCGAAGGAGCCTTTCATCAAGGGGTTTGTGGGGAATCTCCAGCCCGGTACTGAAGGCTTCGCGCAGAACCTGGACCGCTTCTCGGCGAGCCCCCTGTTCCGAGGCATAAGGCCCAGAGGGTCAAGGATTAAGAATAGAACCGATGCGGGGTTTTTTGCCGATCTGCAGAAGCTGGCGGACAAGGACCTCGAACTGGATCTTCTCATCACCCCGGAGGCCCTTCCGGACGCCGTCAGCCTCGTGCGACGGCTGCCGCAAATGCGCGTGGTCATCAATCACGTGGCCAATGTGCATATCACCGGCAAGGCGCCGGATTCGGCCTGGGCGGACGGGATGCGCAAGGCCGCCGAGAGCCCAAGGGTCTACTGCAAGGTGTCGGGTCTTGCCTCGGCCACGCGGCAGATACCGGCCCCGAAAGACGTCGCCTTCTACGCGCCGACGCTGGATGTCCTGTGGGAGGCGTTCGGCGAGGACCGGCTCATCTACGGCAGCGACTGGCCCGTGTGTTCGCGTTTCGCCGAATACTCGGACGTTCTGCGCGTGGTGACAGAATACTTCGCGAAGAAAGGAAAGACAGCGAGCGAGAAATATTTCTGGAAGAACGGCAAGGCCGCCTACAAATGGATTGAGAGATGATAGAGGAGATAGGAATGAAGATAGCATATGGGACATACGCCATGCCGACCGTTCCGCTGGAGGAGGGGATACCGGCGCTGGCGAAGATGGGGTACGATGGCGTGGAGATATGCATCGGGCCAAAACATCATCAGTCCATGCCCGACCAGATCGGCCCGGAACGGCGGAAGGCGTTGAGCACACTCCTGTCTGACAACGGCATGGGCGTCCCGGCGCTTTTCATGCTGGGACACGTGCTGACCGACGATGCGAACCAGCACGCCCAGACGCTGGAGCATGTGCGCCGGTGCGCGCAACTGGCGCGGGACCTGGGTCTGCGCCATCCTCCTGTGCTGGCGATCGGGCTGGGCGGGCGATCTGCCCAGTGGGAGGAGAAGCGGCAGCGCATGGTTGATCTCCTGCATGATTACGCGAGACTGGCCGAGCGCGAACAGTTCGTTCTCGCTGGCGAGGCGCATTGCAGCGCGGCCGTGGACCGGTCCGAGCGCATCGTCTGGCTCTTCAAGACCGTAAACCATCCGCTGATCCGGTTTCACTTCGACATTGTGCACCTCTTCCTTGCCAACGAGAAGATCGAGGAGGCCGTGAAGACGCTGTTACCGTATACGGCGCACACTCACATCACCGATGCCAGAAAGCACCCGGACGGGAAGTTCACGTTGTCGCTGTTGGGGCAGGGCGATCTGGACAGTACGGCCTACGTGCGCGCCATGCACGAGAACGGATGGAAGGACTTCATCACGCTGGAGGTCAGTACGATGGTCTGGTCGAAGCCGGACTACAACTGGTCCGAGGCGGCGAAGTTCTCGTATGCATCGCTGGACAACGCCTTTCGCAAGGCCGGCGCGCCAAGGGGTTGAGGCAGGTGTAACTCACGATACAGGAACGGGTAACGATGGCAAAAGGCGACTACTTTTCTCCGCACCAAAAGGGCATCATCAAGCGGTACTACGAGCACAAAGACTCGCTTATGACACAAAAGCTTGGGGAGATCGTGTCCGACTTGTATCTGTGCACCGATGAGAAGAACAAGGAAGCGCTCTGGCAGCGCGCCCACAAGGCGCTCATCAACGCCGGCGCGAACCGCGTGCGCGTGGAGAAGCTGATGAAGGACAGGCACCTGGGGCGGCTGGCGGAACTGGTCAAGGAATTGTTCTGACCGAAGGCCGCACCTCGACGAAGACTACTTCCAGAGGTCCCAGAGGCAGCGACAACTCCCTGGGCAAACGGACCTCCTTCCACAACGGCGTGAAAGCGTCCTGCTCTGAACTGTACACTTCGACGTTGCACGCCCCGAACGCAGGGGCATTGCGGGTGTCAAGATTCACTTTCAGGTCCTGGCGGGTCTCGGAGATATTGACGAACAGGTGTGCGATGTCGCCGTTGGGCGCTTGCCAGGAACTCGTCAGGATCGCGGGGTTGTCGAACTCCTCCTTTTTCCATTCATTTCCCCTGCGCACCGCAACAGAGAACTTCAAGTTCGGGGCTGCCAGTTCGTACGGATGAAGCATTGTGCCGAGCATCAGGAAGTTCGTGGCGCGGGTCTTCAGCAGTCGGAAGTGGTTACGGACCATCCTGACCTGATCGGGATGGGCCTCGAACATGCTTTGTGGCGTTGACCAGACGGACCCGCCGGGCGTGCGGCCCGTCACGAGGTTCACGGCGTGATTCCTGACCAGCGCACGGTCATTGTTCTTACTGAGTCCTGCATTGTCGCCGCCGTAGCCGATGGCGTATTCGTGGTAGAGGTAGGAGAACAGGGGGATGCCGATCGCGCCGGGGTACAGCCGATACCACCATCGCTCCTTGTACTCGCGCACGTGAAAGCCGTCCAGGCACTGGATCAACGCCTCGTGCGGTTCCTCGTGGAAGAGCACGAAGTCGGGATTTCGGCCCTTGCCGTGTTTACGCATGTCGTGCAGGAGTTCCTGGAAACGCTGCGTCTGGTAGATTCCCGGTCCCGGCGTGTGGTCGTGCTCTGAGGAATAGCAGGCCTCGCCCGCCCCGCGCGTGGTCTGGTCCATCTGGAGGACATCCACGCCCAGTTCGCGCGCGCGGTCAATCACGCCGCGAAAGAAATCCTTGATCGCCGGCGCTCCCACACAAAACTCGTAGGAAAGCCGCTTCCAGGTGGACTGTCGTCCCGATTCATTGAGCGTGAACACGCGCGGCTCGCGCGTCTTCTGGTCCACCACATAGTGGGGCATAAATCGTGTGGCGGCAGGGACTTGCGAGCCATCCACGCCCTCGTTTTCAAAGGTGTAGAACATCCCGGAAAGGAACCAGAACGGCCGGAATCCGTCCGCTTTCAATTGAGCGATGACGTTCCTGGCGTTTGCCTCGTCGAAGATGGGGAAGTAGTCGCCGGCGGTCCATCGGCGATGATTTTCCCATCCGGCAAGCATGGCGACGATGTTGCCGTCCGTTTTTCGGCGCCATTCCCGCAGATACTCCAACATCTTCGGGTAGTACGATCCATTGCATACGCGCTTGTCGTCGTAAGTCCGCACCTCGCAGACGTGCACGCCCCATCCGTCCTTCCACCACTGCGGGATGTCGTCGCGCTGTGCGAGCGTCTTCGCGCACCAGTACTGCTTCGTCGCCCATCGCTTATAGATGTCCGCCGAATCGCACCATGTGCCCTGAGTCACTCCAAGCGCAATCGCGTAGGGCATCTCCCATTGCTTTCCGGCATCGAGGGGAGGGGAAAAATCATGCCCCATGTTGAAGCCGTTCTTTCCCTTCCAGACCGCGAGCATCTTGGGGTGGCTCTGGGTGTCCGTACCGGCGAGATAGACGCCGGCCTGTCGGTCTTGGTAGGCGATGAACTGGGCGGACAAGTCGCCTGGATATCGGAGCCATGCCCCGAAGTTCTCCGGCCAGTGTTTGGCGGGATTCTCGACGAGCGTACCCGGCAGATAGGGGAGTACGAGAAAGTCGTCGTCGGGGCTGCCGATCGCGGGCACGGCCTTGACAAGCGGGAACCGCAGATATGTGATTCGTTTTCCGCTGTTGTTCTCGACAGCGGCGGTCCAGAAGGTCAGCGCATCCTCAGGCCGAGCGGCGATGGTCACTCGGACATTGATGTCGAAGTCCCCGAGGCCGCGGAAGGTCATTGAAAGTCTCCCGCCGCCTGCGACGGAGACGTCGCATTGTTTGGCGCGAGAACTGTCAACGTAGACGGAACTGCCGTCATCCTTGAGGACACTCACGGCAAAGAGGTTGTGGGTGTCGGGTTCGGAGACAACCGCCGTGCCGCTCGCCTTGTGAACAAGCGTTGTGATGTGCGGAGCGGGGGACCTTTTGATCGTGAGCGACAGGGCCTTGTTCTCCAGCGTGTAAGTCTCCGCGTCCTGGGCAGTTGCAGTCATGACTCCGAATCCCCAAGCAAGAACCAGAAGCAGGCAGATGTTTTTCATTATGGATTGCCTTTATGCTATGGGCCGAGTTCAAGGAGGTATTGGGCCACACGGCGGACATCCTCAATGTCGGCGTCGGGCGGGACCAGGTCGGCAGAGGCGACGACCACGCGGCGGCCCCGACGATGAAGGCGGTAGAGGCCGTCTATCATCTTCCGGAGGTTGTCCCAGCCAAACGGCGGCGCGAACATGGCTCCCGGCAGACCGCCCCAGAAGACGCAGTCGCGAGGCACCATAAGCTGCGACATTTCCTCCATCGTGATGTCCCCGACGGGCATGGGCGTGAGCGATTCGATGCCGTCCAGGCCCGCCGCCGTCAGGCGGGGAATGAGCGCTCGGGTTGCGCCATCCAGGTGCGTAACGCAGTATTTGCCCGCCGCATGAATCTGGGCGACGCGCCGCTTGTAGTAATCGGCGCAGTAACGGTCCCAGTAGCCGCCGATGGTGTCGGCGGAGAGGTTGTCGCAGAAATGGACGATTTTGGACTCGACATTGGACAGCAGCGCGAAGAATCCATCGTTGGCGCGGTCAATCGCCGCAAGCGTTTTCTCGACCTCGCCGGGCGCGTCGGCCATCATGAAGATCGTGCCCTCGACGCCGACCCAGTCCGCCATGAGCGCCGGCAGGGGCGAGCGCGGCATCGCCGTGATGGGAACGCCGCGTTCGCCGATCTCCTTCGCCGTCTCGTTGGCCTTAGGGTTCGGCTCGTACCGGCGCCGCGCAAACATCTCGCGCACGAGGGCCAGTTGGGAGACTTCGGTCACGGGGTACTTGGTGATGGCGTGGCAGAAACTATCGGGAAGCCAGCGGCGGACTTTCTCGATCGCATGTCCGTCGCACTCCCAACGCTCGACCAGGACATCGCCTTTGGTTTGTGTCGAGGACTTCACGCCCTCGGCGCGGCAGATGGCCGGCGAGGCGCCTTCGCCGTAATAGATGCAGGCGTCGAGGTCAACGTGAAGCCGCCGCTTTCCGTCGCGCCCGTGATACTGAGCAGGGAGCCGCCCCCGGCCGGCTTCCGCCTGTATCCAGTAGCCGAGGTCAGGCACCCAAGGCAGACGGTCCAGCGGGCGTTTCTCGAACAAGGCCAGCAACCGCCCTCGGTGAGTGATGGCGAACTCCTTTATTGCAGGGACACGTCCTGAATCTCGACGGCGTGGGGCCTGGCGTGGTCGGCGCCGTACAGCCACGCGCCGAAGCAGATGCTCACGAACTCGATTCGTTCGGGACGAGGGCGCGTTTCATGTGCTTCCCGGCTGTCTTTCCAGTGCGAGAAGTACTTCAGGTCGCTCAACGGGATACGGATCGCCTGCCAGCGCTGCGTCAGAGGCACGACGATACCCCAGGGGGAGCCGCCCGACTCGATCAGGACCAACTCCATCGCCGACGTGGCCGGCTGCGTGGCGCGCGACTTTGCGTCCGTGGTCATCTGGTGCATGGTGTAAAGGTCCGCGAAGCCGCCTTTTTCCGGAGAACTCCACCACGCGATAGGCGTCATCACGCTGTAGATGCCGCGTTTGGCGCATTCGCTGATGAGGTAGTCCAGGAGGCGCAGGTGTTCGTTGTCGCGCAGATTGCCTTCGTGATCGCTGATCTCGCGGTCCCAGCAGTGAAGGCGGATCGTGTTGAGGCCGAGGCGTTCGAAGTGGGCGACGTCATCGCGGATGGCCTTCTCATGGTCCAGGCCGCGATCCTTAATGGCCTTGTAGTCAATGCTGAACGGCGGGTAGTAGTTGACGCCGAAAAGGGCGACCTCGCTGCCGTCGTCCCGCCAGCGCAAGACGCCGTTCTCGACCGCGGCGGTTCGCACGGCGGGACCGGCCCACGCGAATCCAGCGAGAAGCATGGGCGCAAAGAGCAAGAGGGCGTAATGCATGGGGATATGCCTCGGATTATCCTTTATCCATCGTCGCGATGGCTTCGTGAAGTCTTTCGGCCAGTCGGGCGCCTTCGGCCTCGGTCGGCAACATGGCGCTGGCGCTGATGATGCGCGGCATCATAGCCTCGGCCACCGGACAGTCGCCCTCGCGGTACTTGCGGCCCGGGAAAACAGGATGGCGCTTGAAGATTTTCCGAGCGGGATGGGCCGGATCGGTCGCCGACTGGAAGCAATCCCACAGATAGGCCGGCTTGCCGATGAACCCAAAGCGCAGAGGTAAGTTCTTCTCCCGCGCGATCGTCTTGAAGCGTTCGAGGTCGAGGCCGTGTTTGTCGCCTTCCCAGAAACACATCCATATGTAGGCGGACGGGACGGCTTGCGCCGGCACGGGTCGGGACCTGAGCCACTTCACGCCCTCGATGGCCTTCTCGAGGCGCTGCTGGCAACGGTTGTAGGTCTCGATGTACCCGCGCACGCGCTGCAACTGTGCGAGGCCCACGGCGGCCGTCATTTCGTTCATGCGGAAGTTCAGCGTGAACCACTTGGGCGACTCGCCGAAGGCCCATTCGCCGTAAAGCTTCTCGTCAATCGCCGGATCGTCGGTGACCATCATGCCCCCGTCGCCAGTGGGCAGATGCTTGCCCTGTTGGAAAGAGAAAACGCCGATATGCCCCCACGTGCCGGCGTGTTTGCCTTTCCAGTAGGCGAAGGTGGTGTGGGCGCAGTCCTCGATCATGAAGATGCCGCGCTCGTCGCAGAGCCTGCGGATATCGTCGAGCGGGGCGCAGAGACCCCACAGGTTGGTGACGATGAGAGCCTTCGTCTTCTCCGTGATGCGGGCGCGGACCGAGGCGGCGTCCATCAAGAGCGTGTGCGGGTCCACGTCGGCGAAGACGGGCGTGGCCATTTCGTTGAGGGCCGTGATGCCGCCGAACTGGACGATGGGGTCGCAGATGACCTCGGTGTCCCATCCGGCGGGAGAACAGCTCAGCGCCTGCGCAAGGCCGGTCATGGCCGAACTGCGGCTGATGGCGTACCTGGAACCGACCATCTCGGCGAACGCCTTCTCGAACCGCCCCGTCATGCCCTGGCGGTTCCATCCGAGGCGACCGGAATCAAGCACTTCCTTGAGGTAACGCAATTCCAGACTGTCGAAGACGCGCATGAGACGCCTCCGGGGCTAGTTTGAGGGCTTGAACGCCTTTACTTCCCCTTTGTCCGTAACGAGCACAAGAAGCGGCTCGTTGGTTGCGTTGGTCGTCGTCTCAATGTTCGTAGGGCGTCCGGCGATCTTGTCCGACCGGATGAGTTCGCCCTGGTTGTTGAGGACCGCTACCGTCCCGTCCTCGCATCCCACGAAGGTCTCGTTCTTCACGCACTTCAGCACGGTGGCCGGACTGGGCAGGCGCTTCGCCCAGACTTTCTCACACCGGGCGTTCAGCGCCACCACCAGACCGCCGGAGGTCGCGGTAACAAGTTCCTTCTTGCCGTCGCCGTCGAGGTCGGTCATATCGAGATCGCGGATGTTCTGGGTAGGGATCGGAGAACCAGGCCCAAACTGGGCATTGTAGAGGGGCGCGCCCGTGTCGGACCAGACCGTGATGCGGTTCCAGGTGCCGTTGATCTCGCTGGCGATCTCCTTCTTGCCGTCGCCGTCGAGGTCATCGTAGAAGATGTGCTTGCGGCTCATGCAGGCCCACCCGCCGACATAGGTGTGACCGGAGGGCACGCCGTCGAAACTGCGCAGCACGGCGTCGGGCTTGCGATTGTTGATGACGGCGAGACCGTGGCTGTCCGTAGGCTGGCGCGCGATGAGCAGGTTGCGGCTGCCGTCGGCGCAGTCCACGAGGGCGAACTTCACGCCGCAGCCCCAGAACACGGGGACTCGCTTTACGAGGCCCCCGGTTTCGTCAATGATCTCCAGCGTACACGCGCTACCGACGAACGCCTGGCTCTTGCCGTCCAGGAAGACGCCGCTGTAAAGGCCGTGAATACCGCCGTGGCCGGGCGCGCTCTTGAACCAGTACTGCTTCGCGGCGCGGAAGACGGCGGGGTCCATCTCCGAGGTGAAGACCCACTTGCGCTGTCCGGTTTCATCGAAGGCGATCACTTTTTCATCCACGCATCCGGCGAGAAGCAGTTTGGGTTCGGGCCACCAGTGCAGGACGCGAATGTTGTCGTCGGCCTGCAGGAGACGGACCTCTTTGCCGTCCGTCGCGAGCACGTGCACCCTGCTTCCCTCCGCTGCGCAGACAAGGGGGCCTTGCGCAGAAGGGATGGTGATCATGGCCGTCACGTTCCCGCCGACCGTTGCCGTCATGGCGGCCTGCAAGGGCGGGAGAGCCGCGTCTCTGGCGGTTTCCGGGGCGGCTTGCGAGCGTTGTTTGGACCCTTCGGCCAGCAGGACCGCCAGGCGATCAGCCGTTTTCTTCAGGATGACGGCGTTGGCCTTCATGTTGGTGAGGACGTGCCTTCCCGCAGGGAGGGTCCTCGCCTGGAGATCGTCGGCGCCGTCAAGGGCGAGGGAGACGCGCGTATCCTTCTCCGCGACGATGTGCAACGCGCCGGCCGCGAAGTCCCAGTCCACACTGACCGGAGAATCCGCGCGCAGCAAGGCGCCGTCAAGCGCGATGTCCGTAAGCGCTTTGCCGAAAACGTGTTCCTCCGTCACGATCGCGAACTCGCCCTTGACACCGGCGTATTCGCCGGCGACGGCCAGCCCTTTGACGGGCAGAGCCAGGGCGGCGGCGTTCTCGGCCACGCGTACACAGGCAAGCCCGTCCTTTTCTCCGGACGGACCTTTGGCGATCAGCGAGAAGAAGATGCGGCGCTGGTTCTCCTTGACAGGGCCAGTCCACTCCATGACGGCGGTCCGTCCCGTCGGCGTAGTCTTCAGGACGTCGGCGCTGCGGATCTCGATGACTTGCGGCGCTACGGCGGCAGGCGCGCCTTCGGGGCGAACGCTCAAGCCGGCAAGGCCGACGTAACACTTCTCAATCTCAGGCCTCTTTCCGATCACTTCCACGCGCAGCCGATGGTTGCCCGGGGGCAGGTTGTGTTTACCCAGCGAGACCCTGGCGGGGGCTGCGCCCGTGGAGAAGAGGTCATACTGCTCGCACACCGTCTTGCCGTCGAGCAGGATGCGGACGGTTCCGCGGTCATCATAGGCTATGAAGTTTGCGAAAACCTCGCCGGCCACTGCTTCCTTCAACTCGAACGGCATCTCGATCCATGCGCCGGTGTCTGTTGCCCGCAGGAGCATGATCCCGATGCTGTCCAGCGTCACGAGCGACCTTGGCTCGGTGAGGTTGCTGGCGCACTGGGCTTCCACGGCGCGGACGCCGACCCATCCAGGCAGGATTGCGGGCGTCTCGGAACCTTCGGCTCTCAGGACGCCCTCGCCCTTGATGCTGCGGAAGCCGCGCGCGCCTTCCCACTTGATCTGGACTTCGAGGTTGTCGGTGTCGGTGCGCGAGGCAAGGTCGTCAATAATCAGGGCATACCGGCCCGCGCGCTGCGCGAGTAATCGGCGCCAGTTGCAGTAGGACATGCGGGGCACGTCGGCGACGGCGAAGGCCGTCGGGCCGACGACATCGGCGTGCCGCAGCGCCGCGTCCATGGCGACCTGCGGCTCGACCATGCCGTCGGCCTTGGTGAGTACCTGGTTGTTGTAGCCGTCCAGCAGCGTGTAACCGTCCAGGCGCAGTTGCAGGATGGCGAAGCAGTGATAGGGATTCCGGGATGCGCCGTTAAAGCCGTCCAGCAGGATAAAGTCGCCTGAGGCGTCGGTGGAGCTGCGGAAGCTTCCGAAGAGGAAGGAGTCGTGGTAGGGGAGTCCGCTGGCGCGCCCTTCCCACATGGGACGCGGCAGTCGGTGGATGCTCCACGTGTTTACGATATCCGCGGGGGGCGTGGGTTTCAGGTGGGCTTCGGGCCAGAAAGACTGGCCCAGCCGGAAGACGCCGGTGTCCACGCCGGTGCGTTCGCGGTAGAGAATCCAACGACCGTCCTGGGTCAGATAGGCCGCCTTGTGCAGGAAGTCGAGGGCCGCAGAGTTCAGGGCTGAGTCGGGCTGGCGGCCTGAGGCGAGGATCTCCTGCCCGCGCAGCAGTTCGCCGAGCACGCCGTTTTGCAGGGGTTTGCGGTCGCCCGTGAGGACCATGTAAGTGAGGATGGGCGCCGTGGCGGTGTTGTACCAGAACAGGTTGTCGTTCTCGCCGCTGACCCAGGCGTGCTCGTGCAGCGAGCCGAAGGCGAACTCACTGCTTCTTTGGGACTGTTCCCAGATGGGGTCGGGATAGTATTTGTTGAAATAGCGGCCGAGGCAGTAAAGCGAGAGAGCCGAATACTGGCCGTGCCTCGAACCCACAGCCGACGGCGGGCGCGTGAGGCGGTAGATGCCCTCGTCTCGGCGGTGATTGAGTTGGCGCGCAAAGGCGTTGGTGATGCGCAGGCGTTCGTCGTCGGTGAAGACAGGGCTTTCCTCGATAAGGTCCCAGAAGAGGATCGCCATGTGGGCGTTGTAGTGGTAGAAACCGGCGAGCGGATCGTCCTTGTTCTCGATGCGCTCTTCGTCAATCTCGGTGATTTCCTTGAACGCCTGCTTGTCGGGGAACGACAGGCGTACGACCTCGCGCGCCTGGAAGGGGTCGCCGGTCATGTAGTACATGGCCATGCGCTTGCTGATGCTGCACCAGCCGAAATAGCCCGACGAGCGATAGCTTGCCGATGCCTCCCATATCTCGAAGTCCTTGAGGTTCTTGGGGACGGTGATGCCCTTGCCCAGCTTGATCTCCATCAGGCGTCCGAGCGTCAGCGCGGGGGCGGATTCCTCGATCTTGCGGACAAGCGTTGTCGTCGCCGCGTCCATTCCGGCATCATCGCTCGCGCCGACGAGGACGACGTTGCTGCCGTTGCCGAAGGGGTCGTGCAGCGTGCGCACCTCGTAACCTTCTGCGCCGGGGTACTGCAGGTCGGTCAGGGTGTAGAAAAGGTCGTAAAGCTTGCAGATGAACTTGCTGGTTGAGCGGTTGCCCAGGGCGATGAGGTTGCCCTTGATGGGCACGGCGGCTTCGGGGGAATCGTCGCCGACGATGGGCGCCTTTGCGCCGGTCAGCTTCTCGATGGCCTGCCGAATTCGGACGGCCTGGCCCTGATGCGCCGGCGGGGCGACGATGGCGACGTTCGGCTTGCCGTCCTTCAAGAGCGCCGTCGCGAGGCGCAGGTCTTTCAGCTTTGTATATTGCGGCGGGATCGGTTCGGGCGGGGGCGGGGGCGGCGGGGGGGGCGGCTCCACGCCCGAGACGAGCCGCGCCTCGGCGATGAGGACCTTTGGCGTTGGTCCCCGGTGCGTGTACAGGTAGATGGTGAGGCTCTTGGTGTCCGGCGGCGCCGTAGCCTTGAGGGAGATCTCCCTGAACTCCTTCGCGCCCTGCGCGTCCAGGGACCTCTGTTCATAGTGGTTCGACGGCAGGAACCGCATTTGCAGGTACGCGCCGGAAGTCTCCTGTCCCTCCACCCCGCGCACCTTCACGCCGGCTTCGTAGGTCTCGCCTCCCCTGGCGGGAACTGTCTGGACGATGCCGATCTCTCGGTTGAGGTCGCCGTCCTCGAGCAGCAATGCCTTGCGGCCCGCCTCCATCTCGATGATCTTGATTCCCTGGTCCTTCCCGCCGCCGCCGTACAGTCCCCATCCGGTCGGCGTTCCTTTCGCATCCGCCCCTTCAGCAAACGAAGGATTCTTCAGCAGGTTCTGCGAGACCTCGCCGCGGCACATCGTACACACGGCTATTCCCAGCAGCAACAGGACGGTCAAAGGAAGGGCGACCTGCTCATTCATGGCGTGGCTCCAAGAATTTCCACACAAGAGGCGACCGAGGGGGACAAAGCGCCGTGACCCCAAGAAGGGGGGACTCAAGCTGAGTCGTTTCATCCTCCCCGCTCCTTGTCCGTAATACCGATTACGTGCCGGCGCGCAGCCGTTTGGCCGCTGCTTCGCCGCCGTTAATAATATGCAGCAGAGGCTGCGGACGGTCCACGCCCTCGATAAACGACGGCCTTGCCTGCCAGGGCGTGGCCGAGAGGACGTTGGTCAGGTCCATCCAATATTCGAGCCGGGCCGGGGGCAGGCCCCATGTCATATGGAAGTGGTTCGCGGGCGCATATTGCTTGTACTCGCCCATGGAAGCATACTTCGGGACCACAAAGGTGTGCGGCCAGCGGTAGGTCGAGGTCTGGCACACCGCTTCCGAGAGTTTCTCAGGCAGGTCCACCGTCGTAGCCTCGTCCCAGATCAGCGAGAACATCCCGTTGAGGGAACTGAAGGCCATGCGACCCGCAATGCCGTCAATGCCGCCGGGCGACACGAAGTGCACGCAGTTTCCGAGCCCGGGGAAGTAGTTCGCTTCCGCCAGGGGGAAACTGACGTTGGCCATGATCTCCTCCACCGACGCGCCAGGCTTGGCGGCCCAGTCGAAAGACGCGCTGCCGGAGTTGTCGCCGTCCACGATGCCTTTCTTCTCCCAAAGTGTCGTGCCGTCGAGAAGGATGCCGAGCTTCTTGGCCAGACCGCAGATTTCCCACGGCTCCCAGACCTTGCGGAAGTCCATGAAGAGGGGCGGGTTGCCGGCGGAGAGATATGTGAAGAAGAGCATCGTCAGGAGGCCCTGCACGTCGGCCTCGGTGG
Source organism: uncultured Planctomycetota bacterium (assembly GCA_964409935.1). GTDB lineage: Bacteria > Planctomycetota > Brocadiia > JAADGH01 > CAYPFP01 > CAYPFP01. The sequence continues at coordinate 2,730 of CAYPFP010000003.1, read as the reverse complement.
CGTAGGGGAGGGGGGGCTTGCGGCCCTTGTGGTCGAAGGTGGAATTGAAGAGCGACTCCATGATATCGGCCACCGGCAGCGGGATGCCGCGGGGGTCGGAACCCCATTCCAACTGACTCATGAAACCGCCGCCGATGGCGTTGAGGTCGGCCATGACGTCGCGGATGATGAGGTACATGGCCAGACTGGTGTCGAGCCGCGCGCTGTCGGCCTTGCCGGGCAGTTCGATGCGTTTGTCCACGGCCTTCTCTAGCCACGCGCGCAAAGCCCGGAGTTCCTTCGCGTTGTAGGCCTTCTTGGCGAGCATATCGGCCAGAAGCTTCATGTCGAGCCGCGTGATCTCAAGGCCGAAGGTATTGCGTGTCGGCAGGATGTGCGCGAGGGCCGTCTCCATGCCCATGGAATCGTGGCCGAAGATGACGACGCGGCGGCCCCGCAAAGCCACGGCGGCCAGGGCGGCATAGCACCAGTCCACGAGGTGCTCGGCGGTTGCCTGGGTCATGACGGGTTGCATGCCCGTGTCCGGCCACGTGCCGACGTTGATGTGGACAAGGCGTCCGTACTGCGAGATGGCGCCGCTGGCGGCATGGACGAAGACGACGCCGGGTTTCGGGCCGCTGTTGCCGCAGGTCAGATTGACGGGGGTGTCGCTCGGGAACTGCTGGATGAGGGAGATGAGGCCGAGTTGCGGAAACGCCCAGGTATCGGGGACGCAGACGATGATGTTGACGCCTTGCTCCTTGAACTGTCGCGCGACAATGTCGGCCTGACGCTCGCCGTCCACCAGGACGGGGGTCCACACGACGCGGGCCGGCGTGCCGTCGGGCATCTTGACCTTGCCGGCGATAACGTCCGCGGCCATACCCACGATGTGGGTGGCGCGTTGTCTGGACGCTTTGTCTATGCGCGGATCGCACGTGGCGAAGACCCCAAAAGTGGGGACGCTGGGGACAACACGATTGACCAACGGAAGTTTCTCCGCTTTCGGCATGACGCTCGCCTCCGTATATGAAAGAGTCTTGCGGACCCGCCCGAAAACCCAATGAACCGGCTCGGACAGCTATAATACCTGAGGGCGGCGACCGGTCAAGGGAAAAAGGGGGAGGGGCGGTGGAGGCGGATACCGCCGAGCAAAGACGTTGCAGCCGGCGTGGGCCATGGCGCCAACCATCGGGTATAGGTATAAAGACGTATACCTACTTGCAGCGGGGCGCGCCGCGGCGGGATTTTGGGTTTGACAATTCGGGGCGCGGCATTTATGATGCTCAGGGCTGTTGATCTTTGGCAACGCGATGCGGAGAGGTGTCCGAGAGGCCGATGGAGCACGCTTGGAAAGCGTGTGTGCGGGTAAAACTGCACCGCGGGTTCGAATCCCGCCCTCTCCGCCAGATACCTGGGGCGGATGGAGGTGTCTGGGGCCGGAGGGCTGAGGATTCTTGCGGGATGGCGCTGGCGCGGGAAAGGGGCCTATGGGGGCTATCTGCGGTGGTATAAAGGGGTGTGGAAAAATATTTCAGAAAATCCCAAAGATTGCCCTTGACTCCGCAAGACGCGGTGTTATAATAACCTATGCGAAAGATGAACAATTCGCAGAGACGTAGATCCGTTGACTGGCAGGCGAAAAACGAAAACGGCCTGCCGAGCGGGTTTATATCTCCCTAAATTTCGCTCTTTGACAAATAGGAAGCCAACGCCGTGAGGTTGTGAAGTTTCTCCCGAGCCGCAAGGTTCGGGGGGAATGTGATCAACCTCACAATAAGTGAGTGTGAGAACCTGACGGTCAGCCAATCGGCGTCCGGGGCTCTTAGTCGGGCGCCGGATCGAGCCGATAATGACTGATTAGGAAAACTCCAAGATTCAAGATGCCAGTGCGAATCTTTCAATGATCGCGGGCCGAGGAGGGCGGATGGAAGTCCGCCGACCAAGGCTGGCGAGAGATATTTTAATTGAAGGGTTTGATCCTGGCTCAGAGCGAACGCTGGCGGCGTGGATGAGGCATGCAAGTCGAACGAGAAAGCGGGGGCAACTCCGCGAGTAAAGTGGCGAAAGGGTCAGTAATGCATGGGCAACCTACCCTTCGGACTGGGACAACTTGCCGAAAGGCGGGCTAATACCAGATAATGTCACGAAAGGCATCTTTTGTGACCAAAGCCGGGGACCGCAAGGCCTGGCACCGATGGATGGGCTCATGTCCTATCAGCTAGTTGGTGAGGTAACGGCTCACCAAGGCTTACGGGTAGGCGGACTGAGAGGTCGACCGCCGACACTGGGACTGCGACACTGCCCAGACTCCTACGGGAGGCTGCAGTCGAGAATCTTTTGCAATGAGCGCAAGCTTGACAATGCGACGCCGCGTGTGGGATGAAGGCCTTCGGGTTGTAAACCACTGTCAGGAGTTAAGAAAGGGCCGGTGTGAACAGCGCCGGACTTTGACTAAGGCTCCAGAGGAAGCCACGGCTAACTCTGTGCCAGCAGCCGCGGTAATACAGAGGCGGCAAGCGTTGCTCGGAATCACTGGGCTTAAAGGGCGCGTAGGCGGTGCGGCAAGTCAGGTGTGAAATCCCTCGGCTCAACCGAGGAATGGCGCTTGATACTACCGTGCTGGAGTGCAGGAGGGGAGAGTGGAATTCCCGGTGTAGCGGTGAAATGCGTAGATATCGGGAAGAACGCCGGTGGCGAAAGCGGCTCTCTGGCCTGTAACTGACGCTGAGGCGCGAAAGCTAGGGGAGC
>CAYPFP010000002.1:94613-147312 GCA_964409935.1 uncultured Planctomycetota bacterium | reverse complement strand
TACAAACGGCCTTTTCTTCTGACCGGCATTCAACACGCCTCCTAAAACAGTGCGATATCCTTGAGAATGGGCGCAGGGCAAGAGCGCAAAGCAAAAATCCTATCATATGCGCCCCCGAAGGGTCAAGGCGCGGGACGCCTTGTCGCACCTCTCCGTCCGCCTTTCCCGCCTCAGCGGAGCGGACTCTTGCCCAGCAGGGCCTCGATCCGGCGCGCGATCTTCTGCCGCTGGTCGTACACCTCGGCCGGATTGCGCGTGAAGGTGCGCATGTCCGCGGTGACGGGCAGGCAGGCGTCGCGCGCCTTCTCGACGTCGTTCTCGAGCGACGCCAGCCGCCAGAGATACTCATAGTCCTCTATGCCGTCGCGGATGTTGGCGAGGCGAATGCAGCCATAGGGGCCTTCCTTGCCGGCGTACAGGAGATCGCCGTCGCCGTGCAGCGGCACGGCGAAGCGTTCGGTGGTGATGCTCCATTTCAAGAAGGGGCCGTCTTTCTCCGGGTCAATGAGGTAGTCGTTGTTGGCTCGCGACCAGATGTTCAGGCCCCAGTAGAGCAGTCCGTCCATCTTCTGGTGGTATGCCTGCCACCAGATGACGCGCGCCTCGATGAGCGGGTCGTCGGCGAGCCAGTTTGCGTAGGGGTGGCGGGGGCCGCAGCAGACATACGCCCAGACCTGGAGGCCGGCCTTGCGGCAGGCGTCGGCCTCGGCCAGGTTGTACACCGGGGTCAGGGGGCAGTTCCAGTCTACGTTCAGGTCCTTCATGACTTGCGGATCCTGGGGCACTTTGGCGGTGGTCAGGGTGGGGATTCCGTAGCGTTCCTTGATCAGGCCGAAGTACTCCTTCATCGTCGGCCAGAAGTCCTTGCCGCGTTCGTCGAAGGTATAGACATAGGCCTTGTCGGCCAGTCCGCGCCGTTTGAGTTCCGCCACGACGGGATCGAGCCGCCGGATCAGGTCTTCCTTGAACTTGGGCGTGTAAACGTTCAGCGGGCTCCAGCAGATCCACGCGCGCTTGCCGCGCGGCTCGACCATGTTGATCACGTTGTACGCGTTGAGGCCGCGGTCGTTGTAGTGGGCGATGTCCTCGATGTCGGGCGGGTCGGTCCGCGAGATGTCGTCGGGGTTCAGGCGGTGTCGCAGCGCGTAATCGCCGTACGCGCGCCGAAGCGCGGGCGTGAGTCTGCCGTAAAGTTTCTCGAGGTACCCGTCCATCAACGCAAAGGCCGTCTTGATGTGGGGTTGAGCGGGGACGTCGAAGCCGTAGACGGTGGCCTTGACCGTCGCCGTGAAACCGGGGCCATTGGCGGGGGTGATGGAGACCCGGCCTTCGTAGTCGCCGGCCGGCGTCTGCGGCGGCGCGTACACGGTGAACCAGAGCGCCTGCGTTGTGCCCGCCGCCACGCTGAACTTGCCGACGGGCAGCAGGGGGTCCGGCCACCAGCCCGGCACGGCCTCGGTCGGGAGTTCGGGATGATTGAAGAGGGCGTCGAGCTTGACGAAACCCACCTGATGCCACTCGATGTTGGATCTCGATATGACGGGCGCGAGGGCGTCGGGGCGGGTCGGCGTTCCGCGCAGGTCGCTCAGCGTCACGACGCAGTCCCGCAGTTCTCTCTCCGGCGCTGTTCGCACGGCGACTTGAAAGCTTTCATACTCGTTTCCGGCAAGGGCGATCTGTGCCGCGAGACCGGCCCCCGGATTTTCGGGCCAGGAGTTGATGAGGACTCTGTTCATGCTGCTGTCGGTCCAGGCGATGTAGCCTCGGCCTTCGCCCGATTGCGTCTGCACGCCGATTTCGTGCCGCAGTTCCTCCTGGCGCAGGTCGTCCCTCGCCGCGACGCGCACCGTGTACGCCCCGCCGGGCAGAAGCCTGCCCTGGCCGTCGGTCCCCGCCCACGCGAAATTCACGCCGCGCCCCTGGCCCGACGTCGAGCGCATCTCGCGGCCGTCCTTCAGCACCGACGCCGTCCATCGGGCCGGCAGCGACAGGTACGCCGAATAGTCAATGCTGTTGCCGCCGTACAGGCTGGATCTTGTCTTCTCTTTCTCCAGAACGAACGGCGCGAGCGACAGCGAGACGTTGTCGAACCATGCCCGACCCGTGCAGCGGCGAAAGAGGATGAAGTACTGAATCTTGGTCACGGGCCTGGCCGGGTCGAACACGTACTCGATCTTCTGCCAGTCGTGCGTGCCCGGCGCGAAGTTCATGCGCTGGCCCCACAGGTTGGTTCCGTCGTCGTACCAGCAATCCATGTACAGGCAATAGTCCGCCCCGCCGGCGTTTTCGGCCTTGCTCCAGCCGGAGACCTTGAAGGGATGTCGGATGGGCGGGTCGAACACGACCTCCTGCATGATCCCGCGAGACTCATCCGCCGCTGTCGCTCCGCACATGACGGAGGCCTTGCCCTCTTGGCCGTCCGGCGCGGGCGTGTAGCCCTTGCCCACTGCCTTCCACGGGGCCTCTGTTCTGCCGAGGTCCTCGAAGCTCGGATCGCGCAGCAGATTTGCCCCTCGCGGCGGTTCCGCCAGGCACAGGGATCCGCCAAGCACGACGATGCCCGCCAGCAACAAGCGCATGCCATGACTCCTTCTCGTAGTGATACTGCTGCCCGACGGACGCAGTGGAAGTGCATTATCGCAGATGGGGGGGCGTCGGGAAAGCAGGAGGATGGCATCCTTGCGGCAGACGGCCTCAACGACGCGGGGTGTTCGCCGGGATTCCGAGATTGCCGGCGCCGTACTATGCCTTCTCGCGGTGTTCGGTCTGGATTCGCTCGACCTCGGCGTTCAGATTCCGGATGCGCCGAGACATCTTCTCCACGATGCGGAACGCCAGCGCGGGGTCTTCGTGAATCTTGCGCATGAAGGCCCGCTTGTCCACCGTGAGCACCTGCGCCTCGCCCACGGCCCGCACGGTCGCCGACCGCACTTCGCGCTCAAAGATGGCCATCTCGCCGAAGAAGTCGCCGGGGCCGAGGACCGCCAGTTGCGTCTCTTTGCCGTCGCTTTCCCGCAGCACCGCCACCTGTCCCGCCTGGATCACGTACATGCAGTCTCCGACCTCTCCCTGCCGGACAATGGCCGTGCCGTCCGTGAAGGTCCTGCCCAATGCGCGTTGTCCCATCACAACCTCCTATGCCTTCCGGGTCCTGCCCCAGGGCAGCATGCCCGCAAGGGTGTTCCAGAAGAGACGCCACAGGTATACGGGATGGAGCGTGCGAACGAAGACGTCCTTGTAAGGGGCGCTGCCGGTGAAGACGTCCCACAGCACCCCGCTCATTCGGGGGCGCAACCCGCCGCGCTGTTCGCGGGAGGCCATGGACAGCACGCCTCGGCGGGCGCACCGGAAGTTCTGAATCTGTCGTGTGAAGGCGAAGATCACCTTGCCCACGCGATTGTCGTTGCGGATGGCGCGGCAGACGGGCCAGTAGTGTCTGCGGAAGACTTCGGCCGATACTCCATGCAGGATGGCCGTCACGGCGGCCGCCTTGGCGGTGCGGTAGGCCGCCCCGATGCCGTCTTTGTACAGGCGGCTCACGCCGCAGTCTCCGATGAAGACGATGCGGTCCGCAAAGGGTTCCTTCGCCTCCTTCACATTCATCCGGGGCGAACACCGGCAGAGTCCTTCGGCGAGACTCCAGCCGGCCGGCAGGCGGTCCTTGACCTCCGGCGCGTTCAGGAAGCTCTGCACGAGCGCCTGGTCAATGTCCTCGCCGAGCAGGCACAAGGTTGCGTAGTCGCCCTTGGGGATCAGGGCGGCGAACTCCAGGCGCGGGATGTTGAGCAGAAAGACGTGCATCGAGCTGCCCAGGTGTTTCTCCACGGCCTCGTCCCCCAGCGGGAGTTCGGCGATGTACGCCTTGGTGGCGCCGGGGGGTTGGTATGGCAGCCCAAGCCCCTCCAGGAGTTTCAGCGTCGGGCTGTTGATCCCCACCGCCAGCGCGAGAAGGTCGTACGGCTCCGGTGTCCTCGCGCGCACTTCCACCACGGGGCGGCCCTCCTGCAGCTTGATCCCCGCCACCCTCTCGCGCACCAGGTGCGCCCCTTTAGCTGCGGCAAGTTCCAGCAGGTGCCCGTCGAAGCTACGCCACTTGACCTGCTTGACGCCTCGCGGTCCCGTGCCCCGATGCACCACGGCGATCCTTTTCTCGTCGAGCGGCGTCCCGATGCGGACGCTTCCCGCGTCCATGTGCAGGACATAGGAGTCAATGCCTCTTTGCACCACGGCGGGGGGCAGGTTGATCCCCTCCATGGCCAGGGCTTGCACGAGGGACTCCGAGATCACCCCGCCGCACATGTTGCATCCGGCCGGTCCCGTCGCGGAAAAGTCGCGGGATTCGTAGACATCCACGTGCAGTTGGACATCCACGCGGCGGGCCATGTCGAGGAGGAAGTACGTGAAGAATGACCCCGCCGGTCCGCCGCCGATCACGGCCACGCGGGAACCGTTGGCCAGCTCGATGGGAACCGAAAGCTGCTGCCTGACCGCCTGCCCTGCCTGCAGGGCAGGCGCGGACGCCGTCGCCATTCCTTGCCTCCGTCCCGTCGTCCGGTTGGGAAGGGCATAGCACAGAGTGGTACCCCGGGGATGGCCCTGTGGCCCTCAACATGGAATGATACAACGCGACGCCGTTGCTGTAAATGCGTGACAACCACGTATTTTTTGCCCCGCTTCGCCGCGCGCCCTCACACGTCCACGCGTCTTCCGGTCCGCGTGGATTTCTCGATCGCGACGCACGTCCTGACCAGGTGCAGCCCGTCCTCGGCCGAGACCCACGGCTTCCGGTCGTTCAGGACACAGTCCACGAAGTGTCGAATGGACTCCGTCACGAAACCGATGGGCGTCCCGTAGATGTCGGCCTGCAACGTGCCCGGCAGCGAGTGCTTGTTCTTCGTCGCCATGGCGATGGTCGTCTGCTGCTGGTCAATCGTCACGCTCCCCTTCGTGAAGACCAGTTCCATCTTGGAATCCACCAGAGCGGGCCGCGACTCCGGCAATACCCACAGCGATTCGAAGTTCCCGACGGCCCCGTTGTCGAACTCGACCAGCGCGGCGTAGAAGTCCGGCGTCTTGATGCCCATCTGCTTGAGCACCACCGATCGGCTTACGGCGAACACGCGCCTGGCGTTCCCGCTGAACAGCCATCGCACGCGGTCAATCGTGTGGCTCATCAGCCAGAACGGCAGCGTCGTACGGGCCGACCACGGCGCGATCATCCGGGTTGGCACGAAGAGCGTGTTATTGAGCCGCGCATAGGCGTACAGCGGCTTGCCCAGTTCGCCCTTCTGGACGGCTTCTTTCGTGATGGACATGTAGCCCATCCAGCGGTTGCTCAGGTTCAGCATGAACTTCACGCGGGCCTTGCGCACTGCGGCCGACATGGCCTGCGCGTCGGCCGTCGTTGTCGCCATGGGCTTCTCGCACAGGATATGTTTCCCGTGCGCGGCGGCCGCCACCGTGGGCCGGCGGTGATCGGGGTCGGGCGTGATCACCGAAACGGCGTCCAGCGGTTCGCGCCGCAGCATCTCCTCGTAGTCTTTGTAGCGCCCCGCGATCCCGTACCGGTCCGCCACCGCCGTCAGCTTCTTGCGGTCGAGATCGGCCGCGGCGACCAACTCGACGTTGTGCAGCGACTTGTACACCTTGATGTGCGCCTCGCCTTGCGTCCCCACGCCGATCACGCCGACCTTGAGCTTCCTGTCCATGGTCTCCCTCCGTTTTCCGCGTCTCGTAATCGCCTTCGGCAAAGCCGACGCCATGATGCGCGCCGGCGCGGCCGGGAAATATCTGTTACAGATTGCGGTGCAGCGCCAGCAGGGTCATGTCGTCGTACTGGTTTTCCTTCTGGAAATCGTTGACGGCAGCGACGATGATCTTGCACAGAGGCTCGACCTTCTCGGAGGCGTTCTGCGCAAGGAGTTCTTCGAAGCGCTTCGTGCCGTAGAGTTCGTTGGCAGGGGAGTGGGCCTCGGTGACGCCGTCGGTGTAGAGCACGAGCAGGTCGCCAACATCGAGACGGACCTCCGATTCGCCGAAGTCCTGGCCCTCGATCACGCCGAGCACGGGGCCGGTGGGCTTGATGACGGCGCGGATGTCGCCCTTGGAACTCAGGAGATAGGGCGGATTGTGGCCGGCGTTGGAGAAGCGCATCTCGGCCGTCCGCGTATTGTAAAGGCCCAGGAAAAGGGTGACGAACATCGTCTCGTCGTTGTCCCGCACGATGATGTTGTTCGCGCGGTTGAGCGCCTCGCGGGGACCCAGCCCGCTTTGGGTCAGGTTTCTCAGCAGCGTGCGCGTGACGGCCATGAAGAGCGCGGCGGGGATGCCCTTGCCCGACACGTCGGCGATGGTGATCAGCAGCGTCTCTTCGGTGATGAAGTAGAAGTCGAAGAAGTCGCCGGCCACCTGTTTGGCGGGTACGTTAACGGCGTGGAGGTCGAATTCCTTGCGGTGCGGGAACGGCGGGAATGTGCGCGGCAGCAGCGACGTCTGGATGTTGCGCGCGATGCGAAGCTCGCTCTCGACGGCCTCGCGCGCGGCGCTCTCGCGGGTCAGGGCTTCGACGTGCGCCTTCAGGTCGCCGACCATCTTGTTGAAGGCCTGCGCGAACTCGCCGATCTCGTCGCGCGTGTTGATGCCCGTGGCCCGCACGTTGAGGTTTCCCGCGGCGACCTCGTGGACGGCCTTGGCCAGCCGCGAGATGGGCCGCGTGATCCGGATCGCCGTCAACAGGATGAGGCCCACCACGACCAGCATCTCTCCGGCCAGCACCGCCGAATTGAGCCGCACGTCCGCGTACACGGGGGCCATCACCTCGTCTTCGGGAAGAAACGCCGCAAAGGACCATCCGCAGGACGGAATGGGGGCGTAGACGACCCACTGCGGCTTGCCGGTCTGGAAGCTCTTCACCCGGCGAATGCCGCGTCGGCCGGCCGTCATGTTGCGGCCCAGGTCGGCCATATCGGGCATCTCGTGCCACTCGGCCAGGCTGAAGATAGTTTCCCGCATGATCAGGGCTTTGTCGGGGTGGGCGACAAACACGCCGTTCTGTCCCACGATCGCGCAGTACCCGCCCCCGATCTTCAGCTCCCGAAGCTCCTCGCGCAGGCTTTCCAGGGAGATGTCCACCGTCGCGACGCCCCACATCGTCTCGTTCTTCTTGAACGGCGCGGAGTACGTGCACATCAGGATGTTGCCCGCCCCCTCGTCGTAGAACGGGTCCGTCCAGATGGGGCGCATCAGCAGCCGAGGGATCAGGTACCAGTCCCATTGGAGATAGTCGTAGCTCTCGCGCCCGATGTCTATGCTTCGAAGGCCCTCCCGGTCCCGGCAGACGTAGGGCGCGAAGCGCACGCGCTCCGTGTCGAAGGTCTTCGGCTCGAAGGCGATGCATGAGCCGTAGACGCGCGGGTTCTCCTTGACGGTGTTCCGCAGCAGCTCAAAAATCCGTTTTTCGCTTATGTCGGGGCGCGTGGTCAGAAACGTGGCCAGGGAGCGCGCTACCTGGGCCACCGTCGAGAACCGGCCGTCGAGCACCGCCGCCCGATGGGCGGTCAGTTCCGTGAAGTGCGTCTCCATCTCCAGGATGGCCTTCCCCTTGTTGGCGCGATAGTCAACGACCAGCACGACAAGGTAGATAATCGTCAAGGGGACGCCGACGGCTAGGATGAACTTGGTCCGGATCGAGACCCTCACAGGCGCTCCTTCATCTCAGAATCCCCCTCTGCCGGGGGCGGCCGGGCCTTCGTCCCGCGCGAGCGCGGGCCGATAGAAGTCCTCGTATCGCGGCGCTTGCCGGATCAGGCCCTGCTCCTTCAGCAGTTTGGCCACGGTGTCGTAATCCTCGACAAGCAGCGCGCCCCATCTCGCCGATTCGCGCCCTACGCGGTGCTGGATCAGTTCCACCATCGCGCGAAGCATCCAGCGCTGGTGGTTCCGGTTGGTGGCCAACTGCGCTTCGGTACAGTATTTCATGATGATGTCCAGGGCCTCGACCTCGTGCGCTGCGGCGTAGGCCCACCCTTTGATGGACGCAGAGGTCAGGGCAAGACACACGGAGGCGCGGTCGCGCCGCGTCGTCTCCGTGCAGTAGAGGCCGTCTTCGGGGAAGTTCATCCCGAAGTCGGAAAAGAAAAAGGTCACGATGTCCTCGGCCCGCAGCCCGGCCTCCATCAGCTTGTGGTATTCGTTGTAGTACATCGCCGAGGCGATCTCCACCGCGCGCCGAAGGAAAGGCGCCATGCTGTAACTCTGTATGACCACCTCCGGTTGGACGGAGAACTTCCGGAAGAAGGCCATCGGTTGGACGTCGAAGTCGGCGCCCCAAAGCCCGACGCGCCGCCCTGCCATATCCGCCGGGCGTGTGATGCCCGATCCGCGATGGGCGACGAGCATCATCGCGGACTTCTGCATGACTTGCGCAATGTTGACCAGGGGTTCTCCCTTGGCGCGCAGGGCGATCGCTTGGGAAAGCCAGGCCGTGCAGAAATCCGCCCGTCCCTCCAGAACGAGCTTGAGCGGGGGGTCCCCTTCGTAGAACCAGCGCAACTCCACCTCCGGCAGGCCGGCCTCCTTGAAAAACCCCTTCTCCTTGGCCAGGATGTAGCCCGCGAACTGCGCTTGGGGTCGCCATTGAAGTTGAAGGGTGACCGGCTTCCGGACCTCGGCCTCCGGCCCGGCCGCCAGACCTGCCGTTGCGCCGCCTGCCAGGAAAACCGTCAGCACCGCCTCAAAAAACCGACGCCCACGCGCGACCATAGGCCCTCCTTGAGCGCCACGCCGCCAGCAGGCAGTGAATGCGCCTCAGCCTGCACAGGCCCAAATACTAAGACGCCCAACGCCTCGTGTCAACAGGAATGAGCTTTTCCTGAGGCGTCTGAGCGGAGATGGGTGGCGCCCAGGGGCGTTCCGCCGGCGCCGGGCGCGATTTTCAATTGACATTGGCCTCTGGGGGGAATAGACTTTTATATTTGTGTGCGCCGGCTCGGATTGTCTATGCCTTTGCCGGAAATGCAGGCGCAAAGCACCTATTGGCGTCCAGGCCGCGTGGCCGGGCAGGAGCGCGTAATGCTGAGGATTCTCCCACGGTACTTCGTTCGCGAACTGCTGAAGACGTTCGGCTACGCCTTCGCCGCCGTCATACTCATCATTTTCGTCGCCTTCGCCCTCCAGATGATGCTCACCAAAGGCATCAACGTCTTCAAGATGCCCAAGATCATGCTCTATCTGTTGCTTCTTGCGTTTCCGTACGCCCTGCCCACCGCGCTCCTAGCCTCCGTGATCATGACCTACGGCCGTCTGGCGGGGGATAACGAGATCCTTGCCATTCGCAGCAGCGGCATCCACCTTCAATGGATCACCACGCCGACGGTGCTCCTGGGAACTTTCTGCAGCCTCTTCACGCTCTTTGTCAACGGCAACCTGCTTCCGGCGACGGAAGCGAAGCTGAAGAAACTGCAGAAGGAAGCCATCCATGTCCTTGTGGACCAGATGGGTTTGCAGCACGCCTTCATCGAGCTGACGGACTGGGAGATTTACATCAAGAGCAAGGAAGGCGACGAAGTCAGGGACGTGCTCGTCTTCAAGTCCGACAACGAGATGGTGACCGAAGTCATCAAGGGCAAGAAGGGCCGTCTGCGGCGCGATCAGAAGGGGGCGCTCAAGGAACTGGAACTGGAGGACGTGGACACGGCCCATTTCGCGGGGGATGCTCGAGACCTGCAATGGATACACTGCGAGCGGGGCATCGTGCCCATACCCAACAAGCCGAGCCGGGACAGCCTAGGGGAGAAGCCCAAGTTTATGGGTATCTTCAAGCTGTTCAGCAAGCAGCGGGATCTCTCGCGGGCCGTGCTCGCCCACGAGCAGGCCTTCTCCGACCCGGAGAAGGTGATGGATCGCCTCCGCAAAGAGCGCGAGATGCTGCAGGCCGAAACCACGGCCAAACAGCAGGAGATCAAAGAGGCGTCCAAGAACGTCCAGAAATTCGCCAAAGGCGTTCAGGACGCGAACAACAGCGCCGCCGCCGGCGTCAAACTGGGCGAGGAACTGGAGTCGAAGCTGGTGGAGTTCGAGTCCAAGAAGCAGGCCGCGGCGGAGCGGATGGCCGCCGCTCAGAAGGACAAGGCGGCGAAGGAACAGGAACGCAAGCGCCTGCACGAGTCGGCCCAGGGCGAGACCGTTCCTCCGGAGGTCCTCGTCGTCGTGGATAGACTGGTCCGCGAGATAGGCGACCTGACTCGCACCGAGGAGCAGTTGAAGACCGAGATCGCCCAACTGGCCGCCTCGATTGAAGAGACCCATCGGGCGATCATTGCCGTGAAGGCGCGGGTTGAGGCGGCGCAGCAACTGGCCGCCAAGTGCGCCAAGGAAAAGGCGGACCAGGAAGAGCGCATCGGCGCCATCACGGCGGAGATCAGCGAGAAGGACGCCGCCCTCAAGGCCAAGCGGCGGGTGCGCGAGCAGGCCTGGGAACAGAACATGCTTCACGACGTGCGGTGCGTGCTGAACGAACGCTTGGCGCTGGCCTTCTCGCCGCTGGCCTTCGTCCTCATTGCGATCCCCCTCGGCATCATGTGCCGGCACGGGCACATTCTCGTCGGGTTCAGCATCGGCATCGGGCTGCTGCTGATCTATTACGCTATCTTCATGACGGGCCGCGTGATGGCCGAGAGCCGCTACTTCTACATCGAGCCGTCCTTCTGGGCGGCGGACGGGTTTCTGGCGATAACGGGGGCCGTCCTGCTGGGCGGCATTTTCAAGAGATAGCCCGGTCTCCGGCCGCTGGCCGCGCCGTTGTTCGTTCTAAGGGTTAGATGATGCTCCTCATTCTCGATAGATACGTCAGCCGCGTTTTCGTGGCGTACTTCTTTGTCTGCCTCCTTGGCGGCATCGGCCTGGTCACGGTCATTGACATCGGCACGCGGCTGGACGATTTCATCAAGGGCGGCTTCGTCACGATCGTCACCTCCATCTTCAGGTACGCCCTCTGGAACACGCCGGTAGTGATCTGCCTCATCTTCCCGCCGCTCTTGCTCATCTCCGCCGGCTGGGCTTTGGTCCAGTTGGCCAAGAACAACGAACTCATTGCCATCAAGGCCTCCGGTATCAGCGTGTACCGCATCATTATCCCGCTTTTCATCGGCGGGGCCGTTATCGGCCTTGGGGTGGCGGGGTTGCGCGAGTGGATCATCCCCATCGTGGCGCCCAGAATCAACGAGGTCAGCAACCCCAGCAGCAAGGGCACCGTCAACGACTTCGGGGGCATGATCCCCACGGAGGACGTGGCCTATCACATTGATTCGTACAAAGTGTCCAAGCGCGAGATGACTAACCCCGTCTTCTGCGTTTTTGCCGAGGCCAAGACGATCGAGGCCGCCCGCGGGGTGTGGAAGAAGGACAAGTGGGTCCTCTACGACGTGGTCATCAAGAAGCGCACCGGCGAGGAAGCCAAGCCCGAACGGGAAGAACACCTGGAGTACGAGCTTCCCTTCAAGCTGCGGCCCGAAGACCTCACCGCCCGAAAGGCCGACCCCGGTCTGATGTCCACGCGCGAACTCGTGGGCATGATCGGCCGCTACCCGACCAACCACAGCCTCCGCGTGGCCCTCCACTCGCGCTTCACGTACCCCCTGACGGGCGTCATCCTGCTCCTCATCGGACTGCCCTTCGTTGTCGGATTCGAGCGCATCAACCGCAGCCGCATCCTGGGGCTGGGCATGTGCTTCGTCGTCTGCGCCGCCTACTACGCCGTCACTTTCCTTTGCAGCAGCCTCGGCAACAGCAATCACCTGCCCGCCGACTGGATGGCCGCGTGGATCCCCATCATCCTCTTTGCCGCCGTCGGCATCTTCTTCTTCGACATGATCAAGACGTAGCCGGCGGGCGCTCCCGGTGCGTTTTGTCCCTCTTTCCCCCCTCTGAATCCCTTTTTAAGCCCAAACGTGCGGGAAGCGCAAGAAATGCGCTCCCCGCAGAAAATTGCAGGGGGGCAGACCCTTGATGACGGCAGAGGGGGTTAGGGGGCGTCCAGGGCGCAACGGAAACCGATGGTCTCGTCGCGTTCGGTGCCCTCGACGTTCTCGCGAAACGCCGAACGGGACTCGAAGGCCGTGCGGAAGCGGTAAGGCCCGCCCTTGACGACCCGATCGTCGGTGGCGACGCCGCCCAGCGATTCGAGCGTGGCGACCTGCCTGGCGTACTGCGTCTTGAGCGTGATGCCGTGGAAGAGATAGGCAAAGGGCGTCAGGAAGGCCGGAATCCCCGGCTCCGACTTCAGGGCGAGCGTATACGCCGATCCCGTCCATTCGCGCACGTTGCCGGCCATGCCGATGCAGCCGTAAGGGCTGGCGGCGTTGGCAAACTCCGTGACCACGCGCGACGCCGCCGATACGGCGCCCATGTTCGGCGACCAACGGTCGCCCCAGGGGTAACGGCGCCCGTCCGTGCCGCGCGCGGCCTTCTCCCATTCCTCTTCGGTGGGCAGGCGTTTGCCCGCCCAGGCCGCATACGCCGCAGCCTCATAGACCGTTACGCTCGAGACGGAGAACTTCTCCTTGCCTTTGGGCGGCTCGAACGAGGTCCAGCCCGGCGGCGGGAGGAACTTGGGCCGCACGGCCATCAGGAACTTGCTGAAGTCCTCGCACGTGACCTCCGTGCGGTCAATGTAGAAGGAGCGGGCCACGACGACCTTGCGTTGGGGCCGCTCGTTGAGCTGTCCCTCTTCGGACCCCATGACGAACTCGCCCGCCGGCACCAGGACCATGTTGACCGGGGGAACGAACTCGGTCCTGGGCGGAGGTAGGGGTGGCCCCTGACAGCCGCAAATCAGCCACGCCGCGAGTCCGACGAATAGAACAAACCATCTTGACATAAGCGCTCTTTCTAATCCGATGCAAGGCCCCGATACGTCATGCCTGGGTTCGGCAAACGACATCCTTCAGGGCGAGCAAGGCCTTCAGCGATTTTTCAGCCGCTTGTTGCGCATGGAAACACACGGTGTCAAGGGCCTTGCCCGTGGCGATGGTGGCTCGGGCTGCCACAAGATCGTGGGTCGCCTTTTCCAGCAGACCGCGAGCATGTTCACGAGGGCTTTTCATAAACCACTTTTCCCTCGCGCAGCGCCGTGGTGATGAAATGTGACCGAACCGACCTCCATTCCTCCACTTCCTCTGGCGTCCACCACAGGATGTCCTTGGGAACCCCCAGCCCCGCCAGAAGGCCATACAGGCGCGGGGTCCTCCGCCACCGCGGCAGCCTGGATGGAGCGATGATGAGGATGTCGAAGTCGCTCTCAGGCCCGGCCTCGTCGCGCGCTCGGCTTCCGAAAAGCACGATTCGGTCGGGCTTCACGGCGTCCCGAATACGATGGACTATTTCAGAAACCAGCTCTTCTGTGCGGTTCATCTGGGCGCTTCAACTGAAACACTCATCAACGTATTTCTTGCACTCCCGTTCCCAGTCGGCGAAGGAAGTGAAGCGTTGGGGATGAGTTGCCGTTTCTTGCTTGCTCTTGACCCAATACCTGAATAGAAACCACTTTCGCCTCACGTCGATCCAGAGATAGTCTTCTCCGTCAATGAGGAACTCAAGGCATATCCACTTTCCGCCCTTGTAGGGCCGAACTTTACATCCTCTCTCTTGAAGGCATGCAATCACTTTCTTGATTTCCGCGTTGACCGCCTCGTCGGTGCAATACGCGACAATATCATCTACCGACCTCATCCGGAAGGGTTCAGGAGGTGTCTCAATGTCAACCGTTTCACAGAGAAGGCCTACATCCCCAGATTCTTCGTCTCGGACGGCAATATAGCTTATCAATTCCAGGTTGACCTCCAGGTACTTTGCCAGCCGAAGCACGCCAGGACCAAAGCATGGAGCTACCAGGAGGACCCTGGGGTCGTTTTGAGCCGTTATCTTAGGGTAAGCCCGGCTCAGCCACGCAAGGTTTTGGCGCACCCACTCATAGTATCGCAGTGCCTGGTCTACATGCTCAACTGTTGCGGTCTCATTCTTGAGCTCCATGACGACGGCCGTGCCTTCTTCATCCACCGCCAGAATATCCGGCCTGCCCGCATCTTGGACCGATAACTGACGGTCAATGACACAAAGCCCCTGCTCAATGACCCCCAAGTCCTTCAGCAATAGAGGCTCAAGTTCCGACGTTTCCTTGAGATCAATCTTCTTCAGTTTTCGGCTCATATCCCCCTCTTCTGCCAACTTTCTGAACAATCGGATCAACCCACTTCGTTTTTCCGCTCTCTTGACATTGGCCCGTTGTCAGTTCTTCTTCTCCGCTTCCGGCGGCACGATGACCATCCCCTGGCTCGTCAGCACCGGCACGGGGTCGGTGCTGAGGATCTTCTCGTCCACCAGCGACCAGAAGTCTTCCGGCGTCTTTACGGCCTTGTAGTTCATCTCCAGGATGGCGACGCCTTCCGCTATCTTGGCCTTGTCGGCGGGGCTGCCCGGCTCGACCTTGGTCACGCGCACGCCGGCGGTCTCCTTGAGTTGCAGTTCCTTGGCGACGGCCTCGGTGACGGCCTCGACGCGCAGTCCGCGCCAGGTGCGGGCGTCGGCAAGCTTGGGCTTGGCGCCGATCTTCGGCTCGTACCTGGCCACGACGATCTCGACGTTCAGGTCGCTGCTGCCTTCCGGTCCCTTGCGCAGAAGTTTCAGGGAAACCTTCGCGCCCACGGCCGTTGAGGCGATCTTCTCCTGCAGGGCGCGCGCGTTGGGGTAGGCCTGGCCGTCGAAGGTCACGATCAGGTCGCCGGGCTTGACGCCGGCCTTCTCGGCGGGGCTGCCCGCCTGCACGTCGGACACGATCACGCCGCTGCCGGCCATGACGCCCAGGTAGCGGGCGACCTGCTCCGTCATGGTGGCCAGCGAGACGCCGATGGTGCCGTAGACCACCTCCCCCGCCTTGCGCAGTTCCTCGATGATGCCGCGCGTCTTGTCGTCGAAGGGGATGGCGAAGCCTACGCCCGTCCAACCGCCGTACACGCCGGTGCTCCAGATGACCGAGTTGATGCCGACGAGCTTGCCGTGAATGTCCACCAGCGGTCCGCCGCTGTTGCCGGGGTTGATGGCGGCGTTGGTCTGGATCAGATTGTCGCACTCCTGGCCGGCGCGGCCGATGCGGAACTTGCGGTGCAGGCCGCACACGATGCCGTCGGTCATCGTCGGGTCCTCGCCGTGCGCGATGCCCCACGGCGTGCCGAAGGCGAAGACCATCTGGCCTTTTCGCAGCGTGTTGGCGTCCCCCCAGGCGATGGCCTTGAGCGGCTCCGCCGCGTTCACCTTGAGCACGGCCAGGTCGTAGACGGGGTCGGTCTTCACGACGCGCGCGTCCTCGAAGCGCTTGCCGTCCGAGAGGATGACGATGACCGTCTCGGCGTCGCCCACGACGTGTTCGTTGGTGAGGATATAGCCGGCCGCGTCAATGATGACGCCGGTGCCCATGGCCTTCATCTTGTCTTCGGCGCGCTGTTTCTCGCCGTAGAAGCGCTTGAGGAAGGGGTTGCCCTTCTCGGCCTGGAGGCTGTCAATGCTGACCACGGAGGGCGTGACCTTGTTGTTCAGGTCTATCAGGGTCTTTTCGAGGTCCGAGAGCGCCTCCTGCGCCGGGGCCGGAGACGCCGTCAGCCAGCACAGCGCCATGAGGAGCGCGAAAAAAGCTCTACGACTCATCCGAACTTCCTCCCTCTTCGCTTGTCGCGACCGGCAGGCCCTTGGCGGCGTGGCGTTTGCGGATTTCCTGCTCGATGGCGTTGGCGATGTCCGCGTTGTCGCGCAGGAAGCCCTTGACGTTCTCGCGGCCCTGGCCCAGGCGGGTTTCGCCGTAGGACAGCCAGGAACCGGTCTTCTCGACGATGCCCAGGCCGATCCCCAGGTCCAGCAGGTCGCCTTCGCGGGAGAAGCCCTGTCCGAAGATCAGGTCGAACTCCGCGGCGCGGAAGGGCGGGGCCACCTTGTTCTTGACCACTTTGGCGCGGGTGCGGTTGCCGATGGTGTTCTCGCCGTCCTTGATGCTGCCGATGCGGCGCACCTCGATGCGGACCGAGGAATAGAACTTCAGGGCGCGGCCGCCGGGCGTCACTTCGGGGTTGCCGAACATGATGCCGATCTTTTCCCGAATCTGGTTGATGAAGATGACGGCGGTCTTGCTCTTGCTGATGACGGCGGTGAGCTTGCGCATGGCCTGCGACATGAGCCGCGCCTGCAGGCCCATGAACTGCTCGCCCATCTCGCCCTCGATCTCGGCCCGCGGCACCAGCGCCGCCACCGAGTCTATCACCACGACGTCCACGGCGTTGGACCGCACGAGCATCTCGCACACGTCCAGGGCCTGTTCGCCGGAGTCCGGCTGGTTGACCAGCAGGTTGTCGAGGTTCACGCCGAGTTTCTTGGCGTATTCAGGGTCGAGGGCGTGCTCGACGTCAATGTACACGCCCACGCCGTCCGCTTTCTGCGCGTTGGCGACGATGTGGAGGGCCAGCGTGGTCTTGCCGCCGGCCTCCGGCCCGAAAATCTCGGTTACGCGGCCGCGCGGGATGCCGCCGATGCCCAAGGCCAGGTCCAGCGACAGCGAGCCGGTGGAGATGGCGGGGGTCTCGATGACGGTCTCTCCCCCCAGTTGCATGATCGTGCCCTTGCCGAACTGCTTCTCAATCTGCGCCACCGCCTGTTCGAGGGCGCGCTGCTTCCGGGGATCGGCTTCGGCCTTCTTCTTCACTTCGCGTTCGGTGGTTTCGCTCATTGTTTGTCTCCTGCCTCGTCAAAAGGGACCGTCCGTTCGCGCGTCATGCGGACTGCAGCTCGACCTTCGCGGCCACGGAGTATATGGGGCCTCCGGACTGCAGGTCGCTGAGCATGAGTTCCACGGAGCCGACGTGTAGTATACCAAAACTCTGCCCCTCCTGTCTGCTGCACGCCTCGACCAGCGGGGCGAGGTTCTTGGGCGACGCCACGCGCCCCAGCGTCATGTGGGGGACGTAGCGGCGGTCTTCCTGCTTGACGCCAAACGGGGCCAGGGCGTCGGCGATCTTCTCGTTGAGCTTGGCCAGGACGCCGCCTTCGTCCTTGACGCCCACGTACACGACGCGCGGGCGGTCGGGGCGCGGCAGGCCGCCTACGCCCGCGAACTCGATGTCGAACGGGGGGATGCCCGAGACCGCCTCGCGGATGGCGGCGGCCAGGTCGCCCAGCTTGTCCTGGTCCACGTAGCCGAGAAACACCAGCGTGAGGTGAAAATTCTTCGGCGGCACCCATCGCACGTTGGCGCCGGCGCGGCGCAGCTCGTCCTCGACGCGGGCCAGGGCGGCGCGCACCTCGTCGCTCAGGTTGACGGCCACGAAAGACCTTACCTTCGTCATTCCACCCGCTCCGGTCTTTCAGACCCGCAGCATCTCCAGAAACGCCATGTAGCGCGTATCTATGTCCTTGCGCTCGATCTGGCGCAGGCGGTTGAGCGCGAAGTCCTCCACCGTGAACGACGCGCACACGGTCCCGTACAGCATCGCCTTCTTGAGATTGGCGGGGGAGAGGTCGCCCGTTTCAGCCAGGTAGCCCATCATCCCTCCGCCGAAGCTGTCGCCCGCGCCGGTGGGGTCTTTCACCGTCTCCAGCGGGCAGGCCGGCGCGGCGAAGAACAGCCCGTCGCCCAGCAGCAGCGACCCGTGTTCGCCCTTCTTGATCACGACGAGTTTGGGGCCCATCTTGCGGATGGCCTGCCCCGCCGAGACGAGGTTGGTCAGGCCCGTGAGCAGACGGGCCTCTTCATCGTTCACCACCACGCCGTCCACGATCTTCAGCAGTTCGAGCAGTTCGGGGCGCTGATCCTGAATCCAGTGGTTCATCGTGTCGGCGACGGCGAGTTTCATGCGGCGCATCTGTTCCAGCACGCGCTTCTGCATCACCGGACTTCCGTTGGCCAGGAAGACGTGCTCGGTGTCGCGGAAGTTCTCGGGAATCTTGGGGTCGAAGTTCTGGAAGACGTTCAATTCGACCGACCGCGTGGTGCGCGTGTTCATGGTGGCGTCGTAGACGCCCGACCACCGGAAGGTCTTGCCGTCGGCCACCTGCAGGCCGGTCATGTCAATGTTGCGCCGCCGGAGGACCTCCTTGTACTCTTCTGGGAAGTCCTTGCCGATGACGCCCACGAGGCGAACGCGGGTGAAAAAGCTGGCCGCGTAGGCGAAATACGAAGCGGAACCGCCCATGGCGTTGTCTACTTTGCCATAGGGCGTCTCGACGCAGTCAAACGCCACCGAACCCACCACAAGAAGCGACATAAAACCTCCAGATGTATCCTGTCCGACTCGCGGGTGTTTCAGCCTCCGTCGGGGGAGAGGCCCTGCGACTTTATGGTGCGGTTCAGCCGGGCCAGCACCGTCTCTTTTCCGAGGAGGACGATCGTTTCAAAAAGGCTTGCGCTCACGGCCACGCCGGTGACGGCCACGCGCAGGGGCTGCGCCACCTTGCCGAGACCTACGGCGCGCTCCTTGGCGACCGCGCGCAGACAGGTCTCGATGGAGGCGGCGTCGAACGCGTCGAGCCTGGCCAGTCCCTCCCGCACCGCCGCGAGCGTCTGCAGCGTGCCTTCGTTC
The DNA here is from genome assembly GCA_964409935.1 of uncultured Planctomycetota bacterium. GTDB lineage: Bacteria > Planctomycetota > Brocadiia > JAADGH01 > CAYPFP01 > CAYPFP01. The sequence goes on along the minus strand of CAYPFP010000002.1, from coordinate 128,701 downwards.
CTCAGGAACTTCGAGACCGCCGCCTCGTCGAAGTCGAAGCTGTCGGTGAAGAAAAAGTGCGTGCGTTTGGGGAATTCCGCCAGCGTGCTGAAGCGGTCGCGATAGAGGTTGACGAGCTCGGCCAGCCACGCGCGCGGGCGCGCGTCGGGGTCGAGTCCCGCTTCCTTGAGGAACGGCGCGACGGCCTCGGCCAGGACCTCCGCCGGAAGGGCCTTGATGTACTCGCCGTTCATCCAGTCGAGCTTCTGGTGGTCGAAACGCGCGCTGGTCTTGTTGCATCGGTCAATAGTGAACTTTTCGACAAGCTGCCGGGGCGACATGATCTCCAGGTCCTTGCCCGGCGACCATCCCAGCAGCGCCAGGAAGTTCACCAGCGCGTCGGGGAGGTAGCCCTGCTTGCGGTACTCCTCCACCGACGTAGCGCCGTGGCGTTTGCTCAGCCGGGCGCCGTCTTCGCCGAGGATCATGGGGATGTGGCCGAAGCGGGGCGGCGCCAGTCCCAGCGCCCGGTACACGCACAACTGCTTGGGCGTGTTGGTGATATGATCGTCGCCGCGGATGACGTGCGTGATGCCCATGCGCGCGTCGTCCACCACGCACGCGAAGTTGTACGTGGGAAAACCGTCGGACTTGAGCAGGACGAAGTCCTCCAGGTCCGCCGCGTCGAACGCGATGGGGCCGTGGATGAGGTCGTCGAACTGCGTGATCCCCTCGCCCATCTTGAACCGGATGGCACGGCCCTTCTCCTTGTCCTCGTCATAGAAGGCGTGGCCGGAGTCGAGCAGTTTTTTGGCGTACTCGGCGTAGACGGGGAGGGCCTCGCTCTGGCGGAAGGGGCCTTCGTCCCAGTCGAGGCCGAGCCATTTCATGCTCTGAAGGATGGCGGAGACCATCTCCTCGGTCGAGCGCGTGCGGTCGGTGTCCTCGATTCGCAGGATGAACGCGCCGTTCTCATGGCGCGCAAACAACCAATTGTAGAGCGCCGTTCGCGCGCCGCCGACGTGCAGATGTCCCGTCGGGGACGGCGCGAACCGCACGCGAACCTTTCCATCAGGCATGGCGAGAGAGACCTTTCAACGAGCAATCGCGGGAACAAAGCGTAAACGCCCATTCTATCAGCCCATCGGGGGGAGTCAAGGGGCTTTTGGGAGCGCGCCCGCAGGTGCGCGGGCTTTTTATGACGGCCATACGACGCGCTTCATAGCCGCATTGTCGCGGGCCTGGCGTCCTTCTTTGGCCAGGTCGCGCCACTGGCCGCCCACGTGTACGCGGACCACGTCGGCCGTAAAGTCGTTGGGGCCGTCCCGGATGAAGTAGGAGCCGATGCCGTAGGCGTCCACGGGCGTCTTGAGCGACTCGAACCAGGCGACACGTTCGGGGTCGAAGCCGCCGGAGACGATGATCTTAACCGACCGGAAGTACTCTCTGGCGCGCGCGAGCCGCTCTCCGCCAAGGCCGAGGGACTCGGGCGCGGCGTCGAGGGCCTCGCGCATCTTCCATACCAGCCTGGGCACAACGCCGTAATCCTCGCGCGCATTCCCTGTGGATTCGACGGCCTTGTCCATCATGTTGCCGGCGGTGTCGGCGCGCACGCCGTAGAGGACGAACTTCTGCGCCTCGTCGCGGCGGCCGGCTTCGACGAGTTCCATGTATCTGCCGAAGAGGGCCTTGGCGGTCGCGACGGAATCGCCGACGCAATCGTTGGACGAATCCACCAGCGCGATCCTCGGCGCGTCGGGCGTGGCGTGTCGGGCGAACTGGATCGTCGCCTCCGCCGTGTCGCGCAGGAAGCACAGCACGTAGGCGTGGGCCATGGTTCCGCTGCCGCTCCCGCCCCACCAGCTCCCCTGCGCCGACGTCGAGATCAAGGGGCGGGCGTTCATGCGGTAATCCATGTTATACCGCTCAAGCGCGACAAGATAGGCGTACCCGTCGCCGGCTTGGGCTTCGTGGAGGTCGAACCGGGCGGGAAAGAAAAAGATGGGCTTGCCGCCGGAGGCTTGGAGCGTCTTGTAGACGTTCGTCGCGATGCGGGTTCGGCGAGCAAGCGCGCCCAGCGTCGTGGTTTCCAGGAAGGCAAAGTCGCGGTAGCGCCCCCGCACGCGCATGACCGTCTCCCAGGGCTTGACCTTCTCGCCGTCAAGGACGGCGTCTATCTCCAGAGAGCCGGCGGTGTTGACGAAGCGTCCATCCTGGTCAAAGTAGCCGGCGCACTCCTTGAACATGGCGATGGCATGGTCCGCGCCGGCCACGATGCTGAAAGGCTCGCGTTTGGTGAAGTATTGCATGTCCACGCGCATGTCGCCGACATCCACCCCGCTGGGGTCCGCGCCCTTGGCCGACAGAAGCGGACATCGGCCTGCAAAGCGGTAGCCCTCGGCGGACAGACGGCCCAGGATGCGCACGACGTTGTTGAAGTAGTGGTCGCTGTACCAGCCCGACCGCATGCCCTCCACATCCAGTTTGAAGGTTTCGGAGGGTAGACGTTTCCCGTCCCTGATGCTCATCGGATCCTCTCTGGAGGGCAAGAAGCCCCGCTTCGACGTCCGTCACACGTATACCGGCGCGGGAACGACGTCCACGAACAGAACCTTGCGCATCTGGTCCAGGGCGTGTTTGTGCGCCTCTTCGTCGAAAGAGGACACGCCCGCCTCATAGACGCGCACGCGGTATCCGCGCCGGCGCAGGTCCACGGCGGCGAAGAAGACGCAGATGTTGGTGCACACGCCGAGTAGTTCGACCACGTCCGGCTTGACCTGCTCCAGGAGGTTCTCGACCTCGGGCCTCATGAAGTCCATATACTTGGTCTTGGGTATGATGATCTGGCCGGCGGCCAAAGGCTTCAACTCGTCCACGATCTCTGCCTCGTAGCTCCCTCGGACGCAATGCGAAGGCCAGTAGTTGAACTCGGCGTCATCGGGCGCATGGGCGTCGCAGAGAAAGACGACCGGGTCGCCCGCCTGAACGTACTCCTTGACCTTGTCGCGCACAAAGGGGATTATGGCCCGCCCCTGCGGGCCGCAGTACAGCTTGCCGCCTTCCTTGAGGAAGCCGTTGAGCATGTCAATGACCATCAGGAAACGTCTCATGTCACCCACCTCCGTGTTCGGTTGCCCTGATTTAATTATGGCATATGCCTTCGAGGGGCGCAAGAAACGCGGCTGGCGGCGGGGGAGGCAAAGTGGTATAATTTCGGAAGTCTGACGACGGCAACACCCTGCGCTGCGACCAGGTCTCCGAGGACAACGCATGACGTCGCCGGCTTCCGGGGGACAAGGGCCGGGGGAAGGCCCTCTGCTTACGCGGAGCGAGACGGCCGTGATCGTTGCGCTGTCGGTCTTGCTGGCGGCCGGCGTGGCGGCTCTGAAGGTGCGCGAATGGCGGCGCGACGCCGACGGGTTCCGCATCGAGAGGGCGCAACCGGCCGAGGCCCATTATGTCATGGACCTGAATACGGCCTCATGGGAAGAGTTGACGCTCCTGCCGGGCATCGGCGAGAGCACGGCCAGAGAGATCGTTGCCTACCGCGAGCGCGTCGGGGGCTTCAAGTCGGTTGGCCAGCTCAGGCACATAAAGGGAATCGGCGAGAAGGCATTCGCCGACATTGCGCCGCACGTGAAGGTTTCCGCCGGCGAAGTCGAACAGGGCGGGGGGGCGGCGCAAAGAGGCCGTAGTCCAGGAACCGCGAAGTGAAGGCATGGGGATCTTCAAACTGTCATCCAGTTTCACCCCCAAGGGCGATCAGCCGGAGGCGATCCGGAAACTGATCGAGGGCTACCGAAGCGGCAAACCGTGCCAGACGCTGCTCGGCGTGACCGGCTCCGGCAAGACGTTCACCATGGCCAACGTTATCGCCGCGCTGGAGAGGCCGACCCTCGTCATCTCCCACAACAAGACCCTCGCCGCCCAGCTCTACAGCGAATTCCGCGAGTTCTTCTCCGAAAACGCCGTCGGCTACTTCGTCAGCTACTACGACTACTACCAGCCCGAGGCCTACATCCCGCAGCGCGACCTGTACATCGAGAAGGACGCCTCCATCAACGAGGACATAGACCGCCTTCGGCTGGCGGCCACCAGCATGCTGATGTCGCGGCGCGACGTGATCGTGGTGGCGAGCGTCTCGTGCATCTACGGGCTGGGTTCGCCCGAGGACTACCGCGAGATGTTCGTTTATCTCAAGCGCGGCCAGACGATTGACCGCGACGAGATCCTGCGCAGGCTGGTGGCGATCCAGTACGAGCGGCACGACTTCGAATTCGGGCGGGGGCGGTTCCGCGTGCGCGGGGACGTGATCGAAATCTTCCCGGCGTACGAAGAGACCGCCTACCGCGTCGAGATGTTCGGCGACGCCGTGGACCGGCTGGCCGCGTTCGACCCCCTGACCGGCGAGATCGTCGGCGAACAGGACACGCTCGCCGTCTATCCCGCCAAGCACTACGTCATGCCCGAAAGCCGCATCGAGAGCGCGGTCGAGGGCATCCGGAAGGAACTCAAGGAGCGGCTTGAGGAACTGCGCTCGCAGGCCAAGCTGCTGGAGGCGCAACGGCTGGAAGCCCGCACGCGCTACGACATCGAGATGCTGCTGGAGGTCGGGTACTGCTCGGGCATCGAGAACTACTCGCGGCACCTGGCGGGCCGCGCGCCGGGCGAGCGGCCCTATGTCCTGCTGGATTTCTTCCCGGAGGACTTCTTCTGCATCGTGGACGAGTCGCACGCGTCCGTCCCGCAGTTGCACGGGATGTACAACAACGACCGCACGCGCAAGGAAACGCTCGTGGCGCACGGATTCCGGCTGCCGAGCGCGCTGGACAACCGGCCCCTGCGGTTCGACGAGTGGGAGACGGTGGTCAAACAGGCCCTCTTCGTCTCGGCCACGCCCGGCCCCTACGAACTTCAGAAGTGCGGCGGCGAAGTCGTCGAACAGGTCATCCGCCCCACCGGCCTGGTGGACCCGCTGATCCACGTGCGGCCCGCGCGCGGGCAGGTGAAGGACCTCGTCGGGGAGATCGAGAAGCGCGCCGACCGCAAGGAGCGCGTCCTGGTCACGACGCTCACCAAGCGAATGGCCGAAGAACTGGCCTCCTACATCGCCAACGCCGGCATCAAAGGCGCCTACCTGCACTCCGAGATCAACGCCCTGGAGCGCGTGCAGATCCTCAAAGACCTGCGGCTGGGCGCCTACGACGTCATTGTGGGCGTCAATCTGCTGCGCGAGGGGCTTGACCTGCCCGAGGTCTCGCTGGTCGCCATCCTCGACGCCGACAAAGAGGGCTTTTTGCGCTCGGAGACCTCGCTCATCCAGACCATCGGGCGCACCGCCCGCAACGTTAACGCCGAGGTCATCCTTTACGCCGACACCGTCACGAACTCCATGCGCCGCGCCATTGACGAAACCAACCGCCGCCGCCGCATCCAGCTCCGGTACAACAAGGAGCACAACATCACCCCCCAAACCGTCCGCAAGGCCATCCGCGACGGCATCGAGCAGGAGATATCCTCGAAGCGCTACGCCTACGAGGCCGTCCACGAGACCGAAGAGCAGTACCTCACGCAGGAGACGCTCAACGAGCTGGAAGAAGAGATGCGCGAAGCCGCCGCCCAACTCGACTTCGAACGCGCCGCCGAGATCCGCGACAAGATCCTGGCCGCCCGGGGGCAGTTGCCCGCCAATCAGCGGGCCGCGCTTCTGGCCCCCGGCAGGCGCGCCGACCGCCGCGCCTGGCGCACGCGCGACCGTCAGCCCAAGTGGTCCCCCGGCTGAACCCCCGCGGACGCCCCGCCGCAAGAAATCCATTGTAAACGCGGGTCAGGCATTATAAACTATTGTGCTTTGGGATTTTGCCGCCGAGGGACTTGCGCACCCAGGACAGACACCAGAGGCAGGAGGAGAGTCGTGACTCAGCAAACAGGCCGCGGCATCGCCGCGTCGGCGCCCGGGCGGGTTTGCCTTTTCGGGGAACACCAGGACTACCTGGGGCTTAGCGTGATCGCGATGGCCATCAACCTGCGGATGACGATCTCGGCGACGCCGCGGCGGAACGGCTGCTATCACGTGGACATGCCCGACATCGCCTCGCGGGCGGAGTTCTCGCCCTTCGAGGAACTCTCCTATCAGAACCAGCGCGACTACCTGCGCTCCGTCATCAACGTCCTGCGGCGCAAGGGCGTCCGGTTCGACCGGGGCTACGATTTCCGCGTCAAGAGCCAGATCCCCATCAACGCCGGGGTGGCCAGTTCCTCGGCTTTCACCGTGGTCTGGACGGCTATTAACCTGCGGGTCAACGATGCCCTGGACCGATTCACCGGCGAGCAACTCGTCCGCCTGGCCCACGAGGCCGAGGTGGTTGAGTTCAAGGAACCCGGCGGCATCATGGACCATTTCACGGCGACCCTGGGCGGCCTGCTCCACATTGACTGCGGCGAGCCGATGCGCGTCACGCAGTTGCCGCGGCCTTTTCACGGCATCGTCCTGGGAAATTCTCTTGAAAAAAAACCGACCACGTGCACACTGAGCACGGTGAAAAGGCAGGTCCGCGAGGGCATCGAGGCGGTGCGCGCTTTCCTGCCCGCGTTCAACATCCGCACCACGCCGCTGGAAGAGGTGGCGCCCGTCCTGCGCGGACTCCCCGAAGGTCTGGCGCAGAAACTCTACGCAAACCTGATCAACCGGGACATCTGCCGGAAGGCCCTGTCGTTGCTGAAAGGCGCTCGTTTCGAGGAGCAGGAGATGGGGGCGTTGCTGGACGAACACCACGAGATGCTGCGCGACCACCTGGGCGTTTCCACGGCCAAGATAGAGAGAATGATCGCGGCGGCCAAACAGGCCGGCGCGCTCGGATGCAAGATCAACGGATCGGGCTGCGGCGGCACCATGATCGCCTATGCCCCCGGCTGCGAAAGGGCCGTGGCCGAGGCCATCGAGCAGGCCGGCGGGAAGGCCTACATCGTGAAGAAGTCCGAGGGGGTTCGTTTTGAGGAATAGCACGCGACGGCGGCAGCGATGAGTTCCATTCTGATCCGCAACGCCCACGTCATCACCCCGCTGCGCGAGGTCGAGCGCGGCGCGGTGCTTATACGCGGCGCGCACATCATGTCGGTCAAGGCAGGCGGCGCGCCGGCGCGCGTGCGGGCCGACATGGTCATTGATGCGCGCGGCAAACGCCTCGTCCCCGGCTTCATTGACATGCACATCCACGGCATCGGCGGCCATGATGTGTGGCACAACGCCCCCGAATCCGTGCGGCAGATGGCCCGCATCATGGTGCGCTACGGCGCCACCTCGTTCCTGGCGACTACGTTCTACGACCTGAAATCCATCAAGGCCGCCAAAGCGGCCCTGAGACGTCCGGCCACCGGCGGGGCGCAGTGCCTGGGGCTTTACCTGGAAGGGCCGTTCATCAGCCGCGTCAAGCGGGGCGCGATCCTGCGGCGGTACTGCGTCCATCCCGAAAAGCGTAAGCTGGACCGCATCCTGCGCATCGCGGGGCCGGCGCTGAAGGTCATGACGGTGGCGCCGGAACTCGACGGCGCGTTCGCGGCCTTTGCCCGCCTGCGCCGCGCGCGGATCGTGCCGGCCATCGGCCACTCCAACAGTTCCTACGACATCGCCGCTCAGGCCGTTGCCGCGGGCGCCCGGCACGCGACGCACCTGTTCAACGCCATGCGCATGTTCATCTCGCGCGAGCCGGGCGTGGCCGGCGCGGTCATGGCCGACGACAGGGTTTCCGTCGAGGTCATTGCCGACGGCGCGCACATCCACCCCACGACGGTCGCGCTGGTGGTCAAGACCAAGCCGCCCGACAAGATCGTCCTCATCACCGACAGCCTCGCCCTGGCGGGGATGCCCCACGGCTCCGGGCCGTTCGAGATGGAGGGGAAGATGGTGGAACTGCGCGACGGCGCGCTGCGGTTCAGGAACGGCACCATCGCGGGCAGCGTCCTGACGATGGATCAGGCCGTGCGCAACGTCATGGAGTTCGCCGGCGCGGGGCTTCGCGAGGCGATCATGATGGCATCCTACAACCCGGCGCAGACCCTCGGCATCGTGCGGCGCAAAGGCCACATCGCCCCCGGCGCCGACGCCGACCTCGTCATCCTCGATAAGGATCTCAAAGTCGAGACCACCATCGTGCGCGGCGTCATCGCCTACCAGCGCCCCCCGGCGTGACCCGGACGGCCGCCAATCAAACGCTGACCCCGCCGGACTCCGTCACTTCGCCGGCTGCCACGGCTTGCACTTCTTGGGCAGGAAGTGCCTCTCAAAACGCATGTAGACGGGCAGGCCGTCGGGGGCGATGGTGACGGGGGCCTGGCCCTGCATCAGCGGCGCGATGTAGTCGCGCATGGCCTGGGTGATGTGGTTGCCTTCCTTGTTGATCCATTCGCGCGGAACCATCTTCTGGCCGTTGGCGATGTCGGTGAGTTTCGCCAGGCCGGTGCTGCAGCGGTAGGGCTTGGCGCTTTCGCGCACGAGGATGACCATGAAGCCGGACGTGCCCTCGGCGGCGTGCTGCACGGCCTTCTGGCCGACCATGTAGGCCTCCTGGACGTCCGCCAACGAGGCGAAGTGCATGGCCTCACGCTGGGCCGTGCCGGGGCGGGCGCGGCGGCACTTGACCTTGATCTTGTTTTCGACGTAGGCGGCCACCGTGTCGCCGGCCCCGCCCAACTGCGCGTGGCCGAAGGAATCCTTCGCAAACGTCCCGCCGACTTCGGAGATGTAAGCGCCGTCCTTGTTCCTGATCCCTTCCGAAACGGCGATGACGCAGCGGCCGAGCCGTTTCAGAACGGCCGCGACGTCGGCCTCGAGCTGTTCCCAGGAGAAGGGCACTTCGGGCATGTAGACCAGGTGCGGCCCGTCGTCCGGGGTGCGGGCGGCCATGCCCGCCGCCGCCGCGATCCAGCCGGCGTTGCGGCCCATCGTCTCGACGACGGAGGCTGTGTCGGAGGAGTACAGGGCGTCGGTGTCCTTGCTCATCTCCATGACGGTTGTGGCGACGTACTTGGCCACCGAGCCGAAGCCGGGGCAGTGGTCGGTGATGGCCAGGTCGTTGTCAATTGTCTTTGGCACGCCCATCACGATGAGGTCGTACTTGGTCTCGGCGGCCAGCTTGCTGAGCTTGTCGGCGGTGTCCATGGAGTCGTTGCCGCCGGCATAGAAGAAGTAGCGGATGTTGTGGGCCTTGAAGACCTCCAGGATGCGTTCGTAGTCGGCGCTGGACTTCTTGATGTCCTTGAGCTTGTACCGGCACGACCCGGCGGCGGCAGCGGGAGTGCGGCTGAGGGCCTGGACGACCTCCGGCTTTTCCTTGCGCAGGTCGAACAGCTCCTCCCGCAGCACGCCCAGGATGCCGTTCTGGGCGGCGTAGATGCCCTCGATGCGGCTGTGCTTCATCGCCTCCTCGATCACGCCTTGGAGCGAACTGTTAATGACGGCGGTCGGGCCGCCGGACTGCGCCATGACGCAATTGCCTTTGAGCGTTGCCATCATCATCCTCCGTCGGTGATTCAAAACCCGCAGAATATCCGCGCGACTCCTTCGCGCGCGCTGCTGAGATTCTACGGGGGAGGGGCGCGCAAGTCAACCCGCTTTACGGCGGCGCGGAAGTTCGCGCTCGAAAAGCGGCGCCCCGTGCTGTATAATCCGGCGCATCACCTTTCCCACAGGAGGGCCTTCCGTGAAGCTGAGCATGCTGACGTTCAACATCGCGCAGGAGTGGACGCTGGAGCAGATCATTCAGATGTGCAGGAAGTGGGGCTACGCCGCCATCGAGTTTCGGGCCGAACTGAAACACAAGCACGGCGTGGAACTGGACGCGACGCCCGAACAGCGCAAGGAGGTCAAGTACAAGCTGGAGGACGCCTACCTGGCGGCTTCGGGCGTGGGGACAAGCTGCGTGTTCGAGAACCCCGACCCCGCCGAGCGGCAGAAGATGATTGACCGCGCCAAGCGCTTCATCGAACTGGCGCGCGACATTGACGCGCCGCACGTGCGCGTCTTCGGAAACGTGATCCCCAAGGGCGTGGACCGCGACGAGTGCGTGAAGTACGTGGGCGAGTCGCTGCGCGTGCTGGGCGAGTTCGCCGACCCGATGGGCGTCAACGTCGGACTCGAAATGCACGGGCAGTTCAACTTCTGGAAGTATGCGCTGCGCGCCGTCGAGATCGCCGATCACCCGCGCATCGCCATCGTGTACAACTGCGACAATCGCGACATTAACGGCGGCTCCATCGCGGCCACGTACAGCTACGTGCGGCATCGCATCCGCCACATTCACATGCACGAGTTCACCGATATCTATCCATACAAGGAGTTGTTCGGGCTGCTGAAGAAAGACGGCTATCAGGGCTATCTGTCCGCCGAGATCAACGGCGGCCCGGAATCGGAGCGTCTTGCGGGCTACTATGCCGCGCTGTACCGCGAACTGGCGGCGAACGCGTGAGGGCGCGGATCGTCCGCAGGCGGACATGCCGGAACGGGAGAGAATCCATGAGCAAAGCCGAGGCGAAGGTTCTGAAGGTGGCGTTGTTGGGCGCGGGCATGATCGGCAAGGTCCAGATGCGGGCGTTTGCGTCGCACCCGCGCTGCAAGGTGGTTGCCGTGTGCGACGTGAACGCCGAAGCGGCGCGTCGCATGGCCGCCGAGTTCAAGGTTCCGGAAGTTTTCGAAGATTACAGGAAACTATTGAAGGAGTGCGAGGCGGACGCCGTCACCGTCTGCACCCCGCCCTTCCTGCACGAGCCGATGACGGTGGACGCCCTGGCGGCGGGCCGGCACGTGCTCTGCGAAAAGCCGCTGGCGCGCACGCCCGACGAAGCGGCGCGCATGGTGAAGGCGGCCGGGCGCGCGAAGAAACTTTTCGCCTGCTGTTCGGCCCGATTCCGCACGACGCCCGTCTTCAAGGCCGTGAAGGAGTTGCTGGTCTCCGGCGAGCTGGGCGAGGTGTACTTCATTAAGTACACGGGCATCGGTCGCGGCCACAGGCCGGGCATCTTCTACAACGCGGGGGCGTACTGGTTCCTCGACAAGACCAAGGCCGGCGGCGGCGCCCTTTCGGACTGGGGCGTGTACGACCTCGACGTGCTCTACGGGCTGCTCGGGGGGCTGCCGGTGAAGTCCGTATCGGGGTTTTCGTTCCACGGCGTCGGCGGCATCGAGGTCAAGAACGTCAAGTGGGACGTCGAAGACCACGGCGCGGCGATGCTGCGCTGCAAAGGCGGACCGGCCATCGCCTGGGAACGCGCCTGGGTGGCCAACATGAAAGACGAGTACAGCGTTCGGATCTACGGGTCCAAGGCGGGCGTGGCCTTCAATCCGTACCAGTTCGGCCCCGGCGCGCAGACGATAGAGCTTTACACCGACCGCTACGGACGCCGCAGCACGGAGACGCTCTCCTTGCGCGCCGAACCCTTCGACGTCCACAAGGACTTTATCTGGAACTTCATAGACTGCGCCCTCGACGGCGGCGCGCCCTTCACGCCGGGCGAGGCCGCGGCCCAGATGATCCGGATCATTCACGCGGTGTATGAGTCGGAGCGAAGCGGGGCGGAAGTGAGGTTGTAACGGATCAGCGGCCCGCGGTTTCGTCGTGATACTTCTTTTCGCCCCGGATCATGGCCTGCCGGGTCTCGGCCTGCGTCCGGGCGAGGGACTCGTATTTTGCCTGGCGACGGGCCTCGATGCCGGTGAGCATGGGACTGGGCAGGTCCATGCGGGGAGCGGCGGCGAGCACCTGCGCCCCTTCGCGGATGAGGGCCAGGGCGCGCTGGTATTGAGGACCGGCCTTGTCCGCCAGAGCCACCAGGCAGGGACTCAGTTCCGGCCGCGTGAAGTTTACGAGGGGCGACTGGCTCTGCTTCGTCAGATCAAGGCCCGTCAGCGCGGACAGTTCCTGCAACTGCCTGTTGTTGAGGGGCGAACGACCGTGAAGGTTGTCCGGAAAGGCGCTGGCATAATTGGGATAATACGGCGCGTTGATGTCAATCCAGGTGATGATGCGGTCCAGACTTCCAGGGTCGAGCTTCACGCCTTCGTGACCCTTTCGCAGGACCTCCACGAGCCGGCTGGCGTGCGAACCCCAGGAGTAGGGCGGCTGAACCTCCGCAGGACCGGCGCCGACGACCTTCACGATGTTCTTGTGGCGAAGCTCCATGTAGGAAACGTTGAAGGCCAACGACAGGTCGCCGGCCAGGACGAGTTTCTTGCCCGCAGGTTTCCCATAGTCGTGGCACTTCACACAGTGTTTGTCGAAGACGGGCTGCACCTCCGCGATATAGCTGAAATCGCGCGTCTCCCCGCGCCAGGGCCGGAGCCTGTCCGGCGCGCGGCTCGCGCCGCGCTTATGGACGTTGGGAACCGCAGACAGACGACTGTCATGACAACCGATACAGCCGGTCGTCTCGCCCGGTCGCGCAATCGTGCCTGAGCGCATGGGCTGGACCATCATGCCGTTCTCGTCCAGCAACTGGAAATAGACAAACGTGTCGGCGGGCACGCGGAAGTAAGCCGAGCCGTCCTCCTCGACGGGAACCGTGCCCAAGATGCGTTTGTTGTTGAAGTCGTTCCAGGCCATTGCCGGGGCTTGCGTGCCGCTGCCCTGCCAGCTTGTATGCGTCCAGAAGCGCTTCTCCGGCGATTCCACCACGCGCAGCCATTTCACCGCTCCGCGCCTGACCTTCTCCATACCCGTGCCCAGGTACACGTCGTGGACGTAGAACGTGCCCTCGGTCTCGTCCAGCTTGATGCGGTCGGGGATGACGGGCGGACGGGGGCGCGCGGCGACGGGCATCGGGTCGAAGCAGCCCGGGGCCTCGTGGTGGAGCAGGACCTCGTTGCCGAAAACGTCCAGCAGAAAGATGCCCATGTTCTCGCCTTCCATCTGGCGCGAACAGAGGAAGTGCTTGTCGCTGAGCGGGTAAGGGTCCTCATACTTGGGCTGAACGACCTGGAACGTGTCGTAGTTGCCGTTCATGACAAGATTCATGGCGCTCGGCGGCCAGATGCGAAGGACGGGGGGCTTTCCGTCAACGCCGAGAGTCGGGTCCACGATGGCGACAGCGCCCCAGGGGCGATCGTGGCAGGAGGAGAACGTCGCGATGATGCGTTGCGTGCCGGGGATCGCGCGCGCGTCGAGGACGGCGCCGGGGGACTTGGTGTTGTTGCCGTAGACAATGGCGTGATTGGTGCCGTCGGGATTGACGATCCAGGTCCCCTGGGCGTCGCCGAAGTTGCGGTCCACGTACTCCCACCGGTCGTACAGGATGCGGCCATCCGGCGTCAGGGCGGCGTGCCCCTCGTGCAGAGTGCTGTGGCCGATCTGGTGGATGTTCGCGCCGTCGGCGTCCATGCGAAAAAGGTTGCCCATGATGTGGCGGTTGCACATGCAGTATTTCGGCTCCCGCGTGGACGTAAAGACGATGCGGCCGTCGGGAAGGTAGAGGGGATCAATGTCGGTAACGCCCGCCCCGAAGGTCAATTGGCGAAGGCCCGCCCCATCGGCGCCGATTTCATAGAGGTGGTAGTCGTCGTCAATGTTCCGGCGCATGGAGAAAAGGATCGTCCGGCCGTCGAAGCTTAGTTCGGGGTCGCGGGCGACGCCTTCGGGGACATCGAGAAGGGTCTTGACCGCCCCGGCGCCGCCCTCGGTCGTCCGGCGAAGGTCAAGCGTCTTGATCGCGCCGCGGCCGGTAAAGCTCTTGGTATTGATCTCGCCGGTCTGGAACATCGTTTCGGTGTTGTGGTGGTCGCGGCGGTACTGCTTGCGGACGACAAAGAGAAGGGGTTGGGCGCTCACCAGAGGGTTGGCGACGAGGGCCTCGCGCTGCAAGGCGCGGAACTCGGACTCAAGCCGGGGCAATTGGTCGAGAGAGGCCTTATTGAAGCGCGCTTCGAGCGCCTCCGTCCTGGCGAGGAACTCCTTGCCCTGCGCATATCGGTCGCCAAACGTCGCGATAAGGTTGGCGACAGCCGACCGAAGCGACGTGAAACCGCCGGCAAGAACCTCGCGGGCTTGGCGTTGCGCCTTCTCGCGGGCCGCCTTCTCCCGCAACGCGGCGCGTTCGGCAGTGGCCGTCGGGTCAAGCTCGCCCTCGGCGCGGAAGTCGTCGAACGTAATGTGACCCCAGCCGCCCGTGTGGCGGTCCACAATCCTCAGGAAGACTTTCCGGCCGGCGAGTCCGGACACGTCCCACGTTACGCTCTGCATGGTCTGAGTGTTTGCCCCGGCGGCACGTAGAAGTTCCGTCCCGTCCAGGGCGCACAGCGCGACGTAAGTGTCCTTGTGGTTGCCGCCGCCGACAAGGAGAGTGGCGGCTCCGCCCCTCAAAACAAAGACGGGCGACTCGACCACGCCCGTCATCACGTCATTCGGAGTGCCCTTGGCCGTCTCCAGCGTGGACAGAAAATATTTGCCCTGCTTGTTGTACCTGACCTTGGGGGTGTGGTGGTGAAAATGTTCGCGGTCGGAGATAAGCCGGTCGAAGCCGCCCTCGACGACGGCCCAGCCTTGGAGGTCGCCGCTCTCGAAATCGAAGACCACCCGTCCCGGCTCGGCTGCGCCTGCGGTCAAGGCGAACCACAAGAACGCACCCGCCGCAGCGCCACATAAAGCGCGTCTTTGCATCGTGTCCTCCGCCCAACATACTGAATGCAACGTATCCTAGCCGAAAGCCTTCGGAAATCCAAGACCCGGCCCAACACGGGGCGTCTTGAGATTTCCAGAGCGAAGGGGTATAAAAGGCCGAGATGCCTCGCCGTAAGCGTGTTATGAGGAGAAAGCGCCGATGGAACTGAGCGCGGTTGCGGAACGACTGCGGATCGCCGAACACCAGGCGGTCTTCAGCGCAGAATGGGAGACCGTCCAGGCGTCCCGCCCCGTGAAGATGGAGTTTCTAACGCCCGAATATGTGCGTTGGGCGTGCGACGAAGTCCATCTGCCCCGCCACACGGCCGAGACGGTTGCGGCGGCGGCGAGGCGGTTCGCGGCCGATGAGGCGGTGTCGGCGCTGGCGTGGTATTGCCACGACGGCCTTTTCCGCACGAAGACCAGAATGGTCGAGATTCATCGCTGGCCCCTGTTGACGGCCGCGCTCGGAAACGACGCCGGCATGCTCAACGTCGTGTTGCTGCTGTCGGGCGTGCCGCAGATGCAGGAGGTCCACCGCGCCAGAGGAATCCCCGCCGAGATTGTTCGTGAAACGGCGCTGGACCTCAAGCTGGTGATGGAAAGGGAGGACTATACCCAGGAACTCGGACATCCGGGCATCAGCCCGCGCATTTTGAACTGGCTGATGAATCACTGGCGCGGGGAGCTTTACCGGTTGGGGCGGCTCCAGTATATCCCGTGCAGCTTCCACGGCAAGGTGCGGGTCTTCCGACACAAGAGGCAGAGAACGGTGCTGGCGCTCTCCGAGGACGGGGTACGCTATCGCGGCGACGGCCAGGCCGACGGCGCCGGCGGCGTGTTCGACAAAGAGCACGGCTGGACAGGCAGTCTCCAGATCACCGAGAAGGAGATTGTCGGACACCCGATCCTGCCGGTCGGTCGGGCCGTGCGAAAGGAGATACGGCTGGCGGCGCAAGAATGGCAGCAGGCGCTGGCGCCGGGGGACACGGTGCTCGGCATGCACATCCCGGCCGGGGAGCCGATGGGATTTGAACAGTGCGGGGAGTCCATGGCGCGGGCGATGTCGTTCTTCCCGAAATATTTTCCCGACAAGCCCTACGTCGCCCTCACGTGCTTCTCCTGGATACTCGACGCGCAGTTCGAGAAGCTCCTGCCACCTTCGTCGAACCTCGTCCGGTTTCAGAAGGAGGTGTACCTGTTTCCGATCGCCTCAGGCAGCGAGAGCGCGCTGAGGACGGTGTTCGGGCCGAACTGGAAAGATTGGGCGAACATCCGCCGGCAGACGACGATGCAGCGGGCGTTCGCCGCGCACATTGACGGAGGCGGACATTTCCGAGGGGGGGCGTGTTTCTTGTTTCCCGAAGATTTCCACTGGGGCAGCCGGTTCTACCGGGGACAGGAATTTTTCCGGCGGTTGCCGGAGTGACGCCCGACTTTGTTCAGCACCGCTTGAGGGTTGTCAGCGGCGTCTGCCGGCGCTAACATCAAAATACGGGGGCGCACGTTTTACGAGAAGGGCGCGCAGACATGAACGAACCCTTTCTGCCAAGATGCAAGACGACGGCCATCGGCAGCCTGCCGCTTACGGACCCGGACGAGGCGTGCCGCTTCGTCCTGGACTGCGGCGTGGACATACCGTTCTGGCCGCAGCTTCCCAAGATCGGGTTCCGTGAACTCATGAACCCGATGTACTGCGAAGGCATGCCGTGCCTGAAACTGGACGAGGCGCAGAAGCGGATATGGTTCCAGGTCGGCGACGACCTGGCTGGGCAGTTGGAAACCTTCTACGCCAAGTTCCTGGAGGAAAAGCCGGAGAATTTCGCGGTCTCGCGGAAACACGCCAGCGGATTCTGCGCTTTCGTGGAAAAAATGAAAAGCATGGGCAGGAGATTCGAGCACCTGAAGGGACACGTGACGGGGCCGTTGACGTTCTCGCTGGGGACCAACGCCTTCGGGCCGGGCAAGGACGACGTCAAGGCGGCGTACTATGACGAACAGTTGAGGGACGTCGTGGTGAAGGCCCTTACGCAGAAGGCGTTGTGGCAGGTGGACCAACTGAAGCCTTTCGCCCAGAGGGTGATCATCTTCATTGACGAACCCGTGCTGGCCGGGTTTGGGACCTCGGCGTACCTGGGCCTGACGGGCGCCGACGTGCAGCGGAGCCTGAACGAACTCATAGACGCGCTTCACGCGCGGGAGGCGCTGGCGGGAATCCATTGCTGCGGAAACACAGACTGGGCAATGCTGGAGGGGACGAACGCAGACATAATCAGTTTCGACGCGCATGAGTATGCCCGGTCGGTGTCGCTCTATCCACGGGAAGTCGAGGCCTACCTGGGGCGGGGCGGGGTGTTGGCGTGGGGGGTTGTGCCGACGAACGAGGAGATACGGCAGGAGTCGCCGGAGGGGCTGAAGAAGCGGCTGGCCGAAGGGTTCGGTCTGCTGGAAGCGAAGGGAATCCGGCGGGACAGGCTTCTGGCCCAGTGCCTGCTCACGCCGAGCTGCGGGACGGGTTCAATGTGCCCGGAGGATGCGCGGCGCGTCTTCGACCTGCTGGCCGGACTGGGGCGGGCGATGCAGGGGTGAGAGGGGCAATACGGCGCGAAGTTGCGGGGCCCCGGGGAGGGCCGGAAGCGCTTTTTTTTCACAATGCGGTTGACAGACGGTTCCGTAGGAGGTTTAATACGGTAAAGAAGGTGACTTTTATCCTATTTGAGGCCGATTGCCATGAAGATCACGCGGGCCGGCGAGAATGCGGTTCACGCGATGGTGGAGATTGCGCGGGCGGGAGCGAGGGGGTCCTTTGCGTCGCAGGTGGCGCGGGCCGTTGGAATGGAGCCGGCTTATGCGGCCAAGATACTTCAGCAACTGGCCCGCGAGGGGCTGCTTGAATCCAGGCAAGGCCGCGGGGGCGGTTTCTCGCTGGCGTTGCCGCCGGAAAGCGTTACGCTTCGCATGATCCTGGAGGCCGTGGAGGGGCCGATGGCCATCAACAAGTGCCTGAGCCGGTCTGCGCGGTGTCCGAACGTGCGGTCATGCCGGCTGCATCGCGCGCTTTCCGATGCCCAGGCGCGGTTCCTGGACGCCTTTGAGGCATGGACGCTGGAGGACTTGATGCGGAGAGCGGGGCGGAGTCGGACGGAGCGGCAGGCGGCGGCATCGGGCGCATAAGGGCGTATCAAGAAGGGCTGAACGGGGTTCGGGAGGAAGCACCATGGCGCAGTTTCGATGTCCAGGCAGTTTGAGGAGCGCGATGCCCGTGCCGCTGGAGCGCAAATGTCTGAAGTGCGGCCGCGCGGTGGAAATCTTCAGCGATGAGGAGAAGGCGCTCTGCCGCTGCGGGGCCGTTGTGTTCAAGGACCGCGTTCCCCGGTGCGCCGAGTGGTGCGTGGCGGCGAAGAAATGTCTGGGCCATGTCCTGGACGTTGACAAGATACAGGCGGAGGCCAAGAGGCGGGCCGCTGCGGAGGGGAACCCGAACTTCGTGCAGGAGGTGTGCGACCTCGTGAAGTCCGCGCAGAAGCGCAAGGGATAGCGGCAAGCGACCGACACGGCCTGCGCGCCCCACATCGGGGCGCATAGACTTGAGGGCCGGGGTTGCCTGGAAGAGAAAGGGGGTATACAGTTCAGATAGGGCAGGAGTGTGGAGAATCATTCCAGACTTTTTTTAGGGGATTCGCTAATGAAGCACAGAGTTCTATACGGGACGTTGGTTTCGGCCCTTTTTCTCTTCCTGAGCGGGGCGTATGTAGCGCTCGCGGCAGAGCAGAAAGAGGTGACGGTGACGGGAGAAGTGGTGTGCGGGCATTGCACCCTTAAGGCCGTAAAGGAGTGTGCGCCCGCGATCAAGGCTCAGGATGCGAGCTATCTCCTGACCAAGAACGAAGAGAGTGACAAGTTGTTCGATAAACGCGACAAAGGCGTGACGGTCACCGTGACGGGCGTCCTGGAGGAAAAGGACGGGCAGAAGTGGATTACGGCCAGCAAGGTGGAGGTGAAGGAGAAGCAATAGAGAACATTGCCTTCGGGGCTTGCCCCGGCTCTGGGGCGATGGGATGATTTCAGAGAGGGCAATCGCGATAGGAAGGGGGGCCGTCACGAAGGGCGGCCCCTTTTTCTATTGGTGCAGATGCTCAGCCGGTGGCGCGGCGGTCCCTTCCGCTGCGCCGGTCTGTGCCCGCGCGCCTCTCGCCGACACCGGGGGGCGGCCCCAGATTGGCTTTCCGGCGGTCTGCTCCGCATCTTCGGTCCCTGGCTCTCCTGCGCTCCGCAGCGTCCTTTGGGGCTGCCATCATGGGTGTAACCTCGATAAAGGGCGTCCTCGCCGGACAGGAACGATGTGCGGCTACTTCTTTTCCTGAACCCCGGCCGGCGGCGGGGGCGGTTCCTTGTCGGCGCGTTTCTGTTTCTTCAGGAGATCGCGCATCTGTAAGCGGTTCTTGATCTCGTCGGCCTGTTTCTGGAGGCGGTCGGCTTCCTCGTTGCGCCCGGCGCCGCGAAGTTCCTCGATTTCGTCCTGCAGCTTCTTAAGCTCTTCCTCGTCATTCCCCCACCCGCGGCGCGCGGCCTCGGCGTCGTCGTAGCTGATCGTCTCGGTGATCTGGCGCAGCGTTTCGACGGCTTTGTCGGGCTTGCCGGTGCGCCGGTAGACATCGGCTTTCATGTTCAAGAGGCGGGCTTTCTGCCTGGGATCCTTGGTCGTGGCGAGCAGATCGTCGAGAACTTTGACGGCCTCGTCGCCGCGGTTGGCCTCCTGGTAGGTCTCAATGATTTGGCGGGTGGCCGGCTCCAGGAGTCTGCCTTTCACTTCGCGGTATTGCTCGACGGCTTTGTCGGCGTCCTTGAGCAGATGACGGAAGATGTTGCCGGCGCTGAAGTGGGCGGCGGCCGCCGCCGTCTCGTCGGGACTGGCGTCGGCGACCTTGAGAAGCTCGCCGATGGCGTCCTCGTACTTTTTCTGCTCGACCAGCAGGGAGGCGATCTGGAAGTGGGCCTGGTCTACGGTATTCGCCTCAAAGGGGGATAGGACATATCCCTCCATCCTCATGCCCGGAACCATCTCGCCCCTTTCGGGCCGCATGTCTCTTCTCGGCTCCTCCCGTTCCCGCCGCTCGGGGTCCATGCCGCGCGGGAGGGGCGGACGGCCTTCGGGTCGGTCGAAGGGCGGGCGCGGCCCTTCGGGACGCGGGGCCTCTTGAGCGCAGAGAGTCGCGCAGGCGCCAGTCAGAAGAAGGAATCCCAAAGTGAACAACAGTTTGTTTGTTTTCATGTTGGTTCCCTCCTGTCAACCATGCACGGTTCAAACGCGGAACCGCATTCTATCTTCTTGCGGGCAGGATTGCCAGAGCGCCGGGAGGATTGGCGAACGCAAAGGCGGGCTGTGACGCGCCAAGTCAGTCCGTGCACCCGCAGGCGACGCAGAGTGCTCAGGTATTTTACGCACATGCGCTCGACGGCGTCGGTCGCTTGGCCGACACGACACGCAAGACATATCCTAATATACTGCATATGAGCACATTAGAACTAGCAACATTCAGGAGCGCCGAGCCACGGCTCTGCGGCACAGCTTTTGCTAATGCATATTGCAGAAGGTGGAAGACCATGATCCATTCAAGTGAAGAGGCCTCAGGGCGGCTGGATACGCGAAGGAAGACAGCGGCAACGCCGCGCCCGGCAGGCCGACGAAATCGTCTGGAAGCGCCCCGCACCACGCGTGAGCTACTTCTGGGAGGAGGGCGTATGTGGACCAGGAAGAAAGAGAATCCCTACATGACCCGCATCATGACCCAGGGCGATGGGGCAACCATCGTGCCGACGCGCAAGCGGCTGATGATCTCGGACATCGAACAGGTGTTTGAGGACGTCCTCGCGCAGATCGAGGCGGGGCGCAGGCACATTGTGCTGGACTTCAGCGAGGTGCAGTGGGTGTGCGCCAGCACAGCGGGGTTCCTATTGGAGTTGAAGCGGCGTCTGGCCCGACAGGGTGGAAGCCTCAGGCTCAGGGCGTTGCCTGAAGAGATGCGCCAGGTGCTCAAGCTGGTGCACGGTCAGGACTGGTTCGACATAGAGGATCCGCTCACGGTCCTGAATAACGCCTGCTAGCGGGAGCCTCGGCCGTTGGACTCGCCTGCGCGTCGAGCCGAGAAGTAGCGGCGGGTCTCCTCGGCGGCCACGCCGGAAAGACCGATCAGGCCGATCAGGTTCGGCCACGCCATCAGACCATTCAGCAGGTCGGCAAACGACCAGACCAGGTCCAGCTTGACCACCGCGCCCACGAAGACCAAGCTCGTGTAAAGAACGCGGTACGGGATGACGGCCCGCTCGCCAAGCAGGTACTCGACAGATTTCTCCCCGTAGTAACTCCAACCGAGAAGGGTGGAGTACGCAAACGTGATCAAGCCGACGGTGACGACGACGGCGCCCGCGTTACCCGGCAGCGTCGCCCCGAAGGCGGCCATGGAGAGTTTGGCCCCCGTCAGACGCGGCTCCGCCTGCCACTGCTCGGACACCAGGATCACGAAGGTCGTCATCGAACAGACGATGATGGTGTCAATGAAGGTCTGTGTCATCGAGACGAGCGCCTGGGTCGCCGGGTTGCTGGTCTTGGCCGCCGCAGCCGCGATGGGGGAGGACCCCAGCCCCGACTCGTTCGAGAAGACGCCGCGCGCAATGCCAAATCGCATCGCTTCCTTCACGGTGGCGCCCAGAAAGCCGCCGACCGCCGCCTGCGGGGTAAAGGCCTTGGTTAAGACAAGCATGAAGATTTCGGGGATACTTCCAAAGTAAAGGCAGATGACCGTGAGCGATGCCAGTATGTAGAACACCACCATGACCGGCACGAGTACCTCGGCCACGCGCGCTATGCTCTTGATGCCGCCCAGCAGGACGATGCCCGTGAAAAAGGTCAGCAGCGCTCCGGTGACCCACGTGGGGATGTGGAAGGTGTGATGGACGGCATCGGCGACGGAGTTGGACTGGACCATGTCGCCGATCCCGAATGCCGCTATGGCGGCGAAGAAGGCGAACACCATTCCCAGCCACGGCAGGTTAAGTCCGCGCGCGATGTAATACATGGGGCCGCCGCTCATCTCGCCGCGGGCGTTGGCGACCCGGTATCGGACGGCCAGGACGGCCTCGGCGTATTTTGTGGCCATGCCCACCAGGGCCGTCATCCACATCCAGAACGGCGCGCCCGGCCCCCCCGACGCGATGGCCGTGGCCACGCCGGCGATGTTGCCGGTGCCGACCGTCGCGGCCAGAGCAGTCATGAGCGCCTGGAAGTGGGTGATGTCGCCGGGTTGGGCCGAGGATTCCTTGCGCTTGACGAAGGCCAGGTACAGCGAGTGGAAAAGCCCTCTGAACTGGACTCCCCCCAGTCGGATCGTGAGGAACAGCCCCGTGCCCAGGAGGAGCGCGAGCGTCACGGGTCCCCACACAAAGTCGCTCGCGATCTTGAGCGCATGCGCAATCCAGTCGTGCAAGTTGTTCTCCATCGCCTCAGCAGGCCTTTTTTTCTGAATCGGCTCTTGCGGTTTGGTAGAATCCTAGCAAACCCATCGCCCCAATTGGAGGAAAAAACATGGCGCGGCTCTTCGGGCGTGATCTTACGCGGAAGGAACTGTTGACGCGGGTGGGCGACATGTCGCAGATCGCGGGCATTCGGCTGGCGGAACTGGCGGACGGAAAGGAACGGGGCGTCCGTATCGCGGAGTTCAAGACGGGCGCGGGGCTGAATTTTACGGTTCTCATTGATCGGGGGATGGACATATCCGGGGCCGACTACTGCGGCAGACCGCTCAACTGGCGGTCGGCGACGGGCGACACTGACCCGCGATTCTACGATCAGGAAGGGCTGGAGTGGCTGCACACCTTTTTCGGCGGACTGCTGTGCACGTGCGGCCTGACGCACTGCGGCGCGCCGTGCGCGGACCAGGGCAAAGAATTGGGGCTGCACGGCCGCGTGTCGAACATCCCGGCCACGGAGGTGAACGTCCGGCGCCGCTGGGTGGGCGACGAGTATGAATTTTCCATCACGGGCAAGGTGGCGGAAGCCTCCGTGTTCGGCCCGTGCGTGCAGATGACGCGCACCATCACGTCCTCGATGGGCGCCCGGCAGTTGGAGGTGCAGGACGTGGTGGAGAACACCGGTTTCGATACCGTGCCCCACATGCACCTGCTCCACATCAACCTGGGGTTTCCGGTCGTGGACGCCGGGGCCGAACTGGTCGCGCCGTTCGTGACGGTGACGCCGCGCGACGCCGCCGCCGAGGCCGGCAAGGAGAAGTACAACGTCTTTGACGAGCCGACCGCCGGTTACGCCGAGAAGGTCTACTATCACGACCTGGCCGCCGGCAGAAAAGGCGACACCATGGCCGGCATCATCAACCGGCAGTGCGACCCCGCCCACGGCGGGTTCGGCGTGTGCATCATATACAACAAGAACGAGTTTCCGAATCTCATCGAGTGGAAACAGATGGGGCAGGGCGTCTACACCGTCGGGCTGGAGCCGGCCAACTGCCGTCCCGAAGGGCGCGCCAGAGAGCGGGCGCGAGGCACGCTCCAATTCCTGAAGCCCGGCGAGAAGCGCGCGTACAACGTCCGATTCCGCGTGCTTGTGGGGCGCGACGAGATCAGGGAGTTCGAGCGGACCGTGAAGGCGCTGGGAGGGAAGAGAAAACCGGTATTTGGGAAGAATGTCTGACGGCCCGCAGACTCCGGCGCTGAGCACGGAGGACGGATGAACTGATCAGGAGGCGAGGGCGGCGACGGCAGTGACGGCGATGGCGGTTCTGGCACAAGAGGAGTGGAGATGATGGTTCGAGTATCCGGCGAGGCGCAACCGCAGGGCCGCATCAAGACGCTGCGCGAGATGTATTGGGCCAAGACGCATAACGCCCTCGTGAAGCCCGCAAGGCTGACGGGCTGCGGGGAGCCGACGCAGGTCGGTCGGGCGAAGGACTTCGCCGCGTTGCTGGATGCCAGCGAGCCGGCGATTCAGTCGCACGAGCTGATCGTGGGCGTGGCCCTGGCTTCGCGGGGCAAGGACAGCACGATCAACGTCGGCGAGTTCAACGGCCATTACACGCCCGGCCACGCCACGCTTCAGCGGCTCGGCCTCACGGGCATCCGCGACCGCGCCCGGGAGAAACTCCGGACGGAGGCGGACCCGAAGAAGCGCGACTACCTCGATGCCGTCGCGATGGCGTACGAAGCCGCAATCCGGTACGCGCGCCGCTATGCCGACCTGGCCCGCGCACTGGCGGAAGAAGCGTCCGACGCGACAAGGCGCGCGGAACTCGCGCAGATCGCCGCGGCCTGCGAGGGTCTCGGAGAACACGCCCCGCAGACGTTTCACGAGGCCCTGCAGCTCTTCTGGTTCACGTTCATGTTCGGCGCGACGGGGAGCGTCGGACGCTTCGACCAGTGGATGTATCCATGTTTTCGGGCGGACATGGACTCCGGGCGTCTCACCCGGGAGCAGGCGCAGGAACTCCTGGAATGCGTCTGGATCAAGGTGAACTACTTCGCGGGCAACAACGACTCCCTGCGCAACGTTGCCCTGGCCGGGCAAACCCGCAGCGGGGGCGACGCCGCCAACGATCTGACGTTCATGTGCCTGCAGGCGTCCGCGACGCTCATGCTTCCCGAACCCAAGCTGAATGTGCGATTCTTCCAAGGGTCGCCGCGGGCGTTGCTCGAAGACTGCTGCAAGCTCATCAAGAAGGGCCTGAGCCAGCCGGCCATCTTCAACGACGAAGTGGTGATTCCGGCGTTGCTTGACATCGGTACCCCGTTGGAAGATGCGCGGGACTATTGCAACGACGGCTGCTCGGAGATCATCATGGGCGGGCGCGGGACCATCGGCTTCCGGGTCACCGACCTGCTGCCCATCCTGAACGCCACGGTGCATGCGGCGCCGGCGGAGGGATTCCCCGCGTTCGAGACGCTGCTGGAGGATTTCAAATCCCGCGTGGAGAAAGTCCTCCCCAATGGGCCGGGCGGTCTGCTGGCCGTGACCCACGCCTTTCTGGGGCCGAGCATGGAGGACTGCCTGGAGTCGGCGTCGCCGACGGGCGTTCGGTACTTCATGTGGGGCGAGATCGCCGCCGGCGTCGCGAACACGTCGGACGGGTTGGCGGCGATTCGACGACTGGTGTACCGGGAGAAGGCGCTTTCGTGGGCGCAACTGGTCGCGGCCATGAAGGCGGATTACAGAGGCGAGCACGAGGTCGTGCGGCAGATGCTCCTGAACCGGGCGCCCAAGTTCGGGAACGACGAGGATGAAGTAGACCTCCTCGCCAAGGACATCACGGAATTCTTCCTGGACGCCGTGCATGCCAAGGGCCTGAACGTCCCCGGGACCGGGCCGAAGCGAGCGGCGGGCCTCATGTCCTTCGGCATCCACAATCGCAAGAACATCCCGTCGTCGCCGGACGGCCGGCGGCCCGGCGAACACTGCGGCAACAGTTTCTCTCCCGGACTGGGGCGAGATCGCAAGGGGCCGACGGCGGTCCTGAAGACGGTGTCCAAGGTGAGTACGCGCAAAGCGTCGCACGGGTCGGTGCTGGACATGGCCTTCCACCCGACCGCCGTCAGCGGGCAGGAAGGGTTTGAGAAACTGGTCGCCCTCGTGGACACCTTCCTGAAACTGCCCTGCACGGCGACGCTCCAGACGAACGTGGTGGATCGCGATATGCTGCTGCACGCGCGCCAGAATCCCAAGGCGGAGGAATACCGGACGCTCATCGTGCGGGTGTGGGGGTTCTCGGCCGTGTTCGTGGAACTCATCCCGGACCTGCAGGACCACGTCATCGCCAGGACCGAACACCGCCTGTGAGACGGCCGTGAACGCCGAACAAGGCGCGGGCCGATGGGACAACGCCGATGATCTACAAAGAGGATTTCGAGCAGGCCAAACTGCGGTGGGATGCCTTCTGGCGGGGCGAGATCGTGGACCGACCCTGCATGTGCGTGACGGCGCCGCGTCACCCCAACGAGGCGTCGCAAGCGAACCTCCCCCCACCGCCGGAGCCCAAGACCCTTCGTGAAAAATGGATGGACCTGGATTACGTGTTGGTGGCGCACGAACACCGCCACCGTTCCACCTGGTATCTGGGGGAGGCGGTGCCCTCCATGACGCTGATGTGCGCCTGGTGCGCCTGTTACGGGGCGGAGACGGAGTTCCTGCCGGACACCATCTGGATCAAGCCCGTTATGGATTCATGGGAGCGCGCCCCGGACTGGGCGTCGGCCTGGGACGACGCAGGCTGGCGGTATCTGAAACAAGCCTACGAGCGGATTGTGGATGAGATCGCAGGGAAGTACTTCCTGGGCATAGGCCTGATACTGCCGCCCAATGATCTCCTGGCGATGCTGCGCGGGCCGGAACCGTTCCAGACCGACCTCATTGATCACCCGGCCGATGTGAAGCGGGCCTTGACGCTCATGCGCCGCAACTACGTGCGCATGCAGAGCGAACTGGACGCCATCCGGCGGCGGAAACTCGATGGGTACGGCTGCCACTGGCCGGTGTGGAGCCGCGAACCGCTCGGCCACATGCAGTCGGACCTTTCCTGCATGATCTCGGCAAACATGTTCGACGAGTTCATCCTGCCGGAGATAGAGGAGCTTGCCGGCGCGGTGACTAACTGCTTTTACCACCTCGACGGCCCCGGCGCGATCCGCCATCTTGAAAAAATATGCCGTGTGCCGAACATCAAGTGCATCCAATGGGTTCCAGGGGCGGGACAAGCCGGCGGGGCCTTGCACTGGCTCAATCTCTACAAGCGAATCCAGGCGATGGGCAAGGCCGTATACGCCGGGGTCGGCGCGGGGGAGTTGGAGACCGTTATTCGCGAACTCGATCCGCGTAAAATCCTTATTCAGACCGGTGGCAGGTCCAAGGCCGAGGCCGAGGGACTGCTGAAGAAGGCCGTCGAGTGGACGGCCAAGTACTGGGGCCGCCGCTTCTAGGCGAAGGCTGCAACCCGCCTTATCCCTTTCCACCCGCCAAACTTGACAGACGGCGGATTCCGTGTGAGAATTAAATATAGAGCGACTGTCTCCAGAATCCGCCCAGCCCATTCTGTCGCTGCGGCGTCCACGCCGCCGGTCAGGTGTGGGAAGGACGTACGGCAGGGCAGGCCGAAGGACCGTCCGGCGGGATGGTAACGCACGAGCGCCGGTGAGGGGGTGTAACGCCCAATGAGGGTCAAGGTTGCGCTTGCCTTTGCGACGGCCATTGTGGTCCTGGCTGGGATCGGCAGCTTGGTGTATGTCCACGCAAGCCGATTCACCAGGGCTTTTGAGTGGGTGGCGCACAGCCACGAAGAACTGCAAACACTCCGAGCCACGCTCTTCGCCATTCAATCGGCCGACTCCAGCGGCCGCGCCTACATTGCCACGGGCCACGCAAGCCATCTGAAGGAGTTCCGGGCGGCCGTGGACCAACTGACGCTGAGCCTGGACCGGCTACAAGCCCTGGCGGCCTCCCACTCCGACCAAAGCGAAAGGTTCGGCAGACTGGAGCCTCTCGTGCGGAGCCGTATCGCCGCCCTGGAGGAGGCGGTTCGGCTTCGGGACGAGAGGGGGCTTGATCCTCCCGCGCAAGCTTCCCCAAGCGAGACGGGCGCGCAGGCGATGGACCACATCCGGGCCGTTTGCCTGGAGATGCAGGACTTTGAGAACAGGACGCTCGAAGAAAGGCGCGCTCGGACCGAGGAAAGCATCCGCACGACCGTCATGACCATCTCGGCGGTGATCCTGATAGCTCTGGCGGTGCTGCTTATGGCGGCCCTTGTCGTCAACCGCGAGATGGTGCGCCGTGCTCGCGCCGAGGAAGCGCAGCGAGCCGGCGAAGAGCGATTCCGGGTCTTCATGGACAACAGCCCCGCCGTGGCCTTCTTGAAGGACGCCGACGGACGGATGGAGTACGTGAACAAGCCCTTCCTGAGCCTCTTCAAGATGACTTGCGCCGATGTTTTGGGAAAGGCGGATCACGAGTTGTGGCCCCCCGAGGTGGCCAAAGAGCTTCGAGAGCACGATCTGGAGGTCTTCTCGCAGAACAAGACCATTCGGACTTACGAGAAGGTTCCCCTGCCTGACGAGGGGCTTCGTTCCTGGTTGGTCTACAAGTTCCCCGTCCAGAGCCGCAACGGCCGGCCTCTGCTCGGCGGCATGGCCGTTGACATCACGGACCTCAAGAACGCCGAAGAGGCGCTCGCCCGCGAGGCATCCGAACTACTCCGCTCAAACGCCGACATGGAGCAGTTCGCCTACGCCGCCTCACACGACCTGAAGGAGCCGCTGCGCATGGTGGCCGGTTCGACCGGCCTGCTGGCGATGAAGTACAAGGGCAAACTCGGCCCGGACGCCGACGAACTGATTGGCTTCGCCGTCGAGGGGGCCAACCGCATGCAGCAGCTCATTGACGACCTGCTGGCTTACGCCAGTGTCGGAAAGGGCGCCAGAGATTTCGAGCCGACGGACACCGAGGCGGTTCTCCGCCAGGCGCTCGGCAACGTCAAGTCCGCCATAGACGAGAGCCGCGCCGTGGTGACGCATGATGCCCTGCCGACCGTGACCGCGAACGCTTCCCAACTGGTCCATGTGTTCCAGAACCTGATCGCCAACGCCATCAAGTTCCAGGGCAAAGAACCGCCGAGAATCCACGTGTCGGCGCGAAGGCAGGAGAAGGAATGGGTCTTCTCGGTCCGCGACAATGGGATCGGCATCGCTCCCGAGTACGCCGACCGCATTTTCCGCATCTTCCAGCGTCTGCACCACAGGGCCGAGTATCCCGGCAGCGGAATCGGTCTGGCCATTTGCCGGAAGATTGTGGAGCACCATAATGGTAGAATATGGTTGGAGTCGAGTTTGGGAAACGGCGCGACATTCCATTTTACCATCCCGATTCCGGAGTGAAGGATTGCCGCCAAAGGCGCGGCCGCCATGCCGGCAACAGCGTGTGTGCTTCGATGCGTTCAGACAAGGGAAACAGAAGATGAAGGCGCAAACCCCCCCATCAAGTTCTGAGAAAACGACCGCTGCGGACAAGCCTGTCGAGATTCTCATCGTCGAGGACAATCCGTGCGATGTTCGATTGACTGCCGAGGCCTTCAAGGTCGTGGGGCTGGCCAACAACATGAGCGCGGTGGCCGACGGCGTGGAGGCGATGGCCTTCCTGCGCCGCCAGGGACGCTATGCTGGGGCGCCGCGTCCGGACATCATCCTCCTGGACCTGAACCTGCCCAAGAAGGACGGGCGGGAGGTGCTCGCGGAGGTCAAGAACGACGAGGAGTTGAGGAACATACCGGTCATAGTCTTTACCGGCTCAAAGGCCCAGCAGGACATCCTCGGCTCGTATAAGCTTCGCGCCAATTGCTTCATCACCAAGCCGGTGAACATGGACCAGCTTATCGAGGCGATGAAATTGGTGAGGGATTTCTGGCTCACGTCGAAGAAATAGTTCCGCCCTGCCGGCGCAAGCGGCGGGACAGGGGAAGGGGGGTCAAGATCACAATTTTATGTCCGCCAGTATCCTTTCGGTGTTTCCCCTGAGGATCTTCCATTTCTGAGCCGGCGTAAGCTTCGCGTAGGCCACCCAGCCAATCTGCGCGGCGGGGTCGCGCATGGGGGCGTCGCTGCCGTAGAGAACCTTGTCTTCGCCCGCCTCGGCCGCCATGTACTCGATGCTCCCGAACGTCACGGCGGTGTACGTAATTTCCGCAAAGGCGTTGGGGCGCTTCTTGGCGACGGCCGCACAGGCCCGCGCCGCGTCCCACGATGAGCCGGCATGCCCCATCAGGAACTTCGCGTTGGGGTATTTCTCGCTGAGTTTCTCGACTTGCGCGGCTGTGACGGCTCCTCGCGGGGCGGTTCCATAGTGGCACAGGACCGGCAGGCGGTGCTTGTCGGCAAACTCAAGGATGATGCGGTTGTTCTCCCCGTCCAGCGGGTACTGGTGTCGCGGGGGATAGGGCTTGAAGCCTCTCAGTCCGTACTCGCCGAAGCAGCGCTCCAGCTCCGCCGGAATCTCCTCAGGGTAGTTCGGGTTGAAAGAGGCGTACCCCACGAACCTTCCGGGATACCGCTTGACCAGGTCCGCCACCAGTTTGTTGCCCGACGCTTCGTCGGCCGTGATCTGCTCCCAGGAACTGATCATGGCCGTCTGGATGCCGCAGCGGTCCATGGAGGCGATGAGCGCCTCGGCGTCCTGGGCGTGAAGGCTGCACTGGTGGATTCCCCGGCAACCGACATGGGCGACGTGCATGTGGGCGTCCACGACGGCAGGGGTCATGGGCCGGCCCTGATCGGCGATGGCGGCCACTTCATCGAGGCGGTTCGATGGCCACGGTTCCGGGGCGGGCCGGCGGAGGAGGCGCAGCAGGTTGCCCCCCGCGATCAGGCGCTTTTCCTCCTCGCTGACGCGGGCGTACAGGACGTTCGCCTTGGCCGCGCCGGGGCTCATGTGCGGCAGGCCGGTGCCGAAGATCAGGCGGTAGGCGCCAAAGCGCCTGGCGAGGATTTCGACGCTGTTGTGCCCCTGGTAGCAGGAGGTCTCAACGCGCAGGTTGGCGCACCGTTCCAGCAGGGGGAAAAGCTGGCGGTCGCTGGCCCACGAGACGCCCGTAACAAGGACCGGCAGGAGCGGGTGCGCCTCGCACAGCGCGCCCAGCGCGGCGAGGTCCATCTCCGCGACGGGCACGATCAGCAGGATGCCGGCGCGTTCCAGGGCGGCCAAAAGTCCGCAGGCGCGCAGCGTCTCCGGGGTGAAACCATGTGTGCGGGGCAGGATGCGCGCGGCGCGGACACCTTGTCTGAGCATCTGCGCGGCCAGTTCCTCGGGCGGAGGCATTTCGTTGACGTGATGAGGCAGGAGCGCCCAGCAGGGGAAAAGACGCGGGCTCTTGCCGCATTCCTGCATCAGCACATCGTTCCCGTAGGGGGGATACAACTCGACGGAGAAGGCGTGATGGACGAGCGCGCCGGCGATGTCGTGGTGCTCCATTTCGCGCAGGAACTCCTCCGTCTTGTAGAGGGTTCCTGGCTCGCGAAAGGCGCGCCGGCCGATAAGGCAGTGGCTGTCTATGAACGCTATGGCGGTCATGGTTGTATCCCTCAGAATGGCAGGCTGCGGCGTGGGGCACGGCAAGGGAGTGCCCCTCCAGCGGAGGGGCGCCGGCGCTACTTGGAGGATTTCTTCTGGGGCGCAGGAGGCGTCGTCGGCCCTCGCGGCGGGTCTGCTTGGCGGCGGGCCTTCCCCTGGGCGGACGGAGGCGGTTTGGGCGGCGCGCTGCCGGTCTTCTTCGCGGGTTGGGCCTGTTCGCTCTTGGCCAGTTCTCCCTTCAGTATCTCGAAGACATGCACGTTGCGCATCAGGTTCTGAACTTCGCGGTCGGACATCATGGCCTTGAAATTGCGGTTGGTGAGGACGGCCATGTAATCGCGGTCGGCCAGGTCCTTGCGGAGGGTCTCGTCCTCCGTGAGGGCCTTGACCTTGGGGTGATTCAGCAGTGCCTGCACGTTCGCGTTCTTCTTCAGGGCGTCGAGCACTTGGGGAGTCTTGGCGGCCTTGAGCAGGACTTTCATGTTGGGCACGAACCCATAGTCCACCAGCGGGTTGTAGCGCGAGGCCAGCCGCCACGCCACCGAGCCTTGGGACCAGGAGGTGAAGAAGGCGTCGGCGGCCTTGCCGCGCCATTTGGGCAGGATGATCGTGTCTTCGTCGTTGATCCATATCTGGAGGGACCAAAGCACCACGAGCGACAGGCCGACGCCCTCGACAAATCCGAGGTAGCCGCCGAGGCGGCGGTTGATGGGCTGGAGCACGCCCTTGGTGTCCGCGCCCACGGCGCGGTTGATGTAGAAGGCGACGATGCGCAGGAGGACGTAAATGCCGACCCACGCCAGTATGCGCACCACTCCATAGGACGACAGCGGCCCGATATGTTCGGCGGTCGCAAAATGGGCGGTCAGGAATTTCGCGGCGGGACCGGACAAGAAGAACGACAGGATGACGCAGGTCACTTTCAGTATCTGGCGGAGTATGCCCGTGATGTAGCCGACGATGGTGAACGTGAGCACAACAGCCAACAGGAGGACATCAAGTGACATCGAGCACCCTAAGGGAACGCGCCACGGCGGTCCGGATGGTCATGCAGGCATGGCCGGGCCGCTTGGTCTAAGGCAGGTTCCGAATCCCGCCCTCGCCGGCAGGGACGCCGCCGCCATCGCCCGGCCCTTCCGGCAGATGAAAATCGCTCAGCAGGAGGAAGTTCATGTCGCGGTACTGCGTGACCGTGCCTTTGACCTCGACCGTGAGCTTGCCGTGCCGGGCCTGGCGGCCAAACGTGAACAACTTGTTCTCGAGCGCCTCAAGCAGACGGCACTCTATCAGGGGGAACTCCTGGCTGTTGACCTGCCACTTGAAGGCCATGCGGTAGGTGCCCGGTTCGCCCGTGTCGTCTCCGAGCGTCACAATGACGCCCTTGGCGAAGCCCTTGGGGGGGAAGGGCTGGCGGTCTGCAAAGCGTATCTCTGCAGCGCTGGTGGCCTTGACCGTGTCGGTCGGCTGGAGGCTGCGCCAGGGCGTTTTATCCTCCTTCAGGCTGCCGCCCGACGGGGGGGCGACCTGGCCCGCGGGCGCGGTTCCAGTCTTGGGCGCCTTTTCCTGCTCCCCGGCTAGGCCGCAGGGAGTGGCCGCCAGGAGGCACGCCGCGAGAAGCGACGAAGGTATCAGTGACAGTCGGGTGAACGGCATAGTATGTCCTCCATGACCTGAAAAAAGAAATTATATAACACGGGTCGTCATGTGCAAGGACAAATTTGGCCGGAGGGTTACGTATGTCCGCCGTGGGCGTGGGCAACGCGTCGCGCCAACAGGCCGATGGCCGCTCCGAATCCCAGGGCAATCGGCAGTCCGCAGATGATGTGGAACTGAACGGCTTCATTCCAGAGATCGTAATGCGTTCCCCCCACCGCCACCCGAATGGAAGACGCAACCGCGCACGCCAGGGCCACAAGAAGCATGCCGGGGAGAAGGCCGGCCCGGAAGCGCATCAGGCTCCAGCCGCTTGCCGTGCCGAGCATGAGGCTCATCGTGATCGCCGGCACCAGGAACCGCTCGTCGTGCAGCGAGGAGACTCCCTCGAGAATGAAGGCAACCAAGAAAAGGCCGACACCGCAAAGGGCCATGAACGCCGCGCAAATCCCCACGCCGTGATAGCGCGATTCGGCAAGCTCGGAGGCAAGGAACGCGTCGGGGCTGGTGAGACCGGCCACCGACTGCGAGATATCGCTGGCGGGACGCGAATGTTTTTCCCCGCAAAGGGAACAGGTTCGCCGGTCGCCGTTCTTCTCCAAGCCGCATCGCGGGCAGCTCGCGGCAGGCTCCGCCCCGGAGACCGCAGCATCGTCAAGGCCCGACTCGACGGCGGCAAGGCCCGCCGACGTGAGACCGACATAGACGATTCCGGGGTATCTCGTTCGAAGGCGAATGCGCTGCGAGCGCCTCAGCCCGTGCAGAGCGCGAGCGAACAAGGCTTGCTCGATATGAGGCAGGAGGCGTGTCCCGTCCGCGTTCCTGAAATGGGACCGCGCTATCTTGGCCAAATCCCATTCTTTCAGGGTGCGAAGGCGGGCGTGGTGGCCGTTAAGCCCCGCAGGCGTCCGTCTGCCAGACAAGACTTCCAGGATGATCTTTTCAGCCTCAGCGGTCTTCATCCGGAGCAGGTCTTTGCATCAAACCCGCGCACCTGTCGGGTTCTCACCGAGGCCACGGCGCCTTTCCTTCGAGAATGACAAGCGTCTGGCGACTCATGGTGAAAGGATCCCCATCCTTCCCCCTGTCCCACTTAACCGCCAAATCCCGGACCTACACTGCGAGTACCACACATGACAAGAGGCTCAATCCACAAACGTCGAAACGTCGTATGAAGATTCTATAGCCGCCTCTACGGCCCTGCAAGCGAATTTGCGCATCTAATATGCAAAAGCCCAAATAAGTGGCATGTCATCATGCCCAAAATAGGGTCCATTGCTGAATGGGAACCAAAACAAGAGCAGCCATGCCTGGACTCTTCGTCTGTATAGCCCGGTTCGCGACCCAACTCGACCGGTCTGAGCTGGGCCTGCAAACGCCTCCGGCTCTTTACGCCCGGCTCTGGCTGCTCCGTAGATAGCTTACCCCACGCATGCTCAAAGTCAACCCTCGTCTTTCGAAGGGCTTCTGCAATGTACGGTTTGAACTCTCCCTCAGCGCGTGTTAGAATTCCACACTCGGGAGGACCGCCGGTAGCGCGGCAGAAGCAAGGCGGAGAAGATCCCGGCAGGAGGAAAACAACGGATGACAGGCGCCCCGACCGCACAGAGTTTCCTGGGAACAATTCTTGTTACCATCCTTCTCTCATTCGGCCTGCCGTTTCTCTGCCAGACCGCTGGAGGCGCCGATGATGCGGCGCGTCC
>CAYPFP010000002.1:37858-94513 GCA_964409935.1 uncultured Planctomycetota bacterium | reverse complement strand
GCGGCGCGTCCCTCGAAGGACGCGTTGACGCTGCGCCTCCCCCTCGACGGATCGCTGGAGGCGGCCGTCTCGCAGAGACCGGTGAAAGTCAGCGCGAAGGCGGTTGCCTTTGAAGAGGGGAAGTTTGGGGAGGCCGCGAGGGTGGGGGAGGGCGGGAACCTCTCTCTTGATATCCAGCGGTTGTGCGACGGTCACAAGGGAGCGATCTCGCTTTGGCTCAAGTTGTCGAAGGCCATCGCGGACACCGAGCTTCCGTACAATCGTCTTGTCCACATTCAGGCGGCGGAGGAAGGCTTCTACAACACGTTTCTGCGCATCACGGCGAAGAACAACAAGGGGTTGACGGTCAACGTTCACGGCCTCGGCAGCGAGCACGAGCCTTCGTCCGCGCATGGCCTCAGCTACAACGAGGCCGCCGCCGGCTGGAAGGCGCACGAGTGGCATCACGTTGTCCTGGTCTGGCACTGCAGACAGGGCGTGCGCTTCTATGATAACGGTGTGCTGAAGTATTCGAGCTGGGGCAGAGAAAAGTGGGTCCCCTGCACGCCTACGGCGCTGTATCTGGACAGCCATCCGCGAAACGACGCCAACCACCCCATCACGTTCGATGAGGTGCGTCTCTATGCCGAGCCGCTCGACGATGGGCATGTGCTCGCCCTGTTCCGGGGGGAGGACGTCCGCATTGAGCGCAAGGCGGAGGATTTCGCCGGCGTGGGGCCGTCGGCGGGGGAACTGCTGGCGAAGGAGCTTGCCGGCGCCGCGAATCTGCCGGTCCTGAACGTCACCCCGTCTCCCCAGGCGGAGACGACGACGGTGAAACAGCACTTTGTGCGCGGGGCAAAGGTGCTCAAAGTCTCCCGGCGGGAGGCGGCCGACGGCCAGCCGAGGACGGCGGTACAGTTCTCCGAGCCGCTGGAGATTGACTTGGGCGCGGTGGCCCTGGAGTCCGTCGAGTTGGACGGCGCGCGTCCGGAAGCCGCAATCCGCGTGGAAGGCCGTGAGATCATGCCCGCCGCGTCCTTTGAGGGACGCGCCGCGTCGGGGAAATGCGTGCGATGGAAATCTCCTGTCCAATTGCAGGTAAGTAAATTGCAGCTTGCGCCGCGCGTGCCGGAGACAAGTGTCAGCGAGGCGCGGTTCTACTCTTTTGGGAAGAAAGGCGAAGCGCCGGGGGCATCCACAAAGGTACTGACCGTGGCAGACGCCTTCGAAACTGGGTCGCTCGACGCGCCGGGCAATCCGGCGGCAGGCCCCCTCTTTACCTTGCCGCAACAGGCCCTCCTTGCGGCGCAATCGGCGGCGCCGGGCAAAGAGAGGACCGGCCAAAGGATGGACATCATCACGGAACCCTTTGCGGTTGACACAGGCGTTACGGCGGTGGGGATTGAATTCAAGCTGTCCGGCCCAGTTCCGTCCCATCTGAGGATCAAGTTGACAGCGCTCTCGGAGAGCGAGCGCGCCTTGTTCCGAATGGACGCGGCGTTGTCGGGCGGATTGCAGGCGCCCGAAGGCGCGCTTTCATTAATCATGGATTGGCCGGACTACTGGGTGGAGAAGGGGGACCGACTCTGGCTATGCGTCGTCTTCCCCGCGACCGTCAAGATCGCGCCGGGAGCCAAGATGGTTTTGTACGAGGCGCCGCTCGATGCCGTGAAAGCGGAGTACTCGGCGCTGCAACTGGGCTGGTTCGCGCAGTGGTACAGCGGGGCGGCTGAGGCGCACGCCTGGGATTCGGCGTCCTGGAAACCGACGCCCGAAATCCGGTGGCTCCAGAACGTTCGCAAGGCCGACCCCGACAATCCTCTGGCGATCGCTTACTACAATCGCATCTTCCAGCACAAGCGAGAGGTCGAGGTGGCGATACCCGGCCCGGAAAAGGCGCCCATGTGGGCGCGCGCCCAGCGGGAGGCCCTGCGCCGCACCGCCGACGTCGTGCATTGGTGGATTGACCACCGGCAGAGCGACGACGGCCAGTTCGGCGGCGGATGGAACGACGACGTCGAGCTGCACGGTTGGGACCTGCTGGTCTTGGGCTGCGGCGACGCCAAAGTCCTTGAGGCTCTGCGCAAGCTCAATGACGGCATCTGGTCGCCCGAACGTTTCACCGACGGATACTCGAACAAGATTTGGGACGTCGAGCACGCCGCCGAGGATTCCTCTTACAGCCAGCCGCGAATGGTCGCGCTACAGTACGGAAACCCAAAATGGCTGGAGCGGTGCATGGAGACCATCCGCAACTTCGGGTTCTGGACGGCCTTCAACCCCAAAGGCCACCGCC
Organism: uncultured Planctomycetota bacterium; assembly: GCA_964409935.1. GTDB lineage: Bacteria > Planctomycetota > Brocadiia > JAADGH01 > CAYPFP01 > CAYPFP01. The sequence goes on along the minus strand of CAYPFP010000002.1, from coordinate 92,235 downwards.
ACTTCAAGTCGTTCTATTTCCAGGCGCAGAAGATCACGGACAGGCCGGGCTATGACTCCGACATGGCCGATTGCGCCCGCGCCATGAAGCCGGGCAATTACGTCATGTGGTACAACGATAACGAGCTTGTGAAGAAATGGTTCCGCGAGTGGGCCGACGCCTGGTGCGAGGATTCGCTCAAGACCGAGCGGGGCAAGCCGGCCGGCGTGCTGCCCGCCGAGATCGTCTTCGCCACCTGCGAACTGGGCCGGGGCGACAACAAGTGGAATCAGGGGTTGAAGTATCCCCTTGGGGCCATTACATATCATACCGAAGACGAGATGATTGCCGTGTACCTGACGACGGGCGACCGCAAGTATCTTGCGCCGCTGGAGGCCATGATCAGCCACGGGAGAGCGGCCGACTCGACCTGTGTGACGTGGCGGCGGCTGACGGGCGACAAGAAATTCGACGAGCGGTTCATCGCCAAGGCGGCCGGGGCTTCCGGAGGCGCCAACGTCATCGCCTGGCTCGCCACGGGCGACAAGAAGTTCCTGGCCGAGGGGTGCGTTGAAACGGTTCGCAACTTAGAGCGAAGCCGCTACCTGCTCACGGAGGCCGAGCCGCCGACCGACCGGGTCTCGCTGCCGGGCAACATGCTGTTGCGGCAGATGATGCTCGGCGGGGTGGGCGTGTGGGTGTGCGGCTGGCCGCAAATGGCCGTGAGCTGGCAGCAGACCGGCTACGACTTCGCGGCCCTCGTCCTGGAGTCGAAACCGAAACGTCTCAAGGTGCTGGCCTACAACTTCGGTCCCGCGCGGAAAATCCAGATGTGCGCATGGGAGCTTGAGCGGGGGACTTACAATCTCAAGGTCGGCGAGGACCGCAACGGCGATGATGCGCCCGACGCTGCCGGTCAGGCGCGCAGGGTCGAGGTCGAACGCGGCCTGCCCATCGGGCTTGAGCTGGCCGGCGATGCGCTCTCGGTGATTGAGCTTGAGCAGGTCGAAGCCAGGCCGCTGGGCAAGGTCGCCGACCTGGCGATCTGCCGCGAGGACGTAAAGCCTTCGGAGGACGGCGGAGCCGTGACCATTCAGGTCCACAACATCGGCAGCGTTCCGGCCCGCGACGTGCAGGTGGCGCTCGTGGACGGGGCAGGGCAGCTTGTCGCTCGAGAAACGATCGCGGAAATCCCGTCGCCCGACGATCTTGTTGCGCAGGTGAAGCATGTGACTTTCAAAGTCCCCCAAGGGGCGGCGACTCTGCGCATCGTCCTCGATCCGGATAGCAAGATCGCCGAGATCACAAAACTGAACAATGTCCTGGAATTGGGAATGAAAGACTGATTGCGAGGGCCATATAATGAGGACTTTTGTTGTCTGTGCATTGGCGGTCTTCCTCGGTTCCGTCGGCCTGGCCCAGGAGCAGAAAAAGACCGAGCCTCCGAAGCACGTCGTAAAGGAGGCCGTCTGCCACCGGACCGCCGCGCCCATTGAAGTTGACGGGAGCCTGCTCGACTGGCAGGACGTGGACGCGCGCGCGGCCATGGTCATCGGCGAAGCCGAGACCGTCCAAAAGCCGAAGCGCTACAAAGGGCCGAAGGACGCCAGCGCGCTGGTCTATATGAAATGGGACGACAACCACCTCTATGTCGCCGCCGTCGTCACGGACGACGTCGTGCGCAACTCCAATGTGGAGAAGAAGTTACAGGAAGGCGACGGCATCCTGCTGTGTCTGTCTCCCAAGACACCCGCTGAAGCGTCCGAGACACAGGCCGAGCAGCGCGCGCCGCGGTATCCTTACGGGTTCATCTTCACGGCCGGCGAGGGCGAGAAGGTCAAACCGCAGTTCATGGTCATACTGGACGGCGCCAGCCAGCCGCTCATCCCCGAAGGGCCGTGGCAGAAAGAGGTGAAGACGGCCGTGAAGCGCACGCGGTCGGGCTACAACCTGGAGTTCTCCCTGCCGTTCTCGGCTCTGCCCGACCTGAAGCCGGCGGTGGGAAAGGCCATCGGCGGCGAGGTGTGCGTGTATGAGGGCGATGCGCGGCTGGGGCCGACCAAGCGCACGACCATTCTGGGTTGGAGCAGCGTACAGGACCGCATGGATCCGCGCGAAGGCGGCAAGCTGACCTTCGCCGACGCCGGCAAGGAAAAACCCGCGCAAACGCCGGGCGCAGTCAAAGCAGAGGAGCTTGTGAAGAATCCCTACCAACCCGCCGGCGAAGAGTACGCCGCCCGCAAACCTCACGACGCCTTCGCCGCCGCAGGGATGCCCTTCGGCCTTTACTTCGAGCGCACCCAACGGGAAGGCATCCTTAACAGACTGAAGAACGAACATCTACAGAGACTCTTCGAACGCACCACGTCGCTGTGCGAGTCCTATCTCTTGACCTGGCGGCCCGAAGAGTATTCCCTGAAGGACCTGTCGGCGGGCGATGCCGAGACGATCTCGAAAGTGATCCAGCGGTTGGGGTTCTTCTACACGCTGACCGAAGAAGACCAGTACGCCGACCTCGCGCGGCGCACGATGCTGCGCGTCTGCGAACAGAACGCGAACTGGGCCGCGCGTCTCGACTCTCCCGAACGGTTGCGGGTTGCGGCGCAGTTGCTCAGGGGTCTGGCCATCGGCAGCGACTGGGTCCACAACGCCCTGAATCTGGAGGAACGCGATTTCGTTGAAAAATCCATCTGCGAGATCGGCGGAAGGCTCCAAAAGGCCGCCGGCGCGGCAAAGATTGCGCCGTCCGACTCGGTCGTGATCCTGTCGAGTCTGGGTGTTTGCGGCGCGGCCACGCGACAGCGAAATCCCAACGCCAAGGAATGGATGCTGGCCGCCGAGAAGGCCTCGGCGGATTACGCCGCTTCGAACAAGGAGTCCGACGCCGACGCGCTCGACGCGGCCCTCTTCGCCATCTTCGCCCTCGTTGACCCCTTGAAGAAGGCGATTGGGCACGACCTGTTCTCCATGTCAGACATGCGCGCCGTGCTTGCCAGGAGCATCGAGATGCTCAAGACCAGGACGCCTTCGGGGAGCGCCATTGACGTGGTCGCGGCGCGTTATAACAGCCGGCTTCTGGCTTGTACGCTGCTTCGCGGGGCCGCCGAGAACCGCGACGGGATTGCCCGTTGGCTTTATGAGGCCGTCTTCACGGACACGCCGTCCAGCTCCCGGGAAGCCGACGAGATATTCACGCTGCTCTGGTCCGACGAGGCCGTGAAGGCCACCGCGCCGGCATGGTTTACGGAGAAAGCCCAGGCCGAGCTTGCGGCAAGTCTGGAAAAACTGGTCAATGACGCCTGCCTCGCCGACGCCGCCGCCCGCGAGAAGGCGCGCACCCGCCTCCGCCCGACGGTGAAGGCCCAGCGCGCCCAGCCCGTTCCGTTCTCGCCGCAGTGGCTTGCCGCGTTCGACGAGAAGGAGGTCCTTGCGGACTTCCAGGTGACGCTCAAACCCGAACTGCTGAAACAGCATCCGCGCCTCTTCTTCACAAAGGCCGAGATGCCGCTTCTGTACGCGCGCATCGCGGGATGCCAGTCGAAGACGTGGCCGCTTTTCGTGGCCAACATCGAGGCCAACCTGAACTCCCAGTACCGCACGATGGCGTCGTTCCGGGAGAAAGGCTCTTTGGGCACGGGCACCGGCGACGTCCTTGCGCAGTTGGCCTTCGTCTATGGACTCACGCGCGACGACGCGCAGGGGGAGCTGGTCAAACGTCTCGTGCAGGGCTATTGCGCCGAGGAAATCTGGGACCCGCCGTTTCCCGACCTCGTGCACGCGCACGTTCTCACCGGACTGGCGCTCGCCTACGACGCGGCGCAGGCTTGCCTCATGCCCGAAGAGCGCGACAAAGTGCGCGACAAACTGATCCTCGAGGCCCAGCGGATCTACAAGACCACCTGCGCGCCCAAGCGCCTGCGCACTCCGGGCAACGCCAACAACCACAGTTGGATACAGAAGTGCGGCCTGGCCGTCGCCGCCGCCGCCGTCTATGAGCATACGCCCGAAGCCAAGGCCTGGCTCGACCGCGTGCGATGGGAATATGAGAAAATCCTGGTCATTCACGGTCCCGACGGCGCTTCATGCGAAGGCACGTCGTACTGGGCGTACGGCCTGATGTGGATGCTCAAGTATATGGAACTGCTCTGGCGCACCTCCGGCGAGAACATGTACGAGTACCCCTGGCTGCGCCAGACCGGGTATTATGCCCTGTACTGCCTGTCGCCCGGCGGCGCGCTCCACGTGAACTTCGGCGACAACGGCGAGGAGCAGGGCCGCGTCAGCATGATCCCCTACCGGCTCGCGTCGGAGTTCCGCGACGAACATATCCAGTGGCTCGGCGATCAGCTTCAGTGGAACCCCAACATGAAGGGGAAGTCCGGCGCGAACATCTGGGCCTTTCTGTGGCACGACCCGACGGTCGGGATGAAGCCGCCGGACGACCTTCCGCCCTACCGTTATTTCAGCGACCTGGAGATGGTTGTGGTCAAGTCGAGCTGGAAAGACGACGCGAAGATGCTGGCCTTCCGCTGCGGCCCGCCGATGGGGTATTCCGTCTTCGAACACGGCGCAAGCGGCTACGGACATGCCCAGCCCGATCAGAACCACTTCATCTTCTTCGCCGGCGGCAGCCGGTTCATCGTGAGCGACCCGGGCTACTCGCGCTGGAAGATGACCGATGAACACAACCTGATCCTCGTGGACGGCATCGGACAGATTGGCGAAGAGTCGCACTGGCTGCATTATGTTTACAAGGCCGACGAACTGGCTGAGATGCAGGAGGTCTTCCTGTCTCCCGCGTATTCATATATGCGGGGCGACGCGCACCGCGCCTACCGCCGGGAACTGGGCATCAAGACCGCCGTGCGCGAAGTGCTGTTTTTCGACGGCCGTTATCTCGTCGTCTTCGACGCCATCGCCAGCGACGCGCCGCGCAAGTTCGAATGGCTCCTCCACTCCTGGAACCCCATCGAGGGCCCCGCGAAGAACGTTTTCACATCCGTTCAGGACGACGCCCGGCTCGCCACGACGATGCTGATGCCCGATCAGTTCGACCACGCGGCCAAGCCCATGATGGTCAAGAGCGCCGTCAAGTGGGGGACCGACGGGAAACCGGTTTACATCCAGGATCCCGTCCAGCATGGGTTCTATCTGAGCGTCTCGCCGAAGGAGAAATCTCCGAGCGCGTGTTTCCTCGCCGTGCATTGGCCCTACAAGAAGGGGGAAGAGGAGACCGTGCCCGCGTGTACGCGCCTGGTCGGCAAGGAGTACGTCGGCGTCGAGATCGCGCGCCCTGAACGGGACTCGTTCAGGGCGGGAGCAAAAGGCCATGACAGGGTCCTGTTCAACCTGTCCAATGGCATGGTGGAGGCCGATGGCGTCGCCACCGACGCCCCGCGCGCGGTCGTTCGAACCAACGAAGTGTTTGAGCCTGTCGGCTGTGTGCTGCACGACGGCAGAGCGCTCACCTGCGGCGCGTGCGAGCTGGTCAAGGCGTCGGCCCCGATCATCCTGCAGTACAATATCGCAGCAGGAGAGGCGACGGCCGAAACCAAGTCTCCCGCAGAACTGGAGCTTTACGCACCGGGCGCCGTGTCGGCGTTGGAAGTAAACGGCTCCCCGGCTCCCTTCGCGTACGACGCGGCGTCGAAGACCCTGAAACTCAAGATCGGCGCGGGGCGGTCCGAACTGAAGTTGCGTTGACGGCCGTCGGAACGACGGCTGACGCGAGGAGACCGATATGGTAAGATGCGCCTTTTTCTGGGTCATAGCGGAGGTCTTGCTGATGGCGTTGAGCGGCGCGGGCGCGGCGGTGGAACTGGAGGTCGCCGTCTGGTCGTATGACGTTCCCGGAGAGAAGGAGTTTTACGAGACGCTCAAGCGCGATTACGAAGCCGCCCATCCCGGCCCCGCTCCTGGCGGTGCCAGGGACGGGGCACGCAACCGCGTCAACATCGCCCTCGATGTGTGGGACCACGCCCACGAGCGGATTCGCGGGTGGGTCAAGACGGCCTCCGGTCCGGACGTGGCGGTGTTGCCGGACATCTGGATCGTCGAGTTCGCCAAGGGCATCGAGCCGTTCGAAAAATACCTGAAACCCGGGCAAGAGGCGGAGTTCTTCCCCGTCCTTTTCAAGAAGGGCTTTTACCGCGGCCGCCTCGTCGGACCGGTGTGGGCGACCTCGACCAAGGCGCTCTTCTACCGCAGGGACCTCTTCGAGAAGACGCGGACCAAGCCGCCCGTCTCGTGGGACGACCAGTTCCTCGCCGCGGTCAAGTTGAACGATCCGCCTGCCGTCTACGGCCTGGGGCTGCCCGGCAAGCCCGTTGCCGAGACCGAGGACAATCTATACTTCTATCTCTGGTCGGCAGGCGGCAGGTTCTTCCGCCCCGACGGCCGCTGCGCCATCAATGGCGAGCCGGGCCTTCGGTCGCTTCAGCTTTACTGCGACTACGTCAACAAACACCATCTCACTCAGCCCGAAGTCACGTCGTACTCGCGCAAGGAAGCGCGCGTGCTCTTCGAACAAGGCCGCCTGGCCATGTACGCCGAAGGCCCCTGGCTCATCGAGATCATGCGCAAGAAGGCCCCGAACATCCCGTTCGGCGTTGTGCCGCTGCCTCAAGACAAGGAGAAGGTCACTCAACTCATCACCGATCACGTCGTGATACTGAGCGGCTCGAAGCAGAAAGACGCCGCCGCCCAGTTCATCCAATTCTGTTACCAGGACAAGTACCGGCTGGCCTTCGCCAAGCTGGGCGTCATCCCTGAAAAAATCTCCGTGGCCGCCGACGACCACTTCCAGAAGGACCCCGAATGGAAGGTGTTCGTGGACGTCATCCCCTGCGGCAAAGTGATTCCGCTCATCAACTGGGAGGAGATCGCCGTCGTCCAGCGCGAGATGATGGTCGAGGCGCTCTCGGCCCGCAAGGAGGTGCGCGCGGCCCTCGATGACGCCGCCAGGCGCATTGACGCCATCGTGGAGAGAAACGGCGACCGGCCGTCGCTGATGGGGGATTGAGTGGGGCCGAGCTTGCGCGGGCGAGCTTCTTGACATAGAATGGGGACAGCCATTGACGGCAGGGCAAGGGGGACTCCGATGAAGGATGCGCGAGTGAGTGTGCGGATTGCTTCCCTGGGCATGATTCTTGCCGGCGCGCTGCTTGCGCGCCCGGCCGCCGGGGGGGCGGCGTCTTGCGAAGTGCGATGGCATGGCTCCTATGAACCCGCCTGGACCCAGACGGACTGGGACGCGAAGGCCGAGGCCTTGAGGCGCTACATCGCGCTGGTGTCCCAGGCAAGGTGCAAGTGCGATTACTTCCTGTCTCCGGCGGAGGTCGAGTGCCTCAGCGGCCAGTACCCCGACGTCATAGACGCGCTCAGAGATTCGGGGTCCACCATCAACCACTCCGCGCTTCAGGGGCATCCTACCCTCGATCCCCTGCGCGTGCTCAAAGGCCAGTCCTGGCATGAGGACGTGAACGCCGTGCGCAGCTTCGAGACCCACAAAGTTGACCCCGCCACCGGCGCGGTGCTGGACAAGCAGTCGGGCGGCCTGGGCCTCATGCAGCAGTTGTTTGGTGTTCGCATGGTGGCTACGGGCAGGTTCATGCGTGCCCCGATCCTGGCCGTCATGAAGGAGATGGGCATGCGCGCATGCTTCGGGTTCGCCGAAGGCGCGGGCGGCGCCAACGGCGACGTGTGGTTCATGGGTTTGCTGAATATCGCAGACGCCGCCGTGCTGGACTCGTCGCGCGACATCGTCCCCTGGGCGCTCGCCGGCGGCGCTGACCCGATGGGCGCCGCCGAACGGGCGCTGGGCCGTCCCGCCGGTTCTCGCCCGCAGCGGCTCGTCCTTGTCCTGCGCGACACGGATTTCTTTCTCCGCCGTTCGCAGCCCGAACAGGAGAAGGTCCTGGCCGCCTGCGCCGATCTTCTGAAGCGGATCGTGGCGAAAGGCATAAAGCCCGTGGACCTTCGCGACATTCTTGAGACGGCTGTGGACGACCGCGAGAAATCCGTCACCCTGGCGACGCTGGACGCCATCGCCGCGAACTACACCCAGACCTGCACGCGAATGGCGAGCGACCGTCTGTCTCCGCCGCTCTACCTTGATGTCGGCGGAGACTATTTCTCGCTGGCCGACGCCTTCCAGTTGTTCCAGGTGGCCCTGGCCTGGTGGAAGGACGCGCGTTTCTTCGCCCCTTACGCCCGTTCCCGCGACGTTCTAGGCCCCACGTCCTACGGGGCGTCGCTGTCGAGACAGACCTCGGTCAAGCTGGCGGACGTCGTCAATGCGGCGGAGGGTCTGCTCAACAAAGTGTGGGCGCAGGTGCCCTCGGCGGTCAAGGTCGGCTCGCAGGAGATGAACCCGGCAGAGTTCCTGTACCTCATGTGCCGGACGTACCAGCGCGCCAGGACAAAGCCCATTGAGGAACTCGGCGCAGACCAGGCGCTGCCCATCTCCGTCCTGCCCGCTGAAGTCCGTCAAAACAAGAAGGCCGACGACATGACGAAGCTGCAATACTGGACTGTTAAGCCCGTGCGGTGGAAATAGGCGTCTCTAACCCCTGCCTGCCCTGATGGACAAACTGACCCACAAGAGATTCCTCAAGGGCCTGCTGACGGCGCAACGGCTGCACCCGTACCTTTTCTCCGTTGCCCCCGTGCGCGGCATTGTCGTCTGCATCGCCATCGCCGTGGTCATCTCGATCTTCTTTATCTCGTGTTTCAGCCTGGAGCGGCAAGGCAGCCCGCTTCTCCGCCATCTGAAGCTGGGCGAGTTCCTCCGATTCCTCGACCTCATTGAGCTGAAGTCTCTCGACTTGCGCTTCCTGCTCCGCGAGAATATCAAGCCCTCCGGCGACGTCGTCATCGTGGCCATTGATGAGGAGACCCTTGCCAGGGAAGCCGCCTATCCCCTTCCGAGAGGCCGTTACGCGCAGATGGTGGACCGCCTGGCCGACGCGGGGGCGAAGGTGATCGCCTTCGACATTTTCCTGGCCGAACCACAAAACCGCGACCAGCTCGCTGAGATTGACAAGACCGCCGCCGAATACAGGAAGTCGCACCCCGACGCTCGGCCCGACGATCCGGTTCTGCGCGTCCTCGCAGACCACCGCAAGGCCTTCGACGAGGACGCCAAGCTGGCGGCCGCCCTCCAGCGCGCCCTCGAGAAGAACGTCTTCGTCATCATGGCCGGCCACTTCTTCACCAGCGATCAGGCGGAGCGCGAGCGGCTTCCCGTGCGCGACCTCGGCGACAGCGTCTACAGGACCCTCGTCGAGTCGGCCTACTTTCAGAAGCAGCGCGTCCGATTGCGGGAAGGGGAGGGCCTCGCCTCGTGGTTCAGGCCGTATGTCCTGCCGAAGGACCGGCCTCGGCACGCCGTCTCCACACTCATCCCCCTACCGCGGTTCCTGGAGCAGTTGCCCGGCGCCGGATTCGTGGACTACACCCCCGACAAGGACGGCGTCTTGCGCTCGGAGTTCATGGTCACGGAGTACAAGAACGAATTCTATCCCCCCTTGAGCGTACAGGCCCTCATCTGGTACTTGGGGCTTGATCCCCGCAAGGACGTCCTCCTGAAGTTCTGGGGCGAGCGCAAGGCCGACGACAAGAGCGGTTCCGCCGACGTCGTCCTCAAGTACTGCCAAAGCGTCAAGCTCGGCGCGACGGAGATTCCCATTGAGCAGAGCAGCCGCATGTTCATCAATTTCCGCGGTCCTTCGGGGACGACGTTTCCCATTCACTCGCTCTCCAGAGTCCTCGACGGCAGCGTGGACCCCAAGAACTTCACGGGCAAACTGGTCCTGGTCGGCGCGACGGCCAAGGGCGCGGGGGACTTCATCGTGACCCCTCACACCGCTCGCATGCCGGGCGTCGAGAAGCACGCCAACGTCATTGACTGCATGCTCCGCAAGGACTTCATCCGACTGGACTTCCGGATCACCATGACCGACCTGGGCGTCTTGCTGGGACTGGCGCTCTTCGTCGGCCTCATGATGGCCTTTCTGACGGCCACCGCCGGCCTTTTCGCTGCCATGGTCGTCTGGCTGCTCCTGGTCTGGTACTGCTACCATCAGTTTGCCCATCATCATGTCTGGCACAACGTTACGTATCCGTCCCTCGCCATTTTCAGCACCTTCAGCTTCGTGACGCTCTATCGTTTCAGCACGGAGGCGCGGCGAAAACGCGAGGTCAAGCGCGTCTTCGAGCAGTACATGCAGGCCTCGGTCGTCACCGAGGTGCTGCGGCATGCCGATGAGATTACGCTGGGCGGCGACGTGCGCGAGATCACGGTCTTCTTCTCCGACCTGGCGGGGTTCAGCACCATCTCGGAGCAGCTCACGCCGCAGGGCGTCATCGCCTTCCTCAACGACTGTTACGACGAGATGGCCCCCGCGATCCTTCAGCGCAACGCCTTCCTCGACAAGTTCTGGGGCGACGCCGTCGTCGCGGCCTTCGGCGTGCCGATCCGCCAGCACGACCATGCCGTTCAGGCGTGCCTGGCGGCGCTGGACTGCCAGGCGCGGCTGGAGCGCCTCAACGCCAAGTTGGAAGCGGCCGGCCGCCCGCTGGCCAAGGCGCGCATCGGGCTGCATTCGGGCCAGGCCGTCGTGGGCAACGTCGGCAGCCGCCAGGCCAGGCGCTTTAACTACACCGCCCTCGGCGACGCCGTCAACCTGGGCGCGCGCCTGGAGTCGGCCAACAAGGACTTCCAGACCAACATCATCATCAGCGGCGCCACCTACGCGCTGGCCAAGTACGCCATCGAGGCCCGCGAGTTGGGCCGCGTGCTCGTGAAGGGCCGCAAGGAGCCGGCGCCCGTCTACGAGCTGCTGGGCGAGATGAACAAGACGCCGGGCCATCTCCTGGTGCTGGCGGACCTCTTCCATCACGGCCTTGGCCTGTTCCAGAAACGCGATTGGGACGGCGCCATCTTCGCCTTCCAGAAGGCCCTCGTGCGCAATCCCGACGACGGGCCGTCTCTGGTCTATCTGCGGGCCTGCCGCAACTTGAAGGAGAATCCGCCGCCGGCCGACTGGGACGGCATCCTGGTCATGAAGGAAGGCAAGGACTGAGGCCGTCCCCGTTATCGGGACGCAAATCCGGAAGGGCGCTAGGCGGGGAATTTTATTGTGAACGTGGTCCCGGCCCCCTCGCGGGTCTCGCAGTCAATGGTCGCTCGGTGTCCGTCCAATATCCTCTTGGCGATGGACAGACCAAGCCCCGTCCCTTTGGCGCGGCCCTTGGTGGTGAAGAAAGGCGTGAAAATCTTTTCCTTCACTTCGGGCGTCATGCCGATGCCGTCGTCGGCGACCTGAACCGCGACGGCGCCCTGTTCCGCAAAGGTGCGCACCGTGATGACGCCGGCCGGCTTGCTCTGGGACAGCGACGGCTCGATAGCGTCCTTGGAGTTCATGAGCAGGTTGACGAACACCTGTCCCAGTTCGTTTTCATCGCCGTAGATGGGCGGCAGGCGGGGGGCGAGTTCGGCGCGCATGTTGACCTTGGCCTTTTGCAGCGTCTTGTCCAGCAGGAGCAGCGTGTCGCGCAGGACGGCGTTGACGTCCACCCCCGGCGCGAAGGCGTGTTGAGGCCGCGCGAAGGTGCGGAAGCGCTCGACGAAGCCCGCCACGTCGTTGATACACCCCAACGCCGTCTCCAGGTCCGTGCGCTTCACGCGGAACTCCGGCGCCTCTTCGACGCCGCGCCCGCCCTCCATGAGGGCCATCAGCGTGATCTTGGCCGGCTGGATCTTGTTGTTGATCTCGTGGGCGAAGCTGGCCCCCAGCTCGCCCAGCGTCGCCAGCTTGGCCGACTCCTGGAGCATCTTCTGGCTCTCCTGAAGCTCCGTGAGGGCGCGCTCCTTGGTCGCGATGGAGCGGTGCAGTTCCTCCAGCGTATCGCGGAGTTGCTGCGCCATCGCCCGGAACGTCTTTGCCAGCAGCCCGACGTCGTCCTCGCCGTTGAACCGGATCGCATCAATGCGCCCCAGCAATTGCGCGAAGTCCTTGTCCACCCCGAAGCCCTGGATGGCCTCGCGCAGCGCGCCGATGGGCGCGGCCACCTGGCGGGCCGAGTAGCTCAGCACCGCCATGCCGACGGCAAAGCCGGCGCAGAGCGTGAGAGCGAACGCGATGAGGGAGCGGAGTTTGAACTGTTCGTTCTGGCGCAGGCTTTCGTCAATGCGCCGCAGGTCGCGGGTCGAGATGATCATGCGCACCGTGCCCCAGCGCATGCCCTCGGCGTACAGGGGCATCAGGTATCGTTGGAGGTATTTTGGCTCGGACTCCGCCGCTCCCGGCAGGGCGGAGGACACGTCGGCCGGCGGGGGCAGGGGCGTGAGCTTGTCGGCCTTCTCATAGTCCGCCGCTTTCAGATCGCCGAAAAAATCGCCCTTCCATCCCTCGACCGTCACCGGGTTGATCTGGGAACTGACGGGGTCGCTCGACGCACATCCGTACGCCGTGATGTTAAGTACCTGTTCGCGGGCGAAGGCCAGCAGGTCAATGTACACGATGTCCTCGATGAAGGCTGTTTTCTCCCAGAGGAAGCTGCGCATGGGGCTGAGGGCGGGGCCTGGGTCGAACTCCGAGAGGCTCACCTCAAGGGTCGCCCCCTTTGAGAAGCAATACGCCTTCAGGTCGTTGAGGTTCTGGAACCGCCCCATTTCGAAGGTCAGCAGTTTGGCCACGGTCTCGACTTCCTTGCGCTTGACCGTGTTGGCGACCTCGCGTTGGTTCTCGAGATTGCGGTTCATCTCGTTGTTGAGGAAGGGCAGGTACAGCAGGACGATGAGGAAAAAGACCGCGAGTTGGATCAGGCCCACCATGACGAGCCGGCGCTGAATGCCTCGGCGCGGCGCGTCCAAAGGCTGACGCGGCGCGTCGAGAGGCTGACGCGGCGCGTCTGAACTCCGTGTCTGTTCGCTCTTGTTCATGCCCATCCGCCTGGATCGGTCCTGTCTTCAGGAGCGTCTCACAGTTCCTTCATCGCCTCCGCGCTGAGCGCGATGGTGCGGCGGACGTCGGCCGCCGCGTGCGCCGCCGATACGAAGGCCGCCTCGAACTGCGACGGCGCGAGATAGACCCCCCGGCGCAGCATCGCGTGGAAGTATTTCGCGTACCGCCGGGCGTCGCTCGTCTTCACGTCGTCGTAAGTTCCGATTGGCCGGTCGGTGAAGAACATGGACATCATGGAGCCGACGCGCGTGTGCGACGTGGCGACCCCCGCCTTGCGGGCCGATTCGGCCAGGCCCTCGGCGAGGCTCGCGCTCAGCGTTTCAAGCTTCCTGTAGACGCTCCGCCCGCGGAGGGCCTTGAGCATGGCGATCCCGGCCGCCATCGCCAGGGGGTTGCCCGAAAGCGTTCCGGCCTGGTAGACCTGTCCCACCGGCGAGACGCTGTCCATGATCTCTTCGCGCCCGCCGTAGCAGCCGACGGGCAGTCCGCCGCCGATGATCTTGCCCAGACACGTCAAGTCGGGCGTGACGGCGTAAAGCTCCTGGGCGCCGCCGAAGGCCACGCGGAAGCCGGTGATCACCTCGTCGAAGATGAGCACGATGCCGTGTTGTGTCGCCAGCTCGCGCAGCCCGGCGAGGAACCCCGGAGCAGGGGGGATCACGCCGACGTTGCCCGCGACCGGTTCCACGATGATGCACGCGATCTGCCGGCCCTTGGCCTGGCAGGCGGCGCGCACGGCGTCAATGTTGTTGTAGGGCAGGGCGAGGGTGTTCCTGGCCAGGTCCGCCGGAATGCCCGGACTGGACGGCACGCCGAACGTGGCCAGCCCCGATCCGGCCTGCACGAGCAGGCTGTCCACATGGCCGTGGTAGTTGCCGGCGAACTTGACGACCGCGTCGCGTTTCGTGAAGCCGCGCGCCAGGCGGATGGCGCTCATCGTCGCCTCGGTGCCCGAACTGACAAAACGCATCTTGCGGATCGAGGGGAACGCCTCTTTCACGAGCCGCGCCAGTTCCGTTTCGAGCGGCGTGGGCGCGCCGAAGCTCGACCCCTTCCGCAACGTCGCGGTGACGGCCTTCACGACGCTCGCCGGGGCGTGCCCCAGAATCAGGGGTCCCCACGAGCCGAGGTAGTCTATGTATTCGTTGCCGTCCATGTCCCACACGCGGCTGCCCTTGCCGTGGGCCAGAAAGACGGGCGTGCCGCCCACGCCGCTGAAATTCCGCACGGGGCTGTTCACCCCGCCGGGGAAATGCCTCAACGCCTCTTTGAATGCCGCCTCGGACTTCTCAAAGCTCCTCGCCCGCATCGCGTTTCTCCTCCGGTTAGGCGCCGTCCTTAAAATGCAAAATCCACGAAGCCCAGGTATTTATACGACTACGGCCTTGCGTTGGCAAGGCCGTAGTCGGCAGACCTATATGGAATTCGTGGACGTTCGTCAGCGGGGTTTCCCGATGACCAGGGTCGCGTTGTGGCCGCCGAACCCGAAGGAGTTGGACATGACGGTCTTCAGCTTCGCTTGCCGCGCGGTGTTGGGCACGTAGTCCAGGTCGCATTCGGGGTCGGGCGTCTCGTAGTTGATCGTCGGGTGAATCACGCCGCGCTCGACCATGAGCGCGCACGCGACCATCTCCACCCCGCCCGACGCGCCGAGCAGATGTCCCAGCATGGACTTCGTGGAGCTGACGGCCAGCTTCCTGGCGTGATTGTTGAAGACGGTCTTGATGCTCTTGGTCTCGATGGCGTCGTTCAACGGGGTCGAGGTGCCGTGCGCATTGATGTAGTCAATGTCATCGGGGTTCAGGCGCGCGTCCCGCAGGGCGTCTGCCATGGACTGGGCGGCGCCGCGGCCTTCGGGGTCGGGCGCGGTGATGTGGCAACCGTCGCCGCTCATGCCGTAACCGAGGAGGTCCGCGTAGATGCGCGCTCCGCGCCGCCGGGCGTGCTCGTACTCCTCCAACACGAGGATGCCGGCGCCTTCGCCCATGACGAAGCCGTCGCGGTCCTTGTCGAAGGGGCGGCTGGCCTTTTCGGGGGCGTCGTTGCGGCGTGACAGCGCCTTCATCTGCGCGAAACCGCCAATGCCCATGGGGGTGAGGGCCGCTTCGCTGCCGCCGGTCACCATGATGTCGGCCTCGCCGCGCTGGATGACCTTGAAGGCGTCGCCGATGGCGTTGGTGCCCGACGCGCAGGCCGTCGCCACGGCCGAGTTCGGCCCTTTCAAGCGGAACGTGATGGAAATCTGCCCCGCCGCGGCGTTGACCATCAGCTTGGGGATCATGAAGGGCGAGATCTTGTTCGGTCCTTTCGTGAGGAGCTGGCAGTGCTGCGTCTCGATCTCGGTCAGGCCGCCGATGCCCGAACCCACGATCACGCCGGCGCGCGTGGAGTCAATCTTGTCGGTCTCGAGGCCGGAGTCCTTGATGGCCTCAATGGCCGCCGCCACCGCAAACTGGGCGAATCGGTCCAGCCTTCGCGCCTGTTTTCGATCAATCCAGTTCTCCGGCGTGAAATTGCGGACTTCGCCCGCAATATGGACGTCGAAGACGGTCGAGTCGAAGCACGTGATCGTGGAGACGCCGCTCTTGCCGTTGCTCAGCGCGGACCACAGCGTTTCCTTGTCGAATCCGAGCGCGGTAATCACCCCCACGCCCGTGATCACAACCCTTCTGGTTTCCATCGGCTTACAGGTGCTCCTCAACATACTTGATGGCGTCGCCGATGGTGACGATCTTCTCGGCTTCTTCCTCGGGGATGCTCAGGTCGAACTCATCCTCAAGGTCCATCATCAGTTCCACGGTGTCCAGGGAGTCGGCCCCCAGATCGTTCACGAAGGACATGTCCTTGCTCAGGCTGTCTCGCGGCTTGTCCAGCTTGTCGCTCACGATGTCCATGATACGATCTTCAATGGACTTTTCTGTTTTCTCCTTTTCCGCCACACCCTTCCTCCTTATCAAACGAACCGCTGAACGAGGGTCGCCCAAAACGCCAACACGCCGATTCGGTGTC
This sequence comes from uncultured Planctomycetota bacterium, assembly GCA_964409935.1. Classification (GTDB taxonomy): domain Bacteria; phylum Planctomycetota; class Brocadiia; order JAADGH01; family CAYPFP01; genus CAYPFP01. Next base: position 76,279 of record CAYPFP010000002.1, on the reverse strand, counting down.
CGGCGCCGTTTCCAAGAACGGCCGGCGTCCCGGCCGCTGCCCGGGGCCTGCAGGATACCGGGGGCCGGAGGCCCCCTCGGCGCGGCGGCTCACATGACCATGCCGCCGTCCACCTGCAGTACCTGTCCCGTGATGTACGCGGCGCCTTCGCCGGCCAGAAAGGCCACGGTCGCCGCCACGTCGCGGGGCGTTCCGAACTGCCCCAGAGGGATCGCCTTGAGCGCGGCCTCCTTTGCCTCGGGGCGAAGGTTCGCCGTCATGTCGGTCGTGATGAAACCCGGCGCTACGACGTTCACCGTGATCCCGCGCGAGGCCAGTTCCTTGGCCGCCGACTTCGACAGGCCGATGATGCCCGCCTTGGAGGCCGCGTAGTTGGCCTGCCCTGCGTTCCCGACCACGCCCACCACGGACGAGATGTTGATGATGCGTCCGCTCTTCTGGCGCAGCATGTGGCGCGCCACAGCCTTCGTCCAGTTGAAGGCCCCTTTCAGATTGGTGTCCAGAACCTGCTGCCACTCCTCGTCCGACATGCGCAGCAACAGGTTGTCGCGGGTGACGCCCGCGTTGTTGACCAGCACGTCAATCCGGCCGAACTTGTCGGCGACCTCTTTGGCGATCTGCTCGGCCTGTTCGAACTTCGTGACGTCGGCCGTGTAGGCCGCGGCCTCGGCGCCCGATTCGCGGCATTGGCGGGCGGTGTCTTCCACCAGTTCCTTGGTGCGCGCCACGGCGATCACCTTGGCGCCCTGCACGGCCAGGGCCAGCGCCACCTCGCGCCCGATGCCCTTGGAGGCGCCCGTCACAATCGCGACTTTCCCGGCCAGGCTGGTCATTGTCTGACTCACAACTGGTACTGAACCGTGCTTATGTTAACGGTTCGTTTGGTTTTGTCAATGCGTTTCATGAGGCCGGACAGGACTTTGCCCGGACCGACCTCGTAGAACGTGTCGAAGCCGTCCGCAATAAGTTTCTCCATCGAGCGGCCCCAGCGCACCGGGGCCGTCACCTGCCGTTCGAGGACGTCGCGTATCTGTTCGGGCGATTTCACGTAATCGGCCGTTACGTTCGACACCACCGGCAGGCTCGGCGTCGAGAGCTTCGCGGCCCTCAACTCGGCGGCCAGTTTCTCCTGCGCCGGCTGCATCAGCGGCGAATGGAACGCCCCGCTCACCTTGAGGGGTACGGCCATGCGCGCGCCCTTTCCGGTCGCCAGCGCGCAGGCGGCCTCGACCGCCGCTTTTTCGCCCGATACGACGACTTGGCCGGGGCAGTTCAGATTCGCCGCCACCACCACGCCCTTGCCGCGGGCCTCGGCGCAGACCGCCTCGACCTCCTCGTCGGCCAGGCCGATGATGGAGGCCATGGCGCCCGGACGCTCCACGGCCGCGGCCTGCATGAAGCTCCCGCGCTTGTGCACGAGCCGGACCGCCTCCGCAAAGTCCAGCGCGCCCGCCGCGACCAGGGCCGTGTATTCGCCCAGGCTCAAGCCCGCCGCCGCGTCCGCTCGGAGGGCCGAGGCGCCCATCTTTTCGCGCACCGCCCTCAGCACGGCCATGCTCACCGTCAGGATGGCCGGCTGACACATCGAGGTGTCGTTCAGCTTCTCGGCGTCGCCGCTGAAACAGATGTCAGAGAGCCGGAATCCCAGGGCCGCGTCCGCCTGGTCAAACGTCTCTTTCGCCGCGGGCGAAGTGTCGTAGAAGTCGCGTCCCATGCCCACATACTGAGCGCCTTGTCCTGGAAACAGCAGCGCGACTTTGGCCATTTCTCTCCGATGCCCTTACCAGCGCAGCACGGCGACGCCCCACACCAGCCCCGCCCCGACAGCTACCAGCAACACGACGTCGCCCCGCTTGATTCGACCTGTCTTTACGGCTTCATCGAGGGCCAGCGGGATCGAGGCGGCCGAGGTGTTGCCGTACTTCTGGATGTTCACGGCCACCTTCTCCAACGGAATGCCCAGCCTGGATATCGCCGGCTCGATGACGCGCAGGTTCACCTGGTGCGGCACGACCAGCGCCACGTCCTCGGGCATCAGCTTGCAGGCGTCGAGGGCTTCGGCCATCAGTTCGCGCATCTTGAGGATGGCGAACTTGAAGACCTCGCGTCCGCGAATCCGCATATAGTGCATCCGGCTCTGAAGGGTCTCGACGCTTGTGGGGTTCCGCGACCCTCCGCCGGGCAATATCATCGTATCCGTGTGGGTGCCGTCGCTGCCCAGCGAGATGTACAGCACGTCGCTCTCGCCGTTGCTCTTGCCGATGACGGCGGCTCCCGCTCCGTCGCCGAACAGAATGCACGACGACCGGTCCGTGTAATCGGTGATCTTCGACAGCGTCTCGGCCCCGATCAGCAGAACCTTGCGGTTCTCATTCTCCCGCACGTGCGCCACCGCCGACGACAGTCCGTAGATGAAGCCCGCGCACGCCGCCCCCACGTCAAAGCACGCGGCCTGATGGGCGCTGATCTTGTTCTGCACGTGGCACGCGGTCGAAGGGAACAGCGTATCCGGCGTTACGGTGGCCGTGATCACGTAATTCAGGTCCGCCGGATTGACCTTGGCGTCTTCGAGCGCTTTCATGGCGGCGATGGCGGCAAGGTCCGATGTCGCCTCTCCGTTCATCGAGATCCGGCGTTCCTTGATGCCGGTGCGGCTCGTGATCCACTCGTCTGTGGTATCCACCATCTTTGCGAAGTCCTCGTTGCGGAGGACCTTCGACGGCGCATACGAACCGACGCCGAGGAACGCAACCCTGACTGCCATCAGTCCCTTTCTACCAAGGGGAGCGGGCGGAAAGCCCATGTTGTGCGGCGCGCCGAGGGCTATTCCTCCGCGCCGTTGGTTCCAATGCCCTTGGTGATGTGTTCATTTACCTGATACTGGGAGAACTTGATCGCCGCCCCAATCGCGTTGTGAATAGCCTTTCCGTCGGAGCTGCCGTGGCACACGATGCAGATGCCGTCCACGCCCAGGAGCGGCGCGCCGCCGTACTCGGTGAAGTCGTTCCGTTTCTTCAGATCGTCTATCATGGGCTTGCACAAGAGCAGGCCCATCTTGGTGCGCCAGTTGCGCATGGCCTCCGTCCGGAACGTCCGCAGCAGGGCCTCCCATATCCCTTCGCTCAGCTTCAGGATGACATTGCCCACAAAGCCCTCGCAGACCACCACGTCGCACTCGCCCAGGAGGATGTCGCGGCCTTCCACGTTTCCCTTGAACTGGACGGGCGCATTGCTCAGAAGGGCGTGCGTTTCCTTGACCAGGTCGGTTCCCTTGGCGTCTTCGGCGCCGATGTTCAACAGGCCCACGACGGGCGACTCGATGCCGTGAATGAGCTTGTTATACACCGACCCCATGATGGAATACTGCAACAGATGGATGGGTTTGCACTTGATGTTGGCCCCCACGTCAATGACCGTGCACTTGCCCCGGCCGGAGGGAATGGGGAAGGTGACCGCGATGCCGGGCCGCTTTACGCCCGTGAGGGGCCGCAGCGCGAAGGTGGTGGCGGCCACAAAGGCGCCCGTGTTGCCGGCGCTGACCACCGCGTCGGCTTTTCTCTCGGCCAGCAACTGGACGGACCGCCGAATCGAGGAATCCGGCTTCCGGCGGAACCCCTCCACGGGCGACTCGTCCATGCCCACGACCTGGCTCGCGTGGTGAATCGCCAGCCGTTGCGCCTCATCCGAACGCAGATTGCCGTATTTCCCCATCTCCGCCTTCAAAGCGGCTTCGTCTCCCACAAGCGTTACCTGCGCTTCGGGGAATCGCTTGACCGCCTTGACGGCGCCTTCGACGTTGATTGCGGGCGCGGCATCGCCGCCCATTGCATCGAGCGCAATCCGCATCATTAGCCCTTCTTCTCCTCAAGCACGATGCGGCCCCCATAGAAGCCGCAGTTACCGCACACTCGGTGGGGAAGTTTCGGTTCGTTGCACCGGGGACAGGACGCCAGCGAGGCAGGCGTCAGAAAATCGTGCGCCCTTCGCTTTCGTGTTCTCGCGTTCGAATGTCTTCTCTTTGGCAGTGGCATTGCGGGCTACCTAAAAGCAAAAAAAACACCCTCTTGCGCCGCGTTTTGCGGCGCAGACCTCATGCGCCTTCCGGCCTGGACTTGGCGGCCTGCGGCGCGAACTAAAGTCCTACAATATATTGGACGAACCCCCATCTGTCAAGCAAAAATTTCGGCCCGCCCCCCGTTCCCCCCGTGGCGTCCGGACTTTGAACCTTGCCCTGCGCGGCCGTCATGATATAATCGAATGGCGTCAGCCCGTGTCCGCAAGATCTGAGAGTGTGCGCATCCATGGCTCGAATCTTTCGCCGTTCTCATCCCGGCCGGACCCTCCTCGCCGTCGCTGCCCTGGCTCTGGCCTTGCTGGCCCCCGGCAAGCCGGCGGACAAGTCCGTCCCGCCCTCCCCTCCCGCCTCAAAAGCGGGGGAGGAACGGCACCTGTCCTTTCCCAAGTACGAGATTGCCCGCGTCCCCTTCGCGCCGGGGGAGACTTTCGAGTACGCCGTGACCTGGAACGGCATCCCCGCCGCCGACGGCAAGGCCTGGGTTGAGGGCGTGGTGCGCAACGGCAGGCAGTTCCTCGATTTCCATATCGCTACCAAGACCAACGCGGTCATTGACATCCTCTGGAAGATGCGCGATTCGGGCACGAGCACCGTGGACGCCGCGACGATCACGCCCCTGGGGCACCGCTTTGTGCATCGCGAGAATGACAAGGAGCGCCGCTATAGCACCACCTTCGACCACGCGACGCGCATGGTTACCTGTGTCCGCGAGATCGTGGCCAAGAAGCGCGTGGAGAAGGTGCGCATGTCCTACCAGTTCGCCTTCGACCCCATCAGCGCCCCCTATTACATGCGTTGCCTGGACTGGAAAGTGGGGGATCGGCGCCGGTTCGAACTCGTCGAGGACAACGCCCGGTACCTGTTCACCATGAGCGCCGTGGCCGTGGAGGAGATATCGCTGCCGGCCGGCAGGTTTCAGGCCCTCAAAATGCAGACGTCTCTGCTTCGGCTTGCAGCCCTCAGGAAGAAGCCCGAACCCGCAAAAGAGGCTGAAATCTGGGTCAGTGACGACCACTACCGCCTTCCTCTCAAGCTCAAGACGGCCTCCTTCATCGGGCACATTTACGTGGACCTGGCCAGGTTCAGCCTGCCTTCCGGCGAGAAACCGCCGTCGCTGCGCAACTGAGGGGGCCTTGGGTTCAGGGGTGTATGCTTGATGGCCGACCGGCAGAGAATCGTCGTGGACGGTTCGTATGGCGAAGGCGGAGGCCAGATACTGCGCTCGTCGCTCTCCCTGTCCGCCGTTACGGGACGGCCGTTCACGATCACGAACATCCGCGCGAACCGCAAGCCGCCGGGCCTGCGCCCACAGCATCTGCTTTCGGTCACATCGGCGGGCCAGGTTTGCGGCGCAAAGATCGAGGGGGCCGAGATTGGGGCGCGTCAGATCGCCTTCGACCCCGACCGGCCCCGTCCGGGCGTATACCGCTTCGACGTAGGCACGGCGGGCGCCGCGTCGCTCGTCTTGCAGACGATTTTCTTCCCTCTGGCTCTTGCCGGGGCCGAGTCCTCGGTGGCCATCACGGGAGGCACGCACATCCCGTGGAGTCCTTCCTGGCACTACCTCGAATGGCACTGGCTGCCCGCCCTGCGCCGCATCGGCTTCGACGCCGACATCTCGATGCGCAAGGCGGGCTTCTATCCCCAGGGCGGCGGCGAGATACGCGCCGCCGTTCGGCCTCACCGAGGTCTTCACGGCCTGCGGATGGAGAAACTGGGCCTGCTGAAACGCATCCGCGGCCTGTCCGCCATCGCCAACCTGCCGGACCACATCGCCGAACGCCAGCGCGGCCGCGCCCTCGCCCGGTTGAAGGAAAAGGGCATGGGAGCGGACATCGAGATCGTTAGAATGCCTTCTCCTGGCAAGGGTACCATTCTGCTCCTGCTGGCGGAGTTCGAGGGCGGGACCTCCTGCCACTACGCTCTGGGCGCCATCGGCAAACGCGCCGAAACCGTCGCCGACGAGGCCTGCGGCGAGCTTTTCGACTTCCTGGCCGCCGAGGCCGCCGTCGAACACCATTTTGCCGACCAGGCGCTCATTCCGCTGGCCCTCGCCCCCGACGACTCCTTCTTCACGACGAGCAAGGTCACTTCGCATCTCGTCACGAATGCATGGGTGATCGAAAGATTCACGGACGTGAAGATCCGCATCGAGGGGGAGGAAGGCCGACGGGGCAAGGTGTGGGTGACCCATGAAGCTTGATCCCGCCTTCGCCTCGCGCATCGGACCTCACGCGCTTGCGCCTATATTGCTCTTCGCAGGCACCCTCATGGCCGGTCTGGTCGGGGTAGGCTGGGGCCTGCCGTCCGAGCGGCGGAACCGCCTCTATTTTCTTGACCGTTCGCCCCAACCGCCCGCCATCGCGCAGGAAGTGACCGAGCAAAGCTGGCGCTATTTCCCGGAGTTCAGTTGGCTGCCGGAGCAGCGCAACAAGGCCGACAACCTCGCAGCTCGCACGCCTCGGTCGCTCTTCAATCCTATCCGTTCCTGCCACCCCGACGAGTATGTCATCCTCAAGAGCATCAGCAACATGCGGCCTTCGCAGTGGGACTTTGACCCGAAGTTCTATGCCTGGCCGAGTTTCTTCATCTACCTTGTCGCGGCGGCGCTCAAGCTGGCGTCGCTTGCGGGTTACGTCACGCTGCGCCCGGACATCGCGTTCTACTACGAACATCCGGACGAAATGGCAAGGCTCTACACGGTCGGCAGGCTGCTTGTCTGTCTGTTTGGGGCGGGCGCGGTCGCGGGGATGTATTTCCTGGGCAAACGCCTTTACGATTGGAAGGCGGGGCTTGCGGCAGCCGTTGTCATGCTGTTGTCGCCGGTGTTCATCGTCAGACTTCACGAGATGACGCCCAACGTTCCCATGCTCTTCTTTGCGGCGCTCAGCCTGATGGCCTGCGTGGCGATCGCCGGCGCGGAACGCTCCCGGCGGACGGTTCGTCTCTGTGTGCTGGCCGGCGTTCTTATCGGTCTGGCCATGGGCTGCAAGTACGAGGCCGTCTACCTCCTGATCCCATTCGTTCTTGCACATGTGTTTCCGGGGACTGACTCGCAGGCCGGTCCGGCGCTGACGCGGCCGGCGTGGCGGCTTATCCTGTACGGTTTCATCGCCGCCGGCGTCACCTTTGCCGTCACAAACCCTTACGTCGTTCTACACGCACGCGACGTCCTTTGGGTGGCTTCCCGCGAGGCCGCCTCGGTCTGGGCGCCGCCCCTGCCTTTGCCCATGCCGCTCGTTCCGTGGCACATGCTGATGTGCGGCCTCGGCGCGGGCGTGCTGGTCTTTGCCGCGTTGGGCGTCTTCGCGGGAGGGCGCCGCCTGGCGGTACTGTCTGCGTCCCTGGTTGCCGTCTACGCCCTGACCGCATGGACCGCCCCCCAGTACCTTCGCCATTACCTGATCCTCGTGCCCTTTGTGGCGGCGCTGGCCCCCGCCGCTATCAGCTACGTGGCCGTCACGGTCCCGGTGCTCTCCCACGGGCGGCGCCTGGCGGCGTTGGTCTTTCTGGAGGCCGTCTTTATCGCGCTCATCATTTTCCCGATGGGGAACGTATCGCTCGCGTTCCTTCGGCAATTTACGGGCGTAAACACGCGCGATGCCGCCGGCCTGTGGATCGCCGATCGCGTTCCTGCGGGGTCGAAGATCGCCTTCGTTGCCGAGCCGTGGCAATACACTTCCCCTCCCGTGGATGCGGCGCGCTACAACACCGTCGTTACCGGTTTTGACCACGAAAAGCTCCAGGCGGCAGACCCCGATTATCTTGTTCTCAGCAGCGCCGACTTCGTTTATCCTTACGGCGTTTCGCTGCCGAACCGCGAGAAACTGGAGTTTCAGGGCGGTGTGGAGATCGGCATGCAGTACGAGACCGTCGTTTTCGACAGACCGATTGCCCCGCTATGTCGGCCCTTTTTCCTCACGGGTTTCACCTGGCCGGAAGACATGCTTTTCACCAATCCTCGGATCGAGATATATAAGTTCAAGAAATAGAACCTATGTGCGGCATTGCCGGCATCCTGGCCTCGAAAAACCCGGAACAGGTCACCGACGACCTTCTCCGGCGAATGTGCGGCGTTCTGGCCCATCGCGGGCCGGACGACGAGGGGGTGTACGTCGCTGCGTCCGGCGATGCCGCGGGAGGGCGCGTCGGCCTGGGCAACCGCCGCCTCAGCATCATTGACCTGCCGGGCGGCCGCCAGCCCCTCTCCAACGAGGACGGGTCCGTCTGGATCACGCTGAACGGCGAGATCTACAACTTCCAGGAGATTCGCCGCCGCCTCGAACCGCGCCATCAGTTCAAGACCCGCTCCGACACGGAGGTCGTCGTTCACCTCTATGAGGAGCGCGGTCCCGACTGCCTGCAAGACCTGCGCGGCATGTTCGCCTTTGCGTTGTGGGATGCCCCGCGCAAACGGCTCTTCTGCGCGCGCGACCGGCTCGGCAAGAAGCCGTTCTTCTACCGCGCCGAACCCGGAAGATTCATCTTCGCCTCCGAACTCAAGGCCATCCTCGAATGTCCGTCCGTTCCGCGAGAACTGCTCCCCGAAGCGCTCGACCAGTACCTGACCTACCAGTACATCCCGCACCCGAACACCATCTTCAAGGGAATCCACAAGCTCCCGCCCGCCCATTATCTCATTGCGGAGGGAGGCGGTTGCAGTGTGCAGCGATATTGGACCGTGGCGTTCGAGGAGGACGCTTCGCTGACGGAAGAAAGGTGTATAGAGGAGATTCGGGCGCTTCTGGCGGAGTCCGTGAGGCTGCGCCTGGTCAGCGACGTGCCCGTCGGCGTCTTCCTCAGCGGCGGCGTGGATTCGACGATTGTCACGGCCCTGATGAGTCGCGAAGGCGCCAGGCCCGTGAAGACGTTCTCCATCGGGTTTGAGGAGGAAGCGTACAATGAGTTGCAGTACGCCCGCGTCGTGGCCCGCGCCTTCGGCGCGGAACACCACGAGTTCACCGTGCGGGCGGAGGCCGCCCGCATCATCCCCGCGCTTGCGGCGCACTATGACGAACCCTTCGCCGACTCCTCGGCGATACCCACCTTCTACGTGGCGCAGATGACGGCGCGCCAGGTGAAGGTCGCGCTGTCGGGCGAGGGCGGCGACGAATGTTTCCTGGGCTACCCGCGCTACCGCGCGATGAAGCTGGGCGAGATGATTGACCGCCTGACATGGCCGCTTTCGGGCTGGATTCGGTGGCGGGGCTGGCAGTCCCTGCCCGCCTCCGTCACGCCCAAGACGTTCATGCGCCGGCTCAAGAAACTTCTCCAGGGCCTCGCACAACCCCCCCTGGAACGATACATGGAATGGATACGCATCTTCTCTCAGGCCGAGAAGAATCTCCTTTACTCCGGAGACTTCGCCGATAGCCTGAAAAAAGCCGACGCGGATGAATTTGTCCTTCGGGAACTCAAACGGTGGGATCGTCTGGGCCTTCCTGCGCGCGCCGCCGCCGCCGACATCCTGACCTATCTTCCGTGCGATCTTCTTGCGAAGGTGGACATCGCGAGCATGGCGAACAGCCTGGAGGTCCGATGTCCCTTCCTGGATCATCGCGTGGTCGAATTCGCGGCTCGGATTCCGGCTCGCCTGAAGATGCGGGGGTTCTCGACGAAGCGGCTGCTCAAGAAGGCGTTCGCCGACGCGCTTCCCGCGGAGATTCTCGAACGCGGCAAGATGGGCTTCGGCGTCCCCATTGCGGAATGGTTTCGGGGAGAACTCAGCGGGTACTTGCGGGAGGTGCTCCTGGACCCCGCCGCGCTGGGCCGCGGGTACTTTCGTTCCGAGGCCGTTCGTGATATCATCGAAGCCCACATCAGCGGTCGGGCCGATCACGGCTACCGCCTGTGGTCGCTCCTGATGTTCGAACTGTGGCACAGAAAATACATGTGACGCGGAGGAAACAAGTATGGCAGCGCTCGCCCTGAAAGGCGGAAAGAAGACGGCGGAAGGCGTTGTGTGGCCGGCATGGCCGGTCCTGGATGACGAAGATCGAAGGTCGGTGCTGGCGGCCCTGGACTCGCGGAACTGGTGCTGCCTGTGCGCCAACTCGCGCGTCAAGGCCTTTGAGGACGCCTACGCGAAGTATCACGACGCCAGGCACGCCGTCGCCGTCGCCAACGGCACGGTCTCCATCGAACTGGCCCTCATCGCCGCGGGCATCCGTCCGGGCGACGAGGTGCTTGTGCCCGCCGTCACGTTTATCGCCAGCGCGAGCGCCATTGCCTGTGTCGGCGCCATCCCGATCTTCGTGGACAGCGATCCCGACACATTCCAGATCAGCCCCGACGCCGTCGAGGCCGCCGTCACGGACCGTACGCGCGGCATCGTGGCCGTGCATTACGGCGGTTATCCCGCCGACCTCGACCGCCTCGTCCCCATCGCCCGGAAGCACAGCCTTGCTCTTATCGAGGACTGCGCCCACGCCCACGGCACCGAGTGGAATGGCCGCAAGGTCGGCGCTATCGGCGCCTTCGGTTCCTTTTCCTTCCAGGCCAGCAAGGCGCTCTCCGGCGGCGAGGGCGGCATCGTGCTCACCGACGACGCCGCTTTGGCCGAAAAAGCCCGCCTGCTCCAGAACATCGGCCGTGTGCCGGGCAAGCCCGGGTACGAGCACTACGTGCTGTCGTCGAACTACCGCATGACCGAATTGCAGGGCGCCCTGTTGATGTCGCAGTTGCGGCGTCTGCAAACCCAGACCGACTGGAAGCATGAGAACGGCGTCCTGCTGGCCGACGGACTGCGCCGGATCGGCGGCTTGGAGCCGCTCAAGGCCGATCCGCGCATCACCAAACGCGGCTACTACTTCTTCGTCGCCCGCTACAAGGCCGAGGCCTTCGGCGGCGCGCCCGCCTCCGCCTTCCGCGCCGCCCTCAACGCCGAAGGCATCCCGAACGGCAATGGCTACGCCGTCCCGCTCTACAAGCAAGGCGCCTTCAAGGCCGAGAACGTCGCCGCCCTCCTGCCCGAAAAACTCGGCCCGCGCCCCGACTACGAGAAGATGTTCCTCCCCAACGCCGAGCGCATCTGCCAGGAACAGGTCACGATCCCGCACACCGTTCTGCTCGCCGAGCGCCGCCACATCCAACTCATCCTCGACGCCGTGGCGAAAATCCAGAAGCACGCCGAGGAACTGAAGTAAGAACCTGTCCGAGGAGCAACCAGGTTTCTGTGGGAAAGGGCATTCAGTCTGTTGCTCAAACCGGACACGGTTGGTATGATTCGGTCATCGCCGGGGGAGAGAATCTGCATTCTGTAAACTCAGAGGGCGTCAAATGCCGGTGCGCCAGGAAGTCGTCAACGTCGTTCTTGCCCAGATTCTGCAGGAACACGGGCTTGTTGCAGCGCCCGAGCAGATTCTAAAACGCCCGCTCGAAGCCGTCAGACTTCCTGATGTTCTTGTTGATTTTCAGGGCCTTCGGCTTGCGATTGAGGCCGAGTTCAGTAACACCCCCTCCGCACGGGATATTGCGCGTGATAAGGCGCAGGAACGTGTGGAGCAGGCGATTGCGCACGTCGGCGTGGCTGTGGTGTACCCTGCGAAGCTGCGAGGGTTGTCTTTTGACCGGCTAAAACACGAACTCGATAACGCAAACCTGCAGTTCCTCATCCTCACCGAAGCGGTCGTCACGCAGGCGCAGTTGTTTCTCTTCCCGACCGGACAGAAACCTGCTTTCACAAAGGGCAAGATACGCGACTTGGTCACCGCCCTGCGTCGTTCTTACGAGCAACTGGTCAAAGATGAAACGGTTCAACGAGCCGTGGAGTTGATTGAGTCGGGGATCGAGCACCTGCTTTTTTCGCTTGCGAGTCAACCGGCTGCCACAGACCGCTTGGCTCAAGCCCTTGGGATTGGTGACTGGCCGTCGCCAGGAAGCCCCAAGGGCATCAGGCCTGAACAACGGGCGGCCGTCAACAGGATCGCAGGGCTGATCCTGGTGAATGCCATGGTCTTCCATGAAGTCCTCTCCAAGGGGGACCGCAGGGTACAATCTCTGGGAGACATCCGCAAAGGTCTGGATGTCGTTGGTGAAATTCTGAATCGCTGGCGATTCATCTTGGAGGAGATCAACTACTACCCGATATTCTTCATGGCGTGCGAAGTGTTGAAATCCTTTTCCCCGGATAGGGACTTGTGGAGCGCGCTTTTCAACCTTCAGGAAAGAGCAAGGGTAATTGTCGGTTGGAAAGCTGCTTTGCGCCATGACCTTGCAGGGCGAATCTACCACCGAATTCTCGAGGAGGCGAAGTACCTCGGGGCCTATTACACAGCCATTCCTTCGGCCGCCCTGCTCTTGAAACTTGCGTTGAGGGCCGACAGCTACAGCCTGGATTGGTCCGACCTTGCGGAGGCGCAGGCGTTTCGCATCTCCGACTTGGCATGCGGTACGGGGACGCTGTTGATGGCGGCCGCCGACACGGTGGTGGACAACCATGTGCATCAGTGTGTCTCAAAGGCCAAGAACCTCGATCTCGTCGCCCTCCAGCGCGCACTGGTTGAGAAGGTCATATACGGCTACGACGTTCTGCCGTCCGCCGTACACTTGACCGCCTCCACTCTGGCGCTTCGAGTCCCCGACATGCCTGTAGACGTTACCCATCTCTACAAGATGCCCCTGGGCGGAGCGAAGAATTCTCTGGGGAGCCTTGAGTTCCTGGAAAGAGACTTGGCGACCGCCACGTTGTTCGGCATGTCTGATGAACTCCCTGAGCAGGTTGTTGGCAAGGGGAAACTCGCCAAGGGCAGCGCCAAAATCCCCGACTTGGACCTGTGCGTAATGAACCCTCCTTTTACCAGGAGCGTTGGCGGCAATCTGCTTTTTGGGAATCTGCCGGAGAAAGAACGGCAGGGGATGCAGGCGAAGCTGAAACGCATCGTCGAGAGCCAAAAGCTCTCGGCCAGTATTACCGCAGGTCTGGGATCGGTGTTCGTGGCGCTCGCCGACAGGCACATCAAAGAAGGCGGGCGGCTGGCCCTTGTGCTCCCTCGGACCCTCGTTTCTGGCGTTTCCTGGGAGCCGACCCGGAAGCTGGTTGCCGAGAGATATCAGTTGGAATACCTCGTTGTCAGTCATCAACCAGATCATTGGAATTTCTCGGAGAACACGAGTCTCAGCGAGGTACTGACCGTGGCCCGGAAGCTGGCAAAGGGCCAAAAACCCTCTGATGAGGCCGTGGTCTGCGTCAACCTTTGGCGCCAGCCCCGCACGGCAATCGAGGCCCTGAGCCTCGCCGCGTCAATCTGCTCCAACAATATCCCCGACTTGCAGACTGGACAGGGGGCGCTGGAACTGAGCATTGGAGACACCAAGTACGGCGAGGTCGTGAGCCTTCCCTGGCCGGAATTGCGGAAGGAATCCTGGGGACTTCCCTGCGCCTTCGCCCAAGCCGACCTCATCCGGGCCTTCCATCATCTGAGGCGGGGAAGACTCTACCTTCCCGCCATTGGAATGAGGGGCCGGGTGCCGCTGTGTCCTCTGGAGGCTATGGGCGAATTGGGATACGATTGTCGCGACATGCACGACGGATTCGACGTCTCCGCCGGGCGTACTGCCTATGCCGCTCTGTGGAATCACGAAGCCTCTCGCCTCACGACGATGAATCAAGCGCCGAACAAGTGGCTAAAGCCCCTCAACCAGCCAAAGCCTGGACGCCCGCTCCGCGCGGCCCAGCATCTTTGGGCAAAGGCGGGACGCCTGTTACTCGCCGAGCGCTTGCGCCTCAACACCATGCGCCTCAACTCGCTTCTCGCTGATGAGAAGGTTGTGTCGAATGTCTGGTGGACAGTCATCCTTCAGGACGGTCGCCGCTCGGACGACTGGCAGAAGTCTTTGGTTCTGTGGCTCAACTCCACTTTGGGCCTCCTCATGTACGTTGGACACCGCGAAGAGACCGAAGGGGCATGGGTGAAGTTCAAGAAGCCGGTTCTTGGAAAAATGCCCGTACTTGATCTCCACAAAATCCAGACCGAAGGCCGGAAGAGACTGGCAGAAGCCTATGACAAACTCGCCGACCAACCTCTCGGTCGTTTCCCCGAAATGGACAAGGACGAAGTGCGCGCCGCGATTGACGACGCCATCTCAGATTGTTTCCGTCTGCCCAGCCTCGCCCCTCTCAGGCGGTTGCTAGCCCGCGAGCCGGTGATCTGCGTAAGCTTGCAGGGCCTCAATCACGCATCGCCCCGACTGCCGGGGCAATTGTGTTGACACTCTGCGCGAACGCACATATAATCCGAATTTTCGCGCCTCAGGCTTGTGACATCATCAACGATTACGGTATTGCGAGAGGTTGAATGGACGCTGGATCACGGCTGGCTGTGCAACAAACGCGACCCGATGCGGTGACCTTCCGCGCGGTCGTTCTGGGGCTGGCTATCGTCGTTTGCGCCAATGTCTGGGCGATTTACTCCGAGTACTACATGCGCTCCTCGCTCCTTCAGGCGGGGATCATCCAGATGTCGCTCTTCGTGGCGTTTTTCCTTCTCGTCTCCCTCGTCAACGTGGCCCTCAAGGCCGCCATGCCGGAAGCGGCGTTCTCTTCCGGCGAGCTGCTCGTCATCTTCATCATGGGCTTTGCCGGCAGCGCGGCCGGCGGCGCGCCCTGGCTGGTGGCCCTTCTGGCTGCGCCCTACTACTTCGCCAGCACCGAGAACGAGTGGGACAAGTTTTTCCATAACTACATCCCCCGCTGGCTCGTTCCCTCCAATGACACCAACGCCATGGGGTGGTTCTATGACGGGCTGCCGCCGAACGAACACATCCCGTGGGGCATCTGGCTTCGCCCGCTCCTGTGGTGGTTCAGTTTTATTCTCGCCGGCATCTGCGTCTCGGTCTGCCTCGTCTCGATCTTCCGAAAGCAGTGGGTCGAAAAGGAGAAACTGAACTTCCCCTTGATGCAGGTCCCCGTCCTCATGTCGGAGCAAGGCCCGCCGGGCAGCATTCTGCCTGCCTTCATGCGCAACCGTCTATTCTGGGCGGGATTCGCCCTCGCGCTCGCCGTCCCCATGTGGAACATGGCGGCCTATTTCTTCCCCGACTTCCCCGTCATTCAGATCATCAACCCCTACTGGCTGCACTTCAAGCGGTACTGGCCGCCCCTCTACGAGAAAATCAACCTGTACGTGATCGGCTTCGCTTTCTTCTGCAGTACGGAGATACTCTTCAGCATCTGGTTCTTCCATTTGCTGGCGATGTTCCAAATTTATGTTTACACGAGGACCGGCTTCCAACCCGGCCCCGCCAGCGAGTTCTCCAATCCGTACGCCCTCGTCATGCTTCAGGGCACGGGAGGGTACATCTTCCTGGGTCTCTGGATACTCTGGCTTTCCAGGAGGCACTTGGCCGACGTCTTCCGAAAAGCCGTCTTCAACGCCCCCGATGTGGATGAATCGAGCGAGTTTCTTTCCCATCGCACCGCCGTGATAGGCTTCTTGCTCGGCATGTTGTACATCATCGGGTGGCTCTACCAGGCCGGCGTTGCCCCTCCCCGCATCACCGTTTACGTGATTATTTCCTTCATCTTCACCATCGCGTTCGCAAAGCTCCTGGCCGAAAGCGGGCTGGTATACTTTGGCTGGCCGTTCAGCGCCATGCAGTTCACCGAGTTTACAGTAGGCTATACAAACGCTTCGCCTGCCAGTTTGACAGCCATTTCCGTCGCGCAGGGCCGCGGCATCTTCGACATCGCGCAATTCTCCCACATGACCAAGATCGTGGACTTCGTGCGAATGCATCGAAGAAAGCTCCTGGCGGTTACTTGCCTGGGATTTGCGGTGGGCATCATCGCGGCGATTACGTACACGCTGTATCTGGGTTACACCGTCGGCGCGTACAACTTCGATCATTGGACCTTCAAGCACGGCAATGTCGGGGTTTACAACAGCCTCAAGACCAAGATCAAGACGCCTGTGCCGACGGACTGGGCAAAAATGCAGTTGGTTGGGGTTGGGGCGGGAGTGACGGCGGTTATTACGTTCCTTCGCTACCGCTTCACGTGGTGGCACATCCACCCCATCGGCTTCACTGTGGCCATGATCTGGCCTGTGCGTGTGGGGGCGCTGTCGTTCTTCATTGTGTGGGTCATCAAGATAATATGTCTAAAGCTGGGCGGCGTTCAGTTCGTGAAAAAGGCGCAGCCTTTCTTCCTGGGGATCCTGGGCGGGTTCGCGACGGCGGTCTTGATATCGTTTATTGTGGACGTAATATGGTTCCCGCTGGAAGGACACATGCTGTATCAATGGTAGCGGAGATGCCCTGCACTCGGTAGGCCGGCGGCTGAGTTGCGCAGCCCTGCAGGGCAGGGCCGCTATCGGCGCTTTATCCTGCGGGCGGCGGCGGAGCGGTTTGTGCGAACCAGTCTCTTGATCCGTCGGACGCGATGCGTCGCGGTGCGGCGAAGAGGACGGGCGGAGCGTACTTTGCGGGGCCTGGGTCGTTCAGCGCGCGTTTCGAGAGGCTCTACCGGCTTCTGCACAGTGACCGGGCGCAGTCTGATAACCTTGTCCAGCGCCAGTTGCGTAAACGGCGTAGTCGTCAGATCGCTGGAAAAGTATTTCTGCGCAACGATCGCATCAACTTCCTGCTTTTTCCCGTTGGGGAGTGTGACGATCCACACTTCCTGTTTCTGTTTCTTGGCCACGGCTGCCTCCTTCTTTGGACGGCAAGCCCCAGAATGCGGGATACAGCCTTGTCCCGGTTTTCTCAATATACAGGAAAGCATCGAGCCTGTCAAATTTAATCTTTCCCAGACGGGTGGCGACGAGCAATCGTCGCTGAGAGCCTGAGTCTTTCCTCTCGGCTCTTAGAATTCGCAAATAGTGTCATATCAGCATGTTAGGCAATATATCTGTGTTCAGTATCAGAATCTTGTCGCTGGCGTCCACGATGGTCAAGAACGCCAGTTGTGCATATAATACATTGCGTATATTCCGCTTATGACTCTTCTGCGTATCCTGTGGCTCTGGCGGCAAAAAGTGGGTAGAACCTGCTCAATATTCCTGTGTGCACTGTTACTCCTGCTGTCCCTGAACGTGGTCTATCTATGGTTTTCGCCCTTCGACCTGTCCGGCGACGAGGCCCATTATTGGGAATGGTCGCGGCGACCAGCCCTTGGCTACTATAGCAAAGGGCCAATGGTTGCATACGTGATCTACGCCTCGACGCACATCCTGGGTCACAGCACGTTTGCCGTTCGCTTGCCAGCGGTCCTTTTTTCCGCCGCGACGCTGGGGCTTGTCTTCCTCCTGACGCTGCGCGTATTTCGTTCCGAGGCAGCGGCCCTCCTGGCTGCCCTGCTCCTGGCCGCCTCACCCATGATCAACGTGGGCGCCACGATCATGACCATTGACGTCCTGGTATGTTTTTTCTCCATTGCGGCACTGGTATTGCTGTGGCGCGCCATAGAAAGCGGGGCGCTCGGTGTCTGGGCGATGGCGGGGACGGTAACGGCCCTGGCGATCCTGAGCAAGTTTACGGCGATTGCGTTGCTGCCCGGCCTTCTTGCCTTCCTGGCATTGTCGCGAAGGGACAGGAGCCTTCTCAGAACGCCGCACCCCTATGTCTACATGCTTATCTCAATGCTGGCCTTTGTGCCGGTCGTCATCTGGAACGCCTCGCACGATTGGGTTACCTTCCGGCATCTTTTCGCTCTGGGGAAGGTGAATTCCCCCGCCTTCGTGAATGTCACGTGGCTTCCGGACTTCGTCTTCTGGCAGATGCTTGCCATGACGCCGCTGATCTTTGCCACGATCCTCTGGGGCGCATGCATGAGCGTCGCGCGCGCCTTGGGGAGGGTTCCCTTGCCCGTCGCAGGGGACTCCGATGTCGCCGCAAACGCTGAGGATAGAAGGGGGCACCTTTTCGTCCAATCTTTCGCATTGCCCGTATTCCTCTTCTACCTTGTCCTGAGCCTGCACCAGCGAATCCTGCCCAACTGGCCGGCGCTGGGCTATTTCCCGGCCGCGGCGGCAGCGGGTGCGGTGATCGCCGAGCGACTCCAAGGCCCGAACCGGCGTTTCTGGCGCATATGGCTCGCGGTCTGTATCGGCCTGGGCTTGACTGTCTCGCTGGCGGGGCGGTTCCCCTCCGTGCTCTATGCGGTGGGGGCGTCGCCGGCGCGTCTCCCGTCGGCGCGGCTTGAGGGTTGGCGCGAACTGGGCGAATGCGTCGGCCGCATTGTCTCCGATATGGGGGGCGAAAGCAAAGTCTTCATCTTTAGCGAGTCCTACCAGATTGCCGGCCAGGTGGCCTTCTATACTGAGGGTCATCCCGTCACCTATTGCGAACCCCGATTTGGCCGCCGCCTGAACCAGTACGACTTCTGGCCCGGCTGCGGGGATTTTGTTGGGAAGAACGGGGTTTACGTTGGTAAAATGAGTTCGCAAGTTCGGGAAAGCCTCGAAAGCGCGTTCGCGTCCGTTGTCGAGCAGCCGGCTCTTGAGGTCCGGCGGGGGGGTGCGGTCATTCGCACTTTCCGGATCGCGAAGTGTTACGGTCTGAAAGGTTTTCCGAAGATGCCTGTCGCGACGAAATACTAGTGCCGTTCCGACCCCATGGTTCAATTGGCACGCACTGCATCTATGTCACGAAGTCCCGCAGACCCCAGGTAACAAGCTGGAACGTTACTAGCCTGATGGAAACGAGTCAGAAGACCAACGTAGATCAAGTGCTCGGGAAGGCCCTGATCCGCAGGACCATCAAGTTCTGGACGCGCCTCATCGGCCTGCGGCTGTGCATATACGGAGTGATCCTCGCCGCGCTCTTTGTCACCGACAAGGCCGTGACTTTTTTCGTGGCGGAGGACCTCCGCCCGATGCTCGATAGCCGGGTCTTCTATATCGTGCTGGATATCTTCCGGGGATACGCCACAATGCCGGGTCTTCTGATTGTGGGCCTCGGCATTCTGTTGGCGGATCGGCGCGGGTACTGGCGGGTGACGGCGGGGGTGATGATGTTGCTCGTCACGGCGTCCGCAACCAGCGCCGTCAAGGCGTCGGTGGATCGCGTGCGTCCGGAAAGATTGATAGTGCAGTATCAGACGGCCAACAAGATCCAGTATCGCGCGGACGGGCAACGATCATTCCCGTCGGGTCACGCGACGGCGGCATTCAGCGTGTACGGCTCCGCGAGCGTTTTCTATCCGAAGGCGTCTCCGGTGTTCCTGGCGCTTGCCGTGGCGTGCTCGATCTCGCGCGTGCTGTCGTTGCGCCATTTTCCAAGCGACGTCTATGTGGGGGGCTTGATAGGATACTATCTCACGATAGCCCTTTTGGCGCTCCCCATATTCCGTTGGGTGCGTGAAGAACCGGGTGAAGTCAAATCCGGAGACGATGCGAAGTAAGAAGCGCAAGCAGGGAGAAGGCCGCGTTTCCGTTGCGGCGTGCCCACTCAGGTCGTGTGGCGGGAGGATGCAATGATCTCGAAAATAGCTGTTTTCCTCATGATTCTGGGCATCGGCTACCTGCTCTGGGAGTTCATGAAAGGCGGATGGGGCGGCGATGATAAGGACAAGTAGAGCGGCGGGCATGCCGCGCCTGCAAGGTTAGGCTCCCGCTTCGGCCCTGCGTCCTACGCCCGGCGTTTGCGTTTTTCCTGCAACGTTTCCCAAAGCTCCTGCCATTCGGCCAGACGCGTCGCCACGCACACCCCGATAAAGACCACGCCTCCGCCCGCCATGGGCAAAAGGACGCGCGTCAGCTTCAGCCGAAGCCCCGACTCGTCGGTCAGGGCGGGCAGTATCTGCAGGATGACCCATGCCGCCAGGCACATTGCGCCGGTCACCGCGCAGATTCTCGCCGCCGAAACAAGCATGGCCCGGGCGCCGATCGGCCCCAGCCGCCTCCGCAACAGGTACAACGTCAGGAAAAGGTGCAGCGTGGCCGTGATGGCCGTCGAAAGCGCGATGCCGGCCTCCCAGAGGAACCATACGAGCGTCAGGTTGAGGCCCAGGTTGACCGCCACCCGCCCCATCGCCAGTTTCATCGGCGTCTTGGTGTCCTGCAGCGAGTAGAATGCCCGCGTGGCGACCTGCAGCGCGCAATAGGCCCACAGGCCGGCGGTGTAATAAACCAGGGCCGCCGTCGTGCGGTCGGTGGACTGCGCGCCGAACTCCCCGCGCATGTAGACCAGCTCCACGATCGGGCGCGCCAGCACGATCATGATCGCCGCGCAGGGAATGGACATGAATAGCGTCGTGCGGACCGCCTGGCCCAGGGAGCCGACGAAATTTCCCATCTCGCCCCGCGCCGCGTATCGGGACAGCAGGGGCAGGATGGCCGTTCCCATGGCGATGCCCACCACCCCCAGCGGAAATTGCATCAGCCGATTGCTGTAGAACAGCACGGCGTTCCCGCCGATGACGGGCACGAAACGGTAGGCGATGATGCCGTCTATGAGGAAATTGATCTGCGTTACGCCCAGCCCCATGACGACGGGCAGCATCAGTCTCAGTACGCGCCAAATCTCGGCATAGCGCCAGTCCGGGTCAAACTGGAGCCGAACGCCCTTGGCGCGAAGCGAGGCCCATTGCATCCCCACCTGCAGGAAGCCGGAGACCAGCACCGCCCCGGCCAGGGCGTGGATGCCGACATCGGGCCGGAAGAGCACGAGGCATACCCCCGCGATCCAGCACACGTTGAGCAGCGTCGAGGCCAGGGCCGGAACCGCGAACTGTTCGAGCGTGTTCTGCACCGCCGACAGGAAGCCCGTCAGACAAATCAGCAGCAGGTACGGCATCATGATGTCGAGGAGATTGCAGAAAAGATAGCCAGGCTCGCCGTGAGTCATGAAGAAATAACGCAGCCCCATTGAGACCAAGTATCCGAGCAGAACCACGCCGGCCAGTACGAGGACCAGCAGCGACGTCGTGGCGTTCAGCAGCTTGGCCGTGCGAACAGGGTCCCCCTTTTCAAGGTGCTCTTTGTAGACCGGTGTGAAGGCGGCGTTCATGGCGCCTTCGGCGAACAGCGCGCGGAAGAGATTGGGCACTCGGAAGGCCAGCTCAAAGGCCGAAAAGGCCGCGCCTGTGCCGAAGGCCTTGGACGTCATCACGTCGCGGATCAGGCCGAGCGCCCGGCTTAGCAGGGTGAAAGCGCCTACCACGCCGGCCGAGCGCAGCAATGATCTCCTATCTCCGTCCATGGAGTCTCCTCGCGAATTCCGACGCGACGGCAACGATGTCCTGCGCCGCAATGATCGCGGAAGAAACCGCGACGCGGCTCGCACCGGCCGCCGTCACCGCCGCGAGGTTCTCCAGCGTGATTGAGCCGATGGCAAAGAAAGGCAACGCGATCCCGGCCTCAAGCACCTCGCGCACGTACGCCGTGCCGACGCCCGTTTCGTAGCCGCGCGTTCGCGTCGGGTAGACGGGGCCGACGCCGATGTAATCGGCTCCATCGGCCACCGCCTGGCGCGCCTGACCGATGTCGTGCGTTGAGACCCCGATGAGCATCCTGTCTCCCACGATCCGGCGCGCCGCGCGCACGGGCAGGTCCTCCTGCCCCAGGTGTACGCCGTCGGCCCCCGCGAGCTTTGCAATGGCGACGCGGTCATTCACGATGAAGAGCCTCCCGGCCTCTCGCGCCATGGCGCAGAGACGTCGAGCGGTGTCGAGATACTCGCGGTCGGTCAGTTCCTTCTCCCGCAGTTGGAGGATGTCTGCCCCGCCCTCAATCACCCGCCGCGTTACCTCCACCAGCGGCCGGCCCGCCACGGACTCGGTGATCAGCACGTAAAGGCGAGAGGCCTTGAGTTTTTCTCTCGTCTCTGTTGTCATGGCTTCGTTCAACCGCCGGGGGACGACGGGTCTCCCGTTGTCCAGGCGCATCTCTACCCTTGCTCAGGCACGCCTTTCTATCAGAAACTTCTGCCCCCAACAAGCCCTTTCACAAGGCGCGGCGGTCTGTTGGGGCAGGCATCTCGCGAAAGTTCTTGACACCCGGCGCGGATAAGGCATAATATAACTTCTTTAACACTCTTGCGCGCAACGCCACCCGTATGGCCGTCGCGCTGCCTCAGATAGCGATTACGGGCGACTAGTGCCGGGAAAGGGCCTCACGAGGACCTTTCTCCCGCCGAGTCAGCCTGTGGAAAGAGGACGAATGCCATACCTGGTAGAAATCCTTCTGTGGGCCTTGTTCATCTTCTGCCTTCGGGTTGCCGGCGTGGCCATGGGAACGGTCCGCATGATCTACACGGTCAAGGGCCTGAACCTCTACGCCGCCATCATCGGGTTCTTTGAGATGATTGTCTTTGTCTTTGCGCTGGGCTGGGTCGTTGCGGACTTGAAGAGCATCTACAACGTGATTGCCTACAGCTTTGGCTTCGGCGTCGGCACCCTCGTGGGCGGCCTCATCGAGGAGCAGATGGCCCTGGGCTTTGTCGTGATGCGCGTGGTGGTGCCGCCCGACAAGGCGGACGTAAGCGGCACGCTGCGCGCCAAGGGCTACGGGGTGACCACCGAAAGCGGAGAAGGCAAGGCCGGCAAGGTGGAAATCCTCACCGTGGTTGCCCGCCGAAAGGACGTGGCCAACATCAATGAAGTCGTCATGAAGGCCGACCCCCATGCCTTTGTCACCATCCAAGAGGCGCGGCGGGTGGCCCACGGCTATTTCAAGAAGGGGGCCTGACGCGGAGTCCGGCGCCTGGCGCGTCCTTACGTGGCCGTTTCTTAGGAGTCGTTTCATGCGTATGTGGCGGTATGCAATCTTCACGGCCGTTGTGGCGGCCGCGGTGTCCGTGGCCCTGTCCGGCAGGGCCTATGCCCAGATACCGGGCATGGACGTGAGCACACCGGGCGGCGCGCCGCCGAAGGTGGAGGTTTCCAGGGAGGTCAAGCCCGGCGACAATGCCCTCCAGACCTTCGCCAAGCAGTACCTGAGCGAAGATTCGCCCTACCGCGGGCCGCTCCTGGCCGTGGCCACGCTCATCGTCCTGATGATCATCCGCCGCTACACCACCAATGCCATCCGGCAGCATCTGGCCGCTCAGCCCGAGAAGATCAGGGACACCGAGGCGTTCTTCAAGACCTGGAATCGCACCTGGAGATTCGTGATCGCGGTCCTGGCCATCATCGCCATGAGCGGGTCGCTCAAGTTGCTCGGCCTTTCGGCCAGCTTCTTCGGCATGATGCTGGGGTGGTCGCTTCAAGCCCCCGTCACCGGCATTGCGGCGTGGCTCATGATCGTTCTGAAGCGCCCCTTCAAGATCGGCGACCGTGTCATCATGGCCGGCTACATGGGCGACGTCACCCAGATCACCCTCACCCACGTCGTCCTGAACCAGGTCGGCGGCACGGTGGGCGGCGAGGAACGTTCAGGACGCGGCATCCTCATCCCCACGGCCATCCTCTTCAGCCAGGTCATCATCAACTACACCTTCGATCAGAAACACGTGCTCGACGAAGTCGGCGTGCGCGTCACGTTCGATTCGGATTGGGAATTGGCCAAGAAGATTGGGTTGGAAGCCGCCCGGCTCGTCACCAAGGACACCATCGCCGAAACGAAGCAGGAGCCTTACATCCGGTGCGAGTTCATTGACGCCGGCGTCTTCATGCGCATCCGCTACCAGACCGAGCCTCCCAAGCGGCAGGAAATCTCCAGCGCCATCACCGAGCACATCCTGCGCGAGTTCAAGAAGCACTTCGACCGCGTAAAGTTCTCCTTCCCGCACTCCGTCGTCCAGTACAAGCCGGAGAAGTCCAGTACGCGGCACTCCCACCCCTATCTGCCCGTCGAGGGAGTTGCCGGCGTGGGCTGGCCTGCGCCCAAGGCTTCGTGGGACGCCAAGACCAAGGAAGAAGCGAAGACCTGAGTCGTCCGCGTCATGTTCGCGGTGTTTCCGCTTTGCTCCTCTGGCGAAGGAGCCTGCGCACAATCGGCGCGGCCGTCCACGTGAGCGCGCCCGCCAGCGCGAGGGCCGCCGCCACCCCCAGCCCTGCAAGCTGCGCCCTGCCGAGCCGGCTCAGCGCCAGTGTCGCCGCTTCGCGCAGATTGCCCTTCCAGAGCGCTTTGCCCCCTCCTACGCAGAAGTGCGCGCGGAAAAGCCTGGGGTTCAGTTGCGCCGCCACGGCCACACCGCGCGGTCCGCGTTTGGCGGCCTCCACCGCAATCTGCGCTCCCTGCTCAACGCCCTCCCGCTCCAGAATTCGCAGCGCGTTGCGCCCGCCCATTGCCAGGGTTGCATAGGCCCCCTTGGGCGACGCCTGCGCCAGACGCGCCGCCGCCTTCAGGTCGTCTTGTGTACGCACAATCCGCATCACGCTGAGCGTCTCCGACGGCCCCAGGCGCTTCACGAGCGAGTGCGTGTCCTTGAGGCATTCCGTCGCTTTGATCTTGGCCTCTGCGCGCCTGATCTGGCGCGCCGCATTCAACAGCGTGTCGCCGAACTCGCGGGTCATGGCCCCCGTCTTGCGCGCGAGCTTTAGGAACGACGGAACCCAGTCCGTCGCCGGCGCCGCCGTCGTCGCCAGACCGATGACCGAGAGCGCTGCCACGACGGGATCGGTCTCGTTCCCGCGCACATATCTCCAGGACTGAACCGCAATATCGCGGATGTCGCCGATGATGAACATGTCCGCGCCGATCGCGCCGATGATCTCCTCCGTGTTCTGGCCGCGGCCTGTCAACGCCCCCCGGCCCAGCCGTCTGACCTTGGCGATCCAGGCATCCATCTCCGCCTGCACCGCCGCGCGCAGCTTTGCGGCCTCCTGCTGGCGCGGCAGTTCGGGGTGCTCGAGCACGAAGTCCAGCAGGGCGCGCGCCTCCGAGTAGCGTCCCTCGGCCACAAGGCGTTCGGCGTCGGGGAGGAAATTGCGATAGGCCAGCGCGCGGAAGCGCCAGGCCTCGCGCTCCAGGTGCATGGCCTGGCCGATGCAGACCAAGGCCGCTCCCAGCACGACGATGGCGGCCAGTTTGATCAGGAAGGTTCTCATTCAGCGGTCTCGGTGCAATGTGCAATAGAGGCATTATACATGAAAAAATTAACTGGGTGTATATTGACAAGCGTCAACAGGCTATGCTACATTCTAGAATCTTAAGAAGCGAGGGGTAGGGGTCGCGTTGGGACGACATGCGGATTCTGGCGAGAAGGAGACGCTTATGGCGAAGATGACGCCAAAGGAACTGGTGGATGTCAAGGAACCTCAGCTTTTCGAAGATGTCTTTGATTACGGAAGCGTGCCCAAGATTGTCTTTACCGGAAAGATCTACGACGATATTGACGGCAAGCTGATTGAGTTCGACCCCGCCTCTCTGAAGACCCGCGATTTCTGCATCAGCGACACGACCTTCCGCGACGGGCAGCAGTCTCGGCCCCCCTATACCGTGGATCAGATTGAGACCATCTATGGCCATCTGGCCAAACTGGGCGGTCCCAACGGCGTCATCCGCTTCAGCGAGTTCTTCCTCTACACCGAGAAGGACCGCGAGGCCGTCGAGAAGTGTCTGGCTCTCGGCCACAAGTACCCGATGGTCACCGGCTGGATACGCGCCGATGAAGGCGACTTCGCTCTGGTGCAGAAGCTCGGCCTGAAGGAAACCGGCGTCCTCACGTCGTGTTCGGACTACCACATCTTCCACAAACTGCGCAAAGACCGTCGGCGAATCCTTGAGGACTACCTCGGTATCGTCAAGACCGCGCTGGCCGCCGGCGTCCGCGTGCGCTGCCACCTGGAGGACGTCACCCGCGCCGACATTGACGGCTTTGTGGTCCCCTTCGTCCAGCAGGTGATGCGGCTCGGCGAACAGGTCCCCGAAGAGTTGCGGCCCAAAATCCGCCTGTGCGACACCATGGGCTTCGGCATCACCTACCCCGGCTCCGCCCTCCCGCGCAGCGTCCCGAAACTCATTTATAAAATGCTCCATGAGGCCGGCGTGCCCTCCCACCGCCTCGAATGGCACGGCCACAACGACTTCCACAAGGTGCACATCAACGGCGTAAGTTGCTGGCTCTACGGCTGCGACGTCGTCAATACCACCCTTTTCGGCATCGGCGAGCGCACCGGCAACCCCCCCCTGGAAGGGGCCATCTTCGAGTACATCGCCCTCAAGGGCCATCTGGACGGCATCAACACCACCGTGATCACGGACCTTGCCGAGTACTTTGAGGAGGTTATCGGCGGGCATCTCCCCACGAATTATCCGTTCGTGGGCCGCGAGTTCAACGTCACCCGCGCCGGCATCCACGCCGACGGCCTGTTGCGCGACGAACGTATCTACAACATTTTCGACACCAAGAAACTCCTGGGCGTTCCCCCGCGCGTCGCCATCGCCGACAAGTCCGGCGCCGACGGCGTCGCCCTCTGGGTCAACGACTTCCTCGGTCTCAAAGGCAAGGAACGGCTGAGCAAGGTCAAGCTCCACAAGATCGCCCGTTGGGTCTCCGACCAGTACGAGGTGCATCGCCGCATCACGGCGATCTCCGACCACGAACTGGAGATGCAGGTCAAGCAGCACCTGCCGGAGTTCTACGCCCAACGCAGACGAGGCCCCAGGGCCTGAGCGCTCCCCAGCCGCTCAACCACGGCGGCCACTTGCGGAAAGGATTCCTATGGAACGGACTTTGGTCATCCTCAAGCCCGACGCCGTGCAGCGCCGGCTGGTCGGCCGGATTCTGGCGCGTTTCGAGGAAAGGGGGCTGCAGATCGTCGGCCTCAAGATGCTGCGCCTCTCCGAAGAAATGGCCCGCCGGAACTATGCCCAGTACGCGGACAAGGATTTCTTCGAGCCGCTAGTGAGATTCATGGCGTCCGGCCCTGTCGTCGCCCTTGTCGTGCAGGGGAAAGGCGCCGTTGACATCGTGCGCAGAATGCTGGGCAAGACGTTCGGCTCGCAGGCCGAACCGGGCACCGTCCGCGGCGACTTCGGCCTGAGCAACCGCTTCAACCTCGTCCATGGTTCGGACTCGCCCGAGACGGCCCGCGCCGAGATCGGGGCCTTCTTCAAACCCGAAGAACTTTGCGAGTGGACGCCCGCCGATCTGGGATGGGTCTATGACATGTCCGGCCCGTCCGTCGTGTGAGGGGCCCAAACGCGCTGCATTCCCCCCGTCCGCGCAGCCATCTACGGAGCGCACAAAGGCATCTTGCCCGGCCTGCCGAGCGGGCGCCTCCCCGAAAAACCCCTTGACAATTCAGGGGCGTTGGCGCATTATAGCCTTGACAGGTCCAGAACGAGCATCAAAAGGCGGAGGAATGGCGCATGGCACGTAAGCGCAGACTGCTTTGTGAACCGCAGGGCGACGTCACCGTCGTCAACTTCGTCGAAAAGAAGATTCTCGATGAACTCAACATCAAGGAAATCGGCGACGAATTGATGGAACTCGTGGATCAGCACAACAAGAACAAGATCCTCATCAACTTCGAGAACGTCGAATACCTGTCCAGCGCCGCCCTGGGGAAACTCATCACCCTCAGAAAAAGGATGGAGGCCAAGCCCGGCCAACTGAAGCTCTGCGAGATTGCGCCTTCCATCTACGAGATCTTCAAAATCACCAAGTTGAACAAATACTTTGAGATCCATGAGACGGAGGCGGACGCCCTTGCCGCGTTCAGCAAGTGATCTGCGCCATTTCAAGACGCGAACTCCGGTAGCAGGCAACGTCTCTCGTCTTTCCGACCCTATGACCGAGAGAATTTGATCGGCATGAACGTGCGAAAGGGACCTCACGCCTCGGCCAACTCCAAGACGAACGACTTGGCCCAGATCAGGCGCGAGAATGCGAGGCTCGTCCAGGAACTCGCCGACGCCAGAAAACAGGCGACCGATCTGAAGCAGTTGGTGGCCCGGCTGAGCGAGAAAAGGCCCCCCGACGACGGCCGCCTTGCCTCCGAGGTCAGTCGCCTCACCGAAGAACTTTCCGACCGCGAGTTCCGCAGGGAATGCGAGCTCGCCGTCGCCCGCGAAATCCAGAGCAAACTGCTCCCGGCCTCTCTGCCCGACCTGGAAGGCCTCCGCATCGAGTCCTTCTATCGCCCCGCCCCCGTCCTGGGCGGCGATTTCTACGATATCGTCATGCCGCAGCCCGGCGTGGTGGGCATCCTCGTGGCCGACGCCTCGGACACCGGCCTGACTGCCGCCATTATCTCCGTCATGGCCAAGATGGCCTTCTCTCACAGCATCACCCACCACAACAGCCCGAAGAGCGTCCTCAAAGAGGTCAACCACCACCTCGTCGCGCGCTGCATGGAAGGTCAATTCCTCGCCGCCTTTCTGGGCTTCCTCGACCTCCACAGCCGGCGCATTCGCTTCGCCAATGCGGCGTTGTGCGCGCCCGTTCTCACCGGCCAGGATCGTTTCGAGGCGCTCGACACCGACGGCTGTTTCCTCGGCGTCTTTGAGGACGCCAACCTCCACGAACGCGAGGTCCAGCTCCGCGAAGGCGACCGCATCCTCCTGTACACCGACGGCGTCCCCCGCCTCCTGGCCGCCGACGGCCGCCTCGGCGACGTGGACCGCTGGCACCGCCTTATCCGCGAAAAATCCATGCTCACGCTGGATGCAACGCTCCGCGAGATCGGGCGCGAGTTGGAGGGCGCCTCCGCCGTGCGCAAGGATGACATTACCATCCTCGGCGTTGAGGTCGCACGGATGGAGTCGCGCTCTCAACGCTTCGTCATCATGAGCGACCCCCAGGAGTTGATCGGCGTCGAGAGCGCCATCCTGCGCGCCATGGATCGCCGCGGCTACGGCGAACGCGACCGCTTCGGCGTCAAGCTCTCCCTGGAAGAAGCCGTCATGAATGCCATCCGGCACGGCAACAAGATGGACAGGGACAAGAAGGTGATCATTGACTTCGAGATCACCGACCGCAAACTCGTCCTTGCCGTTGAGGACGAAGGGCCGGGCTTCGACCCCGACAACGTCCCCGATCCCACTCGAGGCGACAACCTGGAGCGCCCTTGCGGCCGCGGCATCGTGCTCATGCGGGCGTACATGGACGAGGTCGAGTACGCGCCCCCCGGCAACCGCGTCATTCTCACCAAGCGCGCTCCATGGGCATGAACCCGCCGGCTTCGGAGGCGCACAGAACGCAGGAAATTCGCCCGCAAGTACCTCCTCTCCCGTCCCCCTCTCTCCGTCGGCATTGAAAGGGAAAGCGATGGTCGAAAAGGCCGAATCGTTCGTTGACGTCCTCTTGGGGCGCATCAAGCCGGATACCCGGCGCCTCGCCCTCGGAAGGACGCGGCAGGGCGTCGTCTCGCGAGCCGAGCGCCCGGACTACCTCCCCATCTGCTTCAACGTGGCCGCGCAGGGCCGCGACCGGTTCCCCAAGTACAATATGAAGGAGGAGTTCCACAACCCCGCCGTCATGTTGTTCAACCAGCTATGGGCCGTGATGTCCCTCCACGAATCCTGCGGCGACGGCTTGCCCAGCGTGCGCGCCAACGTCGGCACCGGCTTCCTGCCCACGCTCTTCGGTTTGCGCCAGCAGGTTTTCGAGGACAAGATGCCGTGGCTCAAGGAGCACCTGTCGAAGGAGCAGATCTCGAAGTTCACCGTTCCTGACGACGTGAGCGGCCTCGGTCTCATGCCGCACGTGAGAAAATGCATTGACTACTTCAAGGCCAGGCAGGACGGCAAGTTCGCCATTTACCTCCCTGACACGCAAGGCCCGTTCGACGTGGCCCACCTCGTGCGCGGCGACGATATCTTCACCGACGTGATTGACGACCCGCCCTTCGTCCACCACCTGATGAACCTGTGCGTCGAGATATACATCAAGGCAACGAAATGCCTGAAGGAATGGATCGGCGAGCCGGCGACGTCGTGCCATCACGGGAACAACCTTTACATGGATCGAGGCGGAGTGCGCTGCTGCGAGGACTCGACGACCCTGCTGTCGCCCAGGCTGATTGACGAGTTCGCAGCCCCCTACATTGAGAAGGCCCTCGCCGCCTTCGGCGGGGGGTGGGTGCACTACTGCGGCGACAACAAGCGCCTGCTCGACGCCCTCATCGAGTGCGTTCCCCACGCGCACGGCATCAACTTCGGCAACCCCGAACGGCATGACTTCGACGAAATTCTCCCCCGTCTGGCGGCCGCCGGCAAGTTCTACTTCGGCGGCATCCCGAAGAAGAACGGCGAGACCACCGAGACGTATTTCCGCCGCGTGGTCGCCCCGATCAAGTCGGTTGGAAAAGGCCTGATCTTCGCCGGCCCCGGCGTCAAGACGCGCGCCGAAGCCGAGCAGACCCTCCGTCTGTGGCACAGTGTCCAGGGCCGCTGAGTCCCGCGT
Source organism: uncultured Planctomycetota bacterium (assembly GCA_964409935.1). Lineage (GTDB taxonomy): Bacteria > Planctomycetota > Brocadiia > JAADGH01 > CAYPFP01 > CAYPFP01. The sequence goes on along the minus strand of CAYPFP010000002.1, from coordinate 45,972 downwards.
TGGCAAAGTCTGTCGTATCCCTGGCAAAGGTTGCTGACGGATTACCATGCGCACATAACCATTGATCCAAAGGGGGCCTCATGAGTCCAGGAAAGCGTCTCCGTCCCAAAGTCGGTCTGCTTGCTCTCACTCTGGAACTGTACGAGACCCTTGCCCCCGCCCTGCGCCGACAGCGCGAGGAATGGGTGCGCGCCTCCGTCCTGCCCGCGTTGCGGCCCCTGGCCGATGTCGTCTTTCCGGGGGCAGTTTTCCGCCGGCGCGATGTCGAAGCCGCCGTGGCCCGCTTTGAGGCGCAAGGCGCGGACGCCCTGCTCGTCATGCTCCTGAGCTATTCGCCCAGCCAGAGCGCATTGCCGGCGCTGAAACGCACGACGCTCCCCCTCATCGTGTGGAATACGCAGGAACTCTTCGCCGTGGACGATGCCTTCGACGTCCCGAAGATGATTGACAACCATGGCGTGCACGGCACGCAAGACCTGTGCAACGTCCTGCTGCGCAGCGGAGTGAAGTTTGAGTACATCACCTCGCACCTGCGCGACGAGGCGGGGATCAGCGGTCTGGGCAATTTCTTCGCGGCGGCCGCCGCCGTGCGCCGCCTGCGGCGCGCGCGCATCGGACTGCTCGGCTATCCCTTCCCCGGCATGGGCGACTTCGCCCTCGACACCACCTGCATGGCGGCCACCCTCGGCTGCGAATGGGTCCATCTAAAGATCGAGGACTACATCCTCCGTGCGAACGCGGCGAACTCGCGAGCAGTCGCGAGGCTTGTGGCCGACTACCGCGAGTCCTACGACGTGGCCCCCGGCGTGTCAGCGGCCGACCTGAACGCAGCGGCCAGGGTCGAAATCGCCCTGCGCGGCATGGTCGCCGACCATAAACTGGATGCGTTCTCGTATCAGTTCATGGCCTTCGGCGACGACGCGCGAACTCCGACGGTCCCGTTTGTGGCCGCCAGCCGCCTCATGGCCGACGGCCTCGGCTTCGGCGGCGAAGGAGACCTCATCGCCGCCGCCGGCTCGGCCCTGCTGAGCTGGCTCAGCCCACCCGCAAGCTTCACCGAGATATTCACGATAGACTTCGCCGGCAACGGCCTCTTCATGAGCCACATGGGAGAGGCCAATGTCGCCATGGCGCGCAAAGACCGCAAGATCCCCCTGGCCGTGCGCCCCGCCCCCATCACGCGCACCCGCAAACGCCAACTCGCCCTCGTCGTCGCCTTCCAACCAGGTCCCGTCACGCTCTGCGCCCTCACGATCGGCCCCGGAGGCGGCTGGCGCCTTATCGTTACCCAGGGGACTGTTGCAGACTTCGGACCGCTGGCTTCCATGTGTGTCCCCCATTTCAAACTGATTCCCGCCGGCGACGTACGCGACGTCCTCACCGCCTACGCCAAGGCCGGCGGCCCACACCACTCCGCCGTTTGCTTCGGCGATGCGCGCGAACGCCTGAAGATTGTAGCCGAGATGATCAAGGCGGATTATGTCGAAGTCTGAGGTGTCTGGGTGTGCCTGTCTGGGTGTGCCTGTCACACTGACAAGTTGTAACATGCGCTCCAGTAATATGTTAGGATGTCGTCCTGCAAAGTCTGCCCCTGTTGGGGCTGTCCGGTGAGGTGCGGAAAGGCACGGGCACGGCTTGACAGCAGGCCGTGCCCGTAGCTCGTGATGTGCGGTGTATGAGTAACCCGTTCAGAGGGACACCTTCGGCGGCGTTACCTTCCCGTGCGTGTCAATTGTGTATTCCTGCAGCGTTCGCACCGTCATCGCCGACTGCTTCATGGCGGCGATGGCCTTCACGGTTGCCATGGCGCCTTCGATGGTGGTGATGATCGGCACGCGGCGCGCATATGACGTGCTGCGGATGGAGATTTCGTCCTGGCGCGGGTTCTTGCCGCTCGGCGTGTTAATGACCAGGGCTATCTCGTTGTTCAGAATTTTGTCCACGATGTGGGGCCGCCCTTCGCGCACCTTGTTGATTCTATCGCATTCCAGCCCCGCCTTGCGGATGAAATTCGCGGTTCCTTCGGTGGCTATCAGTTTGAATCCAAGCTGCGCCATCCCCTGCGCCACCTCGGCGGCTTGGGGCGTCTTGTCGGCTTCGCGCAGGCTGAAGAAGACGGTGCCTTGTGTGGGCAGGTTCTGTCCGGCCGCGATCTGCGCCTTGGCAAAGGCCATCCCGAAATTGTCCGCGAAGCCCATCACTTCGCCGGTGGACTTCATCTCCGGACCGAGTTGCGTGTCAATGCCCGGAAACCTGGCGAAGGGGAACACGGCCTCCTTGACCGCCACATGCTTGACCGAAATCTCCTCTGTCAGACCGAGCTGCTCCAGCGATTGGCCGAGCATGATCTGCGTGGCCAGTTTTGCGAACGAGACGCCGATGGTCTTCGAGACGAACGGTATCGTTCGCGATGCTCTCGGGTTGACCTCGAGGACGTAAACGTGCTTGTTCTGCACGGCATACTGCACGTTCATGAGGCCGACCACGCCCAGGGCCTTTGCGAGGGCCTTGGTCTGGCGCGTGATATCGTCGCAGATATCCTTCGACAGCGTCTGAGGGGGAATTACGCATGCGCTGTCGCCGCTGTGGACGCCGGCTTCCTCGATGTGCTCCATGATGGCGCCGATCACGGTCGTCTTGCCGTCGCTGATGGCGTCCACGTCCACTTCGGTGGCGTCTTCGAGGAACTTGTCAATCAGGACGGGCCGTTCCGACGACGCCTCGACCGCCTCGGTCATGTATCGCTTGAGGTCGTCGTTGTCGTGGACGAGCTGCATCGCGCGGCCGCCAAGCACGTACGACGGGCGCACGAGCACCGGATAACCGATCTTCTGGGCCAGCCCGACGGCTTCCTCGTAGGACGTTGCGGTGGCGTTGGGAGCTTGTTTCAGGCCCAGGCGATCGAGCAATTCCTTGAACTGCTTTCGGTCCTCGGCGATGTCTATGCTTCGCGGACTTGTGCCGAGGATGGGCACGCCGTTGCGCTCCAACTGCGCCGAGAGGTTCAGCGGCGTTTGCCCGCCGAATTGCAGGATCACGCCGAACGGTTTCTCTACCTCAATGACGTTGAGCACGTCCTCGGCCGTCATCGGTTCAAAGTACAGGCGGGTCGAGGTGTCGTAGTCTGTGCTGACCGTTTCGGGGTTGCAGTTGATCATGATGGCTTCGTAGCCCGCCTCGCGCACGGTGAGGGCCGCGTGCACGCAGCAGTAGTCAAACTCGATGCCCTGCCCGATGCGGTTCGGCCCGCCGCCGAGGATGGCCACCTTTTTCTTTTCCGTCGCCCGGGACTCGTCCACCTGGTCGTACGCGGAGTAGAAATAGGGCCTCTTGGGGTTGACCTCGCCCGCGCAGGTGTCCACCAGCTTGTACGCCGGCTTGATGCCGAGCTCCTTGCGTCGCTTGCGGACGGCCCACTCGTCGGCGCCGGTCAGGAAGCCGATCTGCCGGTCGCTGAATCCCCACTGCTTGGCCTTCAGCAGCACGGCCTTGTCCATCTTCGCCAGGCCGCCGTTGTGTTGCGCCTTGCGAATCTCCTCCTCGAAGTCCACGAGTTGTTTGAAGTGGAACAGGAACCACCGGTCAATCTTGGAGAGCTGGTGGATCTTGTCAATGTCCATGCCCATCTTCAGCGCGTAGCGGATGTAGAAATACCGTTCGTCGTTGGGCGTGGCCAGTTTGGCGATGACGGTCTGCTCGTCCGGGAGCTGCTTGGGATCCTTGCCGTCGGCTCCGAAGCCGTGGCGTCCGATCTCCAGCGAGCGCAGGCCTTTCTGGAACGCCTCCTTGAACGTCCGCCCGATGGACATGGATTCGCCCACGCTCTTCATGCTGGTGTTGATCACGCGATCGGCCTGGGGGAACTTCTCGAACGTGAACCGGGCCGCCTTGTAGACGACGTAGTCCACCGTCGGCTCCTGCAGCGTAAATGTATTGCCGGTTACGTTGTTGAGCACTTCGTCGAGCGTGTACCCGACGGCCAGTTTCGTGGCCACGCGGGCGATCGGCAGGCCGGTCGCTTTGCTCGCCAGCGCCGACGAGCGGGACAGCCGCGGGTTCACCTCGATGATGACGATGGCATCGCTGTTGGGGTCGCCACCGAACTGGATGTTGGCGCCGCCGCCCTTGATGCCGATCCGCCGGATGATGCGCCGGCAGTAGTCCACGTACCGCGCGTAGTCGTCCGCCGTGAGCGTCTGCGAGGGCGCCACCACCGCGCTGTCGCCGGTGTGCACGCCCATCGGATCCAGATTTTCCATGCTCGTGACGATGATCACATTATCTTTGCAGTCGCGCATCACTTCATATTCGATCTCTTTCCAGCCCAGGACGCTCTCCTCGACCAGGCATTCGCTGATGGGGCTGGTGTCCAGCGCGTAGGCCAGCAGCCTCGGCGCCTCCTCGATGTTGTACACGGTGCTGCCGCCTGTTCCCCCCAGTGTGAAGGCCGGGCGAAGGATCACGGGCAGGCCGATGCGGCGGATGACTTCCATGCCGTCTTCGACCGTATGGACGACGCCGCTCTGGGGCACTCGCAGCCCGATCTCGATCATGGCGTCCTTGAACTCCTGCCGGTCTTCGGCCACGGTGATGCTGGCCGGGTCGCAGCCGAGCACCTCCACGCCGTACCGCGCGTACACGCCTTGCTTGGCCAGGAAGACCGCCACGTTGAGGCCGGTTTGTCCGCCCAAAGTGGGCAGGACCGCATCGGGCCGTTCCCGCGCGATGATCTTCTCGATGATGTCCGCCGTGATCGGCTCGATGTAGGTCCGGTGGGCCATGACGGGGTCGGTCATGATGGTCGCCGGGTTGCTGTTGATCAGCACCACCTCGTAGCCTTCCTCGACCAGGGCCTTGCAGGCCTGGCTGCCGCTGTAGTCAAACTCGCATGCCTGACCGATGATGACCGGCCCGCTGCCGATCATGAGGACCTTCTTGATATCTGTTCGCTTGGGCATGGGATTCCCTTATTCTGTGAAAGGCCGTTTCATGACAGTCTATCAATGAACTGCTTGATGTGAGGATTGATCGCTCCCGGCTGTGCGGCGGCCAGGGTGGCCTGCAGGCCGACGGCCAGGCCGTCGGGCGTGCGAATGCCTTCCACCGTGGAGTCGTTTAGGTTCTCCATCAGCAGCGCCACGGCGGCGTTGCCCGTGAGGCTTTCGCGTTCCAGCATGACGCTGTGTCTCTGCTCGGTGATCTCAACGCGTCCGTCGGCGAGGCTCCTGACCGGGTAGTTGGCCCCATGGTGTCCGCGCTTCAGGAACGCGGGCCTGCAGCCCAACGCGATTCCAAGCGCCACGTGCCCCAGCCCCGCGGCGAGGATCGGGATTTTCCCGACCAACTGCCTGATCGTGGCGACGGTCTGCTCCGGCGGCGCGGCCCCGCCCGGTCCGTCCGAGATGAAAAGCCCCGACGGTTTTGAGGCAAGGACGTTCTGCTCGTTGGCATCATAGGGCAACAGCTGTGGCGAGCAGCACAGCGCAAGCTGCTGCAGCGTCGAGCGCCGGATGCCGAGGTTGATCACCGCAACGGTCTTGCCCGATCCCGCGCCGGGCGCGGCCGGGCCGTTGGTCGGCTTGAACCGAGGCCGTTCGAGGGCGGCAAGGGCCTTTTGCAGCGCCGCCGCATCGGCATCGGCCGGGGTGATCGCCGCCGGCATCTCACCTCTGTCGCGGATGATGACTGCCAGGCCCCGCGTGTCAATGCCCACTAGACACGGCACGTCTTCGCGCTTCATCAGGCTGTCGAGGCTGTCCTCGGACAGGTAGTGGCTGCGGTACTCGCTGAGCACTTTCACCACGAGTCCGGCGGCCTGAATGCGCGGCGATTCCGAGAACGCCTTCGTCACGCCGACGTTGCCGATCTCGGGGTACGTGAAGACCAGCAGCCGGGCCTTGTACGTCGGGTCGGTGGCCATCTCCTGGAACCCGACCACGGCGGTGTTGGCGGCCAGCCAGCCCATGGCGGTCTTGGGCGCGCCGGCCAGCGTGCCGTCGAGTCGCGTCCCATCGGCCAGTAGAATGAATCCGTTCATGTTTTTTCCTCAAAAGGGTTGCGGGCTAGACGTACTCGATCGTGGCGGGCGGCTTCGGCGTCAGGTCGTAGAGGCAGCGGTTGACGCCCGGAATCTGTGTGATGCGCTCGCAGATTCTCTCCAGCTTGTTCCACGGCAGGCGCACCGCCGACGCCTCCCTGGCATCCACGCTCTGCACGCAGCGCACGACAATGATCTGGCCGAACTCCCGCTTGTTGTTGCGGATGCCCGTGGCGTAATCGTTGAGAAGGACGGCCATGTACTGGAAGACCTTCATGCCGGCGAGATCTTCCTCGACGATGGCCGTGGCGGCGCGCACCGTGTCGAGTTTCTCCTTGGTGACCTCGCCGATGATGCGCGCGGCCAGCGCAGGGCCGGGGAAGGGCATGCGCTCGGAAATCTGGGCGGGCAGACCGAGAACCTTGGCCACCTTGCGCACGCCGTCCTTGCGGAGCGTCTTCAGCGGTTCGAGCACCCCATAGCCGTATTCCTTCTCGGGGTCAATGCCGATCTGCGCCAGGATGTTGTGCTGGCGCTTGATGCCCGCGACCGTCTCCTCGATGTCCGTAAGGATGGTCCCGTGCAGGAGGAACTTTGCGCCGGACTTGCGCACCAGGCGCGAGAAGACGTCCGAGTAGAAGGTGTCGGTGATGGCCTGCCGCTTCTTCTCCGGGTCGGTCACGCCTTTGAGGGCGCGAAGGAACTCCTTGCGGGCGTCCACCAGTTCGACGGGGATTCCCATGTCCCGAAAGGTCTTCACCACCCGTTGAGGCTCGCCTTCGCGCATGAGGGCGTTGTCAATGAAGTACGTCTTGAGCTTCCTGCCCAGCGCCCGATGGCCCAGCGCCGTGACCGTCGAACTGTCCACCCCGCCGCTCAGGGCGTTGACGGCGGTTCCGTTCTTGACCGTCTGTCTGAGTTCCGCGATCTGCTCTTCTACGAATTTCCGGTAGTCCATAATGTCTCCTTGCTCGGTGTGCATGGCCAAGGTGTCTGTCGAGACCAAGGCCCTCCAAATAGTGAGGCCTCGGAATGGGAGCGATTCAGGAAGAAATGGGGGCGTTGAGAACGGAAATATAGTCTCCGCCTCCGGGAACCGGTTGTTTGCGGACAGACCGGTTTGGAGTCGTGGATGGACTTTCGTCTCTGACCTCCCTCCTGATCGCCGGGTGTACCGAGAACAACCGGCGAAAATTCTGCACAAGACTATGCGTAAGAGCGAGGACTATGTCAAGGGCTTTCTGGAATTTTCAGCGGCGCAGAAAGGGCAGGCGGGCGGTGACGGCGGGCCACAACAGCACGACGGCGGCGGCCGCAGCGACGTCTACGGCCAAGTCCACCGCATCGCACTTGCGCGGCGGGACAAAGATCTGGTGGATTTCGTCACTGAGGCCGTAGAGGGAGGTCAGCAGGAAGCAGAGGAAAAGCGTACTGCCGCTCATCGCGGACGATGGTGAGAGCGGCCGGGACAGCGATAGGTCCATCGCCCGGCAGAGCAGGAAACATAAGATGGCGTACTCAATAAAATGGAGCAGCTTGTCCATGTGCGGAACGGCGGCGAAGAGGAATCCGCCGATCTCTATCGGACGCGAGCGGGACGAGAGGTAGAAGATGATTCCCGCGTAGGTCAGGACGATGAGCCAGCGCAGGGCGATGGCGGAACGACGCTTCATGGGCGGTCCGCCTTTCCGTCCCTGGGCGAACTGAATATCCGTATCCAGTAGTCGGCCTCGGCCTGCGAAGGTCCCTGGAATTTTTCGCGCGGCTCTTCGTGGATGGCGGCCTCGCGCCGGCGAGTCAGGGTTCGGTGGATGCGTTTGAGAAAGGAGGGACTGTCCAGAGTCCGGAAGCCGAGCCGCCGGGCGGAGTGCCGCAGCGAGTTGTCGGAGGAAACCACATAAACGCCCGTGCGATCCTTGATGGATTCGAGGTGGCCCTTGATCTCATCGTCCGCGGTCGAATCCGGATAGGAGAACACGACGTCCACGCCGTGAATTCTTTCGCGGCGCATAAAGCCCACGGCGTCGGGACTGCCGTCGAAGAAGATGGTGATGCCGTCGCCCGTGGCTGCCTTGAA
>CAYPFP010000002.1:0-37758 GCA_964409935.1 uncultured Planctomycetota bacterium | reverse complement strand
GCGAAAGGGTGACGATGAACGTTCTGTTGTTCTCAATGCCGGATGTGATGCCGCAGTTTCCGCCGCGGGCGTGGCGACCGCCAAGCCTGGCGTGCGGTCTGCTGGCGGCGAATGCTCCGGCTCATAATATCTACGTGGCGGACCTGTGCTTGCGGCGGGACGATGTCCCCGGCGCCGTGCGCGAGGCCGTGAAGGCCTATGGCCCGAAGCTGGTGGGCTTCAGCGCGATGAGTTTTCAGTACGACACGGCCCTGCAGTGCGCCCGCCTGGTCAAGAGGGAATTCCCGGGAATCCTGACGGCCATCGGGGGTTACCACGCGACGCTGCTTTACATGGAAATCTCCGAGGGGGAGGAGGGTACGGCGTTTGATTTCATCATCCGCGGCGAAGGGGACAAGTCGTTCGCGGAACTGGCCGACGCCGTGGCCGGAAACCGGGATTACTCCAGGATACGCGGACTGACGTACCGGGCCGACGGCGAGGTGTACCACAATCCACCTCGCCCGCTGGAGGACCTGGAACACATCGCCCACCCCAAACGCGAGGCGCGCATCTGGCAGGGGTACGGATACTACAACCGGGGTCTTGACGTGCTGGAGACCTCGCGCGGGTGCGTCATGCCCTGCACGTTCTGTTCGATGCAGAAGATGTACGGCAAGACGTTCCGGACGTACTCGCTGGATCGCGTGATCGCCGACATCGCCGACTCGAAAAGACACGGCGCTCGGGCGATTGCCATCGGCGACGACAACATCACCCTGGACATTCCCCGCTTCACCGAACTGTGCGAACGCATCACGGCGGAGGGGCTGAACGACATCTTCTACATCGTGCAGGCCAGTTCCCACGGCATCGCGTCGAGCGAGAGGCTCGTGGCCGCGATGGACAAGGCGAATTTTCGCATCGTGTTCCTGGGGATCGAGAACGTCTCCGCCAAGAGCCTGAAGCATATGAAGAAGGGCGACATCGTGGAGCGCACAAAGGAGGCGTGCCGGCTGCTTCACGAACATCGCATCATGATCGTCGGCGGGATGATCATCGGCCATCCCTGGGACGATGAGGACGCCATACGCGAGAACTACGAGTTCTTCGACGCCCTTGACATTGATTTCTACGGCGACCAGATCATCACGCCGTACCCCAAGACCATCTCTCGCGACGAGGCCGTCAAGGGCGGTTACGTCGTGAACCCGAACGATTTCCGGTGGTACAACGGCTACTGGGCCAACGTTCGGACGGACCACCTGACGGCGGACCAACTGCTCTTCCTGCGCTGGAAATACCGCCGGATGTACTCCACGTTCTACAAGACCACCCAGGCGTTCAAGCAGAACTTTCCGCTGCTCAACCTGTTCCGGACGCTGTGGCTGCGGCCCTATCGGGGGTTGAAGGACCGTTACCGCGAGTGGCGGTACTCCGAGCGCGAACTCTTCGAGCAGGAGATGAACTATCACATCCTGACGAACAATTTCTTCGGCGACCGCAAGCCGTATCGCGGCTTCGACGAGGTGTATGGAAGCGAATCCAATCGGATCAAGGACTCCCTTTCCATTCCCACGCCTGGCTCGAAGGACCCCATCGCAGACTGGGAACAGGCGATAGAGACGTACTCGTCGAAAGGCAAGGCGGGGAAGGCGTAGTCCGCGCTGCGCGACACGATCATGGGGCCGGCGGAGCGGCAAGGCCAAGTTCAGCGATTATCCCCTCGATTTCCGCCAGGATCTTCTTGTCCCTGTTCGAAACCTTCTGATACCAGAACATGTCCACAGGCTCGTCCTCATGGAGCCGGTGGCGCTGCGCTTCGAGCAGGAGCGGGGCGCGGCCCATGAACTCGGCGGCGCAGAGAAGGTCGTGCCGGCTCTGGCGGGCCAGGTCGCGCCACTCGCGCAGGCGCGCCAGGGCATCCTCGGCCCGAAGGATGTGATGGTCCAGGATGACGAGGGGGACCTCGCGGATGAGGGTCTGAAGGTTTTTCACGGAGGCGTCGGCCAGCCTGGGGTCGAGCTCGGCCAGATAGAGGGGAGGCCCGCTCACCAGGAGCACGGTCGGGCGAAGGGCGAGGACGGCTTCCACCGAGGACTCGGACAGACACTGGATGTCCGAGGCGTGCACGAAGCGCTCGTCGCCTTCCTCCACGAGGGTGGCGATAACCCATCCCCGCGCCGAGTTTTCCTCCCCGTGACATAGAGGCGCGGAGAAAGCGACGTTCTTGTAGCGGGCGCCGTCGGCGGGCAGAAGCTGGCAGTCGGTGCGCTTCCAAAGGTGGTAGGCGCGGCGGCGCTGCGAGGGGTTGATGCGGGACTCGGCGGATTTGGCGTAGATGAGTTTGCCCGCATAGAGGCGGGTGGCGCGCTCCTCGTCGGACCACTCGAAGCGGCGCTTGACGGCGGGGGTGCAGTGGTCGAAATGGTAATGGCTGATGACGAGGAGGTCCGATTGCGCGGCGCGGGCGAGAATTTTGTCGCGCGCGGCCTTGGAGGCGGCCAGTTCGCGCTTGTGCGGCCTGAGACCGAAACGCCACGGCGCAAGCGAGACGCCGGGGTCAATGAGGACCCGCAAGTCCCGCGTTGTCACGTAACATGACAGGGAGCGGACGCCCAGCGACTCCGCGCCGAGGATCTCGATCTTCATTACCTGCAGAATATGCCGGAGCCGGCCGAACAACCCGCACGCGGCATCCCTTTCAGCGGCGACACCGTAAACGCAGCCGACGGCTACTTGCCGGCCAGAACGGCGTCAATGGCCGCGACAAAATCCTTCTTGCTCCGCGCCCCGATCATGCGCTGGGCCGCCTTGCCTTTCTTGAAGATGATGAGGGTGGGGATGGAGTTGATGCCCAGGCTGGTGGCGGCCTTCGGGTTGGCTTCGGTGTCCATCTTGCAGACCTTGAGCTTGCCCTCGTAGTGTTTCGCCAGTTCCTCCACGATGGGCGCCACCATGCGGCACGGCGCGCACCAGGCGGCCCAAAAGTCCACCAGCACCGGCACGGACGACTTCAGCACTTCGGCGTCAAAGGTGGCGTCGGTTACTTCCGTTACGTTTCCGGCCATGATAGCCTCCCCGATATCCTCGATCCTTCACGAGATGCGGCTGGGAAACCCGCAGTCAACCCTTCACGAACAGTCCGCAGACGCACGCGCCCGTCTTGGCAATCTCGTCCTTGTGATAGGCGCAGGGACAGACGATTTTCTTGTCGGATTCTCTGTCGCCCGACACGATGCGGCAGGGGCAGTACGCGAAACCATAGCGCTCCTTGCGGGCGGCGAGTCCGTGAATCAACTCGTCAACGACTGCGGAGTCCGGATTCAGACGCAGGCCTGCGCGTTGCGCATAGCGCTCGAACCGCGCGCGGATCTTGGCTTTCTCTTCCACGAGTCGTTCCTGCGCTTCCGTCAAGCGAAGCTCCTGCTGAAAGATTGACGCACACAAACTGATTCTATCGGGCGCGCGAGGGGGTGTCAAGGGCTTGACTTGTTTGCGGTTTGGCAGTACGATGCCAATCGCAAGCGGATGCGGGAAGTCGGAGGCGCAAATCTCTGGGAACAGTGGAGGTAGGCCATGAGGAATGGGATTGCCGGGAGACTGGTGATTGTGTGGCTGGCGATGATGGTCTTGGCTGGGGCGGCGATTGCGCAGGAGGCCAAAGAGGTTACGGTGACCGGGAAGGTTGTTTGCGCATCCTGTCTGCTGAAGTTGGCGGACAAGTGCTCGGTGGGTATTGATGCCGGCGATGAAAAATACGTTCTCGTCAAGAACGAGCAAAGCAGCAAGCTGTACCCGAAACGCTATGACGGTCTGCTGGCGAAGGTGACGGGTACGGTCGAGGTCAAGGGTAAGGGCAAGTCCGTGAAGAAATTCCTTACGGCGACGAAGATCGAGGTCGCTGAACCGCCCAAAGAGCAGTGAGTTCGGGATCGCCGGCGCACAACTTGCGCCGAACGCATTACGGTGGTATCATTCCAGTAGGCTCTGGGCTGGGCATAGAGGGCGGCCCATAGGGCCGGTCGGTAACGACTCCTTTGACAAGTCTGAGAGACGTGGTCCTTTCCGTGACGGAGGCTGTATATGGGATCCTTTCGAAATCCTGCGAAGCGGACGCTGAGCACATTGACCGACGAGATGCAGCGCCTGCTGGATGATTTCCTGGCCTGCAAGAGTCCCGTGAACCTCGTCTTCCACGCCGCATGGCGGCCGCCGACGGATGTCTTCGAGACCGATGAACACATTGTGGTGAAGATGGACATCGCGGGGGTGAATGAGAAGGACGTTCAGATCGTCTTCCATCCGGAGCTTTCTCGGCTCAGGATCGTGGGGCGGCGCACCGACGGATACGCCGGGCGGAAGGTCAGATGCAGCCAGATGGAGATCGTCTACGGCGGGTTCCAGAGGGAAGTCGAACTCCCCCGCTATATCAACGCAAACGCCATTACCCGGACATACGTAAACGGCTTTCTGGAAGTCGTGATCCCCAAACAAGCGGCGGCGCGCACGCGAAAGGTGCCGATCAAGGTCCAGAAGTAGGGGGTACGCACTATCCGAGGGAAGAGCGACATGGGAAAAGAGCCTGAAGAGGACGAACAGATCACGTTGCAGGACGAGCACACGGCGATTCCGTCTCAGTTGCCCATCCTGCCCTTGAAAGACGTGGTGGTCTTTCCGCACATGATCATCCCGCTGCTCGTGAACCGACCGAAGAGCCTTCGGTTGATTGACGACGTGGTGGTGAAAGACAGGATGCTCGGACTGGTCACCCAGCGGGAGACCGGCAAAGACGACCCAAAATCCGGGGAACTCCACGACTTCGGGACGGCCGCCGTCATCCTGAAGATGCTGAAGTTCCCGGACAACTCCATGCGAATTCTGGTGCAGGGGCTGGCCCGTATCCGCCTCAAGTCGTTTGCCCAAACAGACCCCTACTTCGTCGCCAGGGTGGAACGCGTGGAGAGCCGGATAGAGGAAGGGCTGGAGACCAAGGCGCTGGCGTCCAACGCCTCGCAGCAGTTCCAGAACCTGATAAGCCTCCTGCCGCAACTGCCGGAAGAGTTGAAGGTGGCGGTCATGAACATTCAGGACCCCGGCAAACTGGCCGACGTGATCGCCTCAAACCTCAACATCTCCATCGAGGAACGTCAGCGGCTGCTCAGCACCATCAGCGTCAAGGAACGGCTGCAGCGCGTGACGTCGCTGCTGGCGCGCGACCTGGAGGTGCTCGAACTGGGCAAGAAGATCCAGTCCCAGGTCAAGAGCGAGATGGACAAGACCCAGCGCGAGTACTTCCTGCGCCAGCAGTTGAAGGCGATCCAGGACGAACTGGGCGTGGGCGACGAGCACAGTCGCGAGCTGGGCGAGATCAAGAAGAAGCTCGAACAGGCCAAACTGCCCCCCGAAGCGCGCAAGGAAGCCGACCGGGAACTGGACCGGCTGCGCAACATGCCGCCGCAGGCGTCCGAATACGTCGTGGCGCGCACCTACCTGGACTGGCTGGCGGCGCTGCCCTGGTCCAAGGGCACGCAGGACAACCTGGATATCTCCGTGGCCGAGAACGTCCTCAACGAGGACCACTACGACCTGGAGAAAGTGAAGGAACGCATCCTCGAATACCTGGCGGTGCTGAGGCTCAAACCCGACAGCAAGGGCACCATCCTCTGCTTTGTGGGGCCGCCGGGCACAGGCAAGACGTCGCTGGGCAAATCCATCGCGCGGGCGCTGGGGCGCAAGTTCTCGCGCATGTCGCTGGGCGGCGTCAGAGACGAGGCCGAGATTCGCGGGCATCGCCGCACATACGTCGGCGCCCTGCCGGGCCGCATCCTGCAAAGCATTCGTAAGGCCGAGTCGAACAACCCCGTCCTGATGCTCGACGAGATTGACAAGCTCGGACAGGACTTCCGCGGAGACCCCTCGTCCGCCCTCCTCGAAGTGCTGGACCCGGAGCAGAACCACGCCTTCAGCGACCACTACCTGGAGGTGCCCTTCGATCTGTCTCACGTCATCTTCATCACCACGGCGAACATCCTCGACACCATCCCGCCCGCGCTGCTGGACCGCATGGAGGTGCTCGAACTGCCCGGCTACACCGCCGAGGAGAAGATCTCCATCGCGAAGCAGTACCTGATCCCGAAGCAGCTTGAGGCCCACGGCCTGTCCGCGGAGGACTTGACGTTTACCGATGACGCGATCCGGCTGGCCATCTCGGAGTACACGCGCGAGGCGGGACTGCGCAATCTGGAGCGCAGCATTGCAACCATGTGCCGCAAGGTGGCCAAGAACGTCGCGCGCGACGGACGCGAACATCGCAACATCGGCAAGAGCGATGTACGCAAGATGCTGGGCCCGCCCAGGTTCTTCCAGGACGTGGCCGAGAGGACCTCCGAACCCGGCGTCGCCACGGGGCTGGCTTGGACCCCCTCGGGCGGGGACATCCTCTTCATCGAGGCCACGCGCATCCCCGGCCCGGGCGGGCTGACGCTGACCGGGTCGCTCGGCGGCGTCATGAAGGAATCCGCCCAGGCGGCCCTGAGCTATGTGCGAGCCAATGCCGAACGGCTCGGTCTTGACGAGAAGCTCGTGCGCAGGAGCGACTATCACGTGCACGTTCCGGCCGGCGCGATCCCGAAGGACGGGCCTTCGGCGGGCTTGACGATAGGCGTTTCGCTCATATCGCTGCTCAAAGGGCGCGCGGTGAAACCGGACGTGGCGATGACGGGCGAGATCACCCTGCGGGGCCGAATCCTGCGCGTGGGGGGAATCAAGGAGAAGGTTCTTGCAGCGCGCCGGGCGGGGATCAAGACGATCGTGATGCCCAAGAACAACGAGGTGGACCTGGAGGAGGTGCCGCCGCAGGCGAAGGCCGGCCTGGAGTTCCACTTCGTCGAGAAGATTGACGATGCGCTGCCGATCGTCTTCGAAGGCGTGACGATCCAGGAGGAGGACGACGAGGCCCCCAAGGAGGCCGCGGTCCGCCGCGGGCCGGCTTCGGCGCTGGCGCGGGCCAAGGCCAAAAGGTACTGAGGTCAAACCGAGGGCTGCCGGCCTTGCGGTTGTCGTCTCAACAGGGCATGTCGGATTGAGACCGCAGACGCGAAGCCGGCAGTCCTTCTCTTTTGCGTTTCAACACTTCGGGGAGGTGGAACATGGAAAAACCTTCGGGGGCAACTGACCGCCCCGGCGACGATTTCCAGCAGGGGACTATTTACACCCGCGGGCGGATGGGGCGGGGGATGGACTGGTCGTCGAGGCCGGAGCCGTACAAGACCTATCCGTCGGCGGTCAAGGTGGTGCAACTCCCATCGCCCGAAAAGGCCAAAGGCGCGCCGCTTTGGGACGCGGCGGCCAGGCGCCGGTCGGTGCGCCGGTACTCTGCAGAGCCGCTCGCAATCTCGGACGTCTCCCAACTCCTCTGGGCAAGCCAGGGTGTAACGGCCGAGGAAGGGGAGTTCGCCTTCCGCACGGCGCCCTCCGCCGGGGCGCTCTATCCGGTCGAAACGTATCTGGTGGTGAACAACGTTCAGGGGCTTCAGCGGGGCGTGTATCATTATGGTGTTCAGGGGCACAGATTGGAGCTTCTGCGGGCCGGCGAATTCGGGCACCCGTTGTCGGTGGCGGCGTTGGGACAGGAGATGTGCGCCCGCGCGCCCGTGGTCTTCGTCTGGACGGCCGTCATCCAGCGGTCGCGGTGGAAGTACGCCCAGCGCGGCTACCGCTACATCTACCTCGACGCAGGCCATATCGCGGCGCACGTTGCGCTGGGGGCCGTGGCGCTGGGGCTGGGGTCGTGTCAGATCGGCGCCTTCTACGACGCAGAGGTCAATGAGATCGTGCAGGTGGACGGCAAGGAAGAGTTCGCCATCTACATGACCTCCGTCGGACATCTGGCAGGATGATCAGCGAAGCGCCGTCTTCATGCCCCTTGCCGCCGCTCTGTCCGGGCCAGGGTGTTTGCGACGGCGATGGCCTCCTCCACGTTCAAGGTCTCGCCACGGCGGGCGGGGTCAATGCCGCACTCGCCGAAGGCCGCCAACGCCCTGGGCCGCTCCTCGCCGAACTCCCTGGATACCTTCAGAGAATTCAGGAGCGTCTTGCGGCGCTGCTCGAAAAGCAGGGCGATCAGCCGGCGGAAAACGGCGGGGTTCGCGATTCGGGCGCGCAAGTTCTCATCGGGGATGATCTCGATCAAGGCCGATTCCACCTGCGGGCGCGGCCAGAAGATGTCGGGCGGCATCTTGCGCAGCCGCCGAATGCGTGCGACGGCCTGCGCGGCGATGCTGACCGGCCCGTAGTCCTTCACCCCTGAAGGGGCCAGCAAACGGTCGGCCACTTCCTTTTGCACCGCGTAGATCATCATCGAGACGGGGAACCAGGGGCCTTCCTCTCCTTCGGGAACGGGTTCCCCCGACGGCAGGAAGGACGATCTGCCCAACAGCGCCATGATGACGGGGATGCTGATGCCGTACGGGAGATTCGACACCACCTTGAACTGCCTGTTCCCCGTCTCGCGCAAGGCGCGCCATATCTCCTGCTCCACGATGGGGTTGAGCTTCCACTTGGACTCGATCGCGTCGGCCAGGATCAGGCGGACGTTGGGGACGTAATCAAGATTCTCGCGGGCCAGCCGGTAGAGGAGAGGCTCCACCTCGAAGCCGAGCACGAAGCCGGCGTGGGCGGCGATTTCGGCGGTCAGGTTGCCCGGCCCGAAACCCACCTCCAGCGCCACTTCGCTGGGTTTCAGCCAGGCCGATTGCACCACGGCCTGGAGCATGTTCAGGTCCACAAGGAAACACTGTCCGCGCAAGGCGTTGGGACGAAACCCAATGCGCTGAAACTCCTCGGCGAGCTTGGTCCGTGTCAGGCGAAGGGGCATAGTCGAAGGGATCTCGGCAACGGCGAAGATGGGAAAACGCGTCTGGCGCGCATTAGAGTCCGCGTCTGAGGGCCATGGACACCGCCATTCGAATGGCGGCGATCATTGAACCCGGGTCGGCGACGTTCTTCCCGGCGATATCATAGGCGG
Organism: uncultured Planctomycetota bacterium; assembly: GCA_964409935.1. Lineage (GTDB taxonomy): Bacteria > Planctomycetota > Brocadiia > JAADGH01 > CAYPFP01 > CAYPFP01. The sequence goes on along the minus strand of CAYPFP010000002.1, from coordinate 28,751 downwards.
TTCCGTGATCGGGCGAAGTCCGGATGATCGGCAGGCCGAGCGTCACGTTCACGCCGCTATCAAAGGCAAGCATCTTCACCGGGATGTTGGCTTGGTCGTGGTACATGGCCACCACGGCGTCGTAGCGGCCCTGCCGCGCCTGGTAGAAGACGACGTCGGCGGGAAGCGGACCAACGCAGCGCACGCCCTCCCGTCGGGCCTGCGCGACCGCCGGCGCAATCTGGATCCCCTCCTCGCGTCCGAACTGGCCGGCCTCTCCGGCATGCGGGTTGAGGCCGCACACGGCAATCAGCGGTCTGGCGATCCCCCAGTACCGGCGCAGACCGTGGCTCGCGATTCGGAGGGTGTCGAGGACTTTCTGTTTCGTGATGCGTTTGGGCAGGTCGCCGATGGCGACGTGTGTCGTCACGAGCGGCACGACGAGGCCGCCGCCCACCATCGTCATCACGGGGTGCTTCGCGCCGGAGCGCTCGGCAAGTATCTCGGTGTGTCCGGGCCAGGCGTACCCCGCCAGCTTGACGGCCTCCTTGGAGATGGGCGCCGTGACGATGGCGTCAATGTCGCCGGCCATGGCCAGGTCAATGGCGCGCAGGACCGACTCAACGGCGGCGCGTCCGGACCTGGCCGTCGGCCCCTTGCCCGCGCGTCTGCGGAGAAGGTGGCGGCACAGCGACGGCGTGGCGGGCACAAGGAAAGAGGGGAGGAAAGAGGGGCGAGGCTCCCAGCCCTCGGCGATGACGCAAAACCGCGCAAGTGAAAGGACGTTCCGGCGGGACAGGGCCTTCGCCGCGACCTCCGGCCCGATGCCGTTGGGGTCGCCCAGAGTGATGCCGATGAGAGGCTTTCTATTGGAAACCATGTTCGCGCAGGAACCCTTCGGTAATGCGCTCCTTCGGGGCGGCCCCGGCGAGCAGTTTGGCGACGTAGCGGCCGATCATGTCGCACTCGACGTTCACGCGGGCGCCCGCGTCCTTGCGTCCCAGCGTGGTCAGGGAGAAGGTGTGGGGGATTACGGCCACGGAGAAGTCGCCCGCGCCCACCTCCACCAGCGTAAGGCTGATCCCGTCCACGGCAATGGAGCCTTTGGGGATCATGAGGGCGGTCAAATCCTGGGGTACGGTAAAGCGGAAGAGCCACTGGGTCCCTTGTTGTTCGCGGCGACGCACGGTCCCGACGCCGTCCACATGGCCCTGTACGAAGTGTCCGCCGAGGCGGTCGCCGACGCGCAGAGACCGCTCGACGTTGACGAGGTCGCCCGCCTTCAGGTCGCCCAGGGTCGTGCGCGAAAGCGTCTCCTCGACGGCGTCGAAGACGGCGACGGCGCCGGAAAGCCCGGACACGGTGAGGCAGACGCCGTTGAGGGCGATGCTGTCGCCGAGGCGGACGCCCTCGGCCAGCTCGCGCAGGTCGAGGGATATCCTCGCCGCTGCGCCGCGCTTGGCGAGGGCCATCAACGGCAACGCCTTTTCGACAATACCGGTAAACATGGATATGCCAGGAAAAATCGGGCCTTGATGCAAGGCTGAGGGTATCAGAAAGGCAGGAGTGTGTCAAGAAACGCGGCCTTGCCGCATGGTTTTTTCTGGAATTCGCGGCGACTTCGTGCAAGAATCTGCCCCTGTTGCGGATGCTCGGCATCGTGAAAGGAATTCAAAATGATACCATGTTTGAACCCGGCTTTGATCGGCGGCAGGTTGCGTCTGCCCGAATTCATCCAACTGGCGGCCCAGGCCGGCTTCAAGGCCGTGGACTTTGACATCACAGCGGTGGCGGCCCTTGTAAAAAAGCAGTCGCTGGATGCGGTAAAGGAGATGTTCGCCGCCGCCAACATAAAGCTCGGCTCGTTTGGTCTCCCGGTGGAGTGGCGCAAGGATGAAGCCCTTTACAGGCAAGGACTTATAGACTTGGCGGAGAAGGCGCGGATGGCGGCGGCTTTCGAATGCAAGGTATGTTGCGGCGGCATCTCGCCGTCGGTCTCGGTCCCGCGCGATGAGTTTCTCAAGCTGGCCGTTGAGCGTTTCAAGGGCATTGCGGAGACACTGGCGAAAGAAGGGCTTAACTTCGCCATTGAATTCATCGGCCCCCAGACCAGCCGCAGGGAGCCTAACGTCACGATATACGACCTGAACGGATGCATGGAGATCGTGGCGGCAGTGGGCGCGCCGAACGCGGGAGTGTTGCTGGACAGCTTCCACTGGTACACGGGCGGATGCAAGTGGTCGGATCTGGACAAGACGCCGCCGGAGAAGATCATGTACGTTCACATCAATGACGCACCAGATAAGCCGCTGGATAAACAGCAGGACATGCAGCGCCTGCTTCCGGGTGAAGGCGTGATCGAGCTTCCGAGGCTGCTTCGCGCCCTGCAGAGGAAGGGGTACGCGGGCTGCGTTTCGGTCGAGGTCTTCAACAATGACTTGAAAAAATTGGACCCCTTTATCGCCGCGAACGCAGCCAAGGTGGCACTGAGCAAAGTCTTGGCGAAAGTGTGAAGTTGCTTTGCACCCCCATATTGTGGTAGCCGCTCCTCCCAGAGGCCCCATCGGTCGGGGGTAAGGGGCAAGAAATGGACCGATTGGCTCCCCGGCCAGGCCCAATCCGGATTTTCGGATGAAGAAGGACGCATGCCGGCGGGAATATCTGGGAAAAAGTTCTTGACAGGAATTTTTGGCTCTGCTTTAATCCTAACCTTGTTTGGGGGCCGATGTTGGCCTGGTTGCTGTTGATCATTGTCTTTGAGTTTGTTGGAGAAAGGTGGTCTGTTAGTATGGCGAAGGGAAAGGTGAAGTGGTTTAACGATCAAAAGGGGTATGGGTTCATCCAGCAGGAGAACGGACCGGACGTGTTCGTGCACCATACGGCGATCGTTGGTGATGGGTTCAAGACGCTGGCGGAGGGACAAGCGGTAGAGTTCGAGATCACCACGGGCGAGAAAGGCCCGAGGGCCGCGAACGTCGTAAAGCTTAGCTAACTCACGTAGCACTCATTGAAACCCAAAAAAATTCCCACTCGGCGATGTCCGACGAGTGGGAATTTTTTTTGCCCCCGAGACAGCGCAGATACGGTTCTCCTATGCGCTTCTGTACAGTTTTGTCAGAACGAACTCGCGGTGGCCCAGGGCCTCGGCGGCCGTGAAGCGGCCATTGCACGTGCGCACCATCGCATCTATCAGCCTGTCGCCCGCTTCGTCCAGAATCATCTCCCCGCGAAGGATGGCGGAAACGTCCAGGTCAATGTGTTCGCTCATGGTTGCGCAGGTGATGGGGTTGGCGGAGAGCTTGATGACAGGCTCGATGGGGTTGCCGATGACGTTGCCTTGCCCGGTGGGGAAGAAATGGACGACCGCGCCGGAGGCGGCCCAGAGCGTGACGGCCTCCGCCGCCGCTGACGACGTGTCCATGAACCAAAGCCCCTTGCCGCGAGGCGACTCGGCGGGCTTCAGAACGCCGACATAGCGCGACGTCTTGCCGATCTTCTGGATGTTTCCGAAGGCCTTCTCTTCGATCGTGGTCAGGCCGCCGCGAATGTTCCCCTTCGTCGGTTGGGATTCCGACAGGTCGTTGGTTTTCTCGTTCATGATAAAGTCGTTGTAGTCCTTCCAGGTCTTCATGAACTCCCTGCCGACCTTCGCGGAGGCGGCGCGCTGCATGACGACCTTCTCGGCGCCCGTGATCTCGGAGGTCTCGCCGAAGCTCACGGTGGCTCCCATCTTGACCAGCTTGTCCACGGCGTTGCCGACGGTGGGGTTGGCGGCCAGGCCGCTGGTGGTGTCCGACTCGCCGCATTTCACCGAGACATAAAGCTCGTCAACCGTGCAGGGGGTCTTCTGCAGTTCTGTGGCCCATTGCACATACTCCATGGCCTGGCGGGCGGCGGCGGCGATGGTGTTAAGGTCGCCGTGTCGCTCGATGGCGAAGCCTCTGACGGGTTTGCCGGTGGCGGCAATGCCCTCGACCACGCGGCCCGTCCAGCCCGGCTCGATGCCGATGACGACGACGGCGGCCACGTTGGGGTTTGCGCCCGTGCCGATGAGGGTGCGGAAGAACAGCTCCAGGTCCTCGCCGAACTGCAGACGGCCGTAAGGATGGGGCAGCGCCATCGTGCCCTTGATGTTGTTGGCGACGGCCTCGCTGGCGGCGTTGGACAGGTCGTCCAGCGGGAGGATGACGACGTGGTTGCGGATGCCCACCTTGCCGTTCTCACGACGATACCCCATGAACTTCGGTATTTTCATGATCACCACCTCTTCGTTTTCACATTGTGAACGTGGACGTGTTCGCCGGTCTTGATGGCGGCGACCACGCGGCCGATGTCGTGGCCGTACTTGATGACCGTCTCGCCTTTCTTGAAGTCCTTGAGGGCGATCTTGTGGCCCAGGGGGATGTCTGTGAGGACCTTGATGGTCACCTCTTTCTGGGAGTCCATCGTCAACCCGCAGGCGGTCTCGCCCGCGGCGAGGTCCACCGTGGCGACGCCCACATTGTCCACCTTGTCATGAACCAGAAACTGAATCACCTGCGCCTCCTTTCATCCAGCGCTATACCATGGCAGAACGGAGTTTGTGGAAAGCAACGGGCGTCCAGTCTAGCGTCAAGGCGCTCTGTCATCAAGAGACTGGAGGGCAAAGTAGGTGGAGTTGGCGTTCGGTATCACCGCCACCGACGGGTTGCTTGTGCCGGTCATCCAGGACGTTACGGTTTCCTGGGCGTCGGCCTTGGCGAAGTGACACCGGGCAAGCGTGGCGGAGTCAAGCTCGGAGACCATGGCGACGTCATACCGGACAAGTGTGCGTGCAAACAGGAACGCCTTGTGCGCGCCCATCTTGAAGCCGAGGCATTTGAAATCATCCAGGGCGGCCTGGGGGGTGGGGAAGCGTGAGACGTAATCCAGGTACACGTCATCTCCGACTCCTTGCGGGCAGGCGGCCAGAAGGAGTATCTTTCCTCCGGTCTTCACCGCCTGGGCGGCGTGCGCGAGGCCCTTCTGGGCCTGGTAGAGACAGATGTCCTTGGGATGTCCTCCGCAGGAGGCCACGGCTATATCGTACTTTTCCTTGATGGGCACGCCGTAAATCTGTGCGCAGACCTTTGCGCCGGCCTGGTAAACGGCGACGGGTTCGCCGGCGGCCAGTTTCACCACGCGGTTGGAGGCATCCATGACCACATTGATGGCGAGGTGGACGCCTATGCGGCGGCCCGCCTCGTCAATGTCCATGCGCACGGGGTTTCCTTCTATGTTGGCCACGACGGCCTTGTCGTGGAACATGAGGGAGTGGTTGACCTCGATGGTGGCGCGGGCGCCGCAGCCGATGACGGCGCCCTTGGCGCCGCCGGTGAAGCCGACGAACTGGTGGGGGTCCACGTTGCCGATCACGATGCGCAGGTCGGCCCTGGCGAACGCCTCGTTGATGAGCACCGGCGTGCCGCGGCTGGTCTTGCCATAGTCGCGCATCGGGTCGTTGACGGCGTCGTGCGAGACGACGCGGCAGCCGGGAGCTGCGTCGGGGGGCAGAAGGCGGGCGGTCTCCTGGGCGTTCAGGGGCGGATGGAGGCCGGCGGCGACGATGATGGTGACATCGTCCGCGCGCAGGTCAGCGAATGCCCTGTAGAGTTTTTCGAGCAAGGGGGGCAGAAGTGCCTTCGTGGGTGTGGGGCGGCTTTCGTCCGAGATGGCGATGGCGACGGTGCGGGGCGGGCGCATCCGGTCGAGGCGCGGGGCGTCGAGCGGTTTCGACATGGCCTCCTCGAAGGCCTTGACGATATCCCCGATCACGGGCGCGCCGGCCGGTCTCAAGAGCGAGACTCTTGCCGTATCAGGAAAGATCAGTTGTTTGCTTTCTCTGCCGTACTTTAGCTGAACTTCCATGCGCTTGCGCTCGAACGAAGGATGACGCTCGCCCCTTTGTATACCACGCGGCGGGAGCCAAAGTCAAACGCAAGAAGAGTAAGCGGGACGCGCAGACCGTCTCAGTTGTCGGGTGCCTGGATCTTCGCGAGCCGAGGATAGGCTTCGAGAAGGGGCGGAGGGATTCTGACCGGCCCGCCGGTGAGGGCGGCGAGGATTTCGAGGGCATTGGCGGGGGCCTGGCCCTTGAAGTGATTGTTCATCATGAGATAGAGTTCGCGGACCTGGCCTTCCATCTGTCGGACCTTCTGTATCCAGGGGGCCAGTTCGCGGTCGGAGTAGAGGTAGTTGTAACGGTCGTCGCGGCCGGCGTCTTTGCTGAACCAGGCCTGGCGGTTCCGGCCGTGGAAGCGGAAATACGCGATGGGGCCGGTCGCGATGGAAGTGGGGCCGATGGAATTGCGTGTGACGGGCTGGTCAATGTTGCAGAAGTTGAGGCTGTTGGTCTTGAGGAAGTCCATGGATTCGTCGCTAAGCCATGTGATGTGCCGCACCTCGACGGCGAGCGGAAATTCCTTGAACTCGTCGGCGACGGCGCGAAGCCAGTCGCGCGAGTCTTCATTATTGGCGAAGGACCAGGGGAACTGCACGAGCACGACGCCGAGCTTCCCGCTCTCCTGAAGCGGCGCGAGGCCCTTCTTGAAGAGCACGGCCTCGTCGGAGGTCCATTTTTCGGCGCGTTCGTGTGTAAAGCGCTGCCAGAGTTTGGCCGTGAATCGGAATCGGGGGTTGGCTTCGACGTCGCGCATCCACTTGAGGCAGTACCGGGGGTTGGGGGGGCGGTAGAAAGAGGTGTTGATCTCGACGGTGTCGAAGTAGTGCGCGATGAACTCCAGTTCATTGAGTTTGCCGGGGCCTTTGGGGTATACGACGCCCTTCCAATCGGCGTACGACCAGCCGGAGGCGCCGACGTAGACTTCGGCCATGCGCAACCCCCCTGCGGAACGGGTTTTACCGGGTTTCGCCGCCCAGGTCCGACATGATGTTCAGGAAGCGGACGATATCGTCCTGCGTCACGATTCCCACAAGATCGCCTTCCTCGGTGACGGGCAGACGGCCGACGCCGTTGGTGGTCATGCGGGTAAGCGTCTTCAGCGCGCTGTCGTGAGGACTGACGGCGAGGGAGACGATCTTTGTGTTCATGATCTGGGCGACGGACGTGGTGTCCCATTTGTCCTTGGGCACGTGCTTGACCTCTTCGAGGGAGACCACGCCGACGAGTTGGTCGCCCTGGATGACGGGGAAGCTGTGGTACCGGCGGCGGATGAAATATTCGTGGACCAGGTCGCTTACGAGAAGTTCGGGGGAGACGGTGACGACGTCGTGGGTCATGATTTCATTGACGGTGACGCCCTGAAGGGCGCGGCGAAGCACGAGCTGCCGGTAGCTGCCCTGGGCGGCGGTGCGCAGGAAAAACCCGATAAGGACGAGCCACAGCCCGCCGAGGAACTGGCCCAGGAGGATCTGAAAGAAGCCGAGGAGGATCAGTCCGCCGCCGAAACCCGAACCCACGACGCTGGCCACGCGCGTTGCGCGTCGCAGGTCGCCCGTGACCTTCCAGAGGAAGGCGCGAAAGAGCCGTCCTCCGTCCATCGGGAAGCCGGGGATGAGGTTGAAGATCGCAAGGGCGGTGTTGACAAAGGCGACGTACTGGAGGATGCCGAACACGACGGGTCCCAATTCCAGGGAGTGGGCGGCCTTTGCGGCGAAGCCGGCCAGGATGGCGATGGCGATGCTGGAGACCGGCCCGGCGCCCGCCATGAGGAACTCGGATTTGGGGTTTGCCGGTTCCTGCCCCATCTCCGCGACGCCGCCGAAGATGAAGAGCGTGACGCCCCGGATGGGTATGCCGTACCGGCGGGCCACATAGCAGTGGCACAATTCGTGGACCAGGACGGAGGCGAACAGCAGCAAGGATCCGACGATCCCCATGATCCAGAGCTGTCCGGAAGAGAGTTGGGGATACATGGCCGGAAAGTAGCCGACCACGAGGGTCCAGGCGACCAGGACGAAGATGATGAACCAGCTCAAATCCAGTTTGATGGGGATTCCGAAAAGGCGGGCGAGCCTGACTTGCGCGAAGAGTGGCATAGTGCGCTTCCTTCTCTATTCGGTCATTCTAATGCCGTATTCCTTGATCTTGTTTCTCAGCGTATTGCGGTTGACGCCGAGGATTCGTGCGGCCTCGGTCTGCACGTTGTTCGTCAGTTGCAGGACCTTGATGATGAGCAGCTTTTCCATGCGCGCGACAAGGCCCGTTGTGTCGGAGGGCTGGGCGGGCATGAGGGACCCGAAGAGCTGGTCGAGGATGTTCTCTTTGGACTCGCCGTCGGCGCCGGCGGAGAGGGGGCGGCCTTCGGGCCGGCGGTAGCTGCGGACGTTGGCGGGAAGCATGTCGGCCTTCAACGTGTCGCCCTCGCTCAACACCACGGCGCGGGCGATGCAGTTGTCCAACTCGCGGACGTTGCCGGGCCACGGGTATTGCATGAGAAGGGCCATGGCGTCAGGCTCGATGCGCGCGATGCCCTTGGCGTTCTCCTGGTTGTGTTTCTCAAGAAAGTGCGAGATGAGCAAAGGGATGTCCTCGCGCCGCTCGCGCAGCGGCGGCAGGTAGATCGGCACGACGTTGAGGCGGTAGTAGAGGTCTTCGCGGAAACGGCCGCGCTGGATGAGGTCTTCGAGGTTCTTGTTGCTGGCGGTGAGGACGCGCACGTCCACCCGGATGGTCTCGGCGCCGCCGACGCGCATGACCTCCTTGTCTTCGAGGACGCGCAGCAGCTCGACCTGCAGGTTGGGACTCATCTCGGAGATTTCGTCGAGGAACAGGGTGCCCTTGTCGGCGATCTCGAAGAGGCCCTTCTTGTCGCGTATGGCGCCGGTGAACGCGCCCTTGACGTGTCCGAAGAGTTCGCTTTCGAGCAGGCTTTCGGTGAGCGCCCCGCAGTTGACGCGCACGAATGGCTTGTCGGCGCGGTCCGAGTTGTAGTGGATGGCGCGGGCGATGAGTTCCTTGCCGGTGCCCGTCTCGCCCTGGATGAGGACGGAGGCCTTGCTCTTGGCGACGCGGGCGGTGGCCTCGAAGACCTCCTGCATGGGGCTGGACACGCCGATGATGTTCTGGAACTGGTAATGTTCCTTGAGTTCCCGGCGAAGCTCGACGTTCTGGGCCTTGAGAGCCTCGGTCTCGAGTTTGACCATCTGGTTGATCTTGATCGCCTGGGCGACGATGCTGGCGATGATGGTGATGAGGCGGCGGTCTTTGTCGAGCGTGGACTGGTCGGTGAAGGGCTTGTCCACGCTGAGCGCGCCCAGGACGCGGCTTTCGATGCGGATCGGGATGCAGATGAAGGAGATGGCTTCGTGCCGGTCGCGGGCGCGCGCGCCGGTGCGGTCCAGGAAGCGGGGGTCCTTGCGGATGTCCGACACGACGATGGGCGCGCCTTGTTCGACGGCCTTGCCCGTGATGCCTTCGCCGACCTTGTACGTGCCGCGGCGTTTCTCCTCGTCGGTCAGGCCGTGCGCGGCCTCAATGTTGAGGCGTTTCATGGTCTCGTCCATGAGCACGAGCGTGCCGCGCCTCATCTCGAGGCGCGCGGCGAGGATGTTCATGATCTCGTCGAAAATCTTGGACAGGTCGAGCGTCGAACCAAGGACGTGGCTGATCTCGTCCAGGACTCTCATTTCCAGTTCGGCGCGTTCCATGAAATCTCCCCTGGTCTTGCGCCTATTATAATGCATGCCGTTTAAAACGCGAAACGTAAAGCGCAAAATGCAACATGAACGGAAGACGTTTTGCGCTTTACGTTTCGTTGCGAAGGCCGTACGGGAGGGCCGCAGGCCGCGTCACTTTACCTTGATGGGTTTCCCGCCGAGCTTGCCGGACTTCCATGCCGCGGCCGTCAGCTCGATCACGCGCAGGCCGCACGTGACGGGCGACTCGACCTTGGCGCGGCCGAGGATGGCGTCTATGAAATTCTTGTCGGGGTTGCTGCCTCCGGGGAAAGCGGTGATGTCATGCGTTTCGCGCCCGTAGCCCATGATGTGCTTGAGGGCGCCGTTGCGGTAGATGAGCGTGCCGATGCTGCCCCAGATCGTGATGTCTTCCCACCAGGTGGGGGCGTTGCCGACGATGGAGATGTTGCCCTGGGCGCCGGTCTTGAACTTGAGCGAGATGGCCGAGTTGATGTCCACCTTCTCGCCGAGGTTGTCAATGTAGGCGGTGACTTCGGCCACGGCCAGGTTTGTCATCCACAGGATGATGTCCACCAGATGGCTGCCGGAGTCGTTGAGCTGTCCGCCGCCGGAGAGTTTGGGTTCGAGGCGCCAACGGCCCTGTTGGCTGCGCTTCCAGTCCTGGCACTGCAGGGCGGCAACGAACTGGACGTCGCCGAGCTGTCCGCTCTGGATCACGTCGCGCATGTACCGGAAAGGTCCCTGGAAGTGGCGCTGGTAGGAGACCAGCAGGACCTTGCCGGTCTTCTCGACCATCTCGACAATCTGGTTGGCGTGGGCCACGGAGCACACCATCGGCTTTTCCGTGAGCACATGCAGGCCCTTCTCGAGCGACGCCATGATCTGCTCGAAGTGCAGGGTGTGAGGGGTGTGGATCTCGACGGCGTCCATCTCGACGGCGCCGAGCATCTTGGCGTAGTTGTCGAATTCGGGCAGGTCCTTGGTCTGCGGGTGGCCCGCTTTCATGACCTTGAGGCGGTTGGGGTCCGTGTCGCACAGGGCGACGATCTTTGCGTCGGGTATGGCGGCTAGGTTCCGGACGTGTCCGTGCGCGATGCCGCCGCAGCCGATGAAACCGATCCTTACTTGTGCCATGTTAGGTCTCCATAGAGCAGAAGGGGGATATAAAGGGTGTTAGGGTAGCGTTCACGGCCGACGAAATCAAGCGCATACTTCTGTCGTCGCGGGAAGCCTTACGGGCTGCCGCGCTGCACCTCCACGATGGTCTTGTCGCCCGTTCCGGTCTTGCCTTCGACCGAGTTCAACTCGATGGCGGCGACGGCCTTTTCGTTCTGGATGAGGAAGGCCGTCAGAGGCCCCGGAACGAGACTGACGGGGTACCAGAAGTAGGCGTGGTTGCGGCGAAATACGGTGGCGTCCACGTTGTTGGAGGCGTGGTAGGCCGTCATGGCGTCGCGCACGACGTTGAATTCGCAGACGGTGCCCACAACCGAGGGGGATTCGTTATCAGCCTTCTTGCGGCTGGTGATGATGACGCCATTGGTGCGGTTTTTGATGAAGGAGTTGTGGCGCAGGACGTTGCCGACGGCGCGGGGCCACTCGATGGGCAGGTCGGGCGCGTCGCCGCTGGTGACGAGCGCTCCGTCGCTGCACTCGTCGGTGCGATTACCCTCGATGTGGTTCCAGTTCAGCGGGCCGATGCCGCGGTTCCACGTGCGCGGCATCGAGGAGGCCAGCGTCGTGCACGTGCTGTAAAGAAACAGCCCCGGCTTGCGCTGGCGCGAGATGGTGTTCCCCGACACGATGTTCTCCACGCACGAAATCCATAGTTGGATGCCGGTCATGCCGTCGGGGGTGTCGTTGCCGGTCACGATGTTCTGGTAGTACATGGTGGACACCACGACGAGGCATCCCGCTTCGGGGGTTTCGCGCCACGGGCGGTCCAGGCGCAACGTCGTATCGGTGCGCGACGCCACGCGGCGCGTCTGGCCGAGGCCGCGGCCTTTGAGTACGGTGACGTAGTATTCCGTGATAGGGGGTTCGGGCGAGGCGTCGTAGACGTCGGGGGGCCAGAAGGGGGTCTCGCGGCCGGCGTCGTGGGCCAGTTGGTCGCGTTTGACGTTGCCGAGGCGGTTGTCGGGCGTGTCGGGAAGCACGGCGGGGAGCGAGACCGACTGGGCGTCGGCGGCGGCCAGGGGGCCGTAGTAGGCTATGCGCTGGCAGGCTTCGAACAGGATGGTCTCGCCGACGTTCTGGTCGGTTCCGGCCACGCCGCCGTACCGGGCGCGGTCGCCGCGGTTGCCGGCCATCCAGTTGCGCGTGATGGACCCCTTGCCGGTGGAGACCCAGATGAGCCGCCGCTGCGTCGGCCCGCCGGCTTCGGCGCCGGGCGGGCAGGCGACGACGTTGTCCTCCATGATGCATTCTTCGATGACGTCGTTGCGGCCCTGGATGGCGGCCTCGGCGTTGCCGCCGAATCGCGTGACGGAGACGAGGCGGTTCCGGCTGAAATCGCATTGCCGTACGCCGGACAGGTACAGGGGCGAACGGCCCCACAGCTCGCAGTCGCGTACGACGGCGCGAACGGCGTTGAAGAGGCGGACGCCGTAGATTTCGGCGTGCTTGCCTTCGATGTCTGCGACGCGTACGCGCTCGATGCGGCAGCCGCTGATCCATCGCGGCGGCTCCGTACCGAGCGAAGCGGAGGCTGCGGCGCGCACGGCTACGCCCAGGTTGATCTGGGGCGTGCCGAGCACGGTCAAGTCGCTGACCGACGCGCCGTCGCCGCTGAGCCAGACGGCGGCGGCGTCGCCGCTGGGCAGGCCGCCCTCTTTGGTCTTCATCGCCACGACGTCCTCGCCCTGCACGATGACGACGCCGGGTCCGGGTTCCGGGAAGGGCGAGTCGCCGGGCTGGAAGGCGGGGTCGAGGGCGAAGACGAAGGCGTCAATGGCCAGGCCGCCGCCTTTGAGGTTCCGCCAGACCAGCTTGCTTTCGCCAGGCGCGAGGCGGATGGTTGTGGATTTGCTCCACTTGTACGTCCCGAAGCTGCCGGTGTTGGGCAGGTTCATCAGGGCGGTAAAAGGGCCGTCGTCGGTGATAGCGATGCCGGTCCGGTCGTCCATGCCTTTCTGGCCCCACGGCGACATTTCTGTGGCGTAACGAAGCCAGACGGTCCACTCTCCGGCTGCCGGGACATTCATGCGGTATTCCAGGGTATCGCCGATCGTGTGGATACGTTGGGGGGATTGATTCCATGCGGAGCCGGAGAGGCGCGCAAAACGGGATGCCATGTCGTTGGCGAACTGAAGCGTCGTCTGGTCTTTGCCCGCGCCCTTGAGCGTCACGCCTTTCGGGATGCGGAGCGTGCCGCGAACTGCAAACGTGCCTGCAGGCAGCATCACGGTTCCGCCGTCTTTGGCCGCTTGGTCGAGGGCCGGCTGGATGGCGTCGCCCGAAACCTTTGCAACATGGGGAAAGAGCGGGCGCTTGACGGACTTGACGGTCAGTTTTGCCGGTCCGCCCCAGCCATACGCGCCGCCGACTCCGGCATGGACCCAGATCTCGTAATCGCCGTCGTCGAGTTTTTCCGGCAGGGATGCGGTCAGTGAGTACTTGCCGGGGCTTCTGACGGTCAGCCAACGGCCCGGTTTCCCCGGCTGGGCAAGGTACAGGAAGGCGCGCGAAAAGTCCGGTCGCCGCGCCAGGTTGCGGCCGAAGACGCGGAAGGACTCGCCGGGCGCGGCTGCGTCCGGCCCGCACCACCAGGGCGCGGGAGCGTTGAGGACGAAGGGCTTTGAGCAGCCCTTGTCGTTCCTCACCCACACCGCGAAAGGCCCGTCGCTGGCTTTCTCGGGCAGTGTCGCGGCAAGGTACTCCCCTGTACAGAATTGAGTCTTGAGTTGATAGAGCTGTCCGGCGGGTGCGCCGGGAGCGGGTCCCCAGGCCTCGACCTTGTCCGTAAGCCGCGCGCCGACGACGAAGAAGGTTTCGTCAGGACCTGCGTCGGCGCTGTGGCTGTAGATGACGGGGGAGTCCGGCGAGCTTGGCAGCTCGGGCAGCGCGTAATCGGGGGAGGGCAGGGCGGGCGACACGGCGGGGCCGGAGAAGACGGAGGACGCGAAGACGCCCAACCCCATCAACGCCAGGAACGCCAGTTTCACGGCCGCCGCGTTCTCCATGGGTTTCCTCCGCTTGACAAGGGACGACGCAAGATCACGCCTTCGGCTTCAGTTCCCCGCTTTCTATCATGGCGGCAAGAGGGGAATCGGAGATTTCGAGCGGCAGGTCAATCCGGGCGCGCCGGCGCGAGGATTCGTAGCAGGCGAAGATGATCTCGGTTGCGTTGAGCGCGTGGCGGGCGCAGAGTTCCGGCTCGCGGCCGGTCTTCAGGCAATCCACGACGTCGGCGATGGCGCGCTCGATATATCCGGGGCCGTGGAGGTTTTCGTTCTTGCAGTCCACGGTCTCCCAATCGGCGGCGCCGCGGCGCCAGAACCGGAGCATGGGGCCGGGGTTCGGACTCCAGGCGATCTCGATGATGCCGTCGGCGCCGATGAGCCGAAACGGCTGCCCGAAGCTCTGGCAGATGCCGCCCGTGACGATGATGGAATAGACGCCGTTGCGGTACTTCACGTTGCAGATGGACTGATACTCGTTGGGCGCGCCGAAGACGAGCTTGACTTCGCGGCAGTCTATCTGCCCAATGACCCATTCGGCGGGGGTTTCGTCGTTGAAGTAGTTGAGCATGTCCACCCAGTGCGTGCCGCCGTCGTAGAGGTCGCCCACGGCGGCCTCCATGCGCAGGAGCTTGCCGATGGCGCCGTTCTTGAGCAGTTCCTTGGTCTTGCGGAAGGGCAGGCCGAAACGGCGCTGGTGATTGAACGTGAGCTGGACGTTGCACTGCGCGGCGAGTTGAAACATCGTGCGCGATTCGCCGAAGGTAAGGGCCATCGGCTTCTCACAGTGTATGGCGCGCGCCCCCGCGGCGATGGACGCCAGCGTCATCTCGGTGTGGAGTTTGGGCCAGGTGCAGATGCTCACGATATCGAGCTTCTCCCTGGCGAGCATCTCTGGGTAGTCGGCGTAGGCGTTCTGCAGTTTGTACGTCTGCGCGAAGGCGTCGCGGTTTTCCTTCACGATGTCGGCGCAGGCGACCATCTCGCAATCGGGCAGGAGTTTGAAGGCCTCGGCGTGGCGGTAGGCCATGGCGTAACCGAGGGGGCCTGGCTTCACGGGTTTCTTGCCTGTGCCGATGAATCCGACGCGGCGCGTCGTACCAGCGACGCGATACTTTGACATGTCAACCTCCGTTCAGTAAGGGCGAAAAATGGCGGGTACGGAAAGGCTTAACTATTACTCGCTTGAAGGGGCGTTATCAAGGCAAAACTGCGAAGGCTTGATTTTTGCGCGAAGGTCAAGTATGTTTCTTGCGGGTCGGGATAAGAAGAATTCCCTCTGAAAGGAGCTACTCATGAAGAAGAGCATCAGCTACTGGGCGTTTCCGGGCGGATTGGCGGGGACCAAGAGCGCCCGCGAGGCGATGAGCGAGGCCAAGGCGATGGGGTACGAGGCCATCGAGCTGTGCATCGGCGAGACCGGCGTGCTTTCGCTCGATTCGACGAAGGCCGAGGTCTCCGCCCTGCGCGCCCACGCCGAGGACGTCGGCATCGAGATCAGCAGCGCGGCGTCGGGCATATTTTGGGGCTACAATTTCGGCAACTCCGACCCGAAGCTCCGGTCCAAGACGGCCGAGGCCGTCAAGAAGATGGTCCAGATCACAAACTGGCTCGGCACGGACGCCCTCCTGACCATTCCGGCGGCGGTGGACGTGTTCTTCAATCCGGAGAGCGAGGTCGTGCCCTACGACGTGGCCTACGAGCGGGCGGTGGCGGGGATCAAGAAGGTGCTTCCCACCGCCGAGAAGCATCGCGTTGTGCTTGCCATCGAGAACGTCTGGCACAAGTTCCTGATGAGTCCGCTGGAGATGAACCGGTTCATTGATTCCTTCGGCAATCCCTGGGTTGGCGCCTACTTCGACGTCGGCAATGTCCTGCGCACCGGCTATCCGGAGCAGTGGATACGCATCCTCGGCAAGCGTATCAAGCGCGTGCACCTGAAGGACTATCGCGTGGCGGCGGCCGACGTGAACGGTTTCGTGGACCTGCTGGAGGGCGACGTTAACTGGCCGGAGGTCATGAAGGCGTTGGGGGAGATAGGATATGACGGCTATCTCACCGCTGAGATGATCCCCACGTACCGGTTCTATCCGGAGGTGAGGCTGGTCAACACGTCCACCGCGATGGATGCGATCCTGGGGCGCCGAAAGGCGTGAGGCGCGGCTAGCGCGATCATTTCTGTAATTCGCGCATCATGCTCTGCGCCGCTTCGTTGGAGGGGTCCAGTCGCAGCGCGCGGCGGGCGTATTCCAGGGCGGCTGCCTTGCGGCCTTCCGCCTGGGCGAAGATCGCCAACGATAGCAGCGGCTGGAGTAGCGCAGGATCGAGTTCGGCGGCCCGCAAGAGATGTTCGCGGGCGCTTTCGGCGTCTCCGAGTTTCAGAAGCACGAAGGCCAGGTTGTTATGCGCCATTGCGTGGGCGGGGTCCAGGGCGATGGCGCGGCGGTAATGGCGTTCCGCTTCCGCGAACTTCTTTTCTGCCTGCTCCAGGTTCCCCAGGTTGTAGTAAGCGAGTGCATAGTGGGGGTCGAGGGCGATGGCTTTTTCATAGGCGGCGCGGGCGGCCGCAAGGGCCGTGGCCTGTTCGTGGAGCACGCCGAGGTTGTTATGGGGCGCGGCGGCGCGAGGGTTGATCGCGGCGGCCGCCTTATACTCGGCGACGGCGTCGGGAATTCGCCCCAGGGCTTCGTACACCTGGGCCAGGCGGTAGCGGGCATCGTAGGCGTATCTGGCGTCGGCGGACGCCTCGCGCAGGGCTTGCGCCGCGCCGGCGTAGTTGCCTTTCTTCATCAGCACCAGCCCCTGGTTCAGGCGCAGCCGCGCATTGGGCGGCTCCAGGCGGGCCGAGATTACGAGCGCTCCTTCAGCGCGGCTTGCCATTCCAGCTTGGGAATATGCCGCCGCCATATCATTCCAGACCTCGGACGAGGCGGGCAGCGTCCGGCAAGCCGATCGCCAAAGCGACAAGCTGTCCTGCCAGCGGGCGTTGTTTGACCACGAACCGAGGCCGTACACCAGAACAAGGGCCGCCGCGAGGGGCCATGCCCCGCGCCTCAAACCGGCCAGCGCCGCTCCCAGACACACGCAAAGGCCCAGGGAAGGCAGATACAGGTATCGCTCCGCCAGCGGGAGCGATGTCGGGAGGACACTGGAGGTCGGGAGATACGCGATAGCGATCCAGAACAAACCGAACGCCGCAATCTTGGTCTTTCCCCTGACAGCCCAGACAATTATGCCCGCCGTGGCGAGCAGCGCGATGACGGCCAGAATGGGAGCGGACGGTTGAATCCAACCGCCCTGCATCAGGTAAAAGGGGCTGAGGTTGGCCGGAAACCACAGGAGACGCAGGGCCTCCACGGCGGAGGCCAGCGGCGCGGCGCGTCGTACCAGCGACGCGACGGCGCTCCATGCCTGTATGGTTTCGCGCTCGCCGGTCTTTATGACGCCTTTGGAGAAAGCGATTGCGAAATGCGCGACCGCCATCGCCCCGCAGACGAGCAGAACGGGGAGCGTCGAACGGACGCAGGCGGAAACCCGCGCGCCGCCCTCCTTGCGCAAGAGCAGAGCGACCCAGAGCAGGAAGGGCAAGACCACGGCCGTCGGCTTTGAGAGGCACGCCAGAAAGGCGCATAGGGCGCTCAGCGCAATCCCTAAGGTTCTCTTGCGTGCTCTGTCACCCCAGTCGAAGCTCAGCACGGTCAGAAGCCCGAAGGCGAACGCCAGCAGGTCTTTGCGGCCGCTGGCCCAGGCTACGGCTTCCGAATGCACCGGATGGACGGCAAAGATCAGTGCGGCGGCCAGGGCAAGGCGGTCGTCCTCAAAGAGGCGCGCGAGAAGGGCAAACAGCAGGAGGCTGTTCGCGCAATGCAGGAGGAGATTGGTCAGATGGAAGCCGTACGGGTCGAGGCCCCACAAGGCATAGTCCAGGGCATACGAGAGGTCGCGCACGGGCAGATAGGCATGGTTGGCGACCGACGTGAAAAGCGTCACAATGGCCGAGGGCGAAAGGCTCCGAATCTGGGGGTTGTTGAGGATCAGAACAGGGTCGTCCCAGTTCGTGAAGGAATTCTGAAGCGTATTCGCCGAGCCGGCCAGGGCCACGACGAAAACGGCCGCGAGGGCCATGAGCCGTGCGCGTGACTTTGGGGCGGAGTGTTGCAGTGGAGATGCGGCTGAGTCTGACATTGAGTGTGCGTTCCGACAAACCCGCGGTAAATGATCTCATGATAGGAGGCGGGCGGGGGGTTGTCAAAGCAAAAAAGTGCCTGGCTCGCGCCTGCCGTTTGGCGCGTGCCTGGCACTACGTGAACTCCATCGTTTCTTTGACATCGCGGCGGGGCATCTGCTATACTAGGCGCATTCTGTATTGAGAGATTGCAGTCCTTCGGGAACGGGAGAACGAAGCGTGATTGATCTTCATACGCATTCGCTTTTTTCGGACGGGGACCTCCTGCCTACGGAGCTTGTGAGACGTTGCGAGGTGGCGGGATACCGTTGTCTGGTTATCGCCGACCATGCAGACGCCTCGTTGCTCGACTTCACCGTGCCGCGCCTCGCAAAACTGTGCAAGGAACTGCAAGGCTCGGTCTCGGTGAAGGTGAAACCGGGCGTGGAACTGACGCACGTGAGGCCGGAGCACTTCAAGCGGCTGACGGCGGAGGCGCGCAGGCTGGGCGCCGAGGTCGTGGTGGCGCACGGCGAGACGCTCGTGGAGCCGGTCATTCCCGGCACAAACCGGGCGGCGATCGAGGCCGGTGTGGACGTGATCGGTCATCCGGGTCTCATCTCGATGGCCGATGCGCGTCTGGCCGCCAAGAAGGGCGTATGCCTTGAGATATCGGGGCGCAAAGGGCATTGTTTCGCCAACGGGCATGTGGCCTCGGTAGCGCGGGCGACGGGGGCGCCGCTGACGTTCGGTTCGGATTCGCACAGTCCCGAGGACCTGGTTCCGCGCGAATTCGGCGAGAAGATTGCGCTCGCCGCGGGATTGACGCCGGCCGAGGTGCGGCGTCTTTTCGAGCGCGGCGAGGCGTTCTTCAAGTGAGTTTTCCGCGTCCCGGCGGGGCGCGCGGGAGTTACGTTTCTTAGGGATGAAGGAATGAAAAAGCAGCGCAAGGAAGAACTCAAGCACGACGAGTTTGCCGATAGCCTCCTCTGGATGTGGGAGACGGTGAGGCTGCATCAGCGGGAGATTGTCACAGGCGCTGTTGTGGCGCTCGTCTTGATTTCGGGCGTGCTCTATCTCCTCAATCGTCGTCAGCAGGCGCACAACGTTGCCTGGGCATCGTTGTCGGCCATCGAGGACCCGCTGGCGCAGGCTCGTTACGGGCGGAATCCGGAGGAAATCCCCAAGGCGCGCGCCGAAGCCATCGAGAAGTACCGCAACCTGGCGCAGGACTACTCGCGCTACGGCGTGGCGCCCATAGCCCTCTACCGCGCGGGGCGATTGCTCCACGAGGAGGGGAAACTCGACGAGGCCGTGGACGTCCTCGATCAGGTCATCGGGCTGAGGCCCGACGGAAGTCTGGCCGCCGCGGCCGAGTCCGCCAAGGCCGCCGCACTGGAGGACAAGGGCAAGTACGCCGAGGCCAAGGCATTGTATGAGAAGGTCGGCGAGTCGGGGCCGAAGTACCTGGCGCCGGAGTGCTACCTGAACGCCGCGCGCTGCGCCGAGTTTCTCAAGGACGCGGCGCAGGCCAAGTCGCTGTGCGAGAAGACGATCGCGCTGGCGCCCAACACGGAGTGGGCGCAGCGGGCGGAGGAGCGTCTCAAGCGGCTGGCCGAAGTTCCGAACGCGCCCGCCCCCAAGCCCGAACCGCAGAAGAAAGGCTGACCCCGGCCGGCTCGAACCGCCCGCCGCACAGAGCGCGTTGCGCGGGCCGGCGCAGCCGCCGAAACGGGGAAGATTTTTTCGAAAAAAGAATTGACATGGAGCAAGAGGGAGTTCTAGAATACGGCGCTATGTTGTAGGCGAAGTCCTGCCGTGCGGTCGGTGACTGAAGGTCGTTTGTGAACGTAGTGGACGCGCGACCATACCATTTTTGGAGGGTCTACAGGATGGCAGACTTGAAGGCGCTATCAGAAGCGTTGATCAGCGGGAAGCGAGACGAAGTAACGAAACTGGTCCAAGAGTTGTTGGCCGCGAACGTGCCGGTGGGCAAAATTCTGACCGACGGTTTGATTGCGGGAATGGCCGTCGTCGGCGACAGGTTCAAAAAGAATGAGTTCTACGTTCCCGAAGTCCTGATCGCGGCGCGCGCCATGAACGCGGGCATGACGATCCTGGAGCCGCTCCTGGCCAAGGCGGGCGTGAAGCCGCTGGCGAAGGTCTGCATTGGCACGGTCAAGGGCGACCTGCACGACATCGGCAAGAACCTCGTGGCGATGATGCTCAAGGGCGGCGGCTTCGAGGTGGTGGACCTCGGCATTGACGTGGACCCGGCCAAGTACATCAAGGCCGCGCAGGAAGGCGCCAAGCTGGTCTGCCTGTCGGCCCTCCTGACCACGACCATGCCGCAGATGGCCACGGTCATCAAGAGCCTCAAGGAAGCCGGCTTGAACGACGTGAGCGTCATGATCGGCGGCGCCCCCGTCACCCAGAAGTACGCCGACGAAATCGGCGCGCAAGGCTATGCCCCCGACGCCGCCTCGGCCGTGGACAAGGCCAAGGAACTCCTGGCCGTCGCTTGACAACGCTTCACTCGGAACCCCGAGATTTCCGCTTTAAAACAAGGCCCCCGCTGAAAAGCGGGGGCCTTTTTTTTCGTCCGACACGTTGCGGCCCGACCCCGGCGCGCCGCGAGACGACGCCGCGGGCAACGACGCCGAGAATCCATCGAGCCGCGAAGAATTTTTTTCGGCGCGACAGTTTTCAGAAAGTTCTATACCACCAAGTGTTAGCATCGAAATCGAGAACTCGCGCCGTCGTCTCGATGTTTTTTCTTTTGACAGGCTCCGCAACTCTCGCTATTATCCTCGCCTTGTGGTTAGTGGTGGCGTCACTTCCCTCGCGTTCCTTCGCAAGCCGTGTGCCGGGCTGGGGCGCGAGATATATTTTCTCACAAGCGTATCTCCACGGATAGACCATGCGCAGTGCGTTGGCCGAGAAATGGCAGACGTGTCTCGCCGTATTGAAAAAGCGCGTCGGGGATGAGCGGTACAACCTGTGGTTCAAGAACCTTGAGCTGGTGGAGCTTTCCGAATCAAGGCTGACCCTGGGTGTGCCGAGCGCTTTCGTTGCCGAGTGGCTCGAAACGAAATTCCGGCAGGATATCGCCGACTGCGTCTACGCCACAACGGGCGAGCGCACCGAAGTCAAATTCCGCGTGATCCCGAACCTCTTCGGGAAACTGCGGGCCGAAAACCTCAAAGAAGGCGCCAGCCTCATCCAGGGGGCGGGCCCGAACCTGGCGGCCGCCAAGGAAGAAAACGACGTCCGGCCCGAATTCCGGTTGAGCAACTTCATCGTCGGCCCGTGCAATCAACTCGCCTTCGCCGCCGCCAGGGACGTCGCCTCAAGCGCGAAACCCACCTTCAACCCCCTCTTCTACCACGGCCCCATCGGCGTGGGCAAGACCCACCTCCTCCAGGGCATTTACAGCGAACTGGGCGAGAAGAAACCTCACCTGAAGGTCCGTTACGCGCACGCGGAGCGCTTCACAAACCAGTTCGTCTTCGCCATGAAAAACGGCAGGCTCGACAGCTTCCGGCACATGTACCGCGAGGCGGACGTCCTCCTGATTGACGACGTCCAGTTCTTCAGCAACAAAATGGGGTTCCAGGAGGAATTCCTCCACACGTTCAACGCCCTCGTAAGCCGCGACCACCAGGTGGTCATGGCCAGCGACTCGCACCCCCGCGACCTGGCCAAAATCCATGAAGGGCTGGCGAGCCGCTTCATGTCCGGCATGGTGGTCAGACTGGAGCCTCCCCAGTTCGCCACCCGCCTGGCGATCCTGAAGTCCAAGGCCGCGCGGTTCCAGAACCGCATAGACGAGGACGTCTTCAAGCACATCGCCCAGATGTGCCAGGGCAACGTGCGCGACCTGGAGGGAGCGTTGACCACCGTGCTGGCCTACGCCAGCCTCTCAGGCGCCAAAGTGGACCTCGGCGTCGCCAGGGAAATCCTCCTCAAGCCGTGCGCCCCCCGCCAGGGGCCGGTCACGCTGGAGTTGATCGAGTCCCTCGTGCTCAAGGAATTCGGCCTCTCCCGCGCCGACCTGTGCGCGCGCAAACGCGCCAAGAGCGTGTCGTTCCCAAGACAGGTCTGCATGTACCTGGCCCGGAAGTGGACGACGGCCTCGGCGCAGGACATCGGCGCGCACTTCGGCGGCCGCAACCACACTACCGTGCTCTTCGCAGAAAAAAAGATCGAGCAGGCGTTGGTCTCCGACCAGCAGACCTCCTATCACATACGGAAGATCGAGGGACAGATCGAGAGAGGGTAGTTGAGGGTTCGCCCCTTCGGCGCCGCATCCGTCCCTGCCATTCTCCTTGCATTCCGCCATCCCCCATCTATAATACAGTGCAGGCCGACTCTCCCGCGAGGAACGTTCCATGCACACTTTCCGGATCAGCAGCCGAAAGCGCTGCGAGATGATGGACATCACCGGCCGTGTTCAGGACATCGTGCGAAAGGCGGACGCCGCCGCCGGCGTCTGCCACGTCTTTGTCCCCCATACGACCGCCGCCGTGACCATCAACGAAAACGCCGACCCCTCGGTCGTCTCGGACATTCTGGCGACGCTGGCGCGCCTTGTGCCGGAACAGGGGACCTACGAGCACTCGGAAGGCAACTCCGACGCGCACGTCAAGGCCGCCGTGATCGGTTCGTCGCGCACGGTCATCATTCAGGGCGGGCGGCTCGCCCTGGGCACGTGGCAGGGCATCTACTTCTGTGAATTCGACGGGCCGCGGGAACGCGAAGTATGGGTGGAGATTCGCTGATGCTTGACCAGCGCAGGCTCCAGGACTTCATCCGGCGCGAGATCTTTTACGTGATCGTCATCGTCTTTGACGTCTTTGCGCTGGGGGCCTTCTGGGCGTCGGCCGGCCCCGCCGCGGCGGACGCAGGACCTGTTGTTCCCCAGCAGCTTCGGGAATTGGGCAGAATCCTGAACAAGGACTACCTGGACTGGGCGCAACGCGCCAGCCCGAAGCTCATGGGCGCGCTGGCGTTCCTCATGGCGGGAGTCCTTGTCGCGGGGATCGCGGGAGTGGCGTTGCTGGCATGGTCGGCGGCGCGCACGGCCCGCGGCCGCGCCGTCTTGGCGCAGCGGGTCCTGCTTGAAACGCGATGGAACCTGTGGGACGTCGTAAAGATCGCGGCCGTGTACCCGTTCCTTGTCGTCTTGGGATTCTCGATGGTCTCGGCGGCGTTGCCCTTGCGGGACCTGCCGCGCGACGAGGTGCTCCTGATCAGCATCGGCGTGAACTACCTTGCGATGGCGGGGACGTTGTTTTTCATCTGGCATGTGGTGCGGACGGTGCGCGGACAATCTCTGCGCGCGTTGGGGTACGGCATGGCCGGCGGCGCGGACGTGCGGCGCGCCCTCGCCTGCTACGCCGCCCTGCTGCCGATCTTCCTGGCGGCCTCGCAGATCACGGAAGTCATCGCCCGGCAGTTCGGCGGCAAGACGCAGTTGCAGGAGATTGTGCCGGTCTTTGTCGCCGAAAGGTCAATGGCCGTGACGGGCGCCATCGTGCTCCTGGCCTGCCTGGTCGCGCCCATTGTCGAGGAGACGTTCTTCCGCGGATACCTCCAGCCCGCCGTGAGGAAGCTCGTCGGCCCGTCCCTAGCCATCGTCGTCACCGCCTTGGCCTTCGCGGCGGCGCACCGGAGCCTGTCGGTCTTCCTGCCCATCTTTGCGCTGGGGCTGGTGCTGGGGTATCTGTACGAGAAGACGCAGTCCACGTTCGCGTCGGCCGTTCTGCACTCCATCCACAACACGGTGACGACGTGTTTCCTCTTGTTGATCAAACACATGCCGGTGCGAGAGTACGGCTATCCGATCGTCTAGGCGCTGGGTGACGAATGGAGGTTCGGATCATCCGATGGGTTGTCTTGTGCGCGGCTCTGGGCGGCGCGCGCGGTTGGGCGGAGCAGCCCGCGGCTCCGGTCCCCACCGGAATGCTTTACGTGCCGGCGGGGTCGTTTATCATGGGCAGCGACGAGGACAGCGACGCCGAGAAGCCGCGGCGCGAGGTCTACGTGGATGCCTTCTTCATTGACAAGTTCGAGGTGACCAACGCCCAGTACCTGCGGTTCGTGCGGGCCGTGCGCCGCCCGCCGCCCGGCCCCGTCGAACCGTCGGCGCCGGGCGGACACAATGTGTGGCGCGGCGCCAACGTCCCCCGGGAGTTCCTGAATCTTCCCGTCGTGAACGTGGCCTGGGAGGATGCCGCGGCGTATGCGGCCTGGGCGCGCAAGCGGCTCCCGACGGAGGCCGAGTGGGAAAAAGCCGCCCGCGGAACCGACGGCCGCCGCTATCCCTGGGGCGGCGATTTCGCCCGCGGCTACTGCAATGTGGACGGCAAGGGGGCCGCGCGCGGAGGCAGCTATCCCCATGATATCAGCGTCTTCGGTTGCTTCGACATGGCCGGAAACGTCGCCGAATGGACCGCCGACTGGTATAAGACCTACCCCGGCGGCCCGCAGCGCTGGCTTTACGAGGGAACCCGCGTGGTCCGCGGCGGCGCTTGGGATTACCTGGTCAACAGCCCTCGGTGCGCGAAGCGCCTTCCGACGGCGCCGTGGGTGAAGAGCAATTACCTGAGCTTCCGGTGCGCCCTCAGCGCCGGCGCGCGCTGAACGCCCGGACGTGGAACCTTTGAACACAAGGTGGCGGGTTGATGATCTCCCAGAAGAGACTGATCGAGCTATGCCGGCAGCTTGGAAACCTGCTCGATGCGGGTGTGCCCGTGACGCGCGCCCTGCGCACGGTCGCCGAGAGCGGGAGCGGCCGGTTCCGCCAGACGATGACGACGGTCGCCGAGGCCGTAGGCCGGGGCGAGTCGCTGGTGGCGGCCTTCTCGCTCGCGTCCGGCTACTTTCCGCCTCTGTTCCTGAAACTCGTTGAGGTAGGCGAACGCACCGGCACGGTGGACCGCGTGTTGCGCCACATGGCGGACTACTTCGAGGGCCAGCACCGGCTCGTCAAGAACACGGTCGCCAGCCTCATCTATCCCGCCGTGCAGTTCACGCTGGCGATCTTCATCATCGCGGGGGCGAAGTATCTGGCCGGCGTCCTGGGAGCGGAGACGGCGGGAAAGTCGGACATCGCCAGCCCCATCGTCGCCCTGGGCGCGACCGGCGCCGCGGGGGCCATCCTGTTCCTCATCCGATGGTTCGGCGCTATCGGGCTGCTGGTGGGCGCGTACTTCTTTGTCACGCGCGTTCTGCGCGGGAAACGGGTTGTGGACGAGTTTTTCCTCCACATACCGGTCCTGGGCAAGACCCTTCGCACGCTGGCGGTGGCCCGATTCTGCTGGACCTTCCAGCTTGCCATGAAGGCGGGACTGGGAATATCCGAAGGCCTACAGCACGCCATGGAGGCCACGGGCAACGCCGCCTTCGCCGCAAAGGTCCCGCTTATCTTGGATGTCCTGAAGGAAGGCGCGGGGCTGCGGGCCTCGCTGGAGGCGGCGGGCGTGTTCCCGCGTAGCACGCTGGAGATCGTGCAGGTGGGCGAGACGTCCGGCAAGATTGACCAGTGCCTCGAGAAGGCGGCCCAGCAGTCCTTCGAGAGCGTGGAGTTTTCCCTGAAATCCCTCGCTCAGGCCTTCACGTGGGTTGTGTGGCTGTTCGTGGTGGGGATGTTGGTTTACTACATTCTCAGCTTCTACGGCGCTTACCTGAACACATGCCGTAGTCTTCTGGAGGGGTAAGCGCCAGGACTTCGCCCCTCATTTCACCTGGCTCGTCATTTCTGCTGGTCCGGAGACAGTCTCTCCACTTCGATCAACGTCAGGCTGTGCTGGGGCAGGCGCATCGGGATTATGAGGACGCCCTTCTCGGTGACCGCCACATTCTCGTCCTGGATGATTCTCAGTTGGGCTTCCTTGCGCAGGCTGCGAATCTGGAGGGCCGTCGGCCGGTCCGGCCGGCCAAGCGTGAGCCAGGCGTCGTAGGCATTGGATCGCGAGGCGTCCACAAGGTAACGGCGGTAGTGGACCGGACCGGGCGGAAAGGGCAGCCCCGAGAACCGAACGGTGATCTCGGTCGAGTAGCTTGCATCGGGGTTGTCCACGTAATTTGACAGAAGGACGGCGAGGCGATGGCCATCGTTCGAGATGGTGGCCAGGCCGTTCACGGGTTCGGCGTCCACGCTCATGGCAAGCTGTGTGGGGCCGAGCATGCTCAGCAGGCGGAAGGCGTTGAGCGAGGGCTTCTCGACGTCCGTGGCGGTGACCAGACCGGTCTCGCCCCGGAACACCTGGTTCAAGGACCAGGGCGGATCGGCGGCTGAGAAAAAGCACGAGCCGGCCACGCCCAGCTTCGCCAGCCGTTCGGCCCAGCGCCCGACGAAGGAAGCGGCATAGTTTGTGTCCATCAACTCGTTGGGCGCGGGCGAGATGTTCCACTGGGTGAGGAGGATGTCCTTGTCGGCGAGGTTCGGGAAGGCCGCCAGCGTCAGCCGCGCCTCCTGCACGCTGTGATCCAGGGCGGCGATGGCGGCCGGGCCGCGATTGGTGGAGTAGACGTGCCACGAGAAGAAGTCCACGGGCACGCCGGCCTCGCCTTTCTCGGCGTTGGCGCTCTTGGCCAGGTGGGCCGCGAAGGCGCCCAGCCAGGCGTTGGTGCGGCAGGCCGGCCCGCCGACGCGGGCCTTGGGGTTGGCCTGCTTGACGGCGCGGGCGGTGTGGTCATAGAGCGCGAAGTACTCGGCCTGTGTGCCCTGGAAAGAGGCGCTCGAATCGGGCTGGTTCCAGACCTCCCAGTACCAGCTTTCGACGGCGGTCTTGCCGAAACGCTCCTCGCAGTGTTTGACGACGTTCCGGACGATGCTCGACCACTTCTCCAGGTCGCGGGGCGGCGAGATGTTGCGCCAGGGCCGCTGGCCGATGCTCACGGCGATCTCGTCGGGCGTCGTGCCCAGCGCGAATACCAGGCGGAAGCCGAGCTTGACGGGCAGTTCCAGCGCGCGGTCCAGCCGGCTCCAGTCGTACCGCGGATTTCCCCGCGCGTCTTCCGAGTAGATCTTGAGGCCCACGAAGACCTCGCGCAGCCGCAGCAGGTCAATGCCGGCGGCGCGGAGGCTGGCCAGGGCCGCGCGCGTCGGCTCGCGCAGGAGCGAATCGGCCGGGCCGACGTCCGCGCCGCTCCACGCCCTGTTGAGCGGCCCCGCGGGCTTGTCGGCGGCCACCTCGACCTCGCAGCGGTTCTCGTCATAGGCGATGAGGTCGGTCGAGCCGGAAACCCTCCAGTTGCGCAGGCTCAGATCAATATCGTCGAACCACGCCGTGCCGGCGGCGTCCCTGTCCACGAGGCACACGACCCGCACGTACCGGACGGCCGAAGAGAGCAGCGTGTGCATCTCGAACTTGCGCCAGGCGTTCGTGCCGTCGAGGCGCGCCAGGTCGCGCGAGGTCAGCGGGCGGCGGGCCTCGTCGTACCCGTTGAGTGTGACGGCGCAGCGCGCCCACGCCTCGCGTCCCCGTCGCACGTTTTCGGTCTTCATCCAGGCCGATAGCTGTATCTCCTCCCCGTTGTAGGGAAGGAACTGGCTGGCGACCCACGCGTAGCCGGAGATTCGAAGCGAGGCCGATCCGGTGTGAAACACCTTGGCGTCGCGCGCTGCGTTGCGCTCCTCGCCCATGATGAGCGGCCAGTTCTGTATCCAGTCCTCCTGCGGGGCCTCGAACCCCGGATTGGGTACGAGGACGAATTCAGGATACTGGGCGGCCGGCGGCGTGGTCTTGCAGGAGACAAGCAGCATGAGCAATAGAGTTGCCGAAACGACAGGCCACTTCATAATCGTCACCTTGCGCGGCGGAAAAAGCCCGCAGCCCCGTCATGTTCTTGCCAGAAGGCCCTTGATGTACCGCACGTCTATGCGGGCCAGGTCCACGACCGTATCTTCCGGCTCGCCGGAGTACTCGCTGTGGAAGCTGATCACGCCCGCGAAGTTCATCTTCTTCAGAAGGCTGAGCAGGAGCGGATAGTCCACGAAGCCCGTGCCCAGACGCACGACCTTTAACTGCCATTGTGCGCGGCCGTCGCGAAGGACCCGCTCGCGGACGACGTCTTTGAACGCGAACAGGGTCAGGTAATCCTTCACGATGTCCAGCGCCATGGGCAGCGGTTCGCCCACCAGCGACAGGTGTCCGGGGTCCACGAACACGCCTACGTGCTTGGGGTCGAAGCCTTTCACCAGGTTCATGACCGAGGAGGAGTTCAGGCCCATCGTGCTTCCGGAGTGGTTATGCACGCACACCTTGACCCCGTGCTTCTCGGCGAGCTTCTGGAATCCTTCCAGGCGCTTGCGGATGCGGTCTACGGTGGCCCAGTAGCCGCCTTCTTCCGTCATCCAGTAGCCGAGCTTGATGAGTTGCGTGCCGGCTTCGCGGCATGCGGCGAAGAGGGGTTCGGTGTAGGGTATGGAGGGGTCCGTAAAGTCGCCCGGCGTCGTGATGAGCGGGATGCTGAGGCCTTCGTCGGCGAAGGCGCGCGCCGCCTCCGGCAGTGTCGTGGCGGCGTTGTCGGGGGCTACCGGATACTTCGGGCGCACGCACAGATCTGCGCCTTCCACCCCCGCCGACTTTAACGCGGTGATGAGGCCGGGCACGTCCTTGGTCTCCAGATGCTTTGTAAACATGATGAATTTCATGCGCTCAGTTCCTCCGGTCTGGTCAAAAGGGATTCTCGGATGAACAAGACTCCACCAAAAGAATAACGTTTTTGTCGGGCAATTCAAGGCGAAAACAAGCCTATTGCGAAAAGGCGTGAAGTGTTGAGAGCATGAGAGATACGAGCGG
>CAYPFP010000001.1:152447-164590 GCA_964409935.1 uncultured Planctomycetota bacterium | reverse complement strand
CGACAGAGCGAAGTTCGACTGCCGCTTCCTTAACCATGCCGAAGCGCAGCAGAGGTTCTCCCCCAAAAAACAGAATAGTCAGTCGCTCTCGACCAATTTCAAGGCATTGCTTGACAGCTCTGACAGCCATTTCAACGGTCATGTCGACGGTCTGACTGGCTTCCTGCGCGCAGTATTTGCATCGCAGATTACACCTCTGTGTAACAGTCAGTATAACGTACGATTCCTTAGTGGCCAAGGGGCGAAGCCTAAGAAAAGAATCTTTTTCCCACCGCCTCAACTGTTCAGCTGCTCCGAACATTCCTCGAAATGCGCTTGCCGCAGCGGCCTGTTTCCCTAACCGTAAATTATACGCCGCCGCCATGGTGGCCTCTGTTTTGAAAAAGACAGTGCTTCACGCCTCGGGCA
Source organism: uncultured Planctomycetota bacterium (assembly GCA_964409935.1). Lineage (GTDB taxonomy): Bacteria > Planctomycetota > Brocadiia > JAADGH01 > CAYPFP01 > CAYPFP01. The sequence continues at coordinate 164,182 of CAYPFP010000001.1, read as the reverse complement.
TGATCAAACATTCATCCGGCTGGATTGCATCAATGCCACTCTCATCCCAGCACAGCCGTCTACCCTCCGTCCTGCCAGTCTGGATAACCGTCACCCCAATCTGCATACTCAAACCACTCATCCCAAACCTGGTAATCAGACCAAGCTTGGTATTCTTCCCAGTTCTCCCACTCCGGATGGTCCTCCCATTGATCTGGGGGAATCGTCGTTCCCTTACCTCCGGCCGGCGGCTTCAGCACAGTAAAGGTTGAAATCACCTTGGGTTTCGACGGCAAACTCTTCTTAATTCTCATGGCCGTTCCCTCCCAGAAGAAAGGCGCGAACGACTAGCCTGATACCCACATTAGCTGCATGATTTTGACCACATCTTTAGCACATTGTCAAGCACAAAACTGTAGGACAGTAATGTTGTATTCAACACGGTATACATAATTGTCTCATCATTAGGGACTTACAACCTGACACAAAATATTGCCGTACGATCAGGCCCTTACTCTGCTTGGGCTTATACACTTCGCTCGTTTTGGAATGACTGCCGGGCAACGAAAAGGGGAAAGTCTTTCCAACACATTTCAGTTCCTGTAAAATCTCTTGCCTATGCACGATTCAATCATCTCATCAGGAGTTGCTCACATTGCCTCATGTTGATAACCGAGGTCCACTTGGTCGAAGTGAAGCCTCCACACTTGCTCGCATGATTAGCTGCCGGGCGATACTGCTGGGCGCGCTGGCGGTGGCGGCCTCCAACTTCCTGGCCATATATTCGCCCTATGTGGTTCGCTCGTCGCGCTTCGTATTCAGTCACCTGCCTGAAGCGTGCCTGGTGGTAATCGTGTTCCTGGTTCTGCCGGGCAACCTGCTGCTGTGGCTGCTCAAACGCTCGTGGGCGCTGCGGCGCGGAGAGTTGCTGGTGGTGTTCTGCATGGACTGGGTAGGGGCCACGATGCCCGCCCAGAACTTCATCGGGCTGCTCATCGGCACGATCGCCACGCCCTACTACTACGCCTCGCCCGAGAACCGATGGGCGGAATTCTTCATTGACTACCTGCCTTCCTGGGCGCTGCCGAAGAACACCGGCGACGCCATGCGGTGGTTTTTCGAGGGCATGCCGCCGGGGGCGACCATCCCATGGTCGGTCTGGATCATCCCGCTTTTCTGGTGGGCGTGCTTCATGGGGTCGCTGGCGCTGGTGGGCGTCTGCGTGGTCACGATCTTCCGCAAGCAATGGGTGGAACGCGAACGGCTGCCGTTCCCGCTGGCGGAGGTCCCCATTCTGCTGTCGGACGGCTCGCCCTGGCCGAGCATCTTCCGCAGCAAGCTGTTCCTGGCGGGGGCGGGACTCGCCATATTCATCGCCTGCTGGAACATCGTGACGTGGTTCTATCCGTCGTTTCCGGAGATCCCGATCTGGCAGCACCGCACGGTGGGCATCGGGCGTTATTGCCCCTCGATCAACATCAAGATCAACTTCCTCTGCCTGGGGTTCGCCTACTTCACGCACCTGGACGTGCTGTTGAGCATATGGCTGTTCCACCTCATCAACATCTTCCAGATAGGGTTCTTCAACCGGTACGGCATCACGATCGGGCCGGCGGACATGTGGGGCGCGATGGGAAACGCCGCCTTCGAGTGGCAGAACTTCGGGGCCTTCACGGCGATGACCTTGGCGGCGTTCTGGGTGGCGCGGCGGCACCTGTGGGACGTCCTGCGTAAGACGTTCGGGCGCGCGCCGGAGATTGACGACCGCGACGAACTGCTCTCGTACCGCGTGGCCGTGATCGGACTTGCGGCGGGGATAACGTACGCGCTGCTGTGGCTGGTGCAGTCGGGCATGTCTCTCCTGGTGGCGGGGGTGTTTCTGGGGGCCATGCTGGTGATGTACATCGGCGTCACGCGCTACGTGGTGGAAAGCGGACAGATGTTCATGCGGGCGCCGCTCACGCCGCAGTCGTTCACGTTCTACAGCATCGGCATCACGAACATGAGTCCGTCGTCGGCCACGTCGCTGGCGCTTTCGTACGCGCACTTCGGACTGGGCAACAGCTTCGTCATCTGCCCGCTGGCGCACGTCAGCCGCATCGGCGCGCTGATCCCCGGCAGCAAGCGGCGGTTGCTGGCCGCGGCCGCGCTGGCGATACTGGTCGGCTCGCTTGTCGCGGCCTCGCTGACGCTCTATCTGGGCTATCACTACGGCGCATCCAACTTCGGGGCCTACACCTTCCAGGGCGGAAATCAGGCCATGTACGAGAACCTGGTCTCGAAGATGAAAAACCCCTTCCTGCCCGACTGGCAGCGAATGGGCTTCTTCGGCCTGGGGGCGGCGGTGTACTCGCTGCTGACGGTGCTGCGCTACCGGCTCGCATGGTGGCCGATTAGCCCGCTGGGGTTCGCCGCATCAAGCATCTGGGTGACGTGGAACCTGGCCTTTACGATATTTCTGGTGTGGGCCGCCAAACTCGCCATCTTGAAGTTCGGCGGTCTGCCGGCGTATCGGCGCGGCATACCGTTCTTCGTCGGCCTCCTGGTGGGGTACATCATCGGCGTGGGCCTGTCGTTCATCGTGGACGTCTTGTTCTTCATGGGCGACGGACACATGGTGAATATCTGGTGAGAAGGACACGCCATTCTCGCGGGATCGTTTGCAATGGCCGAATGAGGGTTGATTTCTCGATGAAGCGGCGCTAAATTTGACGGGCATTTTGCTGGAAACAATATTCCGGCAAGGTTTGTGTTCTTGGCAAAGGAGCCTCCATGCAGGACAACTGCGGCGTGTTCGGGATATGCGCGGACACGAACATTCTGACCGATCTCTTTGTGGGCACGTTCTACCTTCAACATCGCGGGCAGCAGTACGGGGGGCTGGCGACGTTCGACGGGCGCGAGATGAAGATCCGCACGCGCAAGGGACTGCTGCGCCAGGGGTTCGCCGACGACTTGGGCGGACTGGACGGTTACATGGGCATCGGACACGTAAGCCTGCACGTGCGACAGCCCATCCGACTGGACGCCCGCATGGGCGAATTCTGCTGCTGCTTCAGCGGCAACATCAACAATCTCGACGCGATCATCAAGGACTTCAAGTCCAAGGGGCATTCCTTCGCGACCGCCGACGAAATCGAGGTCATGGGCAAGCTCATCGCCAGCGGAAAAAACATCGCGGACGGCATCGAACGCGCCACGGAGACCATAGACGGTTCGTTCTCGCTGCTCGTGCTCACGCCGCAGGGGCTTTACGGAGTCCGAAGCCCCAAGGGGCACAGCCCCCTCGTCATCGGCCGGCGCGAGAACGCCATCGCGATCGCCTCGGAGTCCTGCGCGTTCAACAATCTGGGTTTTAACATCGTGCGTGACGTGAAGCCCGGCGAGATCGTCTTCGTGCGCAGCGAGATACGGCTCGTGGGGCCGGAGCGCATCGAGACGCTCAAGCAGATGTCCGTGAACCAGGTACAGTACTGCACCTTCGAGTGGGTCTACACCGCCAACCCCGCCTCGACCATCGAGGGACAATGCGTGGATGTTGTGCGCCAGAGGATCGGGGCCTCGCTGGCGCGGCGGTATCCGGTCAAGGCCGACCTCGTCGCCGCGGTGCCCAATTCCGGCATCGGCCATGCGATCGGGTACGCGCAGGAGTCCGGCATACCTTACGATCGCGTCTTCCTGAGATATGATTACGCCGACCGTTCCTACACGCAATTCACGCAGGAGATCCGCGAGCGCGAAGCGAAGATCAAGCTCATCCCCATCGCGCCGAAGATCAAGGGAAAACGCGTCATTCTGCTGGACGACAGCATCGTGCGGGGAACACAGATGAAGATGGACATGGCGGCTAAGCTCCGCGCGGCGGGCGTCAAGGAACTGCACGCGCGAATCGCCTGTCCGCCGCTGATGGCCCCTTGCCGCTACGGCCGGTCCACACGCGGGAAAGAGGAGCTTCTTGCGGGACGAATGCCGGTTGAGCAGATCGCCTCGTACCTGGGCCTGGATGGACTGGGCTATAACACCATAGACGACCTTGTGGCGGCGGTGGGGTTGCACAAGGAGCAGCTCTGTTTGTCGTGCTGGACAGGGCGGTATTTCTAGACGCACTTACGGGAGCAGCGTTGATTCACTGTGGAAAACCTGTGGATAACTCGGCGCAGGATAGCCGGCATTTCCCGAGGGATCGCCCGCGCGGCTCGGAAGATTACAACATAACGCCATAGGCCACAACGGGTTGAAACTCGCAGCGAGCAACGCAAGAGGCACTCGGCTCCTGTGAACAAGATGTTCATAACCTGTACAGCCTGCCGGACCAGGGGAGCCTGCACAGCCATGGCTGACTTGCGGGGCACAATTACATCGAGTGACCACATCCGGCGCAAAACGGTTCTCCTCCGCCCGCAGGCAGAGATGCCGGCGCCATTGTGAACGGAGGAGATCGTCTCTGCTCAAAGACTGGTTCCAGACGCCATAACTTCTTGCCGAGGCCCCCTTTCGCGCTTGACAGCAGGGCTTGATTTGATATACAAATGAATAAGTACGCATGCGGCAGGAAAAGGAAGGATTGGCGGCGCTTCCCGAGCGCATCCCCCCGTTCGAACAACGTGTTTGAAGTGCGTGAACGTGAAACGTAAAGCGTAAGGATAAGACCGTATATTACCTCCACGCTTTACGTTTTATTCTTTGTCTTCCGAGAAGACGCGGCCGTTCCAGCGTTAGGAGTTCATCATGTCGAACCGTATCCGCATTGACCGGAAACTCCGCATCGAGGAGCTTGAGCCTCGGACGGCGCCGGTGACACTGACCGTCGGACAGTCGTTCACGTTCGACGATGCCCACAATAACCGCATCACGGTCACGCTGTCCGGGCGCAACGGGAGCGTAGTTCTTCTGGACAACCAGGGCAATGACCCCAATAACAGCGACATCGCCACCGCGGTCTTCTCCGGCGCGGACGGCTCGACTTCGTTCCTTCTGGACGTAGTGACGCCGGGCACTTCGGGCGCCGTCCTGGGAAACATGACGGCGAACGGACAGGCGCTGGGCAACATCCTGGTTGAGGGCAGCATCGGTTCGCTGATGGCAAAGAGCGTGAAGCAGATCGTGGCTCTGCCGCCCAAAGGCGTCATCCTGAGCGCCCCGACATACGTCGGATCCGTGACGCTCGACACGTTTGGGGGCGGAAGTTCCATCCGCACCCAGGACCTGGGGATCGCGCCCGGAGGTCTGGGCGGAAGATCGGACTATACCGCGGGATTCGGCATATCGGGCTATGAAAGCGTGGCCCTCGGCGACTTCAACGGCGACGGCAGACCCGACGCGGCAACGGTGGATCCGGCCGCCGGCATGGTCGTGATATGGACGGGAAGCACCAGCGGCGCCCTCACGCTGAGCGGCCTGTTCCAGACCGACGCCGGCACCGACGGCGCGCCGGTGTTTCTGGCGACGGGGGACATGAACAAGGACGGCAAGCTTGACCTGATCATTGCGAATTCGGCCGGCAATAACGTAGCCGTTCTGCTCGGACGCGGGGACGCGACCTTCGACCCGGCGCTCACGAGAACCGTCGGCAACGGCCCGATGGGACTGGCGATGGGGGATTTCAACAAAGACGGTTTCCTCGACGTGGCCACGGTCAACATCGGCTCAGGCGACCTGAACGTGCTCATCGGCATCGGCGACGGGACGCTCGGCCCCCCCGCCCCGTACGGGTTGGGCACCGGCACGACGGGGGCTGCGCCTTGGGCCGTCGCAACCGGAGACCTCAACGGCGACGGACACCTTGACCTCGTGACGGCGAACTCCGGGGCCAACAACGTCTCCGTGCTCCTCGGCTCGGTCACGGGCGTCTTCGGGACGGCTGCGACGTTCGGAACCGGCGCCGGCGCCACCGCGCCGCGCAACTTAGCCCTGGCTGATTTCACCCGCGACGGCAGACCCGACATCGTCGCCGCCAATTACGGCACGAACAACCTGGCGCTCCTGATCAATAACGGCACGGGCGGCTTCGGCACGCTGTCGGTGTACGCCAGCGGCGTCGCCTCTCCGAAGGGCCTGGCCATCGGCGACATGAACCGCGACGGCAACCCGGACGCCGTGGTCAGCGGCGGCAGCACCGCCGGCGGAGTGGCCGTGCTGTTCGGCAATCTGGGAAGCCCCGGATCGTTGAGCGCTCCCCTGACTTACGGCACGCCGACGGGCGCGGTCATAAACTCCGTCGCCCTGGGGTTCCTCAACACGGATACGGCGCTGGATGTCGCGGCGCCGAGCGCAAACCTGCCGATCCTGAGCACGTTCTTCAGCAACATCGGCGGCGGAGGACTGACTGTCGCCGGCGCCGTCAACGGGAAACTGAACATCGGGCGCGACCTGAACGGGCTGGTCGCGTCCCAAGGCGGCGATGTCAGCACGACCATCGTCATCGGCAACGATGTAGGCCCCACCGGAGGCATTTATTCGGGCGGGACGGGCGGCGAGATCCGCGGCACGATCACCATCGGCCACGACCTGCTCGGCACGATCTCGAGCGTGGGCCGGACGCGGGCGACGATCAAGGTCGGCGGGAACATCGGCACATCGGCCGCCATCCGCAGCGGCGACGCCCTCACGGGGAAGGTCACGGTGGGCGGAGACCTGGCCGGAAAGATTCAGTCGGCGAAAAACGGCATCCGAAACCAGATTGCCATCCAAGGCCCCGGCGGCATCCTCTCCACCGGCAGCATCTCTGCCGCCGGTTCGGGCGGCTCGCTGCTGGCGAAGATCTCCGTGCCCAACGGCGGACTGGCCGGCCGCATCGAGGCCAACGGCGACATCATGCAGTCCATCGCCATCGGCGGCGCCGCCGGCATCACCTATAGCGGCAGGATCATGGCGACAAACGGCGTGATGATCGGGCAGTTGAGCATACTGAATGGAGACTTGAACGGCACCATCAACACGGGCCGGGCCATCTCGCTGCCCATCCTTGTCCCCCGCGGCGGGTTCGATGGGACAATCCAGACCGGACTCAGCGGCATCGGCGCCTTCGGGGGGCTGATCCTTTCCTCCGGCACCGAGGGCGAGTTGAGCGGAACCATCTCGGCCGCCACCGACATCGGCGCCATCCGGATCGGCGGAGATTTGTCCGGAACGATCACGACACCCAACGACTTCGTGCGGGGGATCAGGATCGGCGGCGACTTGGCCGCCGGCGGGCAGTTGAATGCGGGCGGCTCGATCCTGTCGGGGCTTCTGAACGTGGCGGGAACAATCGCGGGCGACGTGACGACCCGCCAGTACGTCTCGCGTTCCATCGTCACCACCTATTCGTACAGGGAGATGGGCAGAGAGGTCCAGGTGAAGCTGGACAACTTGCGGGGCGAGTCCTTTGCCAATGCGCTCATCACCATCGGCGGCGGCGTGCCGGGCTTTCAGCGGGGCGAGGTGTCCGTGGATGTGGGCACGAACCATCTGCGGTCACTGAGCGTCAACCAGGGCGTGTCGTTCCAGGATATTACCGCGGGGAACATAGACCGGATTTCGGCGGCGGGCATCACGGGCCTGGTGTCCCTGAACACGTTTGACGCCACCGACAGGATCGAGCTGACCACCCCCGGCGGCAGGCTCGGCGGGATACAGATCAACGGCAGCGACCTGGCCGGCCAAATCCTGAACGTGGGGCTGTTCGGGCCGAACACCACCGCCGGCGCCGGCCTGATAATGCCGACATGGACGATGGAATACCTGACCAAAGGCCCGACCCGAGCGGATGTCACGCCGTCCATTTCGCACGGCCATGTCGCGTGGGTTTCCGGCGCCGGCGCGAACAGCGAAATTTACTATTACGACGGCAACGGCATCCGACAGATAACGGCCAACAATACCCCGGACAGCGCGCCGTCGCTCTACGTGGACCCCAACACCGGCAAGCCGAACCTGGCGTGGGTACAGTACGACGGGAGCCGCAACCAGATCATGTGGTGGGACGGCGTGACCACCCGCGCCCTCACCAACAGCACGGGCGGGGACAACAAAAGCCCGTCGGCGTTCGGCGGGCGCGTCGTATGGGAAGGCCCGAACCCCGGCGTGAGCGGACAGTCGCAGATTTTCTTCTGGGACAACGGCCTCACCTCCTTGATCCCAAGCGCGTCCACCGGCGGAACCAACACCGGCCCCTCGCTGTGGTACGATACGCTCGACGTGATGGGCGGCACCCACGGCGCACGAATCGCCTGGACCGGGAACGACGGCACGCAGAATCAGATCATGTACTGGAACGGCAACCTGGGGACGACGACCCAGATCACAACCGATATCGGCAGTACCAGTTCCAACGCCTCCATCACCCGCGGCTGGTTGACGTGGAAGACGTCCACAGGCGCGTTTTCGGGTTCCATCAGGTACGTGCAGCTCGGAGCCGACGGCGCCCCCATCGGGGCAACACAAGGCGCCGCCATCGCCGGCGTCTCCAGTTTCCTGGCCTCCGACACGGCGCCCAAGGTGGCCGTGAATCCCATCGGCCAGCCGATCTTCGTCTGGCACACGCTGTTTGAGGGCATACAGACCTGGGACGGGAACACCAACGGCAGCGCCACCACCCTGGCTACAACCGGCTCCGGCGACCGAGCGCCGAACGCGGACAACGTGGACGGCGGCCGCTTCGCCATGCAGCATGCCTACGGCTCTCAAACGAACATCGAGATCGTCAAGCCGATCCCGCTCAACGTAACCGGCACCCTGACCGCCGGCACGTTCCTCAAGGGCCGGATGGACATCGGCGGCAGCATACTAAGCTCCGCCAACTTCGCAGCGACCACCGACATCGAGGCCAACATCACCGTGCGCGGCACGGCCGGCATCGGGACGGCCATCACGGTGGGCCGCAACCTCAGCGGCAGCATCCTACTGACCAATGCCGGCATCACGCAGGGCTTCAGCGTCGGCAACGCCTTCACGGGCACCATCGGCACGGCCAACGGCAGCATCAGCGGTCCGGTAACCCTCGGTCGCACCTTCAGCGGCAGCATTCTGGCCACCAACGGCGACATCCAGAGCAACATCAACATCCCCGGCGACATGACGGCGGGACAGATCACGGTCGTCAACGGCAACATCACCGGCAACATAAGCATCCTGGGCAGCACCGGCAGCACGAGTTCGCCGGGCAACCTCAACGGCCTGATCGGCGTCACCGGCGGCAACATCGCCGGCAACATCCGCGTCAACGGCAGCGTCGGAACGGCCGGCAGCATCGTCGCGGCAATGACCAGCGGCGACACCCGCGGGAACCTCGTCGGGAACATCACGGGCTTCATCACCGTCGGCGACAGCCTCGGCGCGCAAGGCAGCACGGCCGGAACCATCACGGCCACCAACAACATCGGCCTCCTCGGCGGGACCAGCGCCGTCGTGCGCGTGGGCAACACCGTGTGGGGAGGAATCTCCAGCGTAACCCGAGCCATCAATTCCCCCATCGTTGTGGGCAACGACCTGAACGGCCTCATCACGACCGGCGCGGAGATGCTCGGGGACATCACGATCGGGCGCAACGTCGGCGCCGGCGGCGCCATCCGGTCGGGCGCGCAACTTGTCGGCGCCATCTCGGTCGGCAACAACATGAGCGGCAACATCTCGGCGGTGGACACGATGCGATCCGTCATACGGATCAACAACGACCTGAACGGCACGATCTCCATGGGCAGCCCCGTGGCCAGCACCTCCGCGACCATCATCGTCGGCCATGACATCGGCACGTCGGGCGCCATCATCGCCGCCTCGTCCGTCATCGGAGCCGTAACGGTCGGCCACGACATCCTGGCGGGCGGCATGATCATCGGGCAGACCCTGGACGGCGCCATCACCGTCAACAACAACATGCTGGGGATGTTGTTGGCGTCGGGCGGTTCGATCAACGGCCAGATTCGCGTCGGCAACAACGTGGGAACATCGGGCACCATCACGGCCACGGGCAACATCACCGCGGGGATCGCGGTGGGCAACAACATGAACGGCAGCATCGTGTCTTCGAGCAGTTCCATCGGCGGCGGTACGTTCTCCGAGATCTCGATCGGGCGGGACCTCAACGGCCCCATCGCCGCGGCCTCCGGCGCCGTCGCGGGCATCATCAACGTAGGCCGCCACATCGGCGCCGGCGGCAGCATCCAGGCCAGGCTTAACCTGGAGGGAACGATCACGCTGGGCAGCGGCGGCAACATGCTGGGAAGCATCGGCGCGACCACCGGCGACATCCTGGCCGCAATCACGATTCCGGGCGAGCTGCGGGGCAACATCGCCGCCGCGAACGGGAACATTCGCGGAGGCCTGAACATCGGGCAGATCCTCAATCCGGGCGTCATCGAGACCAACCTGGCGGACGGCATCCCCTTCTCGTGGGTGGAGGTCGCGGGGGGAGCGGCCCCGAAGGTGATCAGCATGAGCAGTCTGACCGGAGGCAACATCGGCCGCGCTATTGTCAGCGGCGCGTTCGGCACCAGCGGACTGGGCGCCATGGCCGACATCACCGCGGCGGACACCGTCGGCTCCCTCGTGACCCGCAACGTCCAGGTGCACAACATCCTGGCGCCGCAGATCGGCGTGATTGACGTGGGCAGCGACGTGGCCGGCACCATCGGCCTCGGAGTGTCCGGACCGACGGACGGCATCACCGTTTCGGGCAACATCAACGCCCTGATGATCACGGCGGGCGACCTGGCAGGAACAGTGAACGCCGTCAACATCGGCACGATCGGCGTGGGCGCGGGCCAGTTAAGCGGGCGCGTGTTCGTCTCGGGCAACCTCGGCGGTGTGGAGGTGGAAGGCGTCCTCAGTTGGGAAACCTCCGGCATTCCGGTCGGCGCCGCCATAGAAAACAGCCTCCCTTCGCTCTACAACGGCACCGTCGCCTGGCAGGGACGCCCGGACACCACGGGAACCCCGCAGATTTACTTCTACAACGGCGCGACGGTTCAACAGATTTCGAGCGGCGCGGCGACGCATGGCGACCCCTCGCTGTTCAACGGCAAGATCGCTTGGTTGGAAGCCGGCACCGCGGGCGCGGCCATCCTCTACTGGGACGGGGCCAGCATCATCCAGATCGCGTCGAGTACGGCGGGCGACGTCGCCAATCCGTCGCTGGCCGCAGGCACCGCCGGCAATCCGTTCCTGGCGTGGGAGCAGGATGGCGATATCTACTACTGGGAGGGCGACTTCGACACCGCCGGCCTGCCGATCAACATCCAGGCGCTCACGACAGACGGCGTGGCCGTCGGCGATTCGACGCCGGCCGTATCCAACGGAACCATCGGTTGGATTCGCGAAGGTCCGCTGAACCCCGAGGTCTGGTTCTGGAACGGGACGAGCATGGACCGCGTCGCGTCCACGGCCACGACGGGGACGACGCTCTCCAATAGCGGCGGGGACCTGACGTGGGACGGCGTGGCCGGCGTCACGCGCGTGGTGTTCTTCTGGGACGGCAGCAGCGTCGTCACGGCCAATGCGCCGCACGGGTCGAGCGTCTACGACTTCGCGCCCTCCACGGCCAACGGCCATGTGGCATGGCACCAGCAGAGCAGCGGCGTCAACCGGATACACTACTGGAACGGCCTGGCCGACGCGCTTCTTACCCCGGACAGCGACGGCCACACCAACCCCTCGCTGAACGTGAACCAGATAACAAGCCGAGAGCAGATCGCCTGGCAGAACAGCGATGGATCGCTCACGATGGCGACACAGCACCGCGTCGCGTTGACGGGCATGATCTCCGTCGGCGGCTCGGTGGG
>CAYPFP010000001.1:108099-152347 GCA_964409935.1 uncultured Planctomycetota bacterium | reverse complement strand
GCGTCGCTGGTGTTTCACGCTTGTATGCGCGGCGGTCCTGTGCGGGATCGGCGTCTGGATCACCGACCAGCAGTGGATGGAGTCCCTGGAACACCGCAGCTACCACGCCCGTTTCCACCTGAGACGCGAACGCCCCCTGCACCCGTCCGTGCGCGTGCTTGCCATTGCGCGAAAGGACCAGGAGGTCATCGGCGTTCCCTGGCCCTGGCCCCGCAACATTCACGCCCAGATGCTCCAGGTCCTGGCCCACTATGAGGCGGCGTCGGTCGCGTGGGACATCATCTTCCTGGAGCCGCGCGAGCGCGAGACCGACGAGGTTTTCGCCGGCATCGCGAAGCAGACGGCGCGGTGCTGTTTCGGGTTCCTGTTTCAAATCGAGCGAACACTCACGATGCCGACGCCGCGCCGCGGGCTGAGGCTGTCCGACTTTGCCATCAGGGCCGAAGGCCCCGGCGACGAATATCTCTACACCGGCTCCGTCCTGCAGTGGCCGATGCCCGGGCTGGAAATCCCGCAAAAACTCGGCTTCCTCAACATCCAGGAGGAAAAAGGCGGGGTCATCATTCGAGTGCCGCTCGTCATGAGATTCCAGGGACACGTCTTCCCTTCCTTGTCTTTATTGGCCGTCAGCCAGTTCCTGGGGGTGAGGCCCGATTCGATCCAGGTGAAGGCCGGACGGTGGGTCCGCCTGAACACCCCCTCGCGAGGCCGGATATCCATCCCGATTGACCGGCAGGGCCGGATGTTCATCAACTACTGCGGCGGGACCTCGACGCTCGAAGCCAGCAGCGACCATTACATGGACGTGCTCGCCTCGGTCCAGCAGGTCCAGGCCGGAGAGAAGCCGCTCGTGAACCTGGAAGCCTACAAGGGCAAGATCGTCTTCGTGGGCGCCACCGACCCGCTGCGCAAAGATCTCGGCACGACGCCGATCGAGGAGAACTTCCCGCGTGTCGGAATTCACGCCATGGTCGCCACCAATATTCTCGAGGAAGACTTCATCACGCGCGCCTCCCACTCCGCGAACATGTTCCTGCTCGTCCTGATGACGTTCCTCGTGGGGTGCGCAACGGCCTGGCGGTCGCTCCGCAGAGGCGGGATACTGGCCGCCGTTCTGGTCGTGGCCTATGGCAGCGCCGCCCAGGGCGCCTTCACGTTCCTCAACCTGTGGATCAACGTGGTGGCGCCGCTGGGATGCATGATCGCCGTGTATGGGGCCGTGCTGACCTATCGGTTTTTCGTGGAAGAGCGCGAGCGCGCCCGCACCCGGAAGTGGCTCGTGAGATACCTTTCGCCGGAGATCGTCGAAGAGGCGATGCGAACCCCCGAAAACCTGGTCTTCACCGGCGCGACCAAGAAGATCACGGTCGTCCTGAGCGACATCCGCAACTTCACGCCGATGACCGAGGAGATGGGGCCGGAGTCGGTGGTGGCCATGCTCAACGAGTACTTCGCGGCCATGACGCGGGTGATTCACAAGCACGGCGGGAGCGTAAATCAGTTCGTCGGCGATGAGATCCTGGCTGTCTTCGGCGCGCCCATCTCGCGGCCCGACGACGCGCAGCGCGCCGTCAGGGCCGCCCTGGAGATGGAAACCGAACTCGAAAAACTGATGGCCTCGTGGACCGCCGCACGGCGGCGGACGTTCGACATCGGGATCGCCGTCAACACGGGCCTGGTGGTGGTGGGGAACATCGGGTCGCTTGAACACATGGACTACGCCGTCGTCGGCGACACGATCAACTACGCCGCGCGGCTCGAATCGCTCACCAAGGAATATAAGACGCGAGTCCTGATGAGCGATTCCACGTACCGGGAAGTGAAGGACATGGTGACCGCGGAATCGCTCGGCAAGATCAAGGTCAAAGGCCGAAAACACGCCGAGGAGATCTACAAACTGACCGGCCTCCGACAGGAAGCCCGGCCCGCCTGAGGAGGATTCCGGCGCCGGGCGGCCCCTACTTCAGTTCGCCCTTCATCACCTTGCCGGCCGGATTGCGCGGGAGCTTGTCGCGGAACTCGACGATCTGCGGCACTTTGTAGGTCGCCAGACGTTCCGCGCAATGCCGCTTGACCTCCAGCTCCGTAAGCGTGACGCCCTGTTTGGGCACCACGACGGCCTTCACGAGTTCGCCCAGATACTCGCGCACGCCCTTGGCCTCGATCCCCACGACGGCGACCTCGAGCACCCTGTCGTTGGTGAGGATCACGCTCTCGACCTCCAGCGCATAGACGTTCTCGCCGCCGACGATGATCATGTCCTTCTTGCGCCCCTTGAGATACACGTAGCCGTCTTCGTCAACCGTCGCCAGGTCGCCGGTGCGGAACCAGTCGCCGACCATGGCCTTGCCGAGAAGATCGGGCTGCTTCCAGTAGCCGGTGACGACATTCTCGCGGGCGAAGCACAACTCGCCCACCTCGTTCGGCTTCACCTCGTTGCCCTGCTCGTCAATGATCCTGTGATGGACTTCCGGCAGCAGTTTGCCGACGGAGTCGGGATGGCGCAGCGCGTCCTCATCGGGCAGGACGTGCGTAACGGAGATCGTCTCGGTGAGGCCGAAGAAATTCCGCAATTGGACGTGCGGCAGTTTTTCGCGCAGCCTTCGAATGGTCTGCGGAGGCATCGGCGAGCCGGCATAGGCGATCAGCTTTAGACATGAAAGGTCATGGTTGGGCAGGTCCTTCATCGTGCTGAGAAAATAGAACATCGTCGGCACGCCGAGAAACGTCGTGATGCGATGCTTCTCGACCAACTGCACAAGCTCCTTGATGTCCGGCCTCGGCGCAATGACGATGGTGCTGCCCTGGTACGCCGCCGTGGGCAGCATGCTGTATAGCGCCGTGCAGTGGAACATCGGGACCCAGAGCAGATGGACGTCCTCGTGCCGGAATCCGTGGGCAATGATGGCGTTCTTCACGTTGAACAGGAGGTCTGCGTGCCTCATCATCGCCCCTTTGGGACGCCCAGTGGTTCCGGAGGTGTGCATGATGATGGCCAGGTCCTCGCTCTTTATCTGCGGCGCCGGCGGCGGGTCGGAAGGCGGCCGGCGGACGAGGTCCTCAAACTGCGCGTGCGCCTCCGGCACGCCGACGCCGATCATGTGCCTCACATTCGGCGCGTGCTTGAGCGCCTCCCTGACCGAAAGCCGCGTCTGCTCGTGAACGAATAGAATCTGCGCGTCGGAGTTCGCGATGACGTAACCCATCTCCTCGGCCCGAAGGCGCGTGTTCACCGGCGTGACCACCCCGCCGTTGCGGATCGCAGCCCAATAGGCAATGAAGAACTCGAAACAGTTCGGCAGGACGTACGCCACGCGATCCCCTTGCTTCATGCCAAAGCGCTCTGCCAACTGCCGCCGCAGCGCCTCGATCATGGCGTCGCACTCGGCATAGGTCCACGACCTGCCTTCGAAGATGACGGCCGTCTTGCGGGGGAATTTCCGCATGACGTTGCGCCACATATCGGATATGTTGTCAATCTTCCGCTCGTTCATTGCCGCGTCCTTCCCTCAAACCCGCGTCCGGACTCCGTTCCTACGAAGGTTACTCATGTTGGCGCACGCCGTCAACGACAAAACTCCTCTCGCATTCGCAGGCAGGTGCAATACAATGACGACGCACTCTCACCTAACCCAAGCAGGAGGAACGATGCCATGGGACGCCTCGCGCCGCTCCTGGTCCTGACGCTCTGCTCATTTTCCCTTCCCGCAGCGGAGGCGCCCACAAGCAACATCCTGGTCATTCCGAAGTGCCGCAAGCCGCCCGTAATTGACGGCGTCATCGGCGCCGAGGCCGTCCATCGCCCCACGCCCACCTATAATTACTTCGACGACCTTGTGGTGGGCAGAGAATGAGCAATGGCCGACGGGACGGCCGTTCGCCAACAGCAATCCGACCGTGTCCCCCATGAAGGAGACAACCATGTCTTCTGGTGAAAGTCCGCGAACACTCGGCCTCATCGAGGAACTCGATGTTCGCGTGCCGATGCGCGACGGCGTGCGCCTGAGCACGAACATTTTCCGCCCCGACGCGCCCGACCGGTTCCCCGCCCTTCTGATGAGGACGCCGTACGGCAAAGGCGCGGCCCCCTACGAACGCCTGGCGCGAGCCGGCTACGTTGTCGCAACCCAAGACACGCGCGGACGTTACGCCTCGGAAGGCGAGTTCATCCCCTTCACGTCCGACAAGACCCTGGACGGACAGGAAGGGTATGACACCGTGGAATGGCTCGCGGCGCAACCGTACTGCGACGGAAACGTCGGCACTTTCGGCGCATCGTATTGCGCCTGGATGCAGTGGAAACTGGCCGCCCTTCGCCCGCCTAGACGCTGGACTTTTTCGGCAATTGGATGCACAATTAACCGGATAAACGAAGCTCATTCCCACTTCGTCCTGATTCACCGGAGATGCCTGCAATGAGGAGAATCCTGCTGTGGGTCCTCGGCCTTGTGATGTCTCTGGGCGCGGCTGCGGAGGCGGGGGTCACCTGGCGATGGGCGGAGGTGGACGTCTCCCTGCGCCCGGACGGCAAGGCGACAATGGTCTACAAGGTGCGTCTCAGCGTCAGCAACTTCGCGCTCCACGGCTTCTACTTCCAGGGCTACGAGGCCAACCCCCATTTCGACCTGAGCGCCTGCAAGGCTATCGCCGCCGGAGGCCGCGAATATCCCCTTGAGATCAAGCACGTCGGCGGCGGCAAGCTCGATGTTATTTTGGCCAACGGCGCCGCCATTCACAGCGGCGACGCGACCTACATTCTCGTTTACGGCGTGGACCTGGGCGAGGCCGGCCACATCGGCTACACCGAGAGCGAGTTCGGCAAGCTCGTCTACTTCAACTGGTCGCCCGTTCAATGGCAGGACCCCATGGAACACATGACGGTCTACCTCCACCTGCCCGTGAAGGTGGAGGGCGAGAAGGTCGGCAACGAGTTCCTGGAGAAGATCAAGTTCCGCACCGAGAAATTCGTGAACGCGCAGTACCTGATCTCGTACTACGGTTCCAAAGGAACAGACGGCCATCACTATTTGACGCAACGCCTCCACCGCCAGAACATCCCCGCCCGGTACCACATGCGCATCCAGGAGTACCTCGACGCCGCCATCTTCCCGAACCTTCGCGCGCCGGTTCGCACGGGTGACGTCCGGCGCGATCGCGTTTCAGTCCCCCTGCTGGACCAACCGTTGCGACCGTCCGCGGACATTCCGCGCAGGCAGACCGCGCCGTCCCGGCCCGTCAAGCAGCCGATATCGAAGACCGCCCTGATCCTCGTCTTTGGCGGCCTGGCGGGGCTTGCCATCATCATCGCGGCGGCCAAGCACCGCTCCATGCTCAAGGCCTCCGACGGCCTCGACGCCATCCGGTGGGAGGGCGAGGAGTGGTTGCCGCCCCGCATACAACTCGCCTCGTTCCGCAAGACGGGCAAGGTCGCCGAGAATCTCGACCACATCGAGGCCGGCTTCCTGCTCGGCATTCCCGTAAGCCACATCATCGCCACCATATTCCAGGTGCTGGAGTCCCTGGGCGTGGTGCGCGTCGAGAGCAGCGATCCGCTCGCGGTGAGGCGCATCCCCGACGCGCCTATCAAGCTCACGGAGTACCAGGGACGCCTCCTCGACGCCGTTGACCCCCAGAACGGGCGGCTCATCCGCAGTGGTGTGGAGAGTTTCATGCAGCAGGCGGTGGATTCCATCCAGCGCAAGGCGTGGGACTGCGACCTCGACGCCACCAAAGCGCATTACGAGAAAAAGTTCGCCGCTCTCTACAGTGCAGGCGCGCCGACGCCCGAAGAACAGGCCCAACGCGAACCGTACTACTGGGGCCGCAGCTACTATTACTTCCGCCACTATCCGGTCGCGCAACAACCCGCCGACCAGTACCAGCATCTGCAGAAAGGCGTGGAACGCATGCTGCCGGCGGACTTTACCGACTACAACGCCTTCATGAGCAGCGCCGCGTGCTACACCGGCTGCTTCGTGCACTCCGCCTGCCACGACGCCTGTCACAGCGCGTGCCACTCGGCCTGTCACAGCGCGTGCCACAGCGCATGCCATTCGGCCTGTCACAGCGCATGCGTCAGCGGTGGAGCGCACTAACGCACTTGTCCGTCCGGAAGGTAGAGCGATGCGGAAACCGATAACAGACAACGATCTGGCGTGGGTGGATGATTTCATCGCGAGTATCCGCCCGCACGTGCGCGTCCGGCTGGAGGACGGCCTTCTCATCCTCGTGCCCAACGAGGCCTACAAGCTCAACGCCAGCGGCCTTGTGATCCTGGATCATCTCCTGCGCGGAGGAAAGATTTCGCAAGTCCTGAGCCGCACCAAGCAAGACGAAGTCAAGCTCGAACAATTGCTCTACTTCTTCCTCGACCTGTGTGCTCTGGTCAAGGGGGCCATGGCCGAAGGACGGGGACGGCTGGCTGTCGAGAAGGTGCCCTTCGCCTCGCCCTTCAGCCTCCTGCCGGTGCTCTCCGAGGTGGCGATCACGTACCGCTGCAACCTCCGGTGTCGCTTCTGCTACGCGGCGTGCGGATGCCGCGCCGGCCGGGAAAACGGCGAGATGAGCGCGCCTCAGGCCAAGAAGATCCTCGACATCATCGCCCGCCAGGCGAAGGTGCCCTCCGTCAGTTTTACAGGCGGCGAGCCGACGCTGCGCGAGGACCTCCCCGAACTCGTGGCGCACGCGCGCACTCTGAACCTCAAAGTGAACCTGATCACCAACGGCACGACCGCGAACGAGGCCCTCGTCGAACGACTGCAAGAGGCGGGGCTGAACTCCGCGCAGGTCTCGCTCGAGGCCGCCGTCGCCGAGACCCACGAAAAGCTCACTGGCGTTCCAGGCTCTTTCCCGGCTACCCTGCGCGGGATCGGCAACTTCCGCAAGGCCGGAATCCATACGCACACCAACACCACGATCAACCGCGTCAACGCGGGCGAGCTTTCCGCCCTGCTGCGCCTGGTCAAAGACATGGGTATGGCCCGCCTCTCGATGAACATAGTGATCCCCACCGGCGCCGCCGCCGCCAACGACGATGAGTTGATGATGAGCTACACGGAGATCGGCCCCCTCGTTCGACGGCTGGCGGACGAGGCGCGCGGGCTTGGGCTGAAATTCATGTGGTATTCGCCGACGCCCCTGTGCCTCTTCAACCCGATAGCCGAAGGTCTCGGCAATAAGTCGTGCGCGGCCTGCGACGGCCTCCTGAGCGTCGCCCCCGACGGCGGCCTGCGCCCGTGTTCGAGCCATCCAGAAACCATCGGGAACCTGCTGCGCGACGGCTTTCACGCCGTCTGGAACTCGGTCCGGGCACGGTACTTCAAGGAGAAAGGCTTCGCGCCCGCCCCGTGCAGGACATGCGAGGACTTCGCGCCTTGCGCCTGCGCCTGCCCTCTGTACTGGGAACGGCGCGGATACGGCGAACTTGAGCAAGCGTCGGCATCCTATTCAAAATGTGGAGGTCGCTGATGGCCATCCTGCCCCAACCCCAACGCCGCGACGAGATCAAGTTCAAGGTCGCCAAGTCCCTGCCCTACAACGTGCGGCTTCTGCTCATCGCCGCGCTCCTGGTGGCGGGCCTTGCCGTCCAATTCCTCTTCGACCCGTGGTACGGTGCGCCGCTGCTCCTTGGCGCAACGCTCCTCGGCCTGGTGCGCGGCTACGACAACAAACTCCGCAGCGCCCCGACCCGCAAGGAATGGTCGCGCGTCACGCGGCAGCAGTTCGAACGCGTCGTCGAGATGAGCAGAAAGGCCAAGTCGTGGGACCAGACCTTCATTGACATCACCTGCTTTCGAGGATTCATGGCGCTCCTCGCCGTGATCGGCCTGGGTTATTACGTGTATTATCTCCTTTGGGAGAACTTCTCTTCGTCGGCCGCGCAGATGTGGGCCATGGACGCCGTCATCCTGATCACGCCGCACTGGATCGTGGGCATCCGAAGCATCCTGACCAACGCGCCCCTGGTCATCAAAATCCAGAACCTCCTTGCCATCGCCGACGCCTTCGCGACCCTGGCCAAAGAGGGCGAAGAACTTCAGTACATGCTGGAGATCGGCGAAACCAAGGACGGCAAGACGCCCGTAGACGCCAAGATGGTCCTGGCCTTCCACAACGCCCCGGCGGACTTCCTCGGCGTCCAACTGCAACTGGCCCTCAACAACGTGCAGGGAACGGACTACCCGTACTTCTACGGTGTCCTCGTCGCGCGCCGCGAGTTCGGCCTTCTGAACAAGTGCCGCCCCCGCGAGATGCCTAATGTCACGATCGAGAGGAAACGCGAAGGCGACGTGGACATCGTGGTCTTGCGCCAGACCACGACCAAGACGTCGGGCTATCATACGAAACCGGCGACGGTGAAGTCGCTGTTCTTCCATGCGCTGGCGCTGGCGCGCGAGACGCTCGCTCGACAGTGAGGACGCGCTCCATGCACAAGTGGCTTCTGGCGTTGGGAATGACCATGGCGGGCTGTTCGCTGACCTATGCGCGGGAATCGCTTTCTCCCGAAGCGCTCCGGCATTACGCCACGGGGAAACTATTGCTGCGGCAGCATAAGGACGTTCAGGCGCAAGCCGAACTGCTCCGGGCAATTCAACTGTCACCGCAGTTCGTGGAAGCGCACCGCCTCTACCAGGACGCCTGTGTGCGGCTTTGCAAAATCCGGCCCCTCGTGCAGAAGTACGAACAGATGCTTCGCTCCTCCCCCAAGAACGCCGAGGCCCTCTACCTGAACGGCCGCCTTTGCCCCGACCCCGACGAACAGGAACGCCTGTTTTCCCAGGCGGTCTCCTGCGACGTCGGTTCGCCGTGGGGCTATTTCGGACTCGCCCACGTCGCCGTAAGGCGGCAGAGATTCACCCAGGCCGAAGATCTCTACAAGAAAGCATCGGCGCTGTGGCGCGATCAGAACCCCCTCGGCTTCACCGCCGTAGGGGTCGTCCAACTGCGTCGGGGACAGAACAAGGAAGCCGCCGAGGCCTTCCGCCGCGCCGCCGAGATGGATCCGGAAGACGGCTCGGTCTGGCATTTCCACGCCAAAGCCCTCGCCCGTCTGAACCAGTATCCCGAAGCGATCAGCGCCGTCCTCAACGCCATTCGGTGCAACCCTCACAACACAGACGTTCACGACTCGTGCCGGACTCTCCTCAATCGTCTTGGCATCCCCAAGGATTTCCAGGCCACGGTCGAGGTCTGCCGCACGGCCATCCAGGACCATCCCGATGTTGCCGACCTTTACCTCACCCTCGCCCTTGCGCAGCATCGCTCCGGCGACACGGAGGCCGCGCTTCTGAGCTACGACAAGGCGCGGTCGCTCGGCGCTTCGCCCTCCGACTACGCCAATGACATGCGGCTCCTGCACGTGCGCCGGCGGCAGTACGCCAAGGCCCTGCAAGTCTGGCAGGCCAAGGCGCCCAGGGATCTGGTCTTCACAGAAGGCAACGTCGCGCGGTTGCGGTTCGAACACATGGTGCGAGCGACTTCCGAAGCCGAGGCCGCTCCGTCAAACCTGCCGGCACAGTTGGCGCTGGCCCGCGCCTACGAGAGCATCGGCTGGATTGATGAGGCAGCCGCCCAATATCGAACCATTTTGTCTCTGGCCCCCGAGGATCAGGATGCCCGCCTCGCCCAGGAGCGCCTCAGGCGCCACCAGCAGTTCTGCCGCCGCATTCGCGGTCTCTTCGAGAGCAATTACTTCCGCTTCGCATCGGGCAAAGGAACAATGAGCCTGTCGCAGGCCGTCCGCCGCGTCTGCCAACTCGCCAAGGACATCCTGCGCACGCCGATCGAAGGCAGGACCGAGACCATCAACTACACCTTCCTGGGAGAGGTCACCGACTTCCGTTTCCCGCCGCGATCCGGGCTTCAAAAGTATTTCTGGGAACGCGGCCAGTTCTTCGCCATCGGCCAGGCCACAGGCGAGCCGGTCCAATGCGTCCTCCTCAACGCCATCAGTTGGGAACCCGGCCGCCGGGCATCCCTCTGGGGGCGCGTGCTCACCCACGACCGACTCGTGTGCGAGAATGCAGACTTGCGCGGACTGGACGAGGTGATGGCCAACGCCCGCATCGGCGGCCAAACCGTGGATCGCTTCTATTACATCAACATAGACCGCGTGTGGGAGAGCGTCGCCGCGTCGGTGGAGCTGGAGCGCAGGCTCGGCGAGCGCCTCCGGCTCGCGGCGCAGGAACCGCCGCAGACCACGGAGCCGCTCAAGGTTCGATACCTTTCTTGCCTGCCCGAAGTACTGCGCCACAAGGACGCAGCGGGGACCTTGCGGCTTGGCGAGGGAACACAGGGCGACCCGGCGCAACGCCTTTTCCACGGCGTGCTGTCGGCCATTGATACCCACGAACTGGGGCACGTCCTCGACGCCTTGAGCTACGTGCCCGTCAGCAAACATTTTCTCGAAGCCCTGCTTCTGCTCGTGAAGCACGGTTTCTCCGCCAGGAATCTGTTGGCCATGACCGAGCGCAACGCACAGTTGACGGCTCTTGCCCATGCCGAGGAGCCGCGTTCCGTTCTGGCCGGCACGCTGAGCTTTGTGGTTCGCGATATGGAACTGACTGCCCACACCCGCGGCTACTTCGAGCTGACGCGGAGCCTCGTCGGTTACATCGCCTCACATCCGCAGCGGTTCTCAACGATTAATGCGCATGATCGCATTCTTGACCAGTTCTCCCGCTTGCAGCCCGAAGACGTCCGCCGCCTTGCCTGGGACGTCGCTCGACAATACGGGCTTCCCCAAAGGGCGGCGAAGGTCTTGCATAGGTCCGCGCCCTCGGAACATGAAAAATGACGACCCCCGGTCTTCCGCCCTTCTTTGCCCTGCTTTCGTACAACAGCTACGGCAAGACTTCCGAGCGCGACCTGGCCATCGCCGAGTGCAAGGCCCTGGCGTCAGGGACGTCCGCCGAGGAACTCGACGAACGCATTATGGGCCTGCGGGAGCCGGTCCCGCTCCGGCATTCGGCCTTTGTGTCGGTCCTATGCGAGACGACCGCCGCCGCGCCGTCGCTTGAGGACCTGTGCGCCCGGCTGGACGCCGCCGGCGTCTCCGCCGCGGGCTTCAGAATCCTCGTGCGGAAGATCCCCTCTTCGCTGCCGCACCCGTCGCCCAGGCTCCAGGAAACGGTCGCCCGCCGCATCCGGGGGAAACCCGACCTGGACAACCCGTCGGTGGTTTTTCTGCTCGTGGCGACCGTTCGCGGCTTTTGGCTGGGAAAAATCGTCGAACAGACTGAGGACCGGTGGCGCCTGCACCGCGTTCGGCCCATGCCGTACATCCGCGCGCTGCCGACGCGCGTCGCCCGCGCGGTCATCCGCCTGGTGACACGACCCGGCGACCGCATCGTGGACCCCTGTTGCGGGGCCGGGACTTTTCTCATCGAGGCGGCCGACATGGGCCTCCAGGCCGAAGGGTTCGACATCAACCCGAAGATGGTGTCGGCCTCGAACATCAACCTGCAGCACTTCGGATTTTCCCCCGTCGCCCGCGTCGGCGACGCCCGGAGGCTTTCGGGCCGGTGGGCCGCGGCGGTCACCGACCTTCCCTACGGCCACCTCAGCCACTACGAGGACGCGAAGACCTCTCCCGTCATCCTTCGGAACCTCCTCAATCTCGCGCCGCGCCTGGCGGTCGTCACGGCCGGCTCGCGCGAGCCGGTCCTGGCGGAGACGCCCGGATACGGTGTCATCACGCTGCCGGTCTCGCGGGCTTTGACGCGTTACATCCACGTGGTAAGGGCGTAGCTTATCCTGTTAAAAGGAGCGAGGCGCGACACGTTCCCGTATCGCGCCTCGTGTTGCTTCGCGCATGTCCGTTCTTATTGCGCCGGCGTCTTGGCCTCTTCGGCTTTCTTTTCTTCCGGCTTGGTTTCTGCGGCGGCCGTTTTCTTGTCCGCGGTCTCTTCCTTCTTCTCCGCCTGGGTCACCAGTTCGAAGATGCACTGGGGGGCGTTGTCGCCCAGACGGCGCTCGCCCAGATGGAGGATTCGGGTGTAGCCGCCCGGCCGAGTCTGGAAGCGGGGCGCGATCTCGGCGAAGAGTTTCTTCACGATCGCCTTGTCATTCAGGACCGCCAACACGCGCCGCCGCGCGGCGAGCGTGCCCGACTTGGCCGTGGTGATGAGTTTCTCGGCCATGCTCCTGACTTCCTTGGCCTTGGCCGGTGTTGTCTGGATCCGTTCATGTTCGAAAAGGGCGACCACCAGATTCCGCCGCAGCGCTTTGCGATGCGCGGAGTTGCGATCCAGCCCTCGTCCTCGTTTCCTGTGCCGCATTCCTTGCTACCTTCCTTCTTTGCCTCGCCAATCCGCGCGACCGGCCCGAAACAAGTCCGGGAACCGGCTGAGGAGGTCTTGCTTCTGCGCCTCCCGCCGGAACCTTGTTGTTCCCGGCGTCTGCTGCGCGTTCGGCGGTAAACTATGTTCCTTCCGTCGAGGCCACAGGCTCGCCGCGGCCCATGCCCAGCGACAGGCCAAGCTCCGTCAGTTTCTTCTTGACCTCTTTGAGGGACGTCTTGCCGAAATTTCGGATCTTCAGCATGTCCGCCTCGGTGCGAGCCACAAGGTCCCGCACCGTCTTGATGTTCTCGGCCTGGAGGCAGTTGGACGCCCTGACGGAGAGGTCGAGTTCCGCGATGGGCATGTCGAGCTTTTTCGCCACGTCGGGCCCCTCGCCTTCCCCGAGCATCCTGGCCGCTTCGACCTTCGCCGGCTCCTGCCGCGGCAGTTCCTTGCCGAGTTCGAAGTACTGCACGAACGGCGTGAGGTGTTTGCGCAGGATCTTGCCCGCCTCGACCATCGCCATCTCGGGGGTAAGGGTGGCGTTCGTCCATATCTCCATGATCAGCCGGTCATAGTTGACGCGCTTGCCCACGCGGCTGTCCTCGGTGCGGTACTGCACGCGGACGACGGGCGAGAACAGGGAGTCAATGGGAATGACGCCGATCTCTTGTTCGAGCGGTTCATTCTCCTCCGCCGTGCGATAGCCGCGCCCCTTCTGCACGCGCATTTCCATCACGAAGTCCACATCCTTCGTGAGGGTGGCGATGCGGTGCTCCGTGTTGACGACTTCGACATCCGCGTCGGTCACGATGTTCGCGGCGGTGACCTCGCCTTTCTGGCGGACGTCAATCTTGATCATCTTGGGGGTGTCCGAATGCATCTTGACGACGACGCCCTTGACGTTCAGGATGATGTCCGCCACGTCCTCCACAACGCCGTCCACCGTTGTGAACTCGTGCTGCACGCCCTTGATGCGAACGGAGGTCACGGCGGCCCCCTCGAGCGAGGAGAGCAGGACGCGCCGGAGACTGTTTCCCACCGTCACGCCGAACCCTCGCTCAAACGGCTCTGCGATGAACTTCGCGTAGCGATCTGTCTTCCCCGCCTCCTCACACACGACCCTCGTCGGTAACTCGAATCCGCGCCATCTTATGCGCATTGCCCGACCTCCCGTTGAACGAATCTTATTTTTCCCACAGTCGCCAGTCCCGGATCCCGTGCTGCGCCCGGCCTGCCAACCGGAGTCACTTCGCCTCGCGGGCGCGGCCCGCCGGAAGACCTTCGTTCCCGACGCTCCGCGCGCTCCGCCTGTTTACCTCGAACAGAATTCCACGATCAATTGTTCCTGCACTTCGATGGTGACCTCGTCGCGCGTCGGCATCCGGAGGATCTTGATTTCCGGCAAAGCCGCTTCCGGGTGCGAGTCAATCCACGGCGGCAAGGCCCGTTCCTTGTTCTGCTCCACGTTGGCCCGGATCGTCTTGATGCTGCTTTCGTGAGCCTCGCACGTGACGACGTCGTCCACGCCCAGCAGGTACGAAGGCACGTCCACGCGCTTGCCGTTCACGAGGACGTGCCCATGGGTGATCAACTGCCGCGCGTGGGCGTGCGACAGGCCCCATCGGGCCAGGTAGAGGACGTGATCGAGCCGGCGTTCCAGCATGATCAGGAGGTTTTCGCCGGTGTTGCCTTTCTGCCGCTCGGCGCGGTGGAAGAAAGCCATGAACTGCCGGTCGAACAGGCCGTAGTACTGTTTCACCTTCTGCTTCTCGCGAAGGCCGACGGCGTAGTCGGAGCCGGTGCCGCGCCGCCAGGTGTGCATGCCGGGCGGATACTCGCGGCGCGCTACGGCGCACTTGGGCGTGTAGCAGCGCACGTCCTTCAGGTAGAGCTTGACGCCGGCGCGCCGGCACAGTTTGCATTTTGAGTCAAGATATCGTGCCATGTAATTCCCTTTGTCCTCCTCGCGAACGCGTCTCGACCCGCCGGCCTTCGCAGGACCCGGACCTTGTGCGCCTGTCCTGGCGGCGGGCGAGCAACCGCTTACACCCGCCGTTTCTTCCTCGGCCTGCAGCCGTTGTGAGGCAACGGCGTTACGTCTTCAATGCCCCTGACGGCCAGGCCCGCCGCCTGCAGGGCCGTGATGGCGGACTCGCGTCCGGACCCGGGGCCTTTGACCTTGATCTCGATCTCCTTGACGCCGAACTTCTTGGCCTTTTCGGCGACGGCTTCGGCGGCTCGCTGTGCGGCGAACGGGGTGCTCTTGCGCGAGCCTTTGTACCCGATCGTGCCCGCCGCGTCCCAGCAGAGCGTGTCGCCGTTCGTGTCGGTGATGGTGATGATCGTGTTATTGAACGTGGCCTTGATATGCGCGATGGCCTTGGCGACGTTTCTCCGGATCTTTTTCTTTCCAGCTTTACCCATCCCTTACCTCCTTCGATGGCGCAAACGCGCCGCTCAACAGCCGGGGCCTGCGGCCTGGCCGGCGCCGCGAGGCGCCCGGCCGCACGGCGATTGGCGGCGCTGTCAGCCGCCAAGCTCCTTCACGCTCTTCTTGCCGGCGACCGTCTTGCGCGGGCCTTTGCGCGTGCGCGCGTTGGTGCGCGTGCGCTGACCCCGCACGGGGAGGCCCAGGCGGTGCCGCAGTCCGCGGTAGCACCGAATATCCTTCAGGCGCTGGATGTTCTGCTGTTCCATGCGCCGGAGCTGGCCCTCGATGGTATAGTTCTTCTCGATGTAGCCCGCGATCCGGCTCAACTGGTCCTCCGTAAGATCCTTGGCCCGAACGTCCGGGTTGATCTCGCACGCCTTGAGGACTTCCAGCGCGGCCTTCGGCCCGATCCCGTATATGTACCGAAGCGCGATTTCCGTACGCTTCTCTCCCGGGATGTCCACGCCCGATATCTTTGGCATATCTACCTCACCGTCCTAAAAAAAGCCGGCGCCCCGCCCGTCAACCTTGCCGCTGTTTGTGGCGCGGATTGGTGCAGATTACCCTGACCACGCCTCGCCGACGGATCACCTTGCAGTTCTCGCAGATTCTCTTGACCGATGCCCTGACTTTCATATGCCATCCCAAAAGCTAAACGCCGCCGGCGCCTTGTGCGCCCGGTTGGCTCAAACCCTCACTGCGACCGGTAAATGATGCGTCCCTTGCGCAAGTCGTACGGGGACATCTCGATGGTCACCTTGTCTCCCGGCAGGATGCGGATGAAGTTCATCCTCATCTTGCCGCAGACGTGCGCAAGCACTTCGTGCCCGTTCTCCAGGATCACCTTGAACGTGGCGTTCGGAAGCGCTTCTTTCACTGTCGCTTCCACTCGGATCGGTTCTTCCTTTGGCATATCCCGTCACGCCCTTCGTTTCTGAGCGCGGCCGCCTAAACGGTCAAGATGTCGGCGCCGTCCTCGGTTACCGCCACCGTGTGCTCGAAATGCGCCGCCAGCGAACTGTCCGCGGCTACCACCGTCCAGCCGTTCAGGAGCACCCGCGTTTGGGGCTTCGGTCCGGCGATGACCATCGGTTCGATGGCCAACGTCATTCCCGGCCGCAGAGGCTCGTCGGTCCTCAGCGTCGCCGGGCTGACGTAATTCGGCACCTGCGGTTCTTCGTGCATATCGCGCCCGATCCCGTGCCCGGTGTAATCCCGAACCACGGAGTACCCGTGACTCTCCGCGTGGCGCTGGATCGCGCGCGAGATGTCGGAGACCTTCTTGCCGGGCCTGGCTGTCTGGACGGCCAGGCCCAGGGCCTCTTCCGTCACGCGCATCACGCGTTCGGCTTCGGGCGAGATCTTCCCGATCCCGACCGTTACGGCGGCGTCGGCCACATAGTTCAGGTAACGGACGCCTACGTCAATGCTGATGATGTCGCCCTCGCGCAGCGCCCTTTTTCCGGGGATGCCGTGCACCACCTCCTCGTTGACCGAGGCGCAGATGCTGCTCGGAAATCCCCGGTATCCCTTGAAAACCGGGACGCCGCCGCGCGACCGGATCAATTCCTCCACCAGCATATCCAGGTGTCCTGTCGTGACCCCCGCCCTGGCCTCGCGCCTGGTCGCGGCCAGCGCCTCGGCGACTAGGCGCCCCGCTTGACGCATACACTCAATCTCGCGGGGCGATTTGAGCTTAACCATCAGTGCCTTTAGCGCGGCCCTTCTGCGCGGCGACGGCGGCCAGCGCGCTCCGCACCTGCTGCTCCACTTGGTCCACCGCCTTTGCGCCGGCGATCGGCGTCAGCACATCCAACTTCCTGTAGTACTCTATAAGAGCCGCTGTCTGCCGGTTGTATACCTGCAGCCGTTCCCGAATGGTCTCGGCCTTGTCGTCCGCGCGCTGGTACAGCGGGCCGCCGCACTTGTCGCAAATGTCCTGTCTTGCGGACGGCATAAACTTCACGTGGTAGCCTGCGCCGCACGTCTTGCACAGCCTTCGGCCGCTCAACCGTTCCACGATGGTCGCCTCGTCGGCGTCGAAGTACAGCACGGCGTTCAGCGGCCGCCTCTTGTCCTTGAGCATGGCGTCCAGCGCTTCGGCCTGGGCCAGGGTTCGCGGGAACCCGTCGAGCACAAAGCCCTTCGCGCAGTCGGGCCGAGCCATCCGTTCCGCAATCAAGTCTATCATGACGTCGTCGGGCGCCAAACGGCCCGACTCGACGCAGGTCTTGGCCTTGCGCCCGGTGGGCGTCTCCAGGTGGATGGCCTCCCGCAGCATATCGCCGCTCGAGATGTGCGGCACGCCCTGCTCTTGCGCCACGGTCTTGGCCTGTGTGCCTTTGCCGACCCCTGGGGGGCCGAGAAACACGATCTGCAAGTCAACCACTCCTCGTTATCTGCGCCGCACGCCCGATCGCATGAACCCTTCGTAATGGCGCATGAGAAGCTGCGATTCGACTTTTCGCACCAAGTCCAGCGCCACGCCGACCACGATCAGGATCGAAGTGCCGCCGTAGAAGCCGGACACCCACTGTGCGGCCTGCATCTTGCTGGCGACCAGGTCCGGCAGGATCGCGATCACCGAAAGGAAGACGGCCCCGGGGATTGTGATCCTTGTCATAATTCTCTCGAGGTACTCCGCCGTTCTCGCGCCGGGACGGATGCCCGGGATGAACGTTCCATAGTCCTTCATATTGTTGGCCATATCCTTCGGGTTAAAGGTGATGGCCGTCCAGAAGAAGCTGAAGAAGAAGATCAGCACCACGTACAACAACGTGTACAGGAACGCGCCGTGCTGGAGGCTGTCGTTCAGGGAACCCCAGAAGCTGTACCAGAAACCCTCCTTTGACCATCCGCCCGCCTGGTACTGCTGGATGACGCCGTGGACCAGCGTCGCCGGCAGCATCAGCAGGCTCTGCGCGAAGATGATCGGGAAGATGCTCGCCTGGTTCACGCGCAGGGGCAGGTAATGCCGCTGGCCGCCGTAAACCCTCATCCCGCGCACATGCTTGGCCTGCTGGAAGGGGATCCGTCTCTGCCCTTCCGTGATGAAGATGATGCCCAGAATGATGCCGACGAACATCAGGATGAGCACCAGGACCTTGACGATCCCGATCTCGCCTTCGGGCGGACTGAGCGAGAAGGAGAAATACCGGGACACCTCGCCGATGGCCACGGGCAGACGGTCGAGAATGCCGATCATGATGATCAGCGATATCCCGTTGCCGATGCCGTATTCGTCAATCTGCTCTCCCATCCACATGAGAAGCATCGAGCCTGTCGTCAGGATGACGGAGGCCATGATGACGAAACTGATCCCCGAGGGAAATATCTGCGAGAGGGTCCCGCCGCCGCCCCGCAACCCCTCGATGGTAATAAATCCCTGTACCAGACACAAGCCCACCGTCGCATAGCGCGTGTACTGGGTGATCCGTCTGCGGCCGGCCTCCCCCTCTTTCTGAAGTTGTTCCAGCGAAGGCACAACGCTCGCCAGCAACTGAAATATGATCGAGGCGCTGATGTACGGCATCACGCCCAGGCCGAAAATGGCGCAGTTGGCAAGCGCGCCGCCGGCAAACAGGTTCATCAGTCCGAGCACGCGGCCCACGGGCTGCGTTTCCAGGTTTCGCATCAACTCGTGCATGGCATCCACGTTGACGCCGGGGATGGGCACATAGACGCCGACCCGGCACAGCGCCAGCACGGCGATGGTGAACAGCACTTTCCGCCGCAGGTCCGGGATCTTGAAGACGTTCAGCAGAGCTTCCAACCTTTATATCTCCGTAGCCTGCCCGCCGGCTTTCTTGATCTTTTCCAGGGCGCTGCCGCTGAACTGATTGGCCACGACGGTCAAGGCCACTTTCAATTCGCCTCGTCCCAGAATCTTGAGGCGGTCCATGGCCTTCTTGACCATTCCGACTTCCTGGAGTTTCTGCAGGTTGACGGTGCTGTTGGCCTCGAAGCGGTTGAGGTCCTCGACGTTGACGATGGCGACGTCCCGGCGGAAGGCCGCATTGTTGAAGCCGCGCTTGGGAATGCGCCGGAACAGGGGCATCTGCCCGCCTTCGTACAGCGGCCGGCCGCCCGCGCCGGAGCGCGCCTTGTATCCCTTGTGACCGCGCGTGGAGGTCTTGCCGTGGCCCGAGCCTTCGCCGCGCCCGACGCGTTTGCGCCGTTTTCTTTCGTAAGGCACTGCCCTTACGGTTGACAGGTTCATTCGATCGTCACTCCTCTCAACTTCTCCACCTGCTCCTTGGTCCGCAGCTTGGCCAGGGCGGCCAAGGCCGCCTTGCACAGGTTGACGGGGTTGTTGCGGCCGAACGACTTGGTCAGGACGTTCTTGACGCCCGCCAGTTCGACGACGGCGCGCACGCTCGGACCCGCAATGATGCCCGTGCCGGGCGCCGCGGGCTTCATGAACACCTGAGAAGCCCCGTACCGCCCCCACACTGCGTGAGGGAGCGTGTCTCCCTTGAGGGGGATGCGGATCAGGGCCTTCTTGCCGTCCTTGACCGCCTTCTCAACCGCCTGGGGCACTTCGCTGGCCTTGCCGAAACCGAGGCCCACGATGCCGTTGCGGTCGCCCACAACGACGAGGGCGCTGAAGCCGAACCGGCGCCCGCCCTTGACGACCTTGGCCGTGCGGTTGATTCCCTTCTCAATGACCTTCTCTTCGATGGTTACCGTGTTTGGATCAATGCGGGGCAACTTGGCCTCCCATCTCTTGTCTAAAACTTCAGGCCGCCTTTGCGGGCGGCATCGGCCATGGCTTTCACCCGGCCGTGATACTGGAATCCGTTCCGATCAAAAACGACGTGCTTGATCCCCAGGGCCAGCGCCTTCTCGGCCAGCTTGGCGCCCACCACGGCGGCGGCTTTTGCGTTTCCGTGCCGCGGGAGCTGATCCTTCAGCTCCGCTGACAGCGTGGATACCGCCAGGAGGGTCTTGCCCTCCGTGTCGTCAATGAGTTGGCAGTAGAAATTGCTCAGGCTGCGGAACACGTTCAGGCGGGGCCGTTCTTTTGTGCCGCTGACCTTCCGGCGCACCCGCAAAGAGCGCCGCAGCCGCTTCCATGCCTTTTCCTTTTGCACATCCATTTCTGAAACCTCTCAATGCCTGAATGCCGGATGCCGGCCGGTTCGTCCTCAAGCGCCGTGCATCCAGCGCTGACCTTGTCCTGTTACTCCGCTGCGACGAAGGCCTTGCCGGCCTTGCGGCGCACCACTTCGCCTTCGTACCGGATGCCTTTGCCTTTGTAGGGTTCCGGCGGCCGCACGCGCCGCACGACAGCGGCAAACTCGCCCACCATCTGCTTGTCCGGTCCCTGAATGACAATGGACGTCGCCGTCGGGGTCTTCACCGTCAGTCCCTGGGGGACCGGCATTTTCACCGTGTTCACAAACCCGACCGAAAGGACCAGGTCGCTGCCCTGGAGCTTGGCGTTGTAACCGACGCCGACGATCTCGAGTTTCTTCTCGTACCCTTGGGTCACGCCCTTGATCATGTTGGCGATCAGGGTGCGCGTCAACCCGTGCAGCGACTTGTGCAGGCGGCTGTCCGAATTGCGCGTGACGACCACCTCGTTCTTGGCTTGGTCGAGGGCAGCCTTGACGCCGCCGGCCATCTTGAAAATTAGCTTCCCTTTGGGTCCTTCCACGTTGATCACCTGGCCGTTGACGGCGACTTTTACGCCGCTCAGCACCGGCACCGGCTGTTTGCCTATTCGCGACATCGCAATATCCTCGTATCTCTTACATTCCGGGCATGGCGCTCAGCACACCGTGCAAATCCATTCGCCGCCCACATTGCCCTGGCGGCACTCGCGGTCGCTCAGGACGCCCTTGGGCGTGGAAATAATCGAGATGCCCATGCCGTCCATGACCTTTTCCAGTTGTCGGGCGCCGCGGTAGAGCCTTCGTCCGGGTTTGCTCTTGCGCAGGATCTCCTGGATGACCTTTTCTCCATTGGGGCCGTACTTGAGGTAAAGCCACAGGTCTTTGCGCACGCCGGCCTCCACCTCCTTGAAGTCCTGAATGTAGCCTTCGCGCTTGAGCACCTCGGCGATGCCCTTTTTCAGGCTGGAGGAGGGCACCTTGACCCTTTCCGCGCCCTTGTCGTTCGCGTTCCGTATGCGCGTCAACATGTCCGAAATGGGGTCCGTCATATTCATAAGTCAACCTGCTCCTCGCCTATTGTTATGGGCCGCTCAGATGCCGGTCGCGCCCATGCCCCGAGCCGGCAAGTTTCCGAGGCCGGCCGTGCTGGGCATTCCCGGGTTTTGCGGCCTTGTCTTACCAGCTCGACTTCCTCACCCCGGGGATCTCGCCGCGCGAGGCCAGGTTCCGGAAACAGATCCGGCAGATCTGGAACTTCCGGTAGTAGCCGCGCGACCGTCCGCACAGCAGGCACCGGTTGCGGTGCCGGGTCGAGAACTTCGACGGGTTCAGCGTCTTCTGCATCAGGCACGTTCGCGTCATGTCATCCTCTGTGGCAAATCCTGTCAAGTCCGGAACGGAACGCCGAACAGTTGCAGCAGCGCCTGCGACCTGTCCGGCGAACCGTTGGCAATCGTCAGCGTCACGTCCATGCCCTGCCCGAACTCCAGTTGGTCCGCATTCACTTCGGGAAAGATCGTCTGCTCGGCGATACCCAGCGAGTAGTTGCCGGACTTGTCGAAGGCGTTCTTCGGCAGGCCCCGGAAGTCGCGGATACGCGGCAGGGCGACGTTGACCAGGCGATCAAGAAACTCATACATCCGCGCCCCGCGCAGGGTCACCTTGCAGCCGATGGCGATGCCCTTGCGGAGTTTGAAACCCGAGATCGCCTTCTTAGACTTGGTGATCAGGGGCTTCTGTCCCGTGATGAGGGAGAGCGACTTCGCGGCTTCCTCAATGCGCTTGGGGTTCTCAATGGCCTTCCCGATGCCCATGTTCACGGTGATCTTCTGGAGCCGGGGCACGGCCAGCCGGTTCTTGAGGCTGAACTGCTGCATCAGCTTGGGCACAACCTCGTTCTTGTATCTGTCGTAAAGCCTTGCCATGGCGCTTCCTTATCCTTCTTCGGCCCGCTATTTCTCGACGGCGCCGACGACTTCCTTGCACTTTCTGCAATGGCGCACAATATCCGTAATCTTCTTGCCCTGGGGGCTGGTCCGCGTCACGCGTTCGACGCGGATCTTGACTCCCTGCTGGCACTTCTCGCAGTACAGCATGACGCACGAGGCGTCAATGGGGGCCTCCTTCGTGATGCGTCCGCCCTGCGGCTGCTTCTGGTTCGGGCGGACGTGGCGGTACACGTAGTTGATGCCCTCGATGATCACCTGGTTCTTCTTCGGAAGCACCATCAGCACGCGCCCCACGGAACCTCTGGCCTCTTTGCCGATGGGCCGCTGGTTCACGTCCTTGGCGCCCGTAATGGCCTTGGTCAGGACAACCCTGTCGTTCTTCTTGATCACCATATTCGCAGACTCCGTATCGCTTCTCTCAGACGACTTCGGCTGCCAGAGAGATAATCTTCATGAAGTTCTTGTCCCGCAACTCGCGCGCCACGGCGCCGAAGATGCGGGTGCCCTTGGGGTTCAGGTCCGTATCAATAAGCACGATCGCGTTGCGGTCGAAGCGCACGTACGATCCGTCCGGCCGCCGGATGTTGCTCCGGGTGCGCACGATGACGCCGCGGACGACGTCGCCGGGCTTCACTTCGCCGCCGGGTATGGCCTTCTTGACGGAGGCCACGATCACGTCCCCGATCGTCGCCCAGCGGCGCTTGGTGCCGCCCAACACCTTTATACAGTAAGCGATCTTGGCGCCGGTGTTGTCCGCCACATCGAGCTTTGTCCGCATCTGAATCATGGGTGTCACCTCACGCGCTTACTCTGGGCACGCATCTTTCAGGATTCCGGTTCCCGGTTCGCGCTGTCCGGCAGACGGCTCCGCCGCCGCCTCCAACGCCGGCTACCGCGCATCTTCTCCCGGCGGGCCCGCGCATCAAATCTGTGGTTGCCTGTTCGTAACCTCTCCGAGTCCTCTCTTACTGCGGCGTGCCCTGGGCCGGCGGCGCCTCTGCCTTCGGCGTCTCGGATTTCTTGGGCGCCTCGGGCTTCTGCAGCGCTTCCAGGTCCGGCGCGCCGGCGATGGGGGTGAGCACGCCCTCGCCCTTCTTCACGATGCGGACCAGACGCCACGTCTTGGTGCGGCTCAGGGGCCGCGTCTCCATGATCTCGACCAGGTCCCCGATCCTGGCCTCGCGCTTCTCATCGTGCGCCTTGAACGTCGTGTGCTGCCGGACGTACTTGCCGTACCGGGGGTGCTTGACCAGTTGCTCTACGCGCACGGCGACCGTCTTCTGCATTTTGTCGCTGGTGACCAGGCCGACGACGACTTTTCGTTTCGAACGCTCTGTCATTGCTTAGCCTCAACCTCCTGAGCCGGCGCCGGCCCTTGTGCGGCCTGCTGTTCGCGCTCCCGGAGCACCGTAAGAATCTGCGCGATCCCCTTCCGGCACTTGCCCAGTTGGGCGGGGTTCTCGAGCTGCTCGGTCACGCTCTGGTGCCGGAGGTTGTAGAGCTCCTTCCGCTGGTTGGCCAGCTCCTGCCGAAGCTCCTCGTCGGTCATCTGCCTCAACTCGCTCACCTTCATATCCCATGTCTCCGGTGAAGGAACCTGACGCGCACCGGCATCTTGTGCGCCGTGCGGTTCAGGGCCTGGCGCGCAATCTCCTCCGAGACCCCGGCCACCTCAAAAATGATGTTCCCCGGCCTGACGACCGCGGCCCAATACTCCACTTCGCCCTTGCCCTTGCCCATTCGCGTCTCGGCGGCCGTGGCCGTCACCGGCTTGTCGGGGAAGACACGCATCCACAGTTTTCCCTCGGTTCCGAGGAAATGCATGGCCGCCACGCGGCCCGCCTCGAGCTGCTGGGCGCTGATCCAGCCCTTTTCGAGGGTCTGGAGGCCGTATTCGCCAAAGACGACCGTATTACCCCTGCTGGCCATGCCCCGGAGCCGGCCCCGTTGAGCCTTCCGGAACTTGACCCTTTTCGGCATTAACGCCATGATCCACCGTCTCCTTCGTTCCAGGCGCAACCGTCTGAGCCGGCGCCGCCGCGGGCGCAGGCGCGCTCGCGGCCGCCGCCTCTTTTTCCCGTTCGGGCATCACTTCGCCCTTGTAGATCCACACTTTAACGCCGATACGCCCGTAGGTCGTGTCCGCCTCGGCGAAGCCGTAGTCCACGTCGGCGCGGAGGGTTTGCAGCGGTATGCTGCCCATGATGCATTTTTCCGTGCGCGACATTTCCGCGCCGCCCAGTCGTCCGGACACTTGTATCTTCACGCCCTTGGCGCCCGTGGACATGGAGGTCTCCGCCGCTTTCTTCATGGTGCGGCGGAACGACGCGCGTTTTTCCAGTTGTTCGGCCACGCTCTCGGCCACCAGCGTCGAGTTCAGTTCAGGCTGGTTGACCTCCTTGATGCCGATGTCAACGGGGTGGCCCACCAGGGCCTCCAGCTCGCCCTTCAACTTGTCCACCTCGGCGCCCTTGCGGCCGATGATGATGCCCGGCCGCGCGGTGTGAAGCACGACCTTGACGCTGTCGCGGGTTCGTTCGATCTCGATCTTGGGAATCCCGGCGAAGCTGTAGTTCGCCTTGACAAACCTGCGGATCTGCTGGTCCTCGATCAGGAGCGGACCGTATTCTTTCTTGTGCGCATACCACCGGGAGCGCCACTCCTCGGTGATGCCGAGCCGCAATCCCGTCGGGCAAACCTTGTGACCCATACAACTCCCTTCCTATGTCCTTAAGCCTTCTTCGCTTCGGCCGGCGCCTCCGCCGGTGTGGAAAGCTCCACGCGAATGTGGCACGTGCGGAACTTCAGCATCGTCGCCATGCCGCGCGGCCGGGGAAGTCTCCCCTTGCGCATCGGCCCGCCGTCCACGCGCGCCAGCGACACCTTCAGCGTGTCCACGTCCACGTCGGCGTTCTCCTCGGCGGCCGCCATCGCGGCGCGGACCGTCTTGTAGACCATCGGCGCGGCCCTCTTGCGCGTGAAGCGCAGGATGTTGAGCGCCTCGTTGATGCTCTTTCCACGAATCATATCAATGACCAGCCGCGCCTTGCGGGGCGACATGGGGGCGAACCGATACGTTGATACAAATTTCATCGAAGGCTCCTGGGATACCGCTGTCCGCTCCTGAAACCGGGGGCCTCCTCGGCGCCCGGATCCCTGGCGCAGCCGCTATTCCTTCTGCGCGCCGCCGGCCGGCGCGGCTTCCTTTCGGGTTGCGCCGTGGCCCCTGAAGATGCGCGTCGGGGCGAACTCGCCCATCTTGTGGCCGACCATATCCTCGGTCACATAAAGCTTGACGAACGTGCGGCCGTTGTGGACCAGGAAGTTCTGCCCGACGAACTCCGGCACGATCGTGCAGCGCCGAGCCCACGTCTTGATCGGCTCCCGATTGTTCGTGTCTTTCTGCTTCTCGACCTTGCGCATCAGCTTCTCATCAACGTAAGGCCCTTTTTTCAACGACCGCGACATGCCATCACCTCAATTTCCCGTGTTCGGTTCTCGATTCCAAGGCCCGCGCGCCCCCCTCGAAGGCCTGAACCCGACATCACGAGCCCACATGCGGCCCGCTCGGCCGCCGCCGGACGATGAACTGGTTCGACTGGGCCCGCTTGTTCCTCGTCCTGCCGCCTTTGGCCAATACGCCCGTCGGCGAGCACGAATGGCGGCCGCCGGATGAACGGCCTTCGCCGCCGCCCATCGGGTGCGAGACGGGGTTCTGGGCGACGCCTCTGACGTACGGCCTCACGCCTTTCCACCGGTTGCGGCCCGCCTTGCCGACCCACACGTTGATGTGATCCAGATTGCCCACCTGGCCAATGGTGGCCCGGCAGTTCACATGAATCTTTCGGATCTCGCCGGAGGGCATCACAATCACGGCGTAGTCGCCCTCTCGGGCCGACAACTGGGCGACGCCGCCGGCGCCGCGCACCAGTTGCGCGCCCTTGCCCGCCGTCAACTCAATCGCATGAACGTTCAGGCCCAGCGGAATACTCTTGAGCGGCATGCAGTTCCCGACCTTCGGCTCCACCTTGTCGCCCGAATAGACCACGTCGCCGACCTTCACGCCTTCGGGCGCCAGCATATAGCGCTTTTCCCCGTCGGCATATGTCAGCAGCGCGATGAAGGCCGAGCGGTTGGGGTCGTACTCGATCGCCGTCACCTTGGCCGCGATGTTGTCCTTGTTGCGCTTAAAGTCAATCACCCTGTATTTCACGCGCGAGCCGCCGCCGCGATGCCTGGCCGTGATGACCCCGCGCGCATTGCGGCCGCCCTTCTTCTTCAACGTCTTCAGAAGCGAACGGACCGTCCCGCCCTGGTCAACCTGGCTGTAGTCAACCGTCGAGGCGAATCGTCGTCCCGCGCTTGTCGGATTGTAAAGTTTCAGTCCCATAAACCTACCACTCTTTCTTCGTCGCTTTGCTGGATACTCTTACGCTGTCGCATGCGCCGGAGGCGCGCCTCCGGCCGCGCGCTAAATAAGCTCTATCGTGTCCCCCGCGCGCAGCGTCACAAGGGCGCGCTTCCAATCCGGCTTGTGGATGTATTTGATCCGGCTCCGGCGTTTCTTGCCGCGCCGCCACATCGTGCGCACGCCCTCGACCTTCACGCCGTACAGCGTCTCCACCGCCTTCACAATCTCGTGTTTGTTCGCGTTGCGGGCGACCTTGAAACTGTAGACCTTCTTGGCCGCCTTCTCCGAATGCTCGTATACTTTTTCCGAAATCAGGGGGTTCAGTACCACTTCGGCAGGCGGGCGGGTCATGATGTCACCCCCAGCAATTGGTTCATTGCCTCTTTGGTGAACAGCAGCTTCTTGGGCAGGAGCACGTCGTAGGCATTCAGTTCGGCGAGACTGGAGACGCTGACGTGGGGCAGGTTCCGGGCGGATTTCCAGACCTTTTCGTCAGCCTTGGGCAGCACGATCAGACACGACTGAGCGATGCCCAGGGCCTTGAGAGCCGCCGCCATGACTTTCGTCTTGGCCTCGCCCAGATCGAGCTTGTCCACGACCGAGATCTCGCCGTCTTGAAGCTTGGCCAGCACGGCGGAGTGCAGCGCAAGCCGCCGCGCCTGCCGCGGCATCTGGTAGGAATAATCCCTCGGCTTGATCGCGTGTATCCTTCCGCCGCCGCGCCAGATCGGCGAGCGGACCGAGCCGGCCCTGGCCAGGCCCGTTCCCTTCTGCCGGTAGGGCTTCTTGCCCGACCCTTCGCGCTCGCCCCGGCTCTTGGTGGCATGCGTGCCGACGCGCTGGTTGGCCTCATACATCACCACCGCATCGCGCAGCAGGCGCATGTGGACCTTGCCGCCGAGCTTTGCCTCGTCTACGGAGATTGTGCCCTGCGGTTTCCCGCTCATGTCGAGCACAGGTACCTCAATCATGTGAGCCTTCCTTGCGTTTTCTCGTAACGCCGCCTTGAGATCCTCAAATCTCCATCCTCGATCGCGCGAGCCGTTCGGCTTCCTCCTCGGATCAAGAATGGAAAGTCAAGAACAGCCGCGTTTCCGCGGCGCACAGCCTCGACCGCCATCCGGTCTACGCCCTGATCCTGATGTCCACTCCGGCCGGAACGTTCAGCTTGCCGAGGGCCTCGATCGTCTTGGACGTCGGTTCCTCGATGTCAATCAGCCGCTTGTGCGTCCGAATCTCGAACTGCTCGCGCGACTTCTTGTCCACGTGGGGGGACCGAAGCACCGTGTAACGCTCCACGCGCGTGGGCAGGGGGATTGGCCCCAGCACCTTCGCGCCGGTTCGCTTCGCGGTGGCCACGATCTCGGTCGCCGACTGATCCAGCACTCGGTGGTCGTAACTTTCCATCCGGATTCGAATCTTCTGCGCAGTCTCGCTCAATGCTTTTCACCTTTGAACGGGCGCAGGCGCCGTCAACGCGAACCCTCGCGCCAACAGCGCCTTCCGCCGAAAAGTGCGAAAGTTCTCATTATACGCCTTTCTCACTGAAAGTCAAGACGCGTTCATGCACAAATCCACAAACTTTTTCTCAACTCTCACGTGCCCAATGAGTTGGCGCACCGCTGCTCTCCCTTATTCGATGACCTTGATGACGACGCCGGCGCCGACGGTCCGGCCGCCTTCGCGGATGGCGAAGCGCAGTTCCTGTTCCATGGCGACCGGCGTGATCAGCTCGGCCTCGATCTCCACGTTATCGCCGGGCATGCACATCTCGGCCCCGCCCAGCAGTTTCACCGAACCCGTCACGTCCGTGGTGCGGAAATAGAACTGCGGACGGTACCCGTTGAAGAACGGCGTGTGGCGACCGCCTTCCTCCTTCGACAGGACGTACACCTGGGCCTCGAACTTCGTGTGCGGCGTGATGCTCTTGGGCGTCGCCAACACCTGCCCGCGCTCGATCTGGTCCTTCTCGATACCGCGCAGAAGCGCTCCGACGTTGTCGCCGGCCTGGCCTTCTTCGAGCGTCTTGTTGAACATCTCGACGCCGGTGCAGACCGTCTTGGTCGTCTCGCGGAACCCGACGATCTCGATCTCGTCGCCGACATGGACCTTGCCGCGCTCGATACGGCCCGTGGCAACCGTGCCGCGCCCCTTGATGCTGAACACGTCCTCGACGGGCATCAGGAAGGGCTTGTCCACGGCCCGCTCCGGTTCCGGGATGTACTCGTCCAACGCCTTGAGCAGTTCGAGGATCGGCGCGCACTCCGGATGCGCGGGATCCAGCGCCTGCATGGCCTTCAGCGCGCTCCCGCGAATGACGGGGATCTTGTCGCCCGGGAAGCCGTACTTGGTCAACAGGTCGCGCACCTCAAGCTCCACGAGATCCAGCAGTTCCTTGTCGTCCACCAGATCCACCTTGTTCAGGAAGACGACCATGGCCGGCACCTGCACCTGACGGGCCAGCAGCACGTGCTCGCGGGTCTGCGGCATCGGGCCGTCGGCGGCCGACACCACCAGGATCGCGCCGTCCATCTGGGCCGCGCCCGTGATCATGTTCTTGATATAGTCCGCGTGTCCCGGACAATCAATGTGCGCATAGTGGCGCTTGTCGGTCTGATACTCCACGTGCGCGACCTGGATCGTCACGGTCTTCGTCTCGTCGCGGACGGTTCCGCCCTTGGCCACTTCGCCGTACTCCTTCGCCGTGGCCAGGCCCTTCTTCGCCAGCAGCTTGGTGAGCAAGCTGGTCAACAACGTCTTGCCATGGTCAATGTGACCGATGGTGCCCACGTTTATGTGCGGCTTCGTCCTCTTGAATACTTCCTTTGCCATCTCACGCTCCTCCTAAGAAACTGACGCTCTATTGAGTTGCATTCGCCGTCAAGCCGTCTCAAGCCACGATCTTCTCATAAATCTGCCGCGGCGCGATTCGGTATTCGCACGGCTCCATCGTGTACGAGGCCCGCCCCTGCGTAAGGGATCGCAGCGTCGTGGAGTACCCAAACATCTCCGAAAGCGGCGCTTTCGCATGGATGATTCGCATGGCGCCGCGCGCGACCATCTCCGTGATATCGGCGCGCCGGCTGTTCAGGTCGGCAATGACTTCGCCCAGATACTGGTCGGGCGCGGCGATCTCGAGCTTCATGATCGGTTCGAGCAGTTCCACGCCCACCTTGCGGATCGCGTCCCTCAACGCCAGCGCCGCCGCCGCGTTGAAGGCGATCTCCGACGAGTCCACCTCGTGGAATGACCCGTCCAGCAGCGTCACCTTGATGTTGATGAGGGGGTAGCCCGTCACAATCCCGCTCTTGGCCGTATCAATGACGCCCCGTTCGATGGCGGGAACGTATTCTTTGGGTATGGCCCCGCCGATGATCTTGCTCTCGAACTCCACCGGCGTTTCGCCATGGTGGGGTTCGACCTGGATCACCACATGCCCGTATTGCCCGCGACCGCCGGTCTGCCGGACGAACTTGCCTTCGGCCTCCGTGCCGCGCGTGATGGTTTCCTTGTACGACACTCGCGGCTTGCCCACGATGGCGTCCAGGCCGAAGTCGCGGAGCATGCGGTTCTTGAGGACCTCCAGATGGAGCTCGCCCATCCCGCTGATGATCATCTGGCCCGTCTCGGTGTCCACGCGGTGGTCGAACGTCGGGTCTTCCTTGGCCAGCTTCGAGAGGACGATCGCCAGCTTGTCCTTATCCGCCTGGGTCTGCGGCTCGATGGACATCGCGATGACGGTCTGCGGGAAGCTGATCCGCTCCAGCACGATCGGGTGCCGTTCGTCGCAGAGCGTGTCGCCCGTGACGGCGAATTTCGGCCCGATGACGGCCACGATGTCGCCGGCCGCGGCCGTCTCGACCTGGGTTCTCGAATTGGCGTGCATCCGGAAGATGCGGCTGATGGATTCTTTTCTTTCCTTGGCGGCGTTGTAGATGCGGTCTCCGGTCTCCAGCGTGCCGGAGTAGACGCGCATATAGTACAGTTCGCCGTGCTGGTCGGAAAAAATCTTGAAAACGAGGCCGGCAAAAGGCTCGTCCGCCGACGGATTTCGGGTCAATTCTTTGTCATGATGCTTGGGATGGATGCCCTTCACCGGCGGCACGTCGAGGGGCGAGGGCAGGTAACGGACGACGGCGTCGAGCAGGGGCTGTATGCCCTTGTTCTTGAAGGCCGCTCCGCACAGGACCGGCGTGATCTGGCAGCGGATGGTCGTCTCCCGCAGCGCCGCGTCTAACTCTTCCGCCGTCGGCTCCTCGCCATGGACGTACTTTTCCATGATGGCGTCGGAGTGTTCGGCGAGGCGCTCGACCATCTCCTCGCGCCGGTACCGGGCCTCGGCCAGGAGGTCGGCGGGGATGTCCTCTTCGGCCACCTGTTCGCCGCGCTCTCCGGCGAAGCTGACGGCCTTCATGCGGATAAGGTCAATGATCCCGCGGAACTGCTGTTCCTTGCCCCACGGCATCTGAATGGGAACGGGGTGGGCGTCGAGGCGGCCCTGAACCTCCTTGACCACCTCATAGAAGTCCGACCCGACGCGATCCAGTTTGTTCACGAACGCCAGCCGCGGGACGCGGTACTTGTCGGCCTGGCGCCACACCGTTTCAGACTGCGCCTCGACCCCGCCCACGCCGCAGAAGACGCCGACGGCGCCGTCCAGCACGCGCAGCGAGCGCTCGACCTCGGCCGTAAAATCCACGTGCCCCGGCGTGTCAATGATGTTGACGCAATGATCGTTCCACTCGCACGTCGTCGCCGCCGAGGTGATGGTGATCCCGCGTTCCTGCTCCTCGGGCATCCAGTCCATGGTCGCGGTGCCCTCGTGCACCTCGCCCATCTTGTAGCCGCGGCCGGAGTAGAAAAGGATTCTCTCCGACACCGTCGTCTTGCCGGCGTCAATGTGGGCGATGATGCCGATGTTGCGTATTTTGTTGATTGCGGTCTCTGCCATCTTGCGAATCTTTGCCATGTTAGGGAGTTCGGACTTCAGGATTCCAAGCACCGAACCCCGACGACCTACTGCCTCCTGCTTGCCGTTCTTGCGTTACCGTTTCATCACCAGGCGAAATGCGCGAACGCCTTGTTGGCCTCCGCCATCTTGTGGACGTTCTCGCGGACCGTCATGGCCGCGCCCTGTTTCTTGAAGGCGTCGGCGATCTCGTCCGCCAGGCGATCGGCCATGGGCCGCCCCTTCTTGGAGCGGGCGGCTTCCAGAATCCATCGAAAGGCCAGGCTTTGCTGGCGTTTCTTGCCGACCTCGACGGGCACCTGATACGTGGCGCCGCCGACGCGGCGCGAGCGCACCTCGATGAGCGGCTTGACGTTATTGATCGCCGTCTCGAACACCTCCAGAGGGGGCGTCTCCGGCACCTTTTTCTGGATGATGTCCATCGCGGTGTAGAAGAGCTTCTCGGCCACCGTCTTCTTTCCGCAGCGCATGATGCAGTTGATGAATTTCGACACCAGCGTGCTGTGGAATCGGATATCGGGTTTCAGGTACATTTCGTCCAGGTTCTGGAACTTCAAGGCCATCGAAGCCTACTCCTTATTGTTCATGAGTCGTGGCGCGCGACATGCAGGTCGCGTCGCCGGTCGTTCTACTTGCCCATCTTCGCGCCGTACTTGGAGCGGCCGCGCTTGCGGTCCTCCACGGCGGCGGCGTCCAGCGTCCCTCGCACGATGTGGTAGCGCACGCCGGGCAGGTCGCGCACCCTGCCGCCGCGGACCAGAACGATGGAGTGTTCCTGCAGGTTGTGCCCTTCGCCCGGGATGTAGGCCGTGATCTCGCGTCCGTTGGACAGGCGCACGCGGGCCACCTTGCGAAGCGCGGAGTTCGGCTTCTTCGGGGTTCGCGTCGTCACGGCCAGACACACGCCCCGCTTCTGCGGGCAGGACTGCAGGTCCGGCCTCTTGCTCTTGCGGTGTTGGGGCACTCGTTCCCGCTTGATCAGTTGATTAATCGTTGGCACGAATTCACCTCCATCTATAACGGAACGCGTTTGCGCGTCACTCCTTGTCTTCCTTCTCTTCCTTCTCGTCCTCTTTGCCCTGTGCCGCCTCCTCCTCCACG
This sequence comes from uncultured Planctomycetota bacterium, assembly GCA_964409935.1. Taxonomy (GTDB): domain Bacteria; phylum Planctomycetota; class Brocadiia; order JAADGH01; family CAYPFP01; genus CAYPFP01. Next base: position 120,085 of record CAYPFP010000001.1, on the reverse strand, counting down.
ACTGTCACAGGGCCGCCGCCCAGCAGCGTTCGGGCGTCGGGCAGGGGCGCCGAGCCTTCGGCGGTCGGCTTGGCCAGTGTCGCGTAGTGGTCCTTGAAGCCGGTCCCGGCGGGGATCAGGTGGCCGACGATGACGTTCTCCTTGAGGCCCGTCAGTTTGTCCACCTTGCCCGCCATGGCGGCTTCGGTGAGCACCTTGGTCGTCTCCTGGAACGAGGCGGCCGAGATGAAGCTCTCCGACTGCAGGGCCGCCTTTGTCACACCCAGCAGCAGCGGCTTGGCCGTTGCCGGCTTGCCGCCCTTCTTGATCACGCGCTCGTTCTCCTCGCCGAACTTGAACTTGTCGCACACGGCGCCGGGCAGGAAGGTCGTGTCGCCGACCTCGTCCACGCGCACCTTGCGCATCATCTGGCGGATGATGATCTCGATGTGCTTGTCGTCTATCTTGGTGTTCTGCGAGCGGTAGACGTTCTGAATCTCGCGCAGCAGGTGCTGCTGGAGTTCCTCTTCGCCGCTGATGCGCAGGATGTCCTGAAGGACCATCGGGCCTTCGACCAGCGGCTCGCCGGCGCGCACGCGGTCGCCGCGGTGCACGCGCAGATGCTTGCCGTGCGGCACCAGGTGTTCGCGCTGGATGCCGCTTTCGCTGCGCACGATGACCGTGCGTTTGCGGCGGCGCTTCTCGCCCAGCTCGATGTAGCCGTCAATCTCGCTGATGACGGCGGGGTCGCGGGGACGGCGCGCCTCAAACAACTCCGTCACGCGCGGCAGACCGGAGGTGATGTCCTGCGTGCCGCTGATCTCGCGCGGGGTCTTGGCGATCACCTGGCCGGCCTCGATCCATTCGCCTTCGTCCACCTCGACGTTGGCCTTCTCCGGGATCGGGTACACGCCCAGGATTTTGCCCGTCTTGTCCTCCAGGATGACCTGCGGGTGCAGTTCGCCCTTGTGCTCGATGATGACTTTGCGCTTGACGCGGCTCTGCGGGTCCACTTCCTCGCGCATCGTCTTGCCTTCGATGATATCCTCGAAGCGGACACGCCCGGGCATCTCGGCCAGAATGGGGACCATGTGGGGGTCCCACTTGGCCATGGACTTCTTCTGGGAGACCTTCTCGCCGTCCTTGATCTTCAACACCGCGCCGGCAGGCACGGCATAGCGCTCAAGCTCGCGGCCCTTGTCGTCCACGATCAGAATCTCGCCGTTGCGGTTCAGGACGACGGTTTCGCCGCTTTTCACAACGACGGTGCTCAGGTTGTTGAACTTCGCCAGGCCGGAGCGTTTGGCGATGATTTCGGATTCCTCCATGGCGCGGCTGGCCGTGCCGCCGATATGGAACGTCCGCATCGTCAACTGTGTGCCCGGCTCGCCGATGGATTCGGCGGCGATGATGCCCACCGCCATGCCTTGCTCAACCAGCTGGCCGCGCGACAGGTCCATGCCGTAGCACCTGGCGCAGACGCCCGTCGCGCTTTCGCACGTGAGCGGGGACCGCACGAGGATCTTCTGATGACCCAGGGCCTCGATGCGCTTGGCGATCTCGTCGGTGATGAGTTCGTTTTCCTTGACGATCGTCTCGTCGTTGATGACGTTGACGATGTTGGCGCGCGCGACGCGCCCGCGAATGGCCTGCGCCAGCGAGATCTCGACCTTGTCGCCCTTGTAGATGATCCCCTTGGTGATGCCGTTGGTCGTTCCGCAGTCGTCTTCGCTGACCACGACGTTCTGCGACACGTCGGCAAGTTTGCGGGTCAGGTAGCCCGACTCGGCCGTCTTCAAGGCCGTGTCGGCCAACCCCTTGCGGGCGCCGTGCGTGGAACTGAAGTACTCCAACACGTGGAGGCCCTCGCGGAAATTGGCGCGGATCGGCGTCTCGATGATCTTGCCCGACGGCTTGGCCATGAGGCCGCGCATGCCGGCGAGCTGGCGAATCTGCTGCATCGAACCGCGCGCCCCGGACTCCACCATCAGGCAGATGGGGTTGAGGTACGGCTTGCCTTCGCGCACGTCCTGCCGGAGTTCCTTCATCATCTCCTCGGCCACGACGTCGGTCGCGTGCAGCCAGGTGTCAATAATCTGGTTGTAGCGCTCGCCTTCGGTGATGACGCCTTGCTGATAGAAGCGCTCGATCTTCTCGACCTGGGCCTGCGTCTCGTCGAGGATCTTGGACTTGTTCCGCGGGGTCTTCAGGTCCTCGGTCGAGAACGACAGTCCGGCGAGCGTCGCGATCTTGAACCCCAGCGTCTTGAGGCTGTCCAGCAGCTCGATGGTGGCCTGGCGGCCCAGCAGCTTGTGGCAGTCGCTGATGACGCCGTCAATGCCCTTCTTGTCGAGCATGTAGTTGTAGTAGGGCATGCCCTTGGGCAGCATGTCGTTGAGGATCACGCGGCCGACCGTGGTGGTGCAGATGCGGTTGGAGGTCTCCCGCGTGCCGCTCCTGTCCTTGAGGATGACGCGGTCCCTGAGCCGGACCTTGATCTGCGCGTGGGTGGCGACCTTCCGGAGCTGGTGGGCCAGAAAGACCTCGGCCGGCCCGGAGAAGATCTTGCCCTCGCCCGGCAGGCCCGGCAGTTGGGCCGTCAGATACGACAGGCCCAGCACGATGTCCTGCGAGGCCGTGATGATCGGCTCGCCGGAGGCGGGCGAGAAGATGTTGTTGGTCGAGAGCATCAGCGTGTAGGCCTCGGTCTGCGCCTCCACCGACAACGGCAGGTGCACGGCCATCTGGTCGCCGTCGAAGTCGGCATTGAACCCGTGGCAGACGAGAGGGTGAATCTTGATGGCGTTGCCTTCGACGAGCACTGGCTCGAAGGCCTGGATGCCCATGCGGTGGAGCGTCGGGGCGCGGTTCAGAAGCACGGGGTGCTTCTGAATGACTTCCTCCAGAATGTCCCACACCTGCTCGTCCTTGCGGTCGAGCATCTTCTTGGCGCTCTTGATGGTGTCGGCCAGACCGCGCTCCTTCAACCGGCGGATGATGAACGGCTGGTACAGTTCCAGCGCAATCCGCTTGGGCAGGCCGCACTGATTCAGCTTCAGTTCGGGACCGACGACGATGACCGAACGCGCCGAGTAGTCCACGCGTTTGCCCAGCAGGTTCTCGCGGAACCGGCCCTGCTTGCCCTTGATCATGTCGGTGAGGGACTTCAGGGGCCGGTTGCTGCTGCCCAGCACGGGCCGCTTGGTGCGGTTGTTGTCGAAGAGCGCGTCCACGGCCTGCTGGAGCATGCGCTTCTCGTTCCGGACGATGACCTCGGGCGCGTTGAGGTCAATGAGCTTTTTCAGCCGGTTGTTCCGGTTGATGATGCGCCGGTACAGGTCGTTCAGGTCCGACGTCGCAAAGTTGCCGCTCTCCAGCAACACCAGCGGGCGCAGGTCCGGCGGGATGACGGGGATCACGTCCAGGATCATCCACTCCGACTTGTTGGCGGAATCGCGCAGGGACTCGACCGTCTTCAGCCGCTTGGTCAGGTCTTTGATGTGCTGTTTGGACTTGGTGCTCACCAGGTCCTCGCGCAGCTCCTTGGAGAGCTTCTCCAGGTCGAGTTGCTTCAGAAGGACGCGCACCGCCTCGGCGCCGGTGTCGGCCTTGAACGAGTCGCCGTATTTCTCCCGGGCGGCCCGCAGTTCATCTTCACTCAGGAGTTCCTTGTTCTTGAGCGGCGTATCGCCGGGGTCCGTCACGACGGAATCCTGATAATAGACCACGCGCTCCAGCGCGCTGACCTTCATGCCCAGCAGCGTGCCCAGTTGCGAGGGCATGGCCTTGAGAAACCATATGTGAATCACGGGCGCCGCCAGGTTGATGTGGCCCATTCGTTTGCGCCGCACCCGCGAGTGCGTCACCTTCACGCCGCAGCGGTCGCACACGATGCCCTTGTGCTTCATCCCCTTGTACTTGCCGCAGGAGCACTCCCAGTCCCTTTCCGGGCCGAAGATGCGCTCGCAGAACAGACCGTCCCTCTCCGCCCGGTACGTGCGATAGTTGATGGTTTCGGGCTTCTTCACCTCTCCGTAGGACCAACTGCGGATGTCCTCCGGCGAGGCCAGGGAGATCTTCACCGACCCGTAATCGGTAATCCTGTCCAGCATGGATTCGACCATTGTCATGCTCCTTTACGTCTCTTGCCTCGGCGCGTGTCCGCGCGGCGAGGTCATATCTTTCGTTTCTCGAGCTGGATATTCAGCGCGAGGCCCCGGACTTCCTTGGTCAGCACGTCGAACGAGACCGGCGTGCCGGCCTCGAGGACGTTCTCGCCCTTGACCATGGATTCGTAGATGCGCGTGCGGCCCTCGACGTCGTCGGACTTCACGGTGAGCAGTTCCTGCAGGATGTACGCGGCGCCGTAGGCCTCCAGCGCCCACACTTCCATTTCGCCGAACCTCTGCCCGCCCATGCGCGCCTTGCCGCCCAGGGGCTGCTGCGTGATGAGGGAGTACGGTCCGGTGGCGCGGGCGTGCATCTTGTCGTCCACCAGGTGGTGCAGCTTCATCATGTAGATGTACCCGACCGTGACCTCCTGCTCGAAAGGCTCGCCCGTGCGGCCGTCCAGAAGGGCCACCTTGCCCGTCTCGGGAAGGCCGGCCTCGACGAGAATCTTGCGGATCTCCGGCTCGTTCGCGCCGTCGAAGACGGGGGTCACCGCCTGGAAGCCCAGCACGCGCGCCGCCCAGCCGAGCTGGGTCTCGAGAATCTGGCCGAGGTTCATACGGGACGGCACCCCCAGGGGGTTCAGCAGGATCTCGATGGGCCTGCCGTCGGCCAGATACGGCATGTCCTCTTCGGCCACGATCCGGGCGATCACGCCCTTGTTGCCGTGACGACCGGCCATCTTGTCGCCGACCGACAGGACGCGCTTGGTGGCGACGTAAACCTTGACCATCTCCAGCACGCCGCTGGGCAGTTCGTCGCCGCGGCGAAGCTGGCTCATGCGCCGGTCCTTCTCGTCCTTGAGTCCCTCGATGCGCTCGTAGTAGCGCTGGTAGACCTGGTTCAGCCGTTCGGCGTCCCGCCTGTTCGGGGTGCGGATCTCGTCCGCGTCGAACTGTTCCTCCAGCAGGAGGACTTCATCCACCGACGCCTTGGGGTCCACCGTGATCTGCTCCCGGGTGCCCTTGTTAATGAGCTTGCCGCCGAGGACCTTCTCCATCGCCTTGAGCATCTTCCTGAATTCGTCGGCGATCTTCTGGTCGCACTCGCGGCTCTCGCGCTCGCCTTCTTCGAGGTGCTCGCGCCGCTCCTCTTCGGAGATGTTGGCCCGCCGGGAGTATTTTCTCGCGGCGATGACGACGCCCTCGACGCCCGGCGGCACGTCCAGCGAGTCGTTCTTGACGTCCTCGCCGGCGCGGCCGAAGATGGCGTGCAGCAGCTTCTCTTCGGGGGTCAGTTCGGTCTTGGACTTCGGCGACACCTTGCCGACGAGAATGTCGCCCGGCCGCACTTTGGTCCCGATGCGGATGATGCCTTCCTCGTCGAGGTTGGCCAGCACCTTGTCGGAGACGTTCGGGATGTCGCGCGTGAACTCCTCGCGGCCCAGCTTGGTCTCGCGCACCTCGATCTCGAATTCCTCGATGTGGATCGAGGTGAACCGGTCGTCCTTGACCAGTCGCTCGCTGATGACGATGGCGTCCTCGAAGTTGTAGCCGTCATAGGGCATGAAGGCCACCAGCACGTTGCGGCCGAGGGCCAGTTCGCCCTGGCACGTCGCCGCGCCGTCGGCGATCACTTCGCCCTTGGACACCTTCTGGCCGACCGAGACGATGGGCTTCTGGTTGAGGCACGTGCGCTCGTTCAGGCGGATGAACTTGCGCAGGGGGTAGTCGTGGCCGTCAATGCGAACCTGCTTGGCGTCCACGTATTCCACTGTGCCGTCGTCGTCGGCCACGATGACCATGCCGGAGTTCTGGGCCACCGGTTTTTCCATGCCCGTGGCCACCAGCGGCGGCTCCGTCCGCATCAGCGGCACGGCTTGCCGCTGCATGTTGGAGCCCATCAGGGCGCGGTTGGCGTCGGAGTGTTCCAGGAAGGGGATCAGGCTGGCGGAGACGCCCACGATCTGCTTCGGCGAGATGTCCACAAAGTTCAACTGGTCGGTCTTGGTCGCGCGGAAGTCGCCGTTGTAGCGCGACAGCACGTCGCGCGTGCCGCCGTCGTAGCGCTTGAAGTCGGCCGGGGCCATGAACCGGTTCTCTTCTTCGTCGGCGCGCAGCCACTCCACGTCGCCGGCGGCCTTGCCCCGCTCCATGCGCTGGTACGGGGTCACCAGGAAGCCGTACTCGTCCACGCTGGCATACACGCTCAGCGAGGAGATCAGGCCGATGTTGGTGCCCTCCGGCGTCTCGATCGGGCAGATGCGCCCGTAGTGCGAGATGTGAACGTCGCGCACGTCGAAGCCGGCGCGCTTGCGGTTCAGGCCGCCGGGGCCTAGCGCGCTGAGGCGGCGTTCGTGGGTCAACTGGGCCAGCGGGTTGGTCTGGTCCACCACCTGCGACAGTTCGCCGCGGCCGAAGAAGTACTCGATGGCCGACGAGATCGTCTTGGAGTTGATCAGGGTGCGCGGGGTCAGTTGGCCGGGGTCCTTCAGGCTCATGCGTTCCTGCACGGTGCGGCGCAGCTTCAGGAAGCCCTTGCGGAACTCGTCCCCCGCCAACTCGTCAATGGTGCGCAGGCGGCGGTTGCCCAGGTGGTCAATGTCGTCCACGGTGCCTTCGCCCTTGCGCAGTTTCATGACGTAGCGGATGCAGTTGACCAGGTCCTCTTTCTGGAGGGTCATCTCGGTTTCGGGCACATTCAGCCCGAACCGCCGGTTCAGCCGGAACCGCCCCACCCGTCCGAGGCGGTATCGGTTCACGTCAAAGAACCGTTCGTGGAAGAGTTGCTTGGCCTTGTCGAGTTGCGGCGGGTTGCCCGGCCGCAGCCGCTGGTAGATTCTCAGCAGGGCTTCTTCATGGGACCGGGAGTTGTCCTCGGCCAGGGAGTTCAGGATCAGCAGGTCGTCCATCTCGGTGATGAGTTCGACCTCGTGGACGCCCGCATCCATGATCTCCTTGGCCTTCTGGCCGGACAGTTGGGCGCCGGAGGCGACCATCACGACGCCGCTCTCCTTGTTCACCACGTCGTCGGCGACCCACCTGCCCTTGACGTCGTCGAGGACCTTCGGGCCGCTCAGTTTCACCTTCTTGGTCGGATGGAAAAGCCGGATGATCTGGGCGTTGGTGGAGTATTCCTCCGACATGGCGCGCAGCATGCACGTGACGGGGATTCGCTGGCTCTGGTCAATGCGCGCGATCAGCGAGTCCTTCTTGGTCACGTTCAGCTCGATCCAGCTCCCGCGCTCCGGGATGATGCGGCAGGAGTGCAGGCGCTTCTCGGCCCCCTCGGCGGTCTCCTCGAGGAAGTCCACGCCCGGCGAACGGTGCAACTGCGTCACGATGACGCGCTCGGCGCCGTTGATGATGAACTCGCCGCCGCCGATCATCTTCGGGATGTCGCCCAGGTAGACCAGTTCTTCGATGGGTTGATCCTTGACCAGGCGAACCCAGATGCGGAACGGATAGCCGTAGGTCAGCCGGAGTTCGCGGCACTCGTCCGGGGTGTAGCGCGGACGGCCCAGTTCGTACCGCACGTATTCCAGCGTCATGGTGCCGTCGTAGCTCTTGATCGGGTAAATCTCCCGAAGGATGGACTCCAGACCCCTGTTGGGGTCGCGTTTCGACGCCGGCACGTTGGCCTGCAGGAACTCGGCGTAACGCTTGGTCTGTATCTCGGTCAGGCTGGGGACTTCAATGACATCCCCGATCTTGCCGAAGTCTCGGATCTCCATAGCGCCTTATCTCCACACGACTTTGAATACGACTCTGGTCACCGCAAAGCCCCGGAAAACGCCGAAAACGGACACTCCGGAACAACGGCCATCGAGCCGCAAACGCCGACGGCGAGGTCTCTGCGGCACGCCTCCGCCCTCGTGTTTCCGTCTTCAATGCGCCGCATTCAGGATTCTCCGCGTGCGCTGCCTCTCCGCGGTGAGAACTTGCAGCAGGGCTACTTGATCTCGACCTTGCCGCCCGACTTCTCGACCTCGTCCTTGATCTTGGCGGCCTCTTCCTTCGTGACGCCCTCCTTGATCGTGCCGGGGGCGCCATCCACAAGGGCCTTGGCTTCCTTCAGGCCCAGCGTGGTGACGGCGCGCACGGCCTTGATGACCTGAATCTTGTTCGCGCCGGCGTCCTTGAGCACGACGGTGAACGCGGTCTTCTCCTCTTCCTTCGGAGCCGCCGCGGCCGCGCCGGCGCCGACGCCCGCCGCCGCAACAGCCACGGGGGCCGCGCTGACGCCGAACTTCTGCTCAAACGCCTTCACCAGTTCGGACGCCTCCAGCAGCGTCAGTCCGCTGACCAAATCCAGAATCTGCGCGATCTTGGGCGACGGGGCCGCTGCCGTTGCCGTTGCCTTCTCCTCTGCCATCTTTGCGTCTCCTTCCTTAAACCTGAAACCTCAATCTACGTTTTATATCCTGTGTTGTACGACCACTCGCTTCGCGCATCGTGCCGGGCCGCCGCGTCAGGGCAACTGCGGTTTCGGCGGCTCTGCCGGTTTCGGCTCCGCCGGCTTGGCTTCCTCGGCGGGCTTCTCGGCCGCCGGAGGGGCCGCCTCGGCGGCCGGCGGCGGAGATTCCTTCTCCTTCTTCTCCTTGATGGCCTGCAAGGCGCACGCCAGGCTGCGTTGGATGCCGCCAAACGCGCTCGCCAGCGCCGCCATCGGGCCTTGGATCAATCCCAACATCCTGGCGTAAAGGACCTCGCGGGGCGGGATGGAGGCCAGCGCCTTGACCTGTTCGGAGGTAAAGACCTGTCCGTCGCCGAAGCCGCCGCGAACCTTGAAGCCCTCAAGGCCCTTGGTGCACTCCTGAACGGTCTTGGCCAGCGCCGCCGGATCCTCGCCGTCGGAGACGATCGCTATCGGCCCCTGCAGGTAGGGCTTCAACGCGCCCATTCCCACCTTCTCCAGCGCGATGGCCGCCATGGCGTTGTTGACCACCTTCATCCGCGCCTTCCGGAGGGCGAAGGCCTTGCGCACCGAGTCCATCTGCTGCGCGTTCAGACCCCGGTACTCCACCAGAACGCAGTTCTTGGTGTCCTTATACGTCTCGGTCAGTTCCTTGGTTACGAGCTCTTTCAGTCGCTTGGACATGGGACGTAAATCCTCTTGGATTCTTACGGCGCCTGCCGGATCAACACAAACAAAAAGGAGAGGCTCAACTTTGCCTCTCCTGTATCGCACTTACACCGCCAGTTTGATGCCGGGGCCCATCGTCGTGGACAATACCGCTTTCTGCAGGTACGTCCCCTTGGCCGACGCCGGCTTCAAGCTGACAATGTGATTCAGGAAGGCCTCGACGTTGGCCTGCAGGTCGGCCGGCGCAAAGGACGCCTTGCCCACCAGCGCATGCACGTTGCCGCCGGCGTCGGTGCGAAACTCGATCTTGCCGGCCTTGAACTCGCGGACGGCCTGGCCGATGTTCTCGCTCACGGTGCCCGACTTGGGCGACGGCATCTTGCCTTGCGGGCCGAGGATGCGGCCCAACTTGCCGACGTTGCGCATCATGTCCGGCGAGGCCACGGCCACGTCGAAGTCCGTCCATCCCCCGGCCACCTTCTGGATCAGGTCGTCGCCGCCGACGGCATCGGCGCCGGCGGCCTTGGCGTCTTCGGCCTTCTGGCCCGTCGCGAAGGCGATCACGCGCACGGACTTGCCGATGCCCTTGGGCAGGGCCACGGCGCCGCGAACCACCTGATCGGACTGCTTCGGGTCAATGCCCAGCTTCACCACCACCTCGACGCTCTCGTCGAACTTGGCCTTGTCCAACGTCTTCAACAAACCGACCGCTTCGGGGATGGTGTACTTCTTCTCGATGTCCACCTTCTTGGCGGCCGCCACATATCTCTTGCTGTTCTTCGCCATCGTTCGCTCACCCTATCCTTCAATGTCAATGCCCATGCTTCGCGCCGTGCCCGCGATGATGCGCGAGGCATGCTCGACGTCATGCGCATTGAGGTCCGCCATCTTCTGCTGGGCGATCTCGCGCAACTGGGCCTGCGTCACTTTGCCGACCTTCTCCTTGTTCGGCACGCCCGATCCTTGCGCGATGCCCGCCGCCTTCTTCAGAAGCACCGCCGCCGGCGGCGATTTCGTGATGAAATCGAACGTCTTGTCCCGGTAAATCGTGATCTCCACCGGGATGATCGTGCCCTGCATCTGCTTGGTCTTGTCGTTGAATTTGGACACGAACAGCCCGATGTTGACGCCGTGCTGGCCCAACGCGGGGCCGACCGGCGGCGCCGGCGTGGCCTGGCCGCCGGGGATCTGCAACTTGACCTTCGCCAACATTTCCTTCGCCATTGCGCTTCTCCAATACGGCCGTGCTCAGCCACCCCCGATCCGTCGTCGCCGCCGGATCGCAGGTTGCTCTCAGTTCGCTTCTATCTGCCAGTACTCCAACTCCACCGGCGTCGGCCGGCCGAAGATGGTCACGATCACCTTCACGATGCCCTTGTTCGGGAAGACCTCCTCGACGATGCCGTCGAAATTCTCGAAGGGGCCTTGCTTAATCTTCACGCTGTCGCCCACGCGGAAATCTATCTTGACCTGCGGGGACTCCTCGCGCTTCTGCGCGTCGCCCAACATCTTCTCGACCTCGCGTTCCGACATCGGCGAGGGCTTGCTGCCGGGTCCCACGAAGTCTCCGATGCCCGACGTCTCGCGGATCAGGTACCACGCCTTCTCCACGAGCTGGTTCTTGTCGTCGGTCTCCAGCTCCACGAAGAGATAGCCCGGATATTTCTTGCGTTCGCGCACGCGGCGCTTCCCGCCCTTGATCTCCGCAACGCTCTCGGTGGGCACCAGGACGCTTGATATCGTGTCCTGCGCTCCTTCGCTGTTGACCCGTTTCTCCAGGCTTTTCCTGACCGTGTCCTCCTTGCCGCTCTGCACGCGAAGGACGTACCACTTTTTCGCCATTTCGGGCTCCGTTGAACTCCAGTTTGGCCCCGCTCGCCCGCCCCGCGACGGCAGGCGGCTGATTACAAAATTCCCGCCAGTCTCATGAACCGGTGCAGTATCTGGTCTACGCTAAAGATGAATATCGCAAACAAGACCGTCGTGATAAGCACGACGCTTGTGGCGCTGACCAACTGTTTACGGCTGGGCCACGCCACCTTGCGCAGTTCGCCTTCTACGTCAATCAGAAAGTCCACGAATCTCAGGCTCTTGTTCTCCAGTCCCTTGAGGCGCCGCCTTTGCGTCACGAAGCCTATGGTCAGCGCGATCACGAGCGCCACGAGGACCGCAAAAATCGTCCCGACCACCGCCATCCCCCACGTGACCGTGAGGTATCGCAGACTGACCAGCACAGGCAGCGTTTCCATCAGGTCCGACTGATACAACTCCATGCAGCCGTAAAAGACCGCGAAGCCGAGCACCAGCATCGCGCTCACCCGCGCATACATCCCCTGCCCGCGTTTGTGAACCACAAAACCCATGGTTGACTTCCCACGTTATCTCATGCTGATCTTCGACGCCCGACCGCCTCCGGCGCGGCTCGCACAACGAAGACCCGATGGCCATATGGCAGGGCCCCAGGGATTCGAACCCTGAACCTACGGTTTTGGAGACCGCCGCTCTGCCAGTTAGAGCTAGGGCCCTTTGCCCTTGTTGAACGTAACTTTTCAAGACCCAGCCGGAATCCGCTTCCCTGTCCCGGGCGGCGAATTCCAGCCGCCGCGATTCTCACTTCTTCCGCTCTTTGTGCGGAGTGTGCGCATGACAGAACCGGCAGTACTTGCTCAATTCCAGCTTCTTCGCCTGCTCGCCTCCGCGCGTCTGCTTGGAGGTGCGGTAATTCCGATTGCCGCACTTCGAGCATTCCATCGCCAGGTATTCCCGCATCGCTCACCGTTCCTCTTGCGAATACCGGAGCCTGGGGTTCCTT
>CAYPFP010000001.1:0-108068 GCA_964409935.1 uncultured Planctomycetota bacterium | reverse complement strand
AACCCCAGCGGCTCAGGGTCGTTGTCAAAAGCTGGTGGTGGGGATTGAACCCACGACCCCGTCCTTACCAAGGACGTGCTCTACCACTGAGCTACACCAGCAGCCCTCTTAAACAAGCAGACAATTCTCCTGGACGCTGACCTTCGCCGGCAAATCAGCGTGGCGCAGGGAATCGCTGCTGACGGAAATTACTAATGATACCACGAAATGGCTGATTGTCAACCTATTTTTAAAATTTTCCCCCTTTGCACGCTATCCATGCGCCGCCCATCGAGCGCCACAACTCCCTCCGCTGCGGCGCCCTGCCTGGTCTGGAGCGGGCGATGGGGATCGAACCCACGTGATCGGCTTGGAAGGCCGAGGCTCTACCATTGAGCTACGCCCGCTCGTCCACGAACTGCCCCCGACCGCCCCGCGACTCACAACGCGGATACCGAATGCCGGGTTGCGGATTCCGGAGCCGCCAATCGCCCCCTCATCCGCACTTCTGACTTTTCCTGCTGGTGGGCGGAGGAGGATTCGAACCTCCGAAGGCTTATGCCGCCAGATTTACAGTCTGGTCCTTTTGGCCGCTCAGGAATCCGCCCGTATATAATGGCCTGCTCGCCTGTGCCGCTCTTGGAGCTAGCGGTGGGGCTCGAACCCACAACCTGTGGTTTACAAAACCACTACTCTACCGTTGAGCTACGCTAGCTCGCATTCATTTAGTATACTATATTCGCCATTAAAAGCAACGACCAACATGAAATTTTTCGGATTATTCAAAAAATACCGTAACCTGCTGTGCGACCATAGGATACGCTGCCCGTCAAGTCAGGCGCCGCCTCCCGACGCAGGCTCCACCGCGAACGCCTCTTCACCGCCGCTTCTCGACCCACTTGACGATCGTCGGGAAGACGTCAATGGGCGCGCGAGGTCCCACCAGCAGGTCGGCGTTGCCGAAGTCCGCCCCGTCCCCGTTGGTAAGGCAGAACAGCCGAAAGGTCTTGTCCTCAGACGACACCGTCTGGTAGAGCCGCCTCACCAAACCCGGCTCGGCCAGGTTGTCCGCCTTGCCGCATAGGAAGAGCGTCGGACACTTGACTCGGCCCATCTCGCCGGCATAGTCCACCTTCCCATCCGCCGAACGCAACTGTCCGCCGCGCAGCATCGCCAGGAACTGCTCGGCCACGCGCGGCGACGCCGGCTCGCCGGCCTGTCGCGCCATCAGCGCAACCGTCTCCGACGGCACATGCGCGGGGTTGAAGAAAAGCGCGTCCCATCCTTTGGGAACCCTGACCGCGCCTTCGCCCGCCACGTAGGAGAATCGCAAGGGCGGGCGGATGAGCCGCTCGCGCGCCTCCTCATCGGCCAGCACGGGCGCGAACGGGCTTGCGGCCTCCATGCTCGCGCCCACCGAAACGATCGCGATGCCCTTGTCTTCCGGATGCGCCGCCGCATGAATGAGCGCGATGCAGGCGCCGAGATTGTGCCCGACCCACACCACCTTCTTCGCGCCCGACGCCCGCCGCACTTCGGCCAGGATGGCGGGCACGTCCTGTCGGACGTAGTCGTCAACGCTCCAGGCGGACATTCCTGCGCCCGGCGCCGTGTTGCCGCTCAAACCGCACCCCCGCAGGTCGGGTACCCACACATCGCAGCCCGCCCCGACCAGTTCGACCGCCAGCCCGCGCTGGCCCGGCAGGTCGAACATGTTGCCGTTGGCGCCGATGCCGTGGCACAGGATCACCGCTTCCGGCTTCGCGTTGGAGTTCTTGTTCTGGTACCGCCTCAGGCAAAGCTCGACGCCGTCCGCGCACCGCGCCGGCCACAGCGTCACCTTGTACGAAGGCGTCAGGATCGCCTTGGGCGCCTCGGTGATTGTGCGCACCGTCGCGCAGCCGCTCGTCATCCCAAGCAGGGCCAGAAGGAACAGGCTGCCGGGGCGCCAGTCGCCGTGCTTTCTCAGACTTGCCATTGAATCCTTTCAAAATCAGGGAGCGGGACCTCGAGGCGAATCGCTCCGCCGGCGGGCGCCCGCTCGACCACGCGCCCTTCCGAACAGACCTCGATGTAGAAGTCCACCGCCATCTCCGGCTTGAAACCCAGCGCATGGAAGGGCAGGGCCAACTCGAAGATTCCTCCCAACGCGCACTCGATACCCGGACACTCCGCCCCCGTGCACGGGGTCACAACGCCGGCCCGTTGAATCTCGATCTTGGGCTTGCCCTCCGCAATCGCGGTGATGGAAACAACCTGGCTGGTGTGCCCCGCAAAGATGACCCGCACGCAGGCGTTCGCGGGCATTTCCTTGCGCAGCGACTTCTTTCCATCGAGTCGCAGATAAACGCGGTGCGCGTCGAATCCGAACAGGAGCCTGGAGAGAATCTGGTCCGTGCTTCGGCTCATCGCGCCGGCAACCTGCAGGTCGCACCGGCCCGCATTGACCCATTCGAAATAGCCCGTCGAGCGGCCGTCCACCGTCACCGGCAGGAAGGCGCGCGGTTCGGTGTAGGGCCGGCGCACCATAGCCCGCGTCACCGGCGTGTCCAGTTCCAGCGGCGGCGTTTCGCCCAATGCCTCGTAAACGCCTTTCAGATGGGCGCGAAAGAGCGTGTCGAATTCCTCGATCTGCGCCGTCACGTGGTCGTCGCCGTACCACCAGAACCAGTCGCTGCCCTCGGCGGCGTATATTTCCTCCCAGGCCCGCGCAAGGGCCGGGTCGTCGGCCGGGCGGCCCTTGGCCTTTTCCACGAGCCACTGCCGCGTCGCGTAAACTAGCTCCCAGGCGCGGACGTCTTCGGAGTGGCCGATCCAGATGTAAAAATTATGGCTGATCCATGATCCGGGGAAAAGCCGCCCGACGCGGTCCCGAGGTTTGAGCATCGCGACGGCATCCTCGATGCGGACGGGACGCAGGCGGGGATGTTTTTCGAGCCGCTGATACAACCCGCGCAGAAAATCCACGCCCTGATTCCTGTAAAACTCCCATGCATTCTCGCCGTCCAGGATGATGGAGACCAACGGCTTCGCGCCGTCGGCCCGCTCGCCCACGCGCTCCAGCCGCCCGATCAGGTCGGACACCGCGTGTTCGGCGGTGTGGCCCTGATAGTGGAAACCGATGAGGTCCGACAGGACGTGGTCGCGGAAGACGATCGCCAGTTGAGCATGGTCCGACCCGGCCAGATACGGCTTGTACAGGACGCCGGGCTTCATGACCTCGCCGGAGGGGCTGCGCGCAATCCCCTCGCCGATCGACTTGGCGAGGATTTCCTCGTCCGTAGCGATCCACCGGATACCCTGTTCGGCGAAGAGCGACGCCACCTCCTGGCTGACGGACCCTTCCGAGGGCCACATGCCGCGTGGTTTGACGCCGAAGCACTCCTCGTAGTAGCGGATGCCCTTCTCGATCTGCGCCCTGGCGTCTTCGGGGAGCTTTACCCAGGATTTCGGCAGCGGCGTGTTGGGCATCGCTTCACGCGCGCAGGACGGGTCGTTGAGGAGCGGCAGGATCGGATGGTAGAAAGGGGTGGTGGACAGTTCGATCTGCCCGCGATCCTGAAGCTTCCTGTGCAGGGGGATGACCTGCCGCATGACGTCGAGCTGCAAGTCCAGTACGCGCCGCTTCTCGTCTTCGGTGAAGTTGCGGTCCTTCTCGAACAGTTGTTTGAGTTCTGGGCTGCGCTCGACGCTCAGGGGATGGAACCATGTCAGGTTGGCCCAGACCTGGAGGTCGAGCCATTCTTTCGGGTTCAGCCGGCGCAGCGCGGCCTTCCTGTCGCGTTCGTCGGGCCGCGCTTTCTGATACAGTTCGCGGTACCTCGGATAGGGCGCGATCATGTGGTCGTAGTTGGCCATGAAAAAATTCTTCAGCATGAAGAGGCGGTCTTCATCGGTCAAGTCGGCGGCGGGTTTGCGGCTGACGATCAGATTGGTGTCCTGCGCGTTGTTTTCGAGGTAGTCTCTGATCTGCAGCAGGGCCGAGGGGACGAAGTTGATCGTGGCCTTCATCCCGGGGCATTCCTCGATGAGGGCCGCCATGCCGTAATAGTCTTTCACGGCGTGCAGCCGCAGCCAGGGCATGACGTAAAGACCGGTGCCTGCATTCTTATAGTAGGGCTGGTGCTGGTGCCAGAGGATGGCAACGTAGACTTCGGACATGGATGTCTCATTTGCACAAGGGAGAGCGAAATCCGCCCACGGCGCACCCGACTCCCGACAGGCGGCGGAACCTGCATTCGGGATCAAAGGCCTCTACGGCATGACAAACTCGTGCTCGGGATGTCGGATGCTCAGCACGGGGCACGGGGCCTTGCGCACCACCTTCTCCGCAACGCTGCCGAACAAGACGTGGCGCAATCCCGTCCGTCCGTGCGTGGCGATGACGATGAGGTCCACCACTTTCTCGCGCGCGAACTTGAGGATCTCCAGGAACGGCGTCCCCTGTGCGATCGCCGTCTCCAACTGGACTTCTTTCTTCACCTCTTCGGGGATAAAGCCGTCCATGGCCTTCGCGGCCGACGCCCTCATCTCGGCAAACAGTTTCTCGAAACTCACAAAGGGCGCGGCCTCGTATCCCACGAGCGTGTGAGGCGAAGCCACGACATGGAGGACGTACAGTTTCGCCTTGTACTGAGCCGCAAAAGACGCGGCGTAGTCGAGCGCGTGTTTGGAATTGTCGGAGAAGTCCGTCGGAAACAGGATGCTCTTGATCGAGATCTTCTTTGTTGCGGAGGACATGCGTTGTCTCCAAAATGCGCCGGATGGGTCGCTATGGGACGCACGACACGGACGCCGCGCGCCGATGCGCCTCGCCTTCCTCTAGGGTTTCGCTTTGGCAAATTCCTTCAACAGCCGCTCCTGCTCCGGCGTGAGATCGCGCGGCGTCTCCACTTTCACGCGCACGTAGTGGTCGCCCGCAATGCCGTCGGGGCCGCGCACGCCGCGCCCTCGCAGCCGCAGCTTGGTGCCGCTCTGCGTGCCCGGCGGAATCTTCACGCTCAAGGCGCCCTGAAGGGTCTGCACATCCGCCGTCGCGCCCAGCGCGGCCTCGGCCATGTTCACGACCACGTCGGAGTGGACATCCTGGCCGATGCGTTCGAACTGAGGATGCGGCTTGATGTGGACCTCCAGCAGAAGGTCGCCGCTGCTCCCTCCCTGCGCGCCCGAATCGCCTTGCCCGGGCAGACGGATCTTCTGCCCCTCATTGATGCCCGGCGGGATGTTGACCTCGATGGTCCGCCGGCGCTGAACGCGCCCCGACCCGTGACAGGCCGAACACAACCCCGTGACCATCTCGCCCCGGCCCATGCACTGCGGACACGTGCGGCTGAACGCAAACCCGCCCTGTCCCACCTGTACGCGCCCCGTGCCCCGGCACATGGGACACGCGCGGCGCGTGGCGCCCGGCGCCGCGCCCTCTCCGCGACAGGTCGAACAGGTTTCCTGCCGGAGGATGTTGACAGAAGAACGGCCGCCGAACGCCGCCGTCTCGAACGGTATCTCCACTTCATACAAAAGGTCGTTGCCGCGTTCGGGGGCGGGCCGCTGCGCGCCGGCCCCGGCGCGCCTTCCCCCGAAGAAGCTCTCGAAAAGACCCTCAAGGTCTCCGAGGTCCTCCGGCCGGAACCCCCCAGCCCGCGGGCCGCCGCGGCCGTAGGCCTGTGAGAAGTCAAAATCCTCATACCGGAAGCCCCCGTCGCGAAGCCGGTCGTACTTGGCGCGCTTCTCCTTGTCGCCCAGCACCTCGTAGGCCTCGTTGACCTCCTTGAACCGCCGCTCGGCCTCCTTGTCCCCACGGTTCCTATCGGGGTGATAGCGTTTGGCCAGCCGGCGGTAAGCCTCTCTTATCTCGCCTTCCCCGGCCGTCTTGGGAACGCCCAGAACCGAATAGTAATCTATCGGAGCCATATCCGTTCATCAATAAAGTCCTGCCACATCTTCTGCACATATTCTAGACTTGCTGGCAGCGGCAGTCAAGATGGCGCAAGCGCGGGCGCGCCCAAACGCCGGAAAAATATTGACGCGCCGCCCCTTGCGGATTATTATACTGTGTTGGAAGCTCTTGACCCTCGAAGCCGGACCCCTAACCACAGGTTTACCCCGATGGCCGTGGGAACCCGCAAACTGCTCGGTCAGATCATGAAGGACATGGGCCTTGTGACCGAGGAGCAGATCCGCGCCGCTTTGGCGCTCAAGCCCAAGGAAGGACTCCGCATCGGAGAGGCCCTCGCCAAACTGGGCTTCGTCACCGCGGAGGAAGTGCTCCAGGCCCTCGGCGCGCAGTTCGACATGCCGGTGGTGGACCTCAAGCAGACCCGCGTCTCTCCCGAAGCGCTCAAGGCCCTCCAGCGCGCCGATGCGCGCAAGCATAACGTCTTCCCCATTGACCGCGCCAACCACGTGCTCACCATCGCCATCGCCGACCCCATGGACTTCCACGCCATGGACAGCGTGCGCTTCCTCGTCGGCGGGGACATCCGCGCCGTGCTCGCCTCGCGCGAACACATCCGCGACGCCATCGAACGATACTACAAGGACGACATCAACAAGATCCTTGAGGCCGAAGACCAGGCCGCCAAAGACGAAGAGGCCCTGCAGCAGATGGCCGTCAGCGACGAAGAGGCGCCCATCATCCGCCTCGTGCACGTCCTCATCCAGGACGCCGTCAAGGCGCGGGCCAGCGATATTCATGTGGAACCCATGTCCAGTCACCTGCGCGTGCGTTACCGGATTGACGGTTTCTGCCAGGAAATCGAGTCGCCGCCCAAACGCCTGCAGGGGCCGATCATCCAGCGCATAAAAATCATGGCCGGCATAGACGTCGCCGAAAAGCGCCGGCCGACCGACGGCCGCATCGCCACCAAGGCCGGAGGCCAGGACCTGGATATCCGCGTTTCGTGTCTGCCCGCCAGCCACGGCGAGAGCGTGGTCATGCGTCTCCTGCAGAAAGAGAGCATCCTTCTCAACCTGCAAGACCTCGGTTTCGATGCGACCGACTACAAAAAATTCCAGTCCATCATACGCCGCCCCAACGGCATCTTCCTCGTGACCGGACCCACCGGTTCGGGCAAGACCACAACGCTGTACGCGGCCCTTAACGAGCTGAACCGCCCCGACCGCAAGATCATCACCGCGGAAAACCCCGTCGAATACCACATGAAGGGCGTCAACCAGTGCCAGGTCAACGAAAAGGCCGGCCTGACGTTCGTCGCCATCCTGCGCGCCATGCTGCGCCAGGCCCCCAACATCATCCTGGTGGGCGAAGTGCGCGACCGCGAGACGGCCGAGATCGCCATTCAGGCCGCGCTCACCGGCCACCTCGTCTTCAGCACCCTGCACACCAACGACGCCCCCTCGGCCATCACGCGCCTCATTGACATGGGCGTCCCGCCGTTCCTGGTGGCCTCGTCGGTGCAGGCCGTCATGGCGCAAAGGCTCGTGCGCAAGATCTGCCCCAAGTGCAAGCAACCGTTCCAATATGATCGCAAGGACATCCAGGCCATCAGCCTGAAGCCCGACGAGATCGCCAACGTCACCCTGTACAAGGGCGCGGGCTGCCCGCACTGCAAGAACATCGGATACCGCGGGCGAATGGGCATCTTCGAGGTCATGGAAATGAACCGAACCCTCCAGGAGATGGCCTTCCGCCGCGAGCCGACACGCGCCCTGCGCCGCCAGGCGCGGCTGTCCGGCATGACCACGCTCGAAGAAGACGGCGCGCGCAAGGTCCTCGCCGGCCAGACCACGCCGGATGAAGTCCTTCTGAGCACACAGCGGGAGGAAGCGCTGACGTAACCCCGTCCGCCCTCGAACCGCGGACGGGCGATTCCCGGAATCTCAAATTGAGGTGCGTTGTGGCTGACGTCAAACGCAAACCGCTCGGCCAGATACTGAAGGAGATGCGGCTCGTCACCGAGAGCCAGATACAAGAGGCCCTCGCCATCCAGAAACAGCGCGGGGGCGTCATCGGCAAGATCCTCATCAACCTGGGCTATATCTCCGACGCCGAAGTCAACGCCGCCCTCGGCAAACAGGCCGGCATGGAGGTCGTGGACCTCGACGAACTGGACATCCCCCCCGAAGTCATCGAGCGCGTCTCGCCCTCCGTCGCCAGCACCTACCGCATCGTGCCGGTCGCCGTGCGCAACGGCAAACTCATCATCGCCATGGCCGACCCCTTCAACGTCAAGTCCCTCGACGACCTGCGCTTCCTCCTGGACGCCAGCATCGAGCCGGCCGTCAGCAACGAGGCCGCCGTCGGACGCGCCATCGAAAAATACTACTCCGGCCAGACCGAGTCCGCCGAAGACGTCATGAAGGACATGGACGAAAGCTCCATCGCCGAATTCGACTTCTCCGCCGACGAAATCATTGACGTCGAGAGCATCGAAAAAATGGCCGACGCCGCCCCCGTGCGCCGCCTGCTGAGCTACGTCCTCCTCCACGCCATCCGCGACAAGGCCTCCGACATCCATTTCGAGCCTTTCGAGGACGAATTCAAGATACGCTATCGCATTGACGGCGCCCTTTACGAGATGGTGCCCCCGCCCAAGCCCCTCGGACTGGCCCTGGTCTCCCGCGTCAAGGTCCTGGCCAGCCTCAACATCGCCGAGCGCCGCATCCCCCAGGACGGACGCATCGGCCTCAACGTCGCCGGCAGCGAGGTGGACCTGCGCGTCTCCATCCTCCCCACGATCCACGGCGAAAGCTGCGTGCTCCGCGTCCTGGACCGCACGAACGTCTCGCTCGACCTGGACCGCCTCGGCTTCCGCGGGGACGACCTGAAGGTCTTCCGCGACTGGATCAAGAAGCCCAACGGCATCCTCCTGGTCACCGGCCCCACCGGTTCGGGAAAAACCACGACCCTCTACTCCGCCTTGAACGAGATCAACAACCCCACCGACAAGATCATCACCACCGAAGACCCCGTCGAATACGACCTCGAGGGGATCGTTCAGGTCCAGATTCACCCCGAATACGACGTGACCTTCGCCAGTTGTCTGCGCGCCATCCTGCGCCAGGACCCCGACGTCATCCTCGTGGGCGAAATCCGCGACCTGGAGACGGCCGAGATCGCCATCCAGGCGTCTCTGACCGGCCACCTGGTCTTCAGCACCCTGCACACCAACGACGCCCCCTCGGCCATCACGCGCCTTATTGACATGAACGTCGAGCCTTTCTTGATCACCGCCACGCTGGAAGGTATCCAGGCCCAGCGGCTTGTCCGCAAAATCTGCCTCCACTGCCGCGAGGAGTACGACCCCAGCGAGGATATCCTCGCCGAACTGCGCCTCAAACCGGTAGACGTCCGGGGCCGGAAGTTCTACTTCGGCCGCGGATGCGAATACTGCAACAAGATCGGCTACAAGGGCCGCATGGCCATCATCGAGCTGATGACCATTGACGACGAGATGCGCGACCTGATCATGCAGAAGGCGTCCACCTCCCAGCTTCGCCAATCGGCGCGGCGCAAGGGCATGCGCACCCTGCGCGAAAGCGGCGTCATGGCGGTCTTCGACGGCCTGACGACGGTTGAGGAAATCCTGAAGGAAACGGTGACGGAGGAAGAGGACTGACCTTGGGCGTCGGACGCCGGCCGCTCTCGTGCCCCGCGGCAATGTCTGATAAGAGGATTCACACCCCTTGCCTCACCCCGTATAATAGGGTGGAGGAACGCCCAAGCGGACAGAATGCGCCTGTAGCGGGCGATTATATTGGAGGATGATGCCATGCCCAAGTTCTCGTTTGAGGCCATGAACCCCCAGGGGCAGGCGGTTCGCGACACCATCGAGGCCCAGTCCACCGACGACGCCATCGCCAAAATCCGCTCCAAGGGCTTCTTCCCGACCAACATCAAGGAAGTCCGGGAAAAACGCAGCGCCCGCGCCGCCAAAGGCGCAGGACGCAAGGGCAAGACCATCGCCTTCGGCCGCGTAAAGGCCAAACAACTGACCCAGTTCACGCGCCAGCTCTCCACCCTTCAGGACGCCGGCCTGCCCATCGTGCGAAGCGTCAAAATCCTTGAAGGCCAGATGAGGGCGGGCGTCCTCAAGAACGTCCTTATCAGCGTCGTCGAGGACATCGAGAGCGGCAGTTCCTTCTCCGACTCCCTCGCCAAACAGCCCAAGGCCTTCGACAAGCTGTACGTCAACATGATCAAGGCCGGCGAGGCCGGCGGCGTGCTCGACGCCATCCTCCAGCGTCTGGCCGACTTCCGCGAGAAAGCCGCCAAGCTGAAAAGAACCATCATCGGCGCCATGGTCTATCCCTCCGTCGTCATGACCATCGCGTGCGTCATCCTCACGGCCATCATGATCTTCATCATCCCCCGCTTCCAGGCCATGTTCAAGGAGATGGAGATCCCGCTGCCCGCCATGACGGTGGCCCTCATCACCTTCAGCGAATACGTGAAGACCTACTGGTACCTGATCCCCGGTGTTCCTTTCGTCTTCTGGGGCCTGCTGAAGGCCATCGCTCTCAGCAAGAAGGGCCGTTACCTTATTGACGCAGCCAAGTTCAGGCTGCCCGTCATCGGCCCCATCATCCGCAAGTCCGTCATCGCGCGCTTTGCGCGCACCCTGGGCACCCTGGTGGCCAGCGGCGTGCCCATCCTGGAATCGCTCAACATCGTCAAAGAGACCACCGGCAACCAGGTCATGGCCAAGGCCATCCAGAACGTCCACGACTCCATCCGCGAAGGCGACACCATCGCCGAACCCCTCAGGGCCAGCAAGGTCTGCGACGAGATCGTCGTCAACATGGTGGACGTGGGCGAAGAGACGGGCGACCTCGAAAAGATGCTCCTGAAGGTGGCCGACAACTACGACGACGAGGTGGACGTGGCCGTCGCGGCCATGGTGAGCATGCTCGAACCCATGATGATCATCTTTATGGGCCTCGCCGTCGGTTTTATCGTCGTTTCGCTGTTCTTGCCCCTGATCGAGTTGCTGAACCGAATCGGCAGACAAGGCGGTTAGAGAGCCCTGCGGGACCTGCAGGGCGCGATACCCACCGCGCCCTGCGGACGGAAACTACCATGAAGACGCGAAGAAACGGCTTCACCCTCACCGAGATGCTGGTCGTCCTGATCATCATCGGCATTCTGGCCGCCATGATCCTTCCCGCCGCCCAAAAGATACAGAACCGCGCCCGCAACGCCGGCATCCAGTACGAGATCGTGAGCCTCGACGCCGCCTGCCGCCTCTTCCAGCAGGATGTCGGCAGCTACCCGCCCGACATGTACAGCGTGGAAGGCTCCGCGCGGCGCGCAGGCAGGTTCCCCTTCGGCGGGTCCGTCCCCTGGATTCCCATCTATAACCTGGGAACCCTCTGGGGCGTTCCTTTCCATTCCGCCTTCTACACCTACATCGAGGGAACCGACAGCGGCAGCGCCCGCCAGCTCATCGGCTGGACCAGCCGCTGCCTCGTCTTTTTCCTCGGCTCAAAGTTCACCATTCAGCAGAAGACCTACGGCCCCTACTACGACTTCAACCCCGATCAGCTCTACTACGACAACATCACGTTGAGCGGCTCCAACACCTACGGCAGAAGCGCAACGGGCCTGGGCCGCGCCTTCACATATCAAGTGGACGGGATTGACAACTCAAGCGGCCGCGTGGTGCCCACCCCCCGATCCGCCCGCGTCTACCGCTATCTCGACAAGTTCGGGCTGGCCAAGAAGAACATGATCGCCGGGAATATGGTGGACCCCTCCATCCGACAGGTCCCGAAGAATTTCTACATCTACGACTGCTACAACGGTCTGGATCGCAAAGCCCCCGGCGGGGCCATGGTCAACTACGACATGCACAACAAGGGCGAATTCGACATCTTCAGCTACGGCCAGGACGGCATCAGCGCCCTCGACAACATTGCCGGAACCTATAACCAGGCGGCCATTGACGCCCTCAGAAGCACCGTCGGCTTCCGGCAACAAGTCAACCTGGGCGCCATCAACGACGATCTGAACAACTGGTCTGAGGCGTTCAGGCAGAGCAAGGTGAAGCCCACCCAGTAGCGGGCTTTGCCGTCAGAGGTTCCGCGCCCCGTTGGGCCGTTTGCATTTTACCAGGTGGCAAACGACCCTATGGGCCGAAACGGTCTGGATTTCGGCATTTTAGCGCTTAATATGCTTTGCGACGGCTGGCGAGCGAGACGCCTCGGCCCGCGGGCGATTCGGACGGGCGGCATATAATCCAGTGGATGAGTCCCCTGATCCGTCAGGGCGAGATTGTGGAAGGGCGCAAGAATGATGTCCAACAGACAAGACCGCGGTTTCACCCTTATTGAAGTCCTCACGGTGATCATCATCATCGGCGTCCTGACGGGCGTCCTGCTGCCCGTGCTGGTCACCGCCCGCGTACGAGGGCGCGTAGCGGCCACTCGCGCCGAGGTCGCCGCCGTCGCCACCGCCGCCGAGGCCTTCAAGGCCGACATGAGCACCTACCCTTGCGACGAGCATACCGCCCAAAGCTGCCCCAACCACCGATTCCTGGGCTGCATCGGGCCGGACTCCGCCTTCCAGATCAAGATCGAGGGCCGCCCCGCCAGCCGCGACCAAATCCTCAAGCATCCCAAGAATCAGTCCACCCGCGGACTTGTCTTCTTCCTGACCACCCACTTCTGGGTGGAAGGAAAGGGGTACGGCCCCTACATGAACCTCAAACTGGATCGCGTCTGGCCTGTCGAGCCGATCGAATACTGGTACTTCAGCGGCGCGCCCTCCGGCCCCGGCGGCGTGCGGTGGGGTTTTGTCGCCATCGGCTCGGTGGTGAACAGCCGTTACCGCGTCTACGTCCTCAAGGACTGGTTCGAGAACTTCTATGTCTACGACTCCCATTTCATGGAGTCCAGGCTCATCCTCATGACGGCCCGCAATGACTACGCCAACGCCCACAACGCCGCCAGTTACGACATTTACAGTTTCGGGCCGGTCTACTCGAAGACCTCCAGCGGAACCGTCGCCGACTACGACGACACCGGCGTAGACCCCGGCGAGGCCGAAGACGATATCAACAACTGGAAATAAGCCGGCCAGAGCAACGCAAGGAAGAGGTCCTTATGTACAGACCCGACGCGAGGGAGCACGGCAGCCTCAGGGCCTTCACCCTCATCGAAATCCTCATCGTCATCACCATCATCGGCTTCGTCGCCGGCGCCCTCGTCGTGGCTTCTCGCGGCGTCATTGACAAGGCGCACCGCAAGTACACCGAGTCCCTCATCCAGCGCATCAACACCTCCGCCGGTCTCTTTGCGAACGACTTCGGGTACTGGCCGCCCGACGACTGGCCGATGCAGCGCGACCTCGTTACGCTCCAGCGCTCCCAGAACCCCAGCGACATCGCTCTGTGGCCCATGGCCAACATGATGCTCAGGCTGCTCTATCTCTATCCCGAGGGACAGAAGCAGTACCTCACCGTGAAAGAGTCTGAAACCTATCCCCCCGCCCAGGTCCTCGACTACTCCAGCGTCACCGCCGGCAGCTTCGAAGGCACGCGCTCCTCCAATTCTCCAAAACCCTATATCCTTCTGGACGGCTGGGGCCGGCCCATGTATTACTACTGTCGGACGACCGACCCCATCGTTGACCCAAAGAGCGGCACGGCCTTCCGTAGATCCACCTATCCCTATGGCCGCTTGAACAACACGGCTCGTATCTCCGGACGGGCGGGCGTAACGCTCCCGGCCCGCAACGCCAAGGGCGGCGACCTCTTCTCGTGCGGCACCGACGGCCTGACGTCCATCAACAACCGCACCGACGACGACATGAACGGCGCGGTGGACGACGCCCCCGAACTGAATATGCTCGGCGAAGCCGCCGATGATGTAAATAACTGGGGAAGCAGATAATGCAGGAGGCTGCAATGAAAATGGATCGAATCGCGATGCCGTACCGCCGACGCGACCAAGCCTTTACGCTGGCCGAGATGCTCACCGTCATCGGCATCGTCATCCTGCTCGCCCTCGTCTCCATCGTGGCGACCAGCCCCATGATCAGCCGCAGCCGGGAGCGCCATGCGGCACGCCAGCTCCACGCCGCCACGCTCCAGGCCCGCCATCACGCCATCGCCACCAACTCCACCGCTTCTCTCATCGTCTACCATGGCGAACGGTTCTGCGTCGTGACCGACTCTCAATACGTGCCGGTGGACGCCCCCGTCGTCCTCCCCGAAGGCATCACCTTCCGCGTCCCCGATAACCACTGGAGACGCGACGTCAATCTCTCCAGAGCCATCGGCGACAACACCGCCGCCATCCAGGCCGGCTACTCCAACGGCGCCCGCCCCGTCATGGTCCTCACCTTCGACAAGGACGGCACGGGCAAGTACGTCACCGATGTCAAGGCGGAGGCCGCCTCTCGCTACGCAAAGCCCACCGGCGGCATCGTCACATCCGTCGGCGGCGGCACGGTCGGCGCGCTCCTGGGCGATGTAGACGCCTTCCAGACGCGCATCGAGATCAGCACCAGCCACAGCATCGAGGCCACGGGCTACATCCTCATTGACGACGAGATCATGTACGTCACGAGCATCCAGTTCGAAAACAACGGGCGGCGGGCGTTCCTCGTCGTGGAACGCGGAAAGTACACCCCCAACCGCCCCCATTCGACCGGCGCGCCCATCTTCGCCGGCGGCGCATGGATCATCTTCTTCCCCCAGACCGGCGGGGTCGTGCAGGTGATGTGAATGACCGGGTTGGGGCGTTCAGGACCGGACCCGCCAGCCGCCTGACCCCTCGCCTATGCAAGAACGAAAGATGCCAATGAACCGACAAGCGAAAACCACGGCGGCCGCGGGCTTTACGCTCACCGAAATCCTCATCGCCATGTTCATCATGGTCCTGGGCATCGTGGGCGTCATGTCCCTGTTCCCCGTGGGACTCGATGCCACCACGCGCGCCATCAACAACAAGGTCGTCTACCTGGCCTCGCAAACGGCCTTCGCGCAAGTCAACTACATGGTGAACACCAGCGAGGTCTTCGACTACCGCCTGCGAAATCCCTGGTACCGCGTCGCCGCCAACTCCACCGCCATCACGCAGACCCCCACCACCGTCTACTGCGAGATCAGCCCCGGCGCCGCCTCCGGAGCGGGCGTGGACTGGCGCGCGCAGGCCCAGTACCCCTTCATGTACACCAGCCGGGCGGGCCACTACCTGCTGGTGACCTCCGGCACGGGCGCCGGCCAGGTCCGGAGGATTGACAGCACCTCCATGGCCTATGCGGCCTCCTTCCATGTCACGGTCAGCTCTCCCTTCCTCGACCCTCTCAACCGCCCCATGCCGCTGGACAACAGCTCGTGCTTCGTCATCACCAAGTGGGCCTTGCCGCGCTCCCCCGGCAGTCCCCGCATGGCGCGCGTCGTCTCCGCCTCCGGCAACAGCATCACGGCCAAGCGGATGGACGCGGCGGACGATAACTTCGGAACCACCGGCTATGTCAACTGGACCCCCAACGAGTTCTCCAGAACCGGCGCCGCCGCCGGCGTGGACGCCCGTTTCTTCGTCGTCTTCACCAGCGGCCTGGCCAAGGGCAAGGTGCTCCCCGTCACCTCCAACACCGCCAGCAGCGTCAACGTCACCCGCGGCATTTTCAGCGCCGCCGAGCCGGCCAACAACAACTGGCTCAACACCGGCGACGCCCTGAACGGACGCGTGCGCCGCAACGACAGCTTCGTCATCCTGGGCGCCAGGGAAGTCAGCGCCGTCTTCCCCTTCGGCCCTCCCGACGCCGTGACCGGCAGGCCCACCGCCTCGAACTTCGGCGCAGGCAACGCGGAACCGGACCAGACCATCCCCTTCGGCGCCAACCGCAAAGACTGGCTCAACGACCCCGAAGCCACCATCGCCGGCTCCTCGTATTCCTACGCCATCATCATGAGCAATTCCGAAGACGTCAACGCAAACGTCAACGCCTGGGCCATAGCGCCGATCCCCATCCCCCGCGACGCCTTCTCCCCCGAACCGGCCCGCAGGGGCAAGGAAGCCTCCGTTCCCCTCGGCGCCCGCGTGGACGTGCTGGTCTTCCTCAACTATAACCATATGCGGACGATACAGGACCAGTCGCCGCAGACGCTCATCGGCGTCTCGACAAGCACCATCTCGTCGTTCTTCTGACGAAAGGGCGTGCGTATCGCGCGAGTCGTTCTCCACGTCACGCGCATCACGAAAAGGAAGGTCGCATGAAGAAACTCAAATCAAAGGCCGCCGCGGCGTTCACCCTCGTCGAACTCACCGTCGCCGCCGGCCTCATGACCATCATCACCATCATGCTCTACACCATCTTCAGCAGCGCCGGAAACATGCTCTCGAGCGCCGACGCCCGCATCGCCATCTACCAGACGGTCCGCGCCATCGTTGACACCATGCAGCGCGACCTGCAAGGCGCCGTCGTGGACGAGAGCGGCAACGTCTTCATCGGCTGGAACCGCGCCTACACCTACTCCAGCACCTGGGTGCCGCGCGTCCCGTTCTTCAACATCCTGTGCGACACCAGCAGGACCAGCGTCCCCTACTGCTACCCCGACATGCTCTGGTTCCGCACCACCACCGAATCCTCCAACTTCGGCACCCCCGTCGAGGTCGTCTACTGCGTCACCGGCCGCCACGTCCTGGAAAAAGGCGTCTCGCGCCGACTCCTCACCGGGCCGACCACGGCGGCCGACCTTGCCGCCGTCCTCGTCCACGACCCCACCCCCGCGAACCCCTCGCCCCGCTTTGACTTCAGCGCCCTGGGCTTCAACGTGCGCGAATTCCAGTTGCGGTACTACCAGGTGGACGGCTTCAATCAGAACTCCGACCAGCGAGTCTGGCTGAGCGGCGAGAGAGAAACGCACTGGTTCGACTTCTGGCCGCCGACGCGAGGCATGGCCTACAACCTGGTGAATCGTTCCGGCGCCGGAGCCAACACGTCCTGGGCCTTCGACAGCGACCAGGCCGCTCGCGCCCGCATCCCCGCCGCCGTCCAGGTCACCCTGCGCATCGCCGACCCCAACGAATACGAATGGACGGACTTTTACTCCACGGAAATCACCGACGGACGCGACGAACCCCGGCCCAGAGCCCAGTTCCTCGCTCCCGGTCGAACCGACGACTACCCCGGCGACGGCCTGAAGCAGGCCGACTTCCGCGTGGACGAGGTCGGCATAGTCTTCCGCCAGGTCATCTTCATCCCCTCCTACATCAAGGCGCTGGGACCCCGGAGGGGGGATTTGTGACGGAGGTTTCGGGTTTCGGGTTTAGGGTTTCTGGTTTCGGGTTTCGGGTTTCGGGTCCTGCTACTCGAATCCTGAGGCACAGGGGCAGCCAAGATGGCTACCTTCAAGAGATTTGAGGACATAGAAGCCTGGCAGACGGCGCGGGAACTGAGCCGTGACATCTATAAGGTTTCCAATCAGGGCGCGTTCTCCAAGGATTACGCGCTTCGTGACCAGATTCGCAGAGCCTGCATATCCATTATGTCCAATATTGCCGAAGGGTTTGAGCGAGACGGAAACAAGGAGTTTCTCCAATTCCTCTCCAACGCCACGGCCTCCTCGGGCGAAGTCGCTAGCCAGTTGTACGTCGCTTTGGACCAGGAATATGTCGAGCCGGACGTCTTCCAGGATTTGTATGCCCTGACGCGCAGAACCGGCCGGATGATCGCCGGATTGATGCGCTATCTTCGTGTTTCGCAGATAAAGGGTCTCAAGTACAAGAAAACTACCGAATCTGCCAGATAACCAGGCACCAGAAACCAGAAACCCGAAACCTGTTTGTTACCGCCCCTGGAAGGAACAAGTCTGATGAACTACAATTCCGACGGACCCCGCCAACGAGGTTCCATCCTGATCGTCGCCGTCGGCGTACTGGCCGTGCTGGCGCTCATGGGCGTCACCTTCGCCCTCATCTCCCGCACCGAACTGGCCGGCAGCCGCACGCTGACCGACCGCCAGATCGCCGAGTTCGCCGCCAGGGAAGGCCTTCAGGCCGCCATCGAGATCCTGTCCAAGGACGACCCCCGCTTCGACGACTTCTCCGAGGCCTGGTTCACGCCGCCCTGCCCCACCAACACGAGCGGCGTGCTTCAGCCCACCTGGAATCGCTCACAGGGCAACAACAACCAGCCCGCCGCCAACCCCTATCACAAACTCGTCTACAACGACGGCAACCGCCGCGCCTGCTACGACCTCAACTGGCACATCAACGAAGACCCCCCCGGCGACGACAATGCCGACGGCTATCCCGGCATCCAGGGCATTGACGACGACGGCGACGGCAAAATAGACGAGGACATCAACGGCTACACCGCCGGCACCCCCGGCTACAACCCCGGCGGCAACGCCTCCGACGATGACGAGGACCGCGACCAGCGCAACGCCCTCGGCCTGACTCCCCTCGTGGACGAGGACGGCTTCACCCCCGACCAGGACGGCCGCCCCGGCGCCCCCAACGTAGACGACGACCGCGACGGCCAGGTGGACGAAGACAACAACATGCTCGCCGACTCCGACGGCGACGGCTTTCCCAACGAAGACCCCGGAATTCCCGACGGCCGCAGCTACTTCAACAGAACTCTCAACCGCACAGCGGCCATGACCTACAAGGACACCGCCCGCACCCGCAACTTCTGGGACGCCTCCTACTACAACAATCTCGCCAACGACGACCTCTTCAGCGGCGACCAGATGGGCAACGAAAACCAAGCCGGCAAGAGTTTCCAATACGTTTACCAGACCAACACCACCGTCGCCGCCGGCCGAGTCGAACCCTGGATATGGCTAGCGCGCGTACCGCCAACCAGCTGGAACTATATTCTGGACAATGTTAACGGCCAGACCCAGAACGTGACCTCGGACAACGACGGCCGCGTCTGGGAGGAGGGCTTCGGCGACCTGCGCGACATGGGCGCCGGCAACCTGGGCCTCAAACGCGTGGACGCCAACCTGACCGGCGGCGTTTACACCCGCAATATCGCCAATGACACCGACGACGACGGCCAGACCGCCGACGGTTACTACCCCCTTTGGACCGGAAACCCCGTGCCAACGGCCAGCGCACCCCGCACCAACTTCGTCAGCTACGCCGGCGGCCGCCTGGGCGGCAACGCCCAGGACGACGACGAGGACTCCGATGGCCGATATCGGACCACCGGCGGCGCGCTCTCCAGCGCCCTGCCCGACCTTGAACTCAGCGACGGCAACGACGTGGAGGGCATGATCCTCGACGAGGGAGGAAAGATCAACCTCAACGCCCACGGCAGCCTGTGGGACCCCGCCTTCTACGCCGCCAACGGCGCCCTCGACGCCACCATGAAGCTCGACTCCTTCCGCGTCAGCCTCGTGCGCTTCTTCGAGGCCTACGGCTTCACCGTCACCCAGGCCCGCGGCTTCGCCCGCGCCATCATCCTCTACCGCTACGGCCAGGACCTCTTCCCCGGCCGCCGCAACGTGGATGACGACAGCGACCACGACGTCCCCGCCGCCGGAACGTTGACGGATTGGGACATCTACAACAGGCGCCGCCTCCTGGTCCGCGAGAACGGCCTGGACGACAACGGCAACTGGAACGCCGTCGTCGGCGCCAACACCCTCGACAAGGGCATCGGATTCCCCACCGCCAACGCCAACGTCAATTTCAACGTGGGCTTCAACGACGGCGTGCCCAACTTCATGATGGGCGCGAACCCTTCCCAACGGTTTTGGGAGCCGCACGACCGCACTACCAGTCAATTCGTGGACGAGCCTTACCCCCTCGGCGCCAGCGGA
The DNA here is from genome assembly GCA_964409935.1 of uncultured Planctomycetota bacterium. GTDB lineage: Bacteria > Planctomycetota > Brocadiia > JAADGH01 > CAYPFP01 > CAYPFP01. The sequence continues at coordinate 88,344 of CAYPFP010000001.1, read as the reverse complement.
ACCATCGAGGGCATTGACGACGACCGCGAGTTCGACCCCGTCTACCCCCGCGGCGACGACCGCCCCTACACCGCCATCGAGCAGATGATTGACGCCCTCGTCTGGGGCGCTACCGGCGGCCGCGCCGCCGCCCCCTTCCCCACCAATGACGCCTGGGTCGGCAGCAGAGGACAGGCCACCATCGGCCAGCGGCTCGGCGTCGGTTACATCCTCAACAACAGCGGCAACGTCGCCGTCAACGTCAACGGCGACTTCGACCCCACCCGCCTCGACGCCAGCGGCAACCCCACCACGCCCATCCTGGACATCGGCGACCTCTATGCCGAGGCCTCCCGCGTCTTCAGCATCGTGCGCGAAGACATCTCCGTCTCCGTCGCCGACCACGATACCGGCAAGGTGAACATCAACGTGGACCTCTGGCATTCCGACCAGATGGACAACGACAACAATGGCCGCATTGACATCCCCCGCTCTCAAAACGGCTGGCGGCGCGCCGACCAGAGCAACGCCATTAACGGCATCGTGGTCTCCCAGAACGCCACCGACTCCAGCCTTTCGGTCACCCGCACCTTCTCCAACCCTCCTTACCCCGCCCGCGTCCAGCAGGGCGAGTACGACCCGCCCACCAGTTGGATCGGCGGCGCCAACCCCCCGGAAGAGGACACCAGGCCCCTCAACGGCGCCGAGAAGGTGGCCCGGCTGAAACGCGCCTTCCGCCGCGCCTTCGGCGCCGGCCGGATCACGGGCGGCCTCGAATACAGCAACGCCGGTTATGTGGACACCATCGCCCTGCGCCTGGGCAGCAACCAGTATTTCTTCCCCGCCATGCGCTGCGCCCCCACGGACCAATCCTCCGGCGACGGCGTTTACGTCCCCCCCGTCCCCGAATCCGACCCCAGCTTCCAGCCCCTCGGCATCGCCAGGCCCTACACCCTCGTCGGCCAGCCGGCATCCTATGACGCCACGGACACCACCACCGACCCCGTCGCCACGCTTGGCCGCATCCTGCGCGACCAGATGTGGGCCAACATCGTGGACTTCCAGGACCAGGACAACAACGCCTCCAACTACACCTTCCCCGTCCCCGCCATGCTGGTCACATCGTACCCCAACCTCGAAACCGCTCTGAACTGGCCTGACTACCAGCAGCGGCTCCAAACGGGGAATGTGGACATCTTCGGCGTCGAGGGCGTGCACCTCAACGAAGTCATGGTCGCCCCCGAAATACACGGCTCCGACAGGAGCAAGACCCGAACGGTCCCCACGTCGGAGGTAACGGTGGATGCCAGCTACACGGCGGCGGAAGATCCCCCTCGTTTCCTGCCCGCCCTCGCCGACCCCCTCAGCCTGGAGGCCAAGTGGGAGCCGGGCGCCACGCCCAACGAGTTCATCCTCAACGTCCGCGCGCCCAACCCGGCAACCAATCCTCCCCCCGTCACCCCCGTGGACGCAAAGGTGACCGGCCAGTGGCGCATCAAGGGCGTCCCCCGCGGGGCCTACGTCGTCATGGCCTACGGCGAATCCTACGATGTCGGCGCCACGGGCACCGAACCGGACGGCTTCCCCAAGGGCGCCAGCCTGGCCGTCAGCTTCCCCGCCACCGACATGGGCAGCAGCCTGCCCGGCCAACGCAACGGCGTCGTCCTGCTCACCCCCACCGGCCTGGACTACCCGACCGCGACCGGTTTCCACAACCTCACCGTCGGCGACAGGAACTTCCGCCGCTTCCACGTCCCGGTGAAGGACGCCAACACCGGCACGGTGAACCTGACCGACGAGTCCGCCGGTGTGGACAACATCTATGGCTTCGTGACCTACCCCGACAACACGATCCCCAGCATCGGCAAGCCCCTCCCCAGAGGCGGCCGCAAGTCCATGGCCATCCGGGTGGACGCCGACCCCAACGTCGGCTTCGTCATCAGGGTCCGCGGCATCAGCCGGTGGGACCCCGCCGGCGGCGTCGCCAACAAGTTCGCCAAGTTCTACAGCCTCCGTTTCGTCTGCCCCTACGCGGAACTGGTCAATATCGGCAAGAAACCCATCCCGCTGGCCCTGTCGCCAGGCGGCTTGCTCGCCTTCAAGCTCGTCATGCGCACCCCTACTCCGAGTCTCGTGGACGTCAACAATTACTTCCTCTACGACGACCGAAGCGGTCGTCCCCTTCGGCCCGGATTCTGGCTGGGCAACGACCCCAAGACCACCCAAAACGAAACCGCCCTCTTCTATGACGTCAAAGCGGGAGCACAGAGAGCCACCACCTTCATCCCCCCGGCCACCGCCGACGGGATGTTCCCCACCAACTTCGGCTATTACGTCGTGGCCCTCAGCGAAGCGGCCTATTGCGGTACCTTCGGCGCGGGCGCCGTCTCGGACTACTACGCCGCCACGCCCGGCTACGTGATCTCCAACGTGGGCTGGGGCCGGGTCGGCGAAGAGGACTACCCCGTCCAGTTCATGGAATTCCCGTCCAACTTCACGACGACGCCCCCCTCCCCCATAAGGGAGATTGACCAACTCTTCGGACTCTGGAACCGCGATCAGGGAACCACGAGCAATCCCGTCACCGTGTGGGGCCGCTCCGAAATCTGGGGACCCACCATCCCCGGCCGCGCACAGCCCCTGCAATTCCAGGTCGCCGGCGGCGAGATTGACCTCTGGGCCGGCGCCTCCAGCATGAACTTCACCAGCCGCCAGGTCGCCGCCATCACCACCGGCGACAAGGCCAGCGCCGCCACGGACCGGTATGATTACTGCGCCATCGAGAAAACGGCCCCCGTCGTGCCCAACGCCGGCCACGCCAACGCCTCCATGAAGCGCTTCATGCCCGTCAACGCCTCCGATCCCCAGGCCCGCGCCGGCATGAACGCCGCATGGCTTCAGATTGACCCCGACTTCAACAGCACCAAGGCGAACCTGTTCCAGCGACAGGCAGCCAGTTACGACATGTCCCAAAACCTCTGGTGGCGCAGCAGCCAGCGGAACCTCTGGCGGCCCGACCCCGCCTCCACCACCAACGACCCCCCCGACGTCGAGACCGGCCGCCGCCGCCTGCGCAACTGGAACAAGAATTACATGTATTTCTATGACGCCGGCAACGTCTTCGGCCGCAAGTACCTCTATCCCGGACACGTGGACGACATGGCCTCCGCCCCTGCCTGGTTCCGCGACCTGCCCGCGGGCACCCGAAGGCCCGGCAACCAGAACGACCACCACTGGATGGACCATGTCGAACTGCGCATGGCCATTGACAATCGCACTGTCCCCGTCGTGCTCGACAACGCCTTCCCCAGCGTCGGCTGGCTGGCCTTCGTCCATTCCCCGATGGGGCCTTGGAAGAACATGGCCCCCATCCTGCCCGAAGAGCGCGTCGGCGAGAACGACGTGGCCCGCCTCTTCGTGGAAAACCCGGCCAACGGCCAGAACAGAGGCCCCTGCTACTACGACGACAACATCCTCACCCGCCTCATCGGCCTGAGCGGCGGACTCACCGCCACCTACGCCGCCGGAACCCTGAACACGGACTACTCCTTCCGACCCTCGCCCTTCACGACGTGGGTCCTGAACACCACCATCCCGAACCAGCGCAACGCCCTGTGGACCGCCCGCACCAACTTCGCCGCGCCTCTCTACCTGCGGCCCACCGTCTTCCCCAGACCGCAGACCGCCAGCACCACCAATTACGCCTGGGTCGAACGAACGCCCGACTGGCGCGAGATCGCCACCGTCTGGCCCCACGGCCGCGCGCGGGCGAAGATCAACATCAACACCGCCTCCATGCCCGTACTGGCCGCCGTCTTCCCCACCTCCATGGCCGCCGACATCATCCGTCACCGCCCCTACCGCGACATCCTCGACGTCTGCGGATTCTCAGGATATATCGGCCTCTCCGGCAGCGGCACGCCCCCGGCCCCCGGCGACAACGCCACCATCAATCTCGAAACCCCCGAACTCCGCCGAAGGATCCTTCCGACCTCCTGCCGGTACACCAACGCGGTCAGCGCGGAGCTGAACAACGTCATACTCCCCCTGCGCAGCGACCGGGGCGTGGCCCCCATCGCCCCCCAGGGCTTCGGCCTGGGCGTCAACTTCGAGGTCCTGCGCGGCGACCCCTTCTTCACCCGCAACGCCTTCTACACCCTCCTGAAGACCCCAAGACAGTTCAACGTCAGCCCGGATTCGGACACCCAGACCCTTCGGGATAGAGTCTATCAGAGGGATTGGAGCGTGCGAACGGGCACCACCGCCATCCGCAACGGCGGCCGCGCCGACAACAGCGCCTACAACTACCCCATCAACCTCGGCTCCGGATCGTGGTTCAACCCTCTGGACTTCGACGACACCGGCGCGGGTTACCTGAACGACGACCTGGCCGACGACATCGCCGAGCGCATGGAATGGTTCTCGCGGTACTGGAACGTGCTCGACATCAAGTCGCGCTTCTTCACCGTCGTAGCCCGCGGGCGCGTCTTCAACCCCAGCGGCCAACTGGCTGAGGCCCGCATCCGCGCCCTGGTCGAGCGAACCGATATCGTCAACAATCTCAACGCCCAGCCGCTTGCCACCGGCCTCCCGACACCGGGGGCCGACGGCGTCACCGACGGCGTAAAGGCCCAAACCTCGCGCTTTGTGACCGAATACTGACAAGCGCCGCCCAGACAGGGAGATATGGCCATTCCGCCGCCATCGGAGGGAGCGGCGGGCATGTCGGTTTTTTGCAATTTTTGCCTTGACACCGACTTCAGGGCATACTATACTTCTCCCAAGTTTAAGGCATCTGCTATCATTTTATGGCCCTATACACTCTTGAAAGGAGGGGTAGGCGATGCACAAGTGGTTGCTGGCGCTAACGTTGGCGGTTGGCGTAGGGTTTATCGTCGGATGCGGTGAGGAAGTGAAGCCGGCCAAGGAACCGAAGAAGCCGGCGGCTGAGAAGAAGGAAGCCAAGCCTGAGGCGCCCCCGGCGGCCCCCGCGGCGACTCCGGCCCCGGCGGCCCCCGCGGCGACTCCGGCCCCGGCGGCCCCCGCGGCGACTCCGGCCCCGGCGGCCCCTGCGGCTCCGGCGGCTCCTGCGGCCCCCGCAAAGCCGGAAGAAAAGAAGCCGGCGGAAAAGAAGTAAGTCGCACTGCGGCGGCCGTTTCGATGGCGCAGTCGCTCAATCGAGCTCATCAAGGAAAAGGGAGAGGCTGGCGCCTCTCCCTTTTCTGTTGGAACCCGCGCCAAGCGTCGTAAACTTCCCCGCGGGGGAACGACACCGCAACCGGGACGATCACGAGGGCGACAGATTCCCATGAAACGCAACGATTTCACCAGGCTTCGCGCCGCCCTGCTGCTCGAAGGCAAGCCGGATCGCGTCCCCCTTATCGAGTTATTCGTAGACAACCAAGTCAAGTCCGCCTTCCTCGGCAAACGCGCCGCTTCGTTGCAGGACGAGGTGGAGTTCTGGATTCTGGCCGGCTACGACTACGTGCCCATCTCGCTCGGCATCCTGGAGGTGGGCGGCGTCCTGTCCGGCGACGCCACGCTGCGAAAGCGATCCCGCTACAGCATCTACTCCGAAGAAGAGGTCGAGATGAAGTGGGCCGCCGAAGGCAAGGGCGTCATCACGACCGAAGAGGAGCTTGAGCGCTTCCAGTGGCCCGCCGAGGAAAGCCCCGGCCTCGCCGTGGCGCGGGAAGTCTCCAAACTCCTCCCGCCCGACATGCGCACCATCGCCATCCTCGGCAAGGTCTTCACGTCGGTGTGGATGCTCATGGGCTTCGAAACCTTCGCCCTGGCCACCGTGGAGAACCCCGCCCTCGTCGAACGGCTGTTCAACAAGGTCGGCAACATCCAATTCCGGGCGCTCGAACAGGCCCTGGAACTGCCCGGCGTGGCCGCGGCGTGGATGTCCGACGACATCGCCTACGGGACGGGCCTGATGGTCTCGCCGGCCATCCTGCGCAAATACATGTTCCCGTGGTACAGGAAGATGTCGCTGCTCTGCCAGCAGCGCGACATACCGTTCCTCTACCACTCCGACGGAGACCTGACGGCGGTCATTGAGGATATCATCAACGCCGGCTTCAACGGCCTGCATCCGGTCGAACCTAAAGCCATGGATATCCGCGCGTTGAAAAAGCGCGTCGAAGGCCGGCTGTGCCTGGCCGGAAACATCGAGTTGGACCGCCTCTCGCGGGGCGCCCCCGACGAAGTGCGGACCCTCGCCCGCGCCAACATCCGCGACCTGGCCTACGACGGCGGGTACTGCCTCGGCTCGTCCAACTCCGTCACCTATTACGTGCCCGTCGAGAACTACCGGGCCATGATCGAAACCGCTTTCGAGACAATGTAAGGCGATCCCGAAGAGGCGTTCCGGCCTATCGGCCATAGTGTGCGTCACGCGATATGATAAAGTCCGAATTCCTTCGAACCTACGCTCGCGTATACCGCTATGCCTGGCCGCACCGGCTGTGGGTGCTGCTCACGCTGGTAACCATGGTCGCCTACTCGGCCACCAACGGCATCAAGCTGTGGCTCACCAAACCCCTGGTGGACAACAGCCTCCTGAAAGGTTTCGAGGCCGCCTCGCGCCCGGAGGCGATCCACAACCTGCTCAACATCGCCATCTACCTCATCCTTCTGGCCCCCGTGATCTTCCTGAGCAACACCTTCCAGACATACGGCGGCGGCCGCGTCCTGTGGTCCGCGCTCATGGACATCCGCAACGAGCTGTGCGCCAAGCTGCTGCCGCAGCCCCTGGCCTTCTTCGAAGACCGTCGCGCCGGCGACCTGATGTCGCGTCTCACCAACGACATCGCCATCCTTTACCGCGCCCTTCAGTTCCTCTATTCGGAAATCCTCCAGGCCGTCTTCGGCCTCATCGCCTTCCTGACCGTGGCCTTGTGGGCGAGTTGGCAGCTCTCCATCGCGTCCGTCATCATCTTCCCCTTCGTCGGCATCGTGATGGGCGTGCTGGGCAAGCGCGTCAAGAAGTATGCGCGCAGCGCCCTCGAACGCCTGTCCGACATCACCGAGGCCATGCACCAGATGTTCAGCGGCATCCGCATCGTCAAGGCCTTCGCGATGGAGACGGCGGAGACCGAAGACTTCCGCCAGACCAACCAGCGCTACTTCGGCAGGGTCATGAAGACCGTCAAGGCCAAGGCCATCGCCGACGGCGCGGTGGACTTCATCGGCAACGCCGGCCTTTTCCTCATCATCCTCGGCGGCGGGTACGTTCTCCTGTACCCCGGCACGCTGGGCCTGAACTTCACGGCGGGCGAGTTCGTCACCTTCATCGCCGCCGCCGCCTGCATGTTCGCCCCTGTCAAGCGCCTGAGCAAGGCCTACAACAACCTCATGGAGTCGTTGCCCGGCGCGCTGCGCATCTTCGAACTGATAGACACGCCCCCCACCATCCAGGACGCCCTCGACGCCGTCGAGATGCCCCTCATGCGCGAGGGCATTCGCTTCGACAACGTGACCTTCGCCTACAACACCGTCCCCGTTCTGTGCGGCATCAACCTGCTCGTGAAGCCCGGCGAGATCGTCGCCATCGTCGGTCACAGCGGCGCCGGCAAGTCCACCCTGTGCGACCTCATCGCCCGCTTCCGCGACCCCCAGGAAGGCGCCATCACCATTGACGGCCTCGACCTGCGCAAGATACGCCAGCACTCCCTCCTCGACCACATCGCCATCGTCTCGCAGCAGCCGTTCCTCTTCAACCGCTCCCTCGCCGACAACATCCGCTACGGCAAGCCCGGCGCCGCCTCGGAGGAGATCGCCGAGGCGGCCAGAGCGGCGAACATCCACGACTTCATCGCCTCGCTGCCCAGGGGATATGAGACCGAAGTGGGCGAGATGGGGTCAAAGCTCTCCGGCGGTCAGCGCCAGAGGGTCACGATCGCCCGCGCTTTTTTGAAGAACGCCCAAATCCTCATCCTCGATGAGGCCACGTCCTCGCTCGACTCCGACTCCGAAAGACTCATCCAGGACGCCCTTCAGAAACTCATGCAGGGGCGCACCACCTTCGTCATCGCCCATCGCCTCTCCACCATCAAGTTCGCCCACCGCATCATCGTCCTGCGCAACGGCCGCATCATCGAGATGGGCACGCACGACGAGCTTCTGGCGAAGCGAGGAGAGTACAGCCACCTCTACGCGATGCAGTTCGGCACGACGAAGGAGACCTAGCGGCGTCGCCTGGCGAAGGACGGGAAAGCCCGTCGTCACTCCGCATGGAAGGTCGCGATAAACAGCGGGTCCGTGTGCGCGATCACGAACTTGTCCTTCACCTCGCCCTGCTCAAACGCCTCCATGCCGAAATCCAGCTTGCTGTACTTCTTCCCGATGAGGAACGGCGCCGCCACCGACGCGCCGACGCGGTTCACCTGCACAGGCATCGTCCCCCGCGACAGAATGCCCTTCGCCATCGTTTGGGCGTCGGGGCCCGCCTGCGGGACCTTCGCCGGGTCGAACGCGTAGCCGGTGTTCTGCGACGTGCTCACCAGCGAGACCAGAAGCCGCTTTGACTGCGCCAGCGCCAGGCCGTCGTCGCTCACCAGCGTGAAGGCGTAATACGGGCGATACTGCCCGGCCTTGCCCTCCTTGGGCGGCGCGATATCATCCGGATCGGTCCAGAGCTTCCCCACGCCCTGCACCTTGACGCCGTCGCGGAAGGTTGGTCCCTGGGTGTTGATGCCCCATAGGCGAAGCCTCCGGCCGTTGCGCACAAGGTGGCCGGCGCGGACCTGAACATACGAGTCCTCCTGCGCCGGTTGCGCCCCGGCGTCGGGCGCCGGCAGGATGGCGCATTGCGCCGCGAAAAGAAAGAACGCGATGTTCAGGTTGTTTCGCATTGTCATTTCGACTTCTTCCAGTTCCGTGCGCCCTTGACGTTCGCGTATAGTTCGTTCAGCTCGATGGCCAGGTCGCGATAGGCATAGAGCGCCTTCTCCATGTTTCCGGCCGTCTTGCGGATGCCTTCGGCCCACGCGTTGACCCGAGGCCGCCCTCGCTTCCTGCCCAAGGCGTTCGGAGCTTCATTTCACCTCGACGGGTTTTCCGGTGCGTGCGGATTCGAAGGCCGCGTCAATGACCTCCAGCACGCGCACGCCGTCCTCGCCGGGCACCGACGGCGGGCGGTTCTCCCTGATGGCGCCGATGAACTCGACGAACTCGGCGGCCCAATAGCGGACGTATGCGCTGCCGGCGAAGCTCATGCGGGCGTCGGGCGCAAACGCCGGCATGTGCGCGGCGGCCGGGACGCGGATGGACGTCAGTTCGCGGTAGGCCTCCACCTTCGCGCTCTGAACTTGCAGGATGTTGCTCTCCCATTCCGCGCGCATGCGCCCCGCCGTGCCCAGAACGTCGGCCCATCCGTAACGCCCGCCGATCTGCTGCGAGGTCGAGGACTGCCCCAGGACGCCGCCGGCAAAGCGGATCGTGATGAAGAGGCTTTTCTCGACGCCGTTCCTGTCCGGACGCTGCTCTTCGGCGTAGACGCGCTCGACCTTCTTGCCCGCCATCCACAGGATGAAGTCCGTGGCGTGGCTGCCGATGTAGAACATCGGGCCGCCGCCGTGCGCCGGATCGCCGAGCCAGCCGCCCATGCCGCCGATCATCTGGCCGCCGGTCACGTGCACCACGTCGCCGATGGCGCCGGAGTCGAGGAGTTTTTTCATGAGGATGCGTTCGGGCATGAAGCGCAGGGTATAGCCGACCATGAGCCTGACGCCCGCCTTCTGCGCGGCGGCGACCAGCTCGCGGCCGTCCTTCGCCGTAAGGGCCATGGGCTTTTCGACAAAGACGTGCTTGCCCGCCTTCACCGCCGCCATGGCCATCGGCTGCAACTGGTCGTGAATCGTGGCGACGATGACGGCGTCGAGATGCTCCTTGTCGAGCATCTCGGCGGCGTCGGCGTAGGACCGCTTGTAGCCGCAGAAGCTCATGGCCAGTTGCACTGCCTGCGGCTTCGGGTCCGCGCAGGCCACCAACTCGGCCTTTCCCGTCGCCATCGCGCCTTCGGAAAGGTAACGCCCTTGCGCGCCGCTGCCGATCAGCCCGAAACGTACCTTCTCTGACATGGGTTCACGCTCCTTTTCCTGTTCTAACATCGAATCTTAAACGCAATGTCTGCCGCCGCCGGGGACGGTTCGAGACTCAGGCTCTGGGCGTTCGCCGCAATCTTCATGCGCCCTTCCGGGAGATGGGATACCGGCCGACCGCCAGGGCCGTTTCATACGCCGCGGCGATGTTGTCGGCGGGCGTGTCCGCCTGTATGTTGTGGATGGGACAGAAGACGAAGCCTCCGCCCGGCGCAAAGATGCCGATGCGCTCGGCGACCTCGGCGCGCACCTCGTCGGGCGTGCCGAAGGCGAGCGTGGACTGCGTCTCGACGACGCCGCCCCAGAACGTAATCCGCTCGCCGAATGTCTTCTTCAGCCAGCGCGGGTCCATGCCTTCGGCGGACGTCTGCACGGGGTTCAGGGCGTCGAGGCCGGCGTCGGCCAGGTCGCCGATAAGGTTCGGGATGCTGCCGCAGGAGTGCTCGAAGGTCTTCCACGGAGTGTGTTCGTGAATCCAGTTGAACTGCGCCCGCAGCGCAGGGACGTAGACCTCGCGGAACGTCTCCGGCGAGAACCACTCGCGCCGCTGCGTGCCGTAGTCGAGGCCCGTGACGGCGATGATGTCCACGTCCTTGCCGATGGCCTGCCACATCATGCCGAGGTTCTGGATGGCGGCCTCGGCCGAGAGCATGAAAAGGTCCCGCACATAGGCGGGGTCCGTGCCCAAGAGACACCAGAATTCCGTGAGCGTTCCCACGTAGTGCATGCCCGTCGCGCCCCAGGACCCGAGGAGCAGCGCCCTGTCGGAACTGCCGCGCAACGTGCGCGCCAGGGCCTGCATGTGGCGAAGCGTCTCGTCCTTGAGCAGCCAGCTCTTCATGCCGGCGCGCACCTGCTCCAGACGGGGCGGCTTGAAGTCGGGGTTCCAGCCGCCGTAGTTGATGGCGTCGAAGTAGAATCCGTCCTTGGGCATCCGGGCGATGGGCGGGGCGTCGGGGTTGGCGGGGTGGCGCAGCAGCCAGTCGCCTTCGGGCCCGACGGCCACGTTGAAGCGGCCCGGCATCAGCACCTCCGTGCCGTCGAACAGACGCCACGGCTTCCAGTCGCCGCGCGGCACGCCGAGCGTGAGCGCGGGCGGCTCGACGGGAAGGACGTCCACCTGGAACCGCTCCGCAAGGTCAAGCTCCACCTCGCCGAGCATCTGCATCACGTCGTAGACCTTGACCGGCCGGTGCTCAAGGCCCAGGCGGCGGCGCAGCCTGTCCAGGGACTGCGCGGCAATGCTGGTCACGAAGCTCCCGCCCAGGTCAATGGGGACCCGGTCCGGCTCCTGGTGGTTCAACGCGGCCAGCACCCGCTCTCGACTGGTCATGGGACCTCGACCTCCTGCCATGGAAGATGAACAACGCGCCCGAAATCAGCGGCGGCGCGGCCATTGTAGCCGCCACAAAGAGGATTGTCGAGAGCCTGAAACGTCCATGGACCAGCACGGGATACCCGATCAGAATGGCCGACCCTTCAACGACAAGCAACACTCCGCCGGCAAGGGGCCACCTCCACGGAACCAGCGCGCTGACCAGGTAAATCCCGCCGGGCACGGCGCCGTGAAGCAGACAGGCGAACAGGCCCCACTTGTGCGAAGCGCCGCACGCCAGGCCGAAGAACATCCACCAACCCGCCCATAGCAGGGCCAGGACGCGGGCCGACCATTTCACAATGTCGAACTTCATTTCACAGAAAGCCATTGGACCTCGCCCTCCGTCGGTTTGTACTGCGCCTCCATGATGGGCGATGCGTCCGCCTGCTCGACGGTGAGGCTGATGCGCACAACGGCCTCGCCGTCCGGCATCGTGGCCGCGACCTCCACCTTGTCCGGCGATGGGGCGATCACCCTGCCGTTGAAGGCGCCTTCGGCCCCCGCCACAAACATCACCGCCGCGATGCGGCGCCGGACGGCGCGCTCCCGCGCGGCGGCGGTGAAGTGCCACTGCTTCTCAGGCTCCTTTTTCTTTGCGCCGGGAAAACCCTCTTTCGGGTTGACGGGCCAGGCGTCGTCCTGCGCAAAGGCGAAGCCGCCGGACGTAATAAGCCTCACCTTCATGGAAGCCCCGCCGCGACGCGAGACGAACGTCTGAGCGGACTCGTCGAGTTCGAGCTTGTCTTTGGCGTGGAAAAGCCATTGGAACTCCGCCGGTTCCGGGGCTTCGAGGTCGTCCACAACCACCACAAGCGAAGGCCGAACCAGGAGCACGTGCCGCCGACAGCGCTTCAGCAGGCCGCCATACGCGCCGACGGCATCGCCGCAGGCGTAGCCCAGATGCGGTTTGGTCTCAAAGCCGACGATCCGCCCGTCGGCGTTTCCGTCGCGGTTGATCTGGCCCTTGCCGTTGACGAGTATGGCATTATGGGCGAGGGTTTGCTGCACATACTTTACATGGAATGGCGATCCATGCGTCGGCCAGCGCGCGCCGGCGGGGATGGCCAGGGCCTTGCCTCCCTTCATGACGACGAAACTGTTCTGATCGGCGTGGCTGTGGCTGACCGCTCCGTACGGGGAGGATTTGAACATGACCATCAGGTCCTTGTCCGGATCGGCGATGTCGCTGTGCAGGGCGACCCAGCCCACGTCGTAAAAGACGGCGTCTTGAGCCAGGCTTGCGGGCCGCTTGGGCTGAACCGTGTCGGGCAGGATGAGGGCCGGCAGGCCGGTAATGGCCTTCGGCTTTTCGCCGGGTCTGGTGAAAAGGTCAATCCACCAGCGAACGACGGGGTCGTTGTAACGGAGGGCATGGAACTTCAGCAGGGAGCAGATGCCGGATGCCCTCGGAGCAACCTCGGCCTCTTCGGTGTCGCCGAAGGGCATGAGTTCTCCGCGCGGCGAGATGTTGTAGAGGAAGAAGTAGCGGACTTTGCGGTAGAAGGGGCGCTGCCACATGTCAAAGCCGGCGGCGGCGCGCAGCGACTCGAAGGGCGTCAGGTAGATGTTGTTGTACGCCAGTCCGTACGGCACGCCTTCGGCCCACCCTCCGTCCTGGCCGGCCCAGTGCGGGAAAACGGTGAGGACCGTCCTCATGGCGTAATCCATCCAGACCCGCGCGCGCGGCTCTTCGGCGAGAGCGATGGCGTGCTCGATGAGGTAGCCGGGAAGGCGACCCTCATGGCTGTTCTCCGGCCGGGCAAGAAAGTCGTGCTTCACGAGGCGGCGCAGCACCTGGTCGGCGCGGGCGATGAGCATTTTCTTTACCTGGGCGCGCTCGTCGTCGGTGAGCAGGTCGTGCAGCCAGTCGTAGGTCTGCGCGGCCGACCGCGCCAGACCAAGCCCGACCTCGTCGCCATAGGGGGCCATGACGGAAGAGATTCCTTCGGGGTTCCATTGGGTCGCGCCGAGAAGGATCGCTTTGGCGGCGTCGCCGTATTTCCGCTCGCCGGTGAGCATGTACATCAGCGCCAGGGGCATCATGCCGCCGTCGTGGTACTTGCGCATGAGCGCAAACGACTCGCCGTAGGCGAGGCGCCGTTCGGAGGGGTCCTTGATCTTGTCGTAGTCCGGCTCCGGAGGCGGTGTGAGCTTGAGAAGGGACTTCGCGGACCCCGCCAGGCCGTCAAACGCCTTTTTGCGGGTGCTCGTCAGCGTTGAGCGTACCTCCGCGAGTGAAGCCTTCGGGAAGAGCAGGCGCGGATGGTCCTTCGGAACCCGGGCCAGCAGTTCCTCCGCGGGGACCCACGGCTGCGCCACGGCGTTTTCGGCGATGGCGAACGCTTCGGGCGGGCGTATGTCGTGGACCTTTCCTGCGGCGTCGAGGGCCTCGACGGTCCACGTGTAACGCCCGGCCGGCAAGACCTTCGTCGGGACATGCGCGGGGTCTTCGATCACGGGCGATTCATAGGCCGCAGTGCCTGCCGCATCCGCGATCTTGAGGCGATAGCGCACCTTGCCGCGCCGGCCGGCGTGCCACCAGCAGAAGCCGGGAGGCGAAACGTCGAGCACCTGGTCGGCGAAGGGGCGGGGATAGCAGCCGCCGGCGGGACGAATCTTGGGGAAGGACATGGCATCGGCTCCTAAAGCCGGACCACAAGCCAGAACCAGCAGAAAGACAATACAGACCGCTCTGAACATTGCTCTTCTCTCCGTGAAGAAGCCGCCTTCCAACGCCACTCAGGTCTTCTTGATCTCCCTGCGAAGATGCTCGATCATCGTCTGCGGGCCCATGGCGGGAACCACGCCGACGGCGGTCTTGCATCCGGTGCAATAAATAAACAAGACGTCGTAACCGATGCGGGCGCGCTTGCGGTCGTAGCTCTTGCCGCCGCACTTGGGGCACAACGGCATCTCCGCGCTTTCGGGCGCATCGTCCTTGAAGAGATCGTGAACGGTCGGTTTGTCGGGCATTGTCGGCTCCTCTGAAAATCCGGCTGTCAGGCGGAATAGCAGCGGCCCTCGTCGAGCATGATCAGGTAGTTTTCGACGGGGATGTAGTTGGCCACGGAATTGCCGGAGCCGAGACAGTAGCCGCCGCCGGGCAGGCACACGTCAAGCGTCCGCCGGACGCGCTGCCGGATCTCCTGATCGTTTGCGCGGGCCAGAAAGTCCACGTCAATGCCGCCCAACAACGCGATGCGGCCGCCCCATTTCCCCTTCGCCTCGGTGACCGGCTCGATCACGTCTTCGAAGGAATGTTTCCCGTCGAACTGACAGTAGTCAATGAGGGGGTCCATGACGGCGTCCAGGTTGCCGCAGGAGTGAAGAATGTTGAGCTTGCCGCGGTTATGGGCAATCTCGGAGATACGGCGATGCCAGGGAAAGGACTTCCGGATGAGCACATCGGGCGGGACCATGAGCGCGGTCTTGTAACCCATGTCGTCGCCGCCGAAGAGGGCCTTGACGCAGGAGAATTGGCAGGCGGTCTCGGCCACCTCGACGAAAAATTTCCCGATGCGCTCGAACATGGCGTCCACGAGGGCGGGGGCGTCGTGAAGCTGGTAGCAGAGGGTTTCGTACCCCATGAGCCACGTGACCTGCTCGAATATCTGGTGGCAGCCCACGACAACGCCCAAGCGCGGGTCCAGATTCTTTTCATACCACTCGAGCTGGCGGCAGTCGAACTTGGCGGGGTCGGGCCAGGGATACTTCTCATAGTCCTCCCATGAAGCGACCGGGCCTTTGTGCTCGTCCGTCCAGTTCCGCTGGGCGCGGCGCTGGCCGCCGATCTCGGTCGTATCCGGCGCGGGCGCCGTCGGACGAGGAAAGCCGCTCGAGCCGACCGCGCCGCGCACGGTGTCGTAGCCGAGGAAGGTCTGCATCTCGATCTCCAGCCGGAGGGCGTAAAACGGATCGCCCTTGTCCAGTCCGGCGCCGATGCCGTAGCGACCGGCGATGGCGTTGCGGACCTCGCCGTCGAGAAACAGTTCGGCGAAGTGGACCCGGCGCGGAGCGCCCTTGCGCAGAATGTTATTGCGAAAGGCCTCGAAGTCGGGTTGAACCGGTTCGGCCAGCAGCATGGTGCGCGTCTCCTTTCCGCCCGATGGGTTACGAGCATAAAGCTTACGGCCTTGACGGCGGAAAATCAAGCAGCAGGCAGGCCGAGAAGAATTTGTGCAGCGAATGCTTGACAAAAAACATAACAGTAGTACAATGAGGGACTACACCCGTACGGGTGTATTGCGGGCCGGGCCGCGACAGGACCCGCCCGATTGTGACGTAGAGGCACGGCAGAACAGCCAAAGCTAGGAGGAATGGTGACTATGATGGACGCGCATATGGACTTGCTTCGCAAGAAACTCGACGAGAAGAATCTCCGGAACCTGACGGCCCTGGCCAATCCCCACATAAACAAATTCCTGGCCGAGA
Source organism: uncultured Planctomycetota bacterium (assembly GCA_964409935.1). Lineage (GTDB taxonomy): Bacteria > Planctomycetota > Brocadiia > JAADGH01 > CAYPFP01 > CAYPFP01. The sequence goes on along the minus strand of CAYPFP010000001.1, from coordinate 72,450 downwards.
CGGTGGAACTGTGCGCGCCCGACTCGATCATCATCTGCACCGACGCCCCGGAAGACATCCGCCACATGCGGGAGCAGGCCGCGGCAAAGCGCGAAGAACGCCCCCTTCAGACCGAGGGACACACCTATCACTTCGACGGAATGAACGACCAGGGCCGCGACCGGGAAGTGACCAAGTACCTGGTGCCCAAGACCGACAAGCTCGGCAAGGCCCTCAACCAGATCGAGCGCGAGGAGGGGCTGAGCGAGATCCGCGGTCTTCTCAAAGACGCCATGAAGGGGCGGATCATGATCGTCCGCTTCCTCTCGCTGGGACCGACGGATTCCGTCTTCAGCATTCCGTGTGTGCAGTGCACGGACTCCTTCTACGTTGCGCACAGCGAAGACCTCTTGTATCGTCCGGCCTACGAGCAGTTCAAGAAACTGAAAGACCGCGCGGACTTCTTCGGCTTCGTCCACTCGGCAGGCAAGATGGACGAGAACATGGTCAGCATTGACTCGGACAACAAGCGCATCTACATAGACTATACTTACGACAGAATCTACAGCGTGAACACCCAGTATGCCGGAAACACCGTGGGCCTCAAGAAGCTGGCGCTTCGCCTCACGATCCGGAAGGCCGACCGCGAGGGCTGGCTGGCCGAACACATGTTCCTGATCGGCGTCACAGGCCCCAAGGGCCGCAAGACCTACTTCGGCGGCGCGTTCCCAAGCGCGTGCGGCAAGACCTCAACCGCCATGCTCAAGGGCGAAACCATCCTCGGCGACGACATCGCCTATTTCCGGAAGTTCGGCGACGAAGCCCGCGCCGTCAACGCCGAGCGCGGCATCTTCGGCATCATCCAGGACATCAACCCGAAGGCCGAGCCTTCGCTTTACAAGGTGCTGACCTCTCCGGGAGAGATCATCTTCTCCAACGTTCTGGTGAAGGACGGCAAGCCCTACTGGCTCGGCATGAATATGGATACGCCCAAAGACGGCGTGAACTTCTCGGGTCCCTGGACCGAGGGGAAAAAGGACAAGCAGGGCAATGCCATCCCCCTGGCCCACAAGAACGCCAGATACACCGTGGCCCTGCCGCGACTCGAGAACGTGGACCCCGAACTCGACAACCCGAACGGCGTAGCCGTGGGCGGGCTCATGTACGGCGGGCGCGACACCCGCACCTACGTCCCCGTGCAGCAGAGCTTCAGTTGGGAACACGGCATCGTGGCCTATGGCGCCTCGCTGGAGACGGAGACAACCTACGCGATCCTGGGTGAAGAGGGCAGACCCGAGCTGAACCTCATGAGCATCCAGGACTTCGTGGCCATTCCCCTGGGCAAGTACGTCCAGAACAACCTGGATTTTGCCAAAGGCCTCAGGCGTCCCCCGCTGATCTTCGGCGTGAACTACTTCCTGCGCGGAAAGGACGGCACATGGGTCAACGAGGTCCGCGACAAGGCGGTGTGGGTGAAGTGGATGGAGCTGCGCGTGCACGGCGACGTCAAAGTGCGGCGCACCCCCACCGGATGGATCCCGATGTACGAGGACTTGCAGAGGCTGTTCCGGGAAGTACACGAGAAAGCGTACTCGAAGGAAGATTACCTGACGCAGTTCGAAACCCGGGTCAAGGAGAATATCAAGAAGATGGACCGCGTGGAGCACTTCTATCGGACCCAGGTCAGCGACGCGCCGGCGGCCGTCTACAAGGTTCTGCACGAGCAACGACAGCGGCTCGTGGAGACGCAGGGCAAGTTCGGAGATAATGTCTCGCCGGAAAAGTTCCCGGTGGAATGATCCGGGAACCTCTTCCCGGTTCACGGGCACGGGATGAATCTCGCGGAGTTCCGTGCCCGTATCGGGTATAATAAGAACAGTATTTCCTCCCCTCAGTCAGGTCTTGATCCTGGAGCAGATGGGTTCGTCCCAAACGGTGTATTCGCGTGTCCGCGACTTTTGTCAGCAACCAAAGCTACTATGAGATTCTGGGGGTTCATGCCACAGCCTCGCCGGAGGAGATCAAGAGGCGCTTCCGGCGTCTGGTGAAGGAATGCCATCCCGACCAGAACCGGCACCGCGAGGTATGGGCCGGACGGCAGGTGAGGCTGCTCCTTGAGGCTTACCGGACCCTGAGCGACTCGCAGAAGCGATGGGCGTATGACCAGACCCGCGTACGGCTGTCGCCGCACGACGACGGCAAACATCCCCGGCGCGCACGGCCGCGGCCGATCACGCTTTACGACCAGGCGATGATGGTCCTGCTGGATCTCATGGCGGGCAACGGCGGGGCTGCCGTGGCGGCCTACGAAGCGCTCTGCCGGGACCGGGAGGACTTCTCCCTCCTGACGTACCTGTCGGTCAGGGATTACCTGGACTGCCTTTTCCTGCTGGGCGAGGAGTACGAACGGCAGGGGCAGTTCGAAAAGGCCCTTGAGTTGTACGCGGAGCTGTACAGAGAGGAGCACGCGGAGCCGAGGCGCCGCTACTTCTTCGACGAGGTGCGCGACCGGATCCGGAACATCTACTGCCGGGACCTGGCGCGCGCGGCGCCGCCCCACGTGGCGCTGGACTACTATCGGCGACTGCTGGAGATGGCGCTGGGCAAGACTGAGGACGCCTTCCTCCACAAGAAGATGGCCGAGTGCCACTACCGCCTGGGCGACTACGCGACCGCCCGCCGTGAGCTGGAGCAGGCCTTCTCGCTCAAACCCAACCTGAAGGGGGCACAGAAGATCAGCGCCAAGCTGGGGACCGTATCTGCGGCGGCCAGCCAAACGCGATGACGCAGGATCGCGCGGTCCGCCCTTCAGCCTAAGGGGACGGCCGGGCGGCCTTCTTCGGTTTCTTCCCGACAGCCCCGAAGGCCTCCGACAGACCCAGCATCATCTTCCCGATGGGGACGAGGGGGTCCACCTTGATCACGGGATTCCACACCGTGCCGGTGACGGAGATCGTGACGGCCGCGCCGAACATCCCCCCCACAAACTGGCTCACGACGGGTATCTCGGGGCCGCCCCGCCCCGGCTCCGGATGGAACTCGAGCGAAAGGTTGCCGTCGAGGCCGATCTTGCCTTCCCCCTTCAGGTTAATGGAGGGACCGATCAGCCGAGCTTTCTCAATGACCGCCTCGTTCTCCGCGATGATATAGTCAAAATCCACATCCGTGAACGCGGGTTTGGCGGGACCGGTGTTCAGTTTCTCGGTCACGCCCATCATGGAGACCAGGTCGCCGAGATGCCCCTGCGATATGCGGAAAGAGCCGTCGGCGTTCAGGTCCTCGGCCTTCCACGACCTGGCCTCGGCCCGGAAATCGGCGAAGATCGCGCCGTCCACGCTCTTGAGAGCGACGCCGGCGGACTCGCAGATTTGCCTGGCGCTGACGTTCTCCGCGCGAAAGAAGGCTTCGTAGCCCGAGCTGTCAACGCTTGCGCCTTTGTTCACCTTGAGTTCGCCCACCACTTTCCCGCCGTAACAACGGGCCTCAATGTAGGGGAAGGTCATGAGGTCGCGCTCGTTGTGGAAAGTTGCGTTCACGCTGTCATACTTCTTCCCCTCGATCACGGCCTCGTCGAGAACCACTTCGCCGGAGGCCCAGGAGTTCCTGGGGTCTTCCCGAATCTCGCCCGTGAACTTGACCAATCCGCGAATGCCGGTCACGGGGACCTTCGGCCTGACCGCGCAGTTCAGGAGGCGCAGCTCCGGCACGGTGTAGCGCACAAGCGGTTTGCCCAGTTCGTCAATGCCCTCGTTGAGTTCCAGAGAGAAATGGATGGCGCCCTGCGGCTCGATCTTGCCCCAAAGCCCCTGATAGCCCTCGGGAAGGACGTTCTGCACGGAGTCGTCCAGGGGGATGTTCCGGCCGGCGACCCGAACGTGAAGGGTGCCGCTGGAGGAAGACCGCGGCACCCGCCCCTCGACGGCGACGCGCGCCGGGCCGTTCTGGGCCGTCAGTTTGTCCAACGAAATCCTTTCACCGTCATAGAGGATCGTCCCCTGAAGGTTGTTCAGAGGATACGGCACGTCCTTGATGAGAACGGCGGCGCCTCGCGGGCGAACGACGACGTCGTGGATCGTCCTGGCGTTCGGCCCGCGCCGGCGCTCCTGGTGCCATTCCAGGTCGAAGCGGCCGGAGGGGTTGATGCGGTCGTAGACGGCCTTCAGTTCAGGACTGAGGGCGTCGTACAACTCCCGGTCGAACTCGATGTCGGCGGCCGTGAACTCGAAGTTGAAGCTGGCGCAAGGATCGAACGGGATCACGGTGTCCACGAACTCCACTTTCCCGGCCCCCACGCTCCCCTTCACGCCGCGGAAGGCCACGCCGTCGGACCGGAACTCGACCACGCCTTGCACGTTCCGGAGGGTCCGGGGAAACTGTTTGTAGGTGAACTCGCAGTCCTTCACGCAGGTCAGCGCCACCGTGGCCTCAAAAGGACTGGCGGCGCCTGCCTTGCGCCGGACGTGGATGGCCGCGTTGACGACGCCTTTCGGGCTGAACTGGTCCCACGAGGCCCGATGGTCGGGCGGCAGGAGGGCCTTGAGCTTTTCGTCGAGCGGGAGGCTGGCGAGGCGAAGGACGAAGTCCACCGGCGCATCGGCCGACAGTTGCGTGGACGCCGGCGGCATCTCGATCTGAATGCCCCTCCACAAAGCCGTCATGCGCCGCACGTGGAGGCGCTCGCGTGTCACATCAATCTGGCCGTTGATGCGCTCGATGGGCACATCGAGCCGCTGATGCGAGAAACCGCACTCCTTGAGGAAGATGGAAGCGCGGTACCGCAGATCGCGGATCGCGTACAGGCAGCCGTCGAGCCTGCACAGAACGTCGAACTGGCCGGTGGGCTTGAACTCTTTCCAGGCTTCCGAGACCTCCTTCCCGGCCAGGGCGGCCAGGCGGGGGTCCAGCGGAACATTGAGGAGCGACACCGTTATGCCCGGCCGGCCGGCGGGGTTGGCCAGGGGCAGAGCGCCGTCAACCACGAAACGCGTCGAACCCCATCTCCCGCGCACGTTCTGCACCACCAGCTTCTCGTCCGTGAGCGTCACGGCCCCGTAGATGCTCTGAAAGGAATACGGAAGCCCCTTGACCGTCAGGCTGTCGCCCAGGAGTTTGGCCATCAGCCTGTACTTGACGCCGCCGGAGCCGATGAGGTCATAGGTCAGGTTGAACCGCAGGTCCATCAAGCCGCGCCAGCCGCCGAGGACCCTGAACAGATCGGGCCGGAACGTCCGCAGGTTCTTGGCAAGTTCGTCGTCCAGGACGAGTCCCTTGCGCGAAAGGCTGAGATTGAAGACGCCGTTGTCCAGGTCGAGGGAACCGGAGACCAGGCATTGACCGAGAATGGAACTGGCGATGCGGCCGGTAATCGTGAAAGGAAGATTCCCCGGCTCGCGGCTGATCGCGCTGAAATTGACGCCGAGGATGCGCATACTGGGGAAGTTCTGGCCGGCGTACTGGTCTCGTATCTCGATGGTGGCGTCGTGAACGGATAGGGAGGCCAGGGCGGACGGTCCCGAAGCGGCCATGCCTCCGCCGCCGGAAGGTTCCCCGGTTGTCTGTTGGATGTTCCACCTTCCGTCGGCATTGCGCGTCAGAAAGACGGTGGGCTGGTCAATGTCCACCTCCTCTATGACGAATCTCCCCCTCAGCAGCGGTTTGAGGTAGTTCTTGAGCCAGAGCGACTTGACCTGCAAGAAAGGCGCCAGGCCCTTGGCGTCGGACTTGCTGACGGATACGCCCCGCAATTCGACCCCGTGAAAGACGCCGATCTTGACGCGTTCGACTCGGGCGCGCCCGCCGAACTGCTCGCTGAGCATGCGCTCCACCGTCGCCTTGATCTCTTCGGGATTTACGAAGAGCCGGAGCGCCAGGTAGGGACCGCCCAAGCCCGCCGTCAGGATAAAGAGGAGCGGGAGCCATACCCTCTTTCGGACCAGGAGTCGTTTCATAACCAAACCTCCCCGCGCCCCGAGAGACCGCTTGCCTCATGGCGGGGGCAAACTCGGGGGCGGAGATATTGCACGGATCTCCGGGAGGAAGGAGACGGCTTCGCGACCCAGGCTCCCTCAGGACGTGTGAGGAAACCGTTTCTTGCGGGAGTCCGTATCCCCCGCTGCGAGCGACGGCCCTGCTGAGGCCCCGGCGGATGCCCCCGCGGGGGGCGGCCGCACCAAGGGGTCTCACACAATCTCAAACGCAACGAGAGGCTCAATAGTAACGCGAAGGACGCCCCTTGCGTTCGCGTTCCATCAAGACGCCCTGTTGGAGCTGATAAATCTGCACCATCACGCTCTTGGTGGTGTCCACGTCCCGCGCGAACGATGGGCGATCCGGGAACTTGCGCAGCAGGGCGATCCGCTTTCGGCCGGTTTCCATCGCCTTCTCGCAATACCCGATGCAGACGTCCGTCTGCGCGCGCCACTTGCGGCCGTTGTCCTTGAACCTGTAGAGGCCGTCCGCACTGACGTATTTCTCGAATCCCATCTGGTCTTCGAAATTCCGGGGCTGGTTGGCGCGGGCCTTCACGTTGAACTCCTGGAGCAGGGCTTCCAGCCTCTCATTCTCCTTGATGGCTTCGGCCAGTTCGTTGATCTTCTCCCCTTTCCGCCGGATTTCCACGATCTGCTCGCGATCCTTCTGCACCTTCTCCACCTGGGGAAGGATCATGTCGGAGAACGGCTCGAGGAACTCGATCTTCCTCGCCTGCAGCGCGTCGAGCCGCTGCAGCAGATCGAGGTACTTGTTGGCCTGGTCCATGGTGATATTGAGGGTTTGGATGCGAATGTTTTGTTGCTGCAACATGGCCTGGACCTGGGCGGGCGGCGTGTTGGGGGGCGGAGACGGCATGTAGTACGAGTGCCCCTCGACCTCCTTGCGCGTCTTCTCGATGAACTCGTCGAGGAGGGCCGCGCGCTTCTGCGCGATCTTCAGGCGAAGCGGCGCCGATATGCCCGCGATCAGAAGGTCGCCATCGCTGGCGGCGTCGGCGGCCTGCTCGTAAAGCTTGTCGGCCGGACTGCTGCGGATGACGGGCTGCTTGGGGCGGCTGCCGCTGGCCCAATTGGCGATCTGAGGGAAGAGCGTAAACTCCCAGATCTTGTCGGACTGGGCCTGCGCATCGGCCTTCTCCATCGTCTTCTGGGCGTCCACCAGAATGGTCTCGGCCTCGGCGCGCAGAACGAGTTCCATTATCTTCGGATCCGAAAGAGGCTGTTTGCCCGTCGAGGTGTCGGGCTTTTTCTCTTCCTTGGGTTTGTGGTCTTTTGCCGACTTCGGCTGCGGCTTTCCTTTGAGCAGTTCGGCCCCGACCTTCACGGGAACCGAAGCGATCTCGATCGGGGCCTTCACGAGCTGCCCGGGGATGTCTTCCAGTTTCAGACCGGCCTGGGCCTTTTTCCGGTTGGCGTCCACCGCCGTCAGGTCAATCATGCCGTCCGGGTTCTCCCTGAGAATGCGCTGCTTCACGCGGACGACCGCCACCTCGCCCTTGTTGACCGTGGGGCACTTCAGCAGCTTGTCCCAGGCGTCCTGCGCCTTGGCCCATTCGCCTTTGCACTCGTAGCACCTGATGAGGGATGTCAGAACGTCCTTGCGCTGAAGACTGTTGACGGCCGTGGTGCTCTGGCTCAACAGCGGTTCCAGGATCTCGACGGCCTTTGCGTACTCCTTGGCCTCGACCAGGTCGGCGCCCTTCCTGATGGTCATGTCCACATCGGCGGACCGCCCGGCGACCTTGATGCCGCTAAGCTCCCGGCTGGCCGCTTCGTTCTGGGGGTCGGCCCTCAACGCCTTCTCGAAACACCGGCGGGCATCCTCGCCCAGGTCAAGGGCCTTGTACTTCATCCCCAGCTTGAGCCAGCCTTGCGCGTCGTCGGCCTGGATGCTCTTCTCCTGGTCGGCGAGGGCCTCCTTCTTGGAACGGGTGCGTTCTATGCGCTCAATCTCCTCCATCGGGATGTGAAGGGAGGCCTTGATCCCGCGAATGGTCATCTCCAGGATGATCTTCTCATCCGTTTCCTCCACGATCGTTCCTTCTTTCGTCGTACCGTCTTTCAGATAAATATTGTCGGCGCGACCTGGCACAGCAGGCAAACTCAGCAGGGAAACGACAACGCCGACCCAGATGAATCTTCCGCTTAAGCACATTTTCCCAGGCCCTCATGCATGAAAACGGAATACCCTTTGGGACGCAATCTTCCAATTGCGTTCCCAAGAGGGACCAACTTCGCAATAGTATACCAACCTTGCCCTGTAAAGTCAAAAACCTGTGTTGCCGCGGCGCAAACTTCCCGGCGCGGCCGGCTACCCCCCGATCAAGGCCTTCTTCAGGGCCTTGAACTCGAAATCCACTTTGGGCTTGTTGACGGTCCCTCTGATCTTGATCGGTATCTCGACGGATTCCCGTTCATCCCCCAGACGCACCGTCACCTTGGACATGCGCAGTTCGCCGTCGAAGGCCACGTAACCCGCGCCGGTCAGATAGACGTCGAAGAGGGTCTTGGAGTCGAAACGCAGGTCGCTGCTGCTGATCCTGCCCTGCCCGATCTCAAACCGGCCGTGCGCATGCCCCGCGCGATACTCGTCGAAGGCGCGCATCCCCACGATCTTTCTGATCTCTTCCCCGATTTTGAGGAAGATCTTGTTCTGGAATCGGCCCTGATTCACGCGCAGTTCGGCGCTGCCCAGAAGTTCCTGGGCCAGGTCGGCCCAGCTCAGTCCCTTCCCCGTCAGGGAACAGCTCCCGTCCAGCACGCCCCCGAAGGAAACCTTGTCCGCCCGCGTCTGCCACAGCATAGGCTCAAGCTGGAAATCCTCCACCTTCGCGTCCGCCTGGAAGGCCGGCTTGCCGTCCTCCATCCATATTTTCCCGGCCGCCGTCATTTTTCCCCCGCTGGGACGGCACGAGAAGTTCTCAATCTCCAGGACGGCGTCCCTGAGCCGCCCCTTGAGCGAGATGTCCTGGAGCACCCACCTCCCCGTCTCAAAACCCGAGAGGAAAGGCAGGTAGGGTTTGAAGCTCATGAGGTCCACATCGGCGACCTGGATCGCAACCCATCCGCGTTTGGCGTCGCGGGACACGTCGCCCCGAATCTGGATGGCCAGCTTCTGGAAGCCGATGCGCGCCTGCCGGACCTTGATGGGGTCGCCGCTGAGGTCGCCCTCGCAGCGCACACTGAGACCCTTGAAAACCGTTCGATTCTCGCCGGACATCTCCACCAGTTTAACGGTGGCGTGGGACAATATGACCTTGGCGATATCCACCTTCTCCAGGCTGACAAGGTCTGTGTCGGGCTTTGTCTTCTTGGGGGAGGCCGGCGCGTCTGCCGTTTTCCTGGCGGACTTGTCGAGACGCAGGAAGTCCGAGACGTTCAACTCTCCCTGGGCATCCCGCTTGATCACGACCACGGGCTTCTGCGCCTTGATGTGCTCGATGACCAGCCGCCCCTGAAGGAGCTTGAGCGGGTGTACGGAGGCCTTGGCGGAGCGAAGCGTCACGAAAGGCTCGTCCCCGAAGCCTTCGCGGTCGGCCACAGAGACGTCGCTCAGCGAGGCGCTGAAAAAGCCGACCGATAGCCGCCCGATCTTGACCTGGCGGTGGAGCTTGCGGCTCAACTCGGCGACGGCCTCTTCGCGCGCCTTCGGCAGATCCAGCAGAAGACTGACAATCCATCCGCTCGTGCATAGACCCACCAGCGACGCCGCCGTCACGATGAGGAGCGCTCGCCACTTTTTACTTTCGGGTATCCATTTCATGCGCGTTGCCTGTTGGTTCGGGAGCTTTGGCGGGTTCGGTCTTCACGGGTTCGGCATCGTCCTGAGCCGCCGCGCCTGGCTTGTTCTCGCGGTCCATGGGCGGCGGCTCGGCCCTTTCCAGCGGTTCCTTGTCTTTCTTTTTCGCGCCGGCAAACCGTTTGGCGGTCGAAACGGGGAACAGAAGGATACGTTCGAGTCGCTTGCCGAAATACTTTGCCTTGTCGGCCGCCGTCTTGTCCGAACTGGCCAGGACCTTGACCGTCTGCAAGGGGAGCAGCTTGCCGAGGGTGTCCCGCATGTTGTCCAGTTTCGGCTCGAACCATTCCACGTGCTGGTCGTGGATGTGGCCCCGGTAACGGGCGATCGTGATCTTGGCGCTGTCCTGCCAGAACCGGGGGATGTGGTCCCGAACCGGCTCCAGTCCCATGTTGGCCACCATGTCCACCCCGACGATGTAATCCACGTCCTTGGTATCGTTGCAGGTCTGCCCGATCATGAACAGGTTGAAGGTGGGGGCAAGGAAGGTGACCTTGTTGCGCGATATCCGACCCCGCGCCTTGCAGACGACCTTGCAGTCATCGAAGCGGTAGTCATAGAGATTCAGGTTGGGGAAGACCTTCAGAATGAACTCCGGCGCGGCCTTGCCGATCATGTGTCCCTTCTTGATCTCAAACACGGACTCCCCCGCCTGGGTCGTATCCAGACCCTCCAGCGTCAGTCCCTGCCATTTGAGATTGCTGCGGAAGGAGATTTCCTTATCCACGTACAGATTGGGGAACAGGAGATTCATGAACGGTCGGAGGTTGTCGTTGGCCGCCAGGCTCGCGCCCCAGGAGTCTTCCTGCATCGTCGGCGGCGATTGGTTGAAGTCGCCGTTGACCACCACGTCCACCATGCCGCCGTTGACGCCCACGGCCAGTTCGGCCCGGAGAACCCCCTTCTCATTCACCGCTTCAAGGGACACGCCGCGCGTGAGATACTCCCGGACCCCGGGATTCTTGTCCACGGAGTCGTAGAAATGGAACGCGAATTCGCCGAGGAAGACGCTGAGGTCTATCCTGGCCTGTGCGAAGAAGCGGGACACCCGCTCCGGCAGTCCCGCAGGAAAACGAATCCTGGAGGGCTGCGCCGCGGCATCCTTCGGCGGCGGTTGGGCCGGTATGAAGGGCCTCAAGTCCAGCGTCGCTCCCCGCACGCGAAGCCGGATCTCCGGCGTCTTGCTGTAGTAGTCTTTCGCAAGCAGCTTGACCTGCAACGCCTCCTTGTTCACGAGAATCCTCGCGTCTTCGGCGGAAATGACGTCCGGCTCACACACCACCGGCCCTTCGCAGGCCAGCGTCCGCTCCCCTTCACGAACACGAATGAAGTCCAGCCAGAAGCCCCCCGGACGCACATGGCTCAGTTGGAAGGACGCGTCGAACGTGCGGTCCCCCAGCGAGAGTTTCACGTCTCTGCCCGAGACCAGGGGCAGAGACACCCGCACGTCGCCCTCCAAGGCCGCCCTGCCCGCCGACGCCTCGACCACGGCGGAGGACAACGTGAAGACCTTCGGACTGGCGCGCCCGGCCAGCCGCAGACGCCACATCTCCTCGGCCCCCTTCCGGAAAGCGGCGCTGTAGGTGACGTCCAGCCCGCTGAGGTCCGCTTCCAGCCCCCACGATACCCCCTGCGCAGTCCCCTCAAGATGCGCCTCGGCGGAGATTACGCCGGCCACGTCGAACTTGTCGTCCATCTCGGCCACATCCACGCCCAGGTCGCGCAAGGCCTGGTTCAGCCCGGCATCGGCCTTGACCTTCTCGACGGGCAGGAACGAGATAAGCTTCTGGAAGTCGCCATTGGTCTTGAGCCGCAGTTCGAAGCGGGGAAGCGCCTGGTCCAGTCTCACCTTCCCCGACAGATGCGTCGCGCCGATGGCGGAGTTCAGGTTTGCGGAGGCCAGGACGACCTCGGCCTCGCCGACCGTCGCGTCCAGGTCGGCCGTGACCTGATCCTTCTCGTCCTTGAGGCAGATACCCCGGTACGACACGGCGAGGCGCGTCAGGTCGGCCGAGCCGTGGAACCGCAACCCCTGCGCGGTCTCCCGGATGGACAGATTGGGGAACCGCACCGAGCCGCCGATCTTGACGTCGTCGCGGGCTTCATTGAACAGGGCCACGACGCTGGGCGGCAGATCCGATTCCAGAGCGAGGTCTCTGGCATACCCCAGGGCCGCGATGATGCTGGGGCGCAACTCGTCCACGCGGAGCACACCGCTGCCGGCCAGTCCCGTCCCGCCGTCCACGATCGCCGGGCCGAGGGTCAACTCTCCCCCGCGAGACCGGAAGAATACCTCCCTCAACCGCACCTGGCCGCGCTCCACCGCGAGCGACCAGTTGAAATCCGACGGCTCCCCCCGCTTGAAAATCTCCGCCTGCCGCCACGAAACGCTGACGTCCTTCAGGTCCACATCGGCGCGAACCGTCACGTTCTCGGCGGGTCCTTGCACGGTGGCGCTTGCCAGGCGCGGGTTCCCGGTGATCTTCCAGTCCGGCGGCAGGCGGTATCCGTGCAGGGCCAGTATGCGCTGGACGGCGCTCAGGTCCAGGTCGCTGGACAGCTTCAGGCCGAACACGGGTTTTTCATCCAGCCCGGAAACCGAACCTGTCAGACTGGCCTTGCCGAACTGTGAATAGAAGTCGCCCTGCTGAATGGTGATGGCCCCGCCGGCCAGCATCGCCCTGAACCTGGAACCGGCCGCTGGGCCGGCGTCCTTCAGCGGTTTGCCGTCAAGCGACCACGCCACCTGGCTGGCGTCATTGACCCAGGAGATATTCAGGTTGGACAGGGCGCCGGAGATCTTGGCGACGGTAGCCGCCTGGCCGGCGATGTCGAGCCTCTCGGGCAATTCCAGACAGGCGCGACCCCAGCGGTTGACGGCCTGCCCCATGTCCATCCTCGATTCAGCCGCGAGGTCCACGCTCGGCTCGCGGCCCTCAAACCTTATGCCGCCCGAAAGGGCAACGTCGAAAATGTCCCCCCGGAATCGGGTGCCCGGCTTGAGGAGCAGCGCCTTGTCGTCCGCCGACCCCTTGAGAACCAGTTCCCAGGGCGCGTCGGCCGGCTTCAGGGCCAACCCGCCCATGCCCACGATGTGGAGCCTGGCCAAGTCCGTGCGGCCCTCGAAGGAGCACTGCTTTCCCTCGGCCGCCAGCGCCAGATCGCTGCTGATCTTGCCCTTGACCTGCCATCCGCCCGGATGCGCCTTCGCCGCCTCGCAGGCCCTGCTGTACAGAAGCGCGGTGTCAATATCGCGCCCCGCCAGCGCGAGCGACACCCGCGGTTTGGTCTTCAGCGCCGCAACCTTCCCCGTTGCCGAGAAACTCCCGACCGGCGTCAGGCAGAGCACGCGGCTGACCTCCAACTCGTCCTCGCGTAACGTGAACGCGTAACTGATGTCTCGGCTTTCGGCTCCGAAGGGAATGCTCAGAGCGCCGATTCGTACGGTCCCCTGGGGAAAATCCACGAAACCCTCGATCTTCAGATCGGTCAGCGGGCCGCTGATGCGGGACTCGGAGGCCAGAACACCCGCAAACCGGAGAGGCGGTGCAACTCGCCGCGCGGCTTGCGCGAACAGCTTGTTCACTTCATCGGCCTGGAGCCGTGTGCTCAGGCGCAGATCGAGCTGCGGTCCGCCGCCGCCGAAGGACATCTTGCCCGTCGCCCGCGCGCTAAAAGCGGCGGAAGCAAGGGACAGGCCTTCCAGAATCAGGCCGGGGGGCGTGCCCGGATAGGCGAGCAACTGGCCGTTGGCGTCAATGCGCCCGGTGAAGGGCGGCGACTTGACGTAGAATGACATCCTGTACTTGAGCGGCTCCTCTTGTTTGCCTTCGGCGCTCAGGTTGAATCCGGACGCCTGGAACAACCTGGCGGGGCCGTCGGTGACGGTGAGCATGGCCTGCCGGATGTTCATGCCTTCCACGGCCAACGTGAGCGGCCCCTGGTCCTCAGGAGCAGGCGGCCTGAGTTCGAGACGGGCGAACTGCTCCCGATCCAGCGTGAGGACGGGGCGCCGTATCCTGAGACTTCTCACCACGAGCTTCTTCCGGAACAACTCTCCCAGGCTGAGGTGGAGGCTCAGGTCCGAAATTGTCAGGAGGCGGTCAGGTTCCTTCGCCTGGACGCCCTGCCTCTGGCGCAATATGACGAGATTGTGCAGGCGCACGCGGTTCCATCGGCGCCACTCCACGATGTCAATGCTGACCTTGACCTTCTCCTTGAGGGCTTCGCATACCTTGTCCTGGATGACCGTTGCCGTTAGGTCCCGGACCCATTCCGTAGGCAGGAGGGCCGGCCCGTAAACGACCGCTGTGATTCCCAGCAGGGTGAGGCATCCGAGAATCCAGGGGTAAAGCCTTGTTTTCTTGGCCCTTGCGCTCATTGGAGTCCGCAGGAACGACGGATGACGCGGAACTGCTTGTGGGCGACACGGTTTGCGCGCCCTTTCGTGAAAAGCGATATATTCGGTATATGATAACGGAGGCTATTGGCAAATGCAACAACCGGACTTTGCCTTGACGCGGTTTGCGCGTTCTGATGAAATGGCTTCCACCGCACGGTAATCGCACGCACACCGGAGGTCTGTCCATGCTGCGTCTTGCCCTGCTGACTGTCGTGTGTTTCCCCGTCCTGGCGATGGCCGCCGCCCCGGAGAACCTGCTTTTTTTCGGGGACTTCGAGTCGGGTAACAGGCGTGATCGTCCGGCGGAGTTCTGGCACCGCGTCGGTGATGGCCATGTCAGTGCCTACCCGGACTGGAAGATCGCGTCTGAAGCGCCCGCCGCAGGAAAATTCTGCGCGACCACCACAACGAGCAGGGAGTTCGTGGTATGCGGGGAGTGCAGCGCTGGGAAGATCGCGGGGGCCGTTATGCTGCGGGCGAGCCGGCCGACGCTGGTTCATCTTCGGTTAAGCTGGTGGAGCGGCCTCAGGCGTGCGGACAAGACCCGTGACGTGCAGGTCTCGTCGTCCTGGCAACGCCTTGAGATCGAGGCGGAGGCGCTTCAGGACGGACCGGTGGAACTTGCTGTTGCGGCGAAGGAGGCGGGGGTTCAACTCTGGGCGGATGAATTCCAGGTGCGCGGTGCGCCGCCGGCCGACCCTTTGTCCGTTGCAACGCATCGGGTCTCTGCCGCAAGTCTTCCGGACCTTGCCGCGCATCTTGCCGGTCTGCAGCCCTATGACGGTCCCGCACGCGACGCCGAAGGCGAAGTCGCGCTTCATATTGATGTGCCGCCGAACGCCGAGCGTCTGCCGGCGGTCTCGGGCGGTGTGCCGTTCCCGCAGGGCCGCTTGTTCCGCCCGCAGAGTGTTCGCGTGAGGGACGCCGCCGGCCGGGAGGTGCAGGCGCAGGTCGAGGCGCTGGCGCGCTGGCACAGGGATCGGTCGGTCAAGATGCTTCTGGTCACCGTGCCGACGCCCGAAGATTCATCGCCGATGACTTTGAGCTTCGGAACCGCCGAGGCGAAACCGCCGGGCGCCGTGAAGAGGACCTTCGCCGAGGGCAACTACGACCCCGCAACGGCAAGACCGTCTGCCGTTGACGGCGAGGGGCGCCGATACGAGGGGCGGATCGTCTCCGTCAGGAAGGAGCGGACGGGGTCGCTTGTGTCGGTTGTGGCCGTGCACGGAGAACTGAGAAGCGACGACGGACGGCGCCTGGGGCGGTATGTGACGCGGCACACGCTTTACGCGAACACGCGTCTCGTCCACATCGCCCATTGCTGGATCAACGATGAACCCGGCGTTGTCCTGCCGATTCAGAGCGCCGCGCTCGATGTGCCGGCGGGGAGTCTGGCCTTGCGCGACATGGCGCAGAACCAGCCGTTTGCCGCCGCCCGGACCGAACGCGGCCATCGGGTCGAGTTGTGGCCGGAGAGCGCGAAGGGCGTCCTGCTGCCGCAGGGCTTTGCGCGCCAGTGGGATGTCCTTCTCGACTTCGCGGGCTCTGCGCAGGCCCGCTCGTTCCTGACGCAATCGCTCCCCGTTCTGCGCGCGTCCGGCGAGTGGATGTGCGCCTCCGGGGTTTTTGAGTTCCTCCTCCCGCCCGACCCGCAGACCTTCCCCATCTTCGAGCAGCGCGTGGGCGCTATCCCGACGCTCGGCCGTTTTGCCTGGTCGGAGAAGGAGAAGGCAAACCTCTTCGGCCTCTTCAACTTCGGCGACGCTCCCGGCGACGGCGGATGGTCCAACCTGGAGTCCATGGCGGACCATGAACTGTTTCTCCACTGGATGCGCACGGGAAGCCGCGAACACTTTGACATGGCGCGTCTGGCCGCCGAGCACTATCGCGACGTGGACATCCACCACGGCGTCGGGTTCTGCCACACCCACTGCAACAATCACACGGCTTCTCCGGAGGGCTGGTCGCACGCGTGGATTCAGGGCGTGCGTGATCTGTACCTGCTCCTCGGCGACCTGCGCGCCCTGGAAGTGCTCTACGAAATCGGAGAGTGCCTCTTGACCAAGGAGGTCGGCTGGACCAGCGGCCGCGACTGGACGCGGTCCATTGACAATCTTGTGGATATCTTCGCGGCCACCGGCGACCGCCGCTTCCTGGAGTGTGCGAGAAAGCATGTCGAGGAACTCGGCCGCCGGCGGGTTCCCGCCAACGCCGTGTGCGGCGCGGAAAAAGACTCCTGGTACGAGGACCGTTACGAAGCGGGCTGCGCCTTCACGTGGTACGGTTGCCAGGCCATGGCCAAGCTGCACTACGAGACGGGAGACCCGATGGTCCTTGCCGTCTTGCGCGGCGAGATGGACTCTTCGCTTGACGTCCAGACCAAGTCGTTGAGGTCGCAAAGGGTACTGCCGGGGGAGCGGGTCGGCGAGGATCGGCGGGCCTATGTCCTGGCGAACCCCTACGCCCTGGGGCGCGGGAGCACGTTGTTTCCGCCCCTCGGATACCTGGCGGAAGTCGCGGGCGAGAGGCGATACCTTGAACTGGGGATGAAGATTCTGGCGCATTACATGCTGAACCTTCGCGGCGGGTCGGATGCTTCGGCCACGGCCTACGCCACCGTCTTCCTCCACTACGCGAAACGGGCCGGCCTCGGCCTCCGGGACGAGGCGGCTGCGTTCCGCCAGGCGCGCGACTTCAGTTTCGTCCAGTGGCCGACGGGGATGGCGAACGGCGGATTCGAGGATGGGTTCCTGCACTGGAGCGCAAGAAAAATCCCCGGCCAGAACTTCTACTACGACAGTCTTGTGCGCGTCGGATACTACATTGACGAAAAAGTGAAGCGGTCGGGCACGCGGTCGCTGCGGCTTCGCTCGGACAATCGCTCCCGCCTGGTCTCCGTGACGGGCAGTTTTGGCCTGAAGCCGATGACGCGGTGGCGGGCAAGCGTCTGGACCCGCGCGGATGCCGGGATGAATCCCGCCGCCAGTATCTCGCTGCGCGAGTATGACACCGACACGAGCGCGGGATACTTGCTGCGCCCCACGGAGAAAAAGGAAGGCGGATGGGAAGAGCGGGCCGTGGAGTTCATGACGGTGAGTCGCACCGTGGCCGCCTGGACCCTCGCCCATCGCGACGGCACGGGCGATGCCTGGTTCGACGACGCCGTCCTCGAAGACCTCGGCCGGGCCGAGTTCGCCCTGACCAACAACGGCGGCGGACGCGAATGGCGCAAGCCCGCCTTCGGCGCGTGCAATGCGGACGTCGGGGGCGGTTACGCCCCCGATGAACCCATGGCCGGCGACGCGCAGCCGGAGGGCGCGGCCATCGCCTTTACCGCCGGCTGTCTGACCGACGGCGAGAGTTCCTACAATCATCTGCAGAAGCCGCTCTCGTCCTATGCCTACTGGACGAAACGCGACACGGGATCGTTGACCTTCGCCTTGGGCAGGCCTTGTGACGTGAAGCGGGTGCGCGTGAACGTGCTGAACGACGATTCGCGCAAATCACACGGTACGCACAGCATCGAGCTGTGGCGCGGCGGGGAAAGACTCGGCGTGATCGCGCCCGCAAAAAACGGTTGGAACGAGTTCGGTCCTCTTGCGCTTCACACCGACCGTTTGACGCTGAAGTTCACTCGACTCGAAGGCCGCACGTACCTTACCCTGTCCGAGGTCGAGATATGGGGCTATCCTCCCAAATGACGCAATCCCTGTTTTCTCAGGTCGCGGGGGTTTTTCCGCCTTTGCGTTCCGGAAGGACTTCGTTCATGCTGCCGGTGCGGTAGCCCTGAAGGTCCACGGCCACGTAGGTGTAGCCGATCTCCTTGAACCGCGCAAGGATTCGCTCCCGCATCGCCGGCTCCAGTATCCGCGCAAAGGCTTCCGTCTCCACCTCGATGCGCGCGATGGTGTCGTGGTGGCGTACGCGAAACTGCCGGAAACCCAGACCGCGCAGGAATTCCTCCGCATGCGCAACCTTGTGGAGCGCCTCCGGCGTGATCGTCTTGCCGTACGGAAACCGCGACGAAAGGCAGGCGTACGACGGCTTGTCCCACGTGGACAGGTTCATGCGTTTCGAAAGGTCTCGAATATCCTGTTTTGTCAGCCCCGCCTCCATCAGGGGGCTGCGTACGCCCAGTTCGCGCCCCGCCTGCAGGCCGGGCCGCCAGTCGCCGGTGTCGTCGGCGTTCGCTCCGTCCACGACGTGCGCGAAACCCCGCTCTTTCGCCAGGCCGAGCAGCTTCTCAAAAAGCTCCTTCTTGCAGAAGTAGCAGCGGTTGGGCGGATTGTTCTTGAACCCCTCGATGGAGAGTTCCTCGGTGTGGATGGTGTGCTGGGCGATCCCGATCTCGTTCGCCACCTTCACCGCCTGTTCGTACTCAAAGGACGGATACGTCTCGGACGTGGCCGTCACCGCCAGCGCCTTGTCGCCCAGGGTGTCGTGCGCCAGCTTCGCCAGGAAGCTGCTGTCCACGCCCCCGGAGAACGCGATGACGACGCTGCCCAGGTCCTTGAGTATGTGTCTTGCCTTTTCCAGTCTTGCATCCAGTTGCGACATCTACGATCCTTTTCCTTTGGCATGAACTGCGAACCGCGCCTTACTTCGCCTTTTCCCCTGCCCCGCCCTCGACCGGCTTGCCCACATCCGCCCGCGCCTTGTCCGTCGCGCCGGGCGTCAGGTCAACCCACGTGATGTGGCCGTAGCCGGCCTTCGGCGTCAGTTCGGCAACGCCCACATTGACTTCCTTGCCGATCCGCTTTCCCGCCACCATCGCCCACACCTCGTACGGCCCCGGCTCGACCGGCGCGAACCACGCCGTGCCCGCGGAATCGGTCATCACGCCGGTGTCGCCCCTGCCCTCCTGGCCTTTGCGGGTCAGGAAGACATACGCGCCGGCCAACGGCTTTCCATCCGGCGCCAGGCCCGCGACGACCTCCTGTATTCGGCTCTTGGCCAGTGCGCCGCTCTCCTGGCCGTCCAAGTCCTTGAAGCCTTTCTTGACCAGCTCGTGGGAAACATTGGTCCCAAAGGCCGGACGCGATGCATCAAACCAGTTGAAGCGCCCCCCCGCGCCGGCCGCCGTATCCACCTGGCATACCTTCATCCCTTCGCCGGAAAGACTGGGCCATCGCGGTCTTGCCACGCCCGCGACTGCCTTGGGGTCGAAGTACATCACGGCCGCGCCCGAATTCAGGCTCACGCCTGCCGCGCCGGCGTCCCGCACCTCTCTCATGGCCTTGGCAAAGTACTCCCCCGCCGCCTTGCAGGACGCCTCGGTCAGGTCGGCCGTCGCCCCGACGGTCTTGTCGTCCGTCGAAAGCTCCCCCACATGAATAGGTATCCTGTCATTATAATCGAACCTCTGCTTGATTTCCTCCAGCGCCTTTCCGGGATCGGCGCCTGCCAGGTGCGCATTGAAGACCTGGAGTTCGGTGAAGATGCCGAGTTTCTGTCCGGTGCCGAGTTGCACGTCTCCTTGTTCCTCGATGACGCGCGTCGGGTCGTTCTGGCGAATGCTCTTGCGGACCTCGTTCAGCCTCGCGAAGACGGCGCCGTCCACCATCTCCTGGTCCTGCGTACAGATCTCGTTGTCGCACGAGTACATCGCGATGCTGGGGTGGTTGCCCGCCCCCATCACGAACGCCTCCCATTCGTTCTTCAACACCTCAATCTGGTCGTCGCCGGGAAGCTCCACCTCCTCCTTCGTCTTGGTGACGCGCATGGCGGCTTCCGGCTCCACGAGCATGCCCACTTCGTCGGCGACCTCGTACCACACCTTCGGGAAGAAGCCGTTCGGGTCGCGCAACCGGATGAAGTTTACGCCCGCTTCGCGCTGGGCCAGATAGAAGAGCGTCACAAACGCCCGATGATGCGCCAGCATGCGTTCCGGCCCGATCACGTCGCCTTTGATGAAGAAGGGCTTGCCGTTGAACATAAACTGCTTGCCGCTGGTCCAGAACTCGCGGAAGCCGAAACGGGTGTTCAGCGCGTCGAGGATGACGATGTTGGCCGGCGATTCCTCGTCCGCCGTGCGCAACTCGGAACGCAGCATGTACAGAAACGGCTCGCCGTGGATGCCGAAGCCCCATAGTTTAGGGTCGGACCACGAGCGCTTGACCTCAACGATCTTGGTCTCGCCCGGCTCCACGCCCACGAGCAGGTCCCCGAAGATGTTTGCCACCTTGTCGCTGCCGCACTCGCGGATCACGTTCTTCAGCACCACCCGGTGCGCCGCCTCGGTGTCGTTCTTGATCCACACCTTCACCGTAATCTCTTTTTTCCGCACGGACGTATTGACGAACACATTCTGAAGCGACACGCTCGGATAGCATCGGACGTAGACGCTTCGCCACAAGCCCGCGACCGACCCCGCAGGATCGGCCTCCACCAGGACGCAGACCTCGTTGGCCTGGCCGAACCGCGCGCGTTGGGTGAGGTTCACGACGACGGGCAGATGCGCGCCTTCGTTTTCCTCGGTCGAATCTCCGTTCACGTAAACGCGCGACCGGTGGTTGATGCCTTGAAATTCCAGCGAAACGCGCCGCCCGTCGTTCCACTCCTTCGGAACCGGGAAGGACAGCCGATACCACGCCGCTTGCGCCTTCGCCGTGTCTTCGGGTAGGTCGAATTCGTAGTTTCCGGTCTTCTCCCCCGCCGTTGACGGCTTCAGCGCCCACACGCTCGGCACGCGCACCTTGCGCCAGCCGTCCTTGGGCGGCGCGGCCTTCTGCGATTCATCGGTCACCGGCAAAAAGTCCCATTCGCCGTTCAGGCAGATGGAGGCGCGGGGAATCTTCGCCGGCGCAACCGTCGGCGCCGGCTTCGGTCCGGCCGCGGGCTTGGGCGCCGCGCTCGGCGTCTCCTCTTTCTTGCCGCAACCCGCCGCACACGCCAACATCAACACAAACGCCGCGCACGCCGATACCCGCCGCTGTCTCATCGCTTTCTCCGTGGCACTGTCCTTGCAGCTCATCGTCTCGTCAGGGCATATACTCGGCCCCGATTATCGCCGTGGCCGCGATGGCGGCCGTCTCGGTCCTCAGTATGCTCCGCGCCAGCCTGACGGGAATGAAGCCGGCGGCGGCAGCTTGCGTCATCTCTTCGTCCGTGAAACCTCCCTCGGGACCGACAAGGCAGATAATATCCTTGGGATGTCCTTTCTCCGCAAGCAAATTCTTCAGCGGTCTTGCCGAAGGCGTCAGCGCGCAGATAAGCCGAAGCCCCGGCGTCTTCGCGCCCTCCTTCAACAGCGCCTCAAACGCGCAAGGCTCCCCGACCTCCATGACCCGATTGCGGCCGCATTGCTTTGAGGCCTCCAGCGCGACGCGACGCCACTTTTCCAGCTTGCCTTCGCGCCCCGGCACAAACCGCACCACGCTCCGCGCACACTCCAGCGGAATCCAGGTGTGGCAGCCCAGCTCGGCGCACTTCTGCGCCATCGTGTCGGCGCGTTCGCCTTTGGGGATGGCCGTGGCGATCACGATCTTCACGGCCGGTTCGCGGTCGGTCTGCCCTCTCTCCGAGACCCGGATGCGGACCGAAAGCCCCGCGCCGCCGCCGATGATTCGCTCTATCACGCCCGCGTACTCCGCGCCGCCGTTGTCGAACAGCGTGACGCGGTCGCCCTCCACCATGCGGCGCACGTCTATCATGTGATGCGCTTCGCCGCCGGTGAGGTCCACCTGGTCGCCTTGAGGCGGATTCGAGATGAAGAATCGCGGGATCACGTTGCCGTATCTGCCTGACTGCCCTCGGAATCCGGGGCGCGCGCTGGGGTTCCTGTCACTTGTCCTCTTTCACCTCGAACTCCGCGTCAACCACCGGATCGCCTGGTCTCGACGGCCCGGCCGGCGCGACGGGCGCGGGAGGGGGTTGCGGAGGCGGCGCCGGTTCGCGCGCCGGAACGGGCTTGCCGATCCCTTCCGTGAAGGCGATCGCCGAAAGCGGCCGTGTCGCCTCGTTGAGGGCCTCGATCGCCGCCCTTAACACGGTCATGTCATTTGTCTCGCGCGCCTCGCTCAGCCGCTTCATGGCGTCGGCTATGGTCTTCCGCGCCTCTTCGCCGACCTTGGCTCCGTGGTCGGCGAGCATCCGTTTCGTCATGTAGAGGACGTGGTCGGCGAAGTTGCGCTGATCGGCCATTGCGCGTTTCTGCTTGTCCTCTTCGCCTCGTTCAACGGCTTCCTTTTGCATCCGCGCTATCTCGTCCTTCGTCAGGCCCGAAGCGGACTCGATGCGTATGGAATGTTCCTTGCCCGAACCCAGGTCCTTGGCCGACACGTGCAGGATGCCGTTCGCGTCCACGTCAAAGATCACCTCGATCTGCGGCACGCCTCGCGGGGCGGGCGGCACCCCCATGAGCGTGAACTTGCCCAGCACCCGGTTGTCGCGCGCCATCTCGCGTTCGCCCTGCACCACGAGTATGTCCACTCCGGTCTGCTTGTCCATGGACGTGGTGAAGACCTCGCGTCGGCGCGTGGGGATGGTGGTGTTGCGTTCGACCAGCTTGTTGGTCAGGCCGCCGGAGGTCTCGATGCCCAGCGAAAGCGGCGTCACGTCGAGGAGCAGGACGTCGCGCACTTCGCCTGCGAGCACCGCCGCCTGGATCGCCGCCCCCGCCGCCACGACTTCGTCGGGGTTTACGCTGCGGTTCGGCTCGCGCTGGAAGATCTCGCGCACGATGTCCTGCACCGCCGGCATGCGCGAAGAGCCGCCCACCAGCACGACCTCGTCTACGTCTTTCGCCTTCATATCGGCGTCCTGCATTGCCTGCAGGCAGGGCTTGCGGGTGCGCTCCACCAGGTGTTGCGTCAACTGTTGGAATCGCGCCCGCGTGATGCGCATGAGGATGTGTTTGGGGCCTGAGCGGTCGGCGGCGATGAAGGGCAGGTTGATGTCGGTCTCGACGGCGGTCGAGAGTTCGCACTTGGCGCGCTCGCAGGTCTCCTTGAGTCTTTGCAATGCGACGGGATTTTTCCGCAGATCTATGCCGTACTTGTCCTGGAAATCGCCGGCAACGTACTCGATCAGGACATGGTCGAAGTCGTCGCCGCCCAGGTGCGTGTCGCCGCTGGTGGCCAGAACCTCGAAGACGCCGTCGCCGACCTCCAGGATCGAGATGTCGAACGTGCCGCCGCCCAGGTCGAAAACGGCGATCCGCTGGTCCTTCTTTCTCTCCATGCCGTAGGCCAGCGCGGCGGCCGTGGGTTCGTTGAGGATGCGCTCCACGTGCAGCCCGGCGATCTGGCCGGCGTCCTTGGTGGCCTGCCGCTGGCTGTCGTTGAAGTACGCGGGAACGGTGATGACGGCGCGCGTCACGGGCTGTCCCAGGTAGTTCTCCGCCGTCTCACGAATCTTCTGAAGCACCATGGCCGATAGCTCGGCCGGCGTGAATTCCTTGCTTTCGCGGGGGACGCGCACGCGGACGAACTCTTCGCCGCCGCCGACCAACTGGTACGATACCATCTTCTCTTCGGCCGGCACCTCGCTGCGCCGGCGTCCCATGAAGCGCTTGATGGAGTGGATTGTGTTGAGCGGATTGGTGATGGCCTGCCGTTTCGCCACCTGCCCCACGAGGCGTTCGCCGCTTTCGGTGAAGGCGATGACCGACGGCGTCAGCCGCCCGCCTTCGGCATTGATGATGACCTTCGGGTCGGCGCCTTCCATGAGGGCGACGACCGAGTTGGTCGTGCCCAGGTCTATCCCGATAATCTTCGACATCTGCCTTTTCCGGAATCCGCACGATGTTCGATGTTCGATTCGCCTGCCTGATTCATGACGACCTTTCGCCCCGCGATCTTCAGCCTGCCGGCCGCAAAAAGTCGTATCGCTTCCGGGTATGCGATGCACTCCTGCTCGAAGATTCGCCCGGCGAGTGCGTCGGGCGTGTCGTCGTCGAGCACCGGAACGGTGCGCTGCACGATGATCGGCCCGTGGTCGTATTCGTTGTCCGCGAAATGCACCGTGCACCCGGAGACCTTCGCGCCGGAGGCGATGACGGCTTCATGCACATGATGCCCGTAGAAATTTCGCCCGCAGAACGCGGGGATCAGCGCCGGATGGATGTTCATCACGCGGCCTTCGAACTTCGGCGGAATCTTCCAGAACTTCAGGAACCCGCCCAAAATCACGAGGTCTACAGGGCGCCGGTCCACTTCCTTCGTGATCGCGGCGCTGAATTCGTCATCGTCCGCAAAATCCCTGCGGCGCACAATCGCCGTCGGGATGTTGTGTTTGCGGGCGCGTTCCAGACCGAACGCCTTCGAGGTGCTGCTGATGACCAGTTGTATCTTGGCCTTCAGGTCGCCGGCGGCGATCTTGTCAATGAGGTTCTGCAGCGTCGTCCCGCCGCCCGATATCAACACCGCGAGATTGATGGGTCTGTTCATTCCTGCCTCGGAATCGCATCGCGCCGGAATGCGCTCGTTTTCCGCAAATTCTTATGATAACATTCCGGCCCTTGTCAGGCACAGAGAAAATCCTGGCGATGTTTTTGCTTGAATTGCGCTCCCTCTCAGGTGAACATACCTGCAACTCCGTTTCGCTCAACTTCTCGTATTGGGGAGGCGCTTAGATGAGAATTCTTCAGGCCGCATCTGTGTTCTTGTGTCTTTGGGCGGCGGCTCATGCCGTGGCTTTTGACGGACATGTGGCCGTGCAAGGCCCGCTCACGATTTCCATTGCGCCGATTGAGGACGTCGCCGAATACGCGAAGCCGCAGACCGTCGCGGTAACGGTCAAGAATTCCGGCGAGAAGTCCTTTGCCGCGCATCTCCGTATCGGCGGCCTGGTGGACGAATGGCGCGCTGTGGGTCATACGGAACGAACGGTTGAGCTTGCGCCGGGCAAGGAGGCGCGGGTTGAGTTCCAGGTCGCAGCCGACAAAGGCGCGTTGTCCGCACTTTATCCGGTCCACGTGTACGCAAAGGCTGAGCTGGCAGACGGGCCTCTCGCCGTGCATGCGGTTCAAATCTTCAAGTCCGACTTTGCCAGGGCGGCGCAGGCGGCCCCCGGACCGCAAACCCTGGCCGCAAACGTCGTTCCCGCTCGCGGCGCCCTCTCTCTGGACCCCCTGCGCACGCAGCGCGTGGCTTGGTGTTACTACGATAAACCGCTCGTTTACATGCCTGTCGGTTGGGAAGGGGCCGACGCCCAATCTTCGGCGCACTTCTCGCGCAGCACTACCTCGCGCGGCACGATGAAGGCGTCCCTTATGATGCATCCGCCCTGGAAACCCGGCGGGGGGTCCATTTTCGCCGAATACCTCCTCAAGCTTCCGGAGACCAAACCCATCAAGCTGGTCTTCTCCAACGCCATTCGCGATCAGACCGCGAAGGAGCCGCCGAGCGACGGCGTGACGTTCCGCGTCTGGGCGGGCGAGGAGAAGCTCTTTGAGCGCCACACCGACAGCAAAGTCTGGGTGGACGGCGAGGCCGACCTCACGAAGTTCGCGGGGAAGGAGATTCTTCTGCGACTCGAGTCGCACCCTGGCCCCAAACGCGACACCACGTGCGATTCCTGTTTCTGGGGCGAGCCGGCCGTCGTCGCCGGCGATCCGCCCGCGCAGTTGACCGACGCCGACCGGCAGCAACTCCGCGACCGCGCGCGCAAGGCGGTTGAATCCGGCTCGGCCGCCGCGCCCGATGAGTTCGTTTTCAAGCTCGACGGCGGCGCGGTCGCCGCATGCGTGCTCGGCACTAACGGCCTGGCCGACGCGGCCCTTGCCTTCGGGCAGGGGACTCGGTGCGTCGTCTTTGACGGTCTGAAGATCTCCGTGTTGAGGAACAAGTTTGGTGCGTGGCCTTCCCAGGTCATGATCCGGAAAGTGGAGGCGAAGAAGGACCTTTTCGGGCGTGTGCGCATCACGCATCATGCCCTGCTTGAGAATGAGGCGTTCTCCCTGGTCGCCGATCTCTGGAAGGACAAGGCCGGTCTGCGCGTCAAGTTGGCCTCGCCCAAACGCATGACCGATATCGCTCTCGGTCCCGCCGACCAGCAGGCTCCGCGCGTCTACTACGGGCACGGTTACTGCATCGTGGAGCCTAAGTTGTTCAGGGCCGGTTTCGGCGGCCACAATCTCTCGACGAGCCACGTTGGTTTCGATTTCGAGCAAGGCGTCTCGCTGCTCACCGCCAGCGACACTCCGCCCGACTACCTCCTCGTTGATCCCGACCAGAGACTCTACGCCCTTCACACGCACATGGACGCGACGCTCACCTTCGTGCCCGGCGTCCAGGGCGCCTTTGACTGCGCCGTCAAGTACCGCCCGCTCTACGACAAGAAGCCCGCCGGCGGTCTGAAACGCAAGGCCGGCCGCTTCGTGTTCGACATCTGGGGCGGCAAGTACGCCGAGATTGCCGACACGATGCGGCGCATGATCGCCTACGGTCTCACGGACTCGCTGCTCAGCGTACATGTCTGGCAGCGTTGGGGTTACGACTACCGCCTGCCCGACATTTTCCCTCCCAACCCGAAGTATGGCTCCATTGAAGACATGCAGGAAATCGCGAGGGTCTGCGCGGAGCGCGACATCCCCTGGGGGCTTCATGACAATTACATTGATTTCTATCCCGACGCCGACGACTACACCTACGAGCATATCTGTTTCACCGAGGACGGCCGCCCCATCAAGGCGTGGCTCAATGAATCTCGCGACGCTCAGAGTTACCGCTGGCGTCCCGACCGCATCATGCCTTTTGTGAGGCGCAACATCGCGCTGATCAAGCCGGCCTTGCGGCCCACCCACTACTTCCTCGACGTCTTCACGTCGGCGGGATGCTTCGACTTTTATGACCGCCAGGGCAATTTCCACTCCTCGCTTGAGACGCGCAAGGCGTGGGGCGAGTCCTTCGCCTATATCCGCGACGCCCTCGGCGGCAACGCCCCCACGACCTCCGAGGCCGGCCACGACCAGCTTATCGGTTACCTCGACGGCGCCGACTGCCAGCACATGCTCCTGACCCCCTCCCCTTCGCGTTTTGGGAACACGCTCGCCTGCAAGGACTGGGAGCGCGTGCCGTGGTTCGACGCCGTCAACCACCATCGGTTCAGCCTGCACGGCGTCGGCTATTCCGACCGCTATCAGGGCGGCCGCACCCGGCGCGATCACGGCATCGAGAGCGACGACTACATCTCTTCGGAGATACTCGAAGGCCACGCGCTTATGATTGACCGCGGCGCCTTCGGCCGCGGCGCCGTGCGCAAGTACTGGCTTGCTCAGGACTTCATCCGCCGCATCGCCCTCGACACCATCGAGAACGTCGAGTTCGCCGACGGCGATATCCATCGCCAGATCGTCGCGTGGAAATCCGGCGCGAAGGTGTTCGTCAATCGCGGCGAAAAGGACTGGAACGTCGAGGGGCGGCTTCTACCGACTTACGGCTATCTTGCGAAGATCGCCGACATCGAGTCCTCCATCGAGAGAATCAACGGCGTCATCGTCGAGCAATCGCGAGGGCCGTCGCGCTTCTACGTGAACGCCCGCAGCTTTGAACCCGACCCCCGCCTGCGCATCCGGCCCTCCGCCGACCGCGTCGAGTACCTCGGTGACCGCAAGTTCAAGCTCTACGTCAATTGGGACGTCGAGCGGCCCGCCCCGATGGACCTCACCTGTTTCCTCCATTTCGACGATCCAAAAATCGGCAAGCGCAACAAACTCGCCCTCACGACAGGCGGCGCGCCCACGCCGCCCACCACCGCCTGGAGCGGGCGAATCGCCACCGGCGCCGAATGGCGTCCCGAGACCATCCCGGAGGACTTCACCGGCGCCGAATACGACATCACGGCGGGCCTCTACGACCCCAAGTCCGGCAAGCGATATCCGCTTCTGGGCGACGAGGACGGCTCCACCCGCTACCGGATCGGCACGCTCGTCGTCGAGCGCGAGGCCGGCAAGGTCAAGGGCGTCCGTCTTGTGAAGCACGAACCCGCGCCCGAGCCGCCGCCCCGCATGAACGTCGCGAAGAAGCCCATTGACTTCGGCCCTGCCGTCACCGAAGGCGCATTCCGTCTGGAAATCAAGGGGAAGACCGTGACCGTCACTCCGCTTCCCGACAGCAGCGCCTTTACCGTCACGCTCAACCTGGAGAAGCTCCTCGGCAAGCCCGCGCAGGTCCGGTCCGTTCGCGCCGTCGCCATGGACGGCGCCGTTTTGCGCGACGTGAAGTTCGATGCCGCCGGCGCATCCCTGAAATTCGGCGTGCAGGAAAACGAATTCGCGTATCAGATTCAACTGGAGTGATCCGGAGTGCAAGACCGTCGCCTGCGGAGCGTTTTTGTTCTGTCCCAAGGAGCCGTATCGTTCGTAGTGAGCCTGGCAACGCCGTGACCAGGCACGCATCCCGTCACAGGCGGGGCATTGCATGATGGAGAGCAGCGTGCTATTGTATATCCGGTTGCCGGACAGACGGCCCCTGTCAGAACGCATGGGGAGGCCGCTTCCATGAATGTTCTGGTTCAGTCAAGACAAAAAGAAATCGCCGAGCTGTGCCGTCGTTTCGGGGTGAAACGCCTTGAGATCTTCGGCTCGGCTGTCCGCGAGGACTTCGACCCGCAAGAGAGCGACCTCGACTTCCTCGTCGTCTTCGACCCCGCCGCGGCTATTCGTCCCGCCGACCGGTACTTTGGCCTTCGCGAATCCCTCGAAGCCCTCTTCAACTGTCGCGTGGACCTTCTTGAACTCTCGGCCGTCAGAAATCCCTATTTCCTCCAACAGATCGAATCCTCCAGGACCCTCCTGTATGCGGCGTGAGTCCAAGAAACATCTCTACGACATCGCGCAGGCGGCCGAACTCCTCACGCTGTTCGCCAAAGGGAAGACGCTGCAGAACTATGTCGCTGATCCGCTTCTCCGCTCAGCCGTCGAAAGACAGTTCGAGATTATTGGTGAAGCACTTAACAGGCTTCTGCACGATGACCCTCAGACAGTGAACCGGATATCCGAGTACCGACGAATAATTGACTTCCGACATTTCCTGATTCACGTCTACCATGCAATTTCAAACGAAACCGTCTGGGATATCCTTCAAACGAAGCTTCCAGTCTTGCGCAGCGAAGTTGAAACCCTCCTGAAGGAACCCGACGAGCAGATGCCAAGATGATGCAGTGTGCAGCCTCATCCTTCCTTGTTTCAACTCTGATATCATTCCCTTTCTTGTTTGGCGCAACAGGAGAAGACCAGATGCCCTCTTCACCCAGTCCCCCCGTCCCCCCCGACCGCCGCGCCGCCGTGGTCCGCCACCTCGACATGCCCTACACCATGCCGGTGTACGGCACGAAGGAGGAGTGGCTCGCGCGTAAGGAGTTTCTGCGCCGGCAGATACTCGTGAGCACCGGCCTCTGGCCGTTGCCGAAGAAGACGCCCCTCAAGCCCCGCATCTTCGGCAAGATGGACCACGGCGACTACACCGTCGAGAAAGTCCACATCCAGACGTACCCCGGTTTCTACCTGTGCGGCAACCTCTACCGCCCGAAGGGCAGGAAAGGGCCTTTCCCGGGCGTCCTGAGTCCGCACGGCCACTGGCGCACGGGCCGCCTCGAACACCAGGACCTCGGCTCGATCCCCGGACGCTGCATCGGTCTGGCTCGGCGCGGCTGCGTGGCCTTCGCCTACGACATGGTCGGCTACAACGACTCCAACCAGATCTCGCACGGCTTCGGCGGCAAACGCGAGGCGCTCTGGGGCATCAGCCTCATGGGCCTCCAACTCTGGAACAGTCTGCGCGCCGCCGACTTTCTGCTCTCCCTGCCCGATGTGGACAAGAAACGCATCGCCTGCACCGGCGCCTCCGGCGGCGGCACACAGACCTTCATGCTCTGCGCCGTGGACGACCGGATCATGCTGTCCGCCCCCGCCGTCATGATCAGCGCTCACATGCAGGGCGGCTGCCTCTGCGAGAACGCCCCCGGCCTGCGCATTGACACCAACAACATGGAGATCGGCGCCCTCATGGCGCCGCGTCCCATGCTCTTGATCGCCGCCACCGGCGACTGGACCAAGAACACCGCCGCCACCGAGTACCCGGCCATCCACAGCGTCTATAAACTTTTCGGCGCCGAGGACAAGCTCTCCTACGTCATTTTCAACGCCCCCCACAACTACAACAAGGACAGCCGCGAGGCGATGTATGCGTGGTTCAACCGGTGGCTCTTCGGCGTCACCGACCCCGCCACGGCCCGCGAGGCCTCCTTCCAGCCCGACCAGCCCCGCGACCTGCTCGTCTTCTACGGAATGCCCCGGCCCAAGGACCAGGTGGACGCCCCGGCGCTCACGAAATACCTTGTCAACTCCGCCGAAGCGCAGCTTGAGACCCTCAAGCCCAAGGACAAGCGGACGCTCGACCGCTTCCGCGAAGTCTTCGGCGTCGCCCTGCAGCGCGCCCTGGCGGCGGATGTCCCGCGTTCGAGCGAGATCGTGGTTGAGCAGAAGGGCAAGGCGGACCTTGCCGGCCTCGAGGGCATGCGCCTTACCCTTGGCCGCAAGGACAAAGGCGACGCCGTGCCGGCCGTGCTCTTTTCGGCGGCCCTGAAGTCGCCAGGCCCCCGCGACGCCGCCCTCGTCGTGCATCCCGACGGCAAGGAGGCCGCGGCGAAGTCGCCCCTTGCCCGCAAACTGGCCGATTCCGGCCGGCTCGTGCTGACCCTCGACGCCTTCGCCACGGGCGATTCGGCGAAACCCAACCCCGACCCCAAGCTCCGGCTGCTCGACACCTACAACCGCACCGAGACGGCCAACCGCGTCCAGGATGTTCTCACCGCTCTTGTCTACCTGCGTAACCGCGAGGATGTCGCTGCGGTGAATCTTATCGGCCTCGACAAGGCCGGCCTGTGGTGTCTCCTGGCGGCCGGTCTTGCTCCGACGCTGAGCCGCGTCGTCGCCGACGCCGCGCAGTTCGACACCGGCAAGGACGATGCCTTCGTCGCCGACCTTTATGTCCCCAGCCTTCGCCGCGCCGGCGACTTCCGCACGGCCCTTGCCCTCGCGCTTCCGACTCCGCTTTTCATCCACAACACCGGCGGCAAATTCTCGACGTCCTGGTCCGCCGACGTCTACCGCGCCCTGAAATTCGCGCCCTTGTTCCGCGCCTGCAGAGATCGCGCGACCGACGCGGAGATACTCGATTGGCTGAAAAAATCGTCCTGATCCTGGCCGGCACACTCGGCATGCATTGAGGAGAAGTGGGTTTCACGGAAGCGCCGGCGCCGCCAGTCCCACAAACAGCCCGACCACAACGTCTACAGGAAACACCGCAATGACAAGCGGACGAAAACGCGCAGACCTCGCAACCGTTCCCGGCAGGGCCGGGATCATGCTGCCGGCCGCGTTGTTCCTTGCGATCCAGGCCATCTTCATGAATGCCGTTCATCCCCAGGAGCAGACGATGCCCGCTTCACGCAACGACAGGATGAACCTCCTCGTATACCGCGACGCTGCAGGACATTCTCATCCCATAAGGAATCCCGAGGACTGGCGGAAACGCCGCGAACACATCCTGGTCTGCATGCAGGAAGTCATGGGGCCGTTGCCTTCCGATGATCGCAAGGTTCCGCTCGATATGCTCGTTGTCGAGACCGAGCAGCTCCCGGGCCTCAAGCGCCGCAAAATCACCTACGCTTCCGAGAAGGGTCACCGCGTGCCCGCCTATCTCCTGATCCCCGACGACCTGAGAGGCCGCGCCCCCGCGATGCTGTGCCTCCACGGATCAGACGGCGCGCGGGGCAGGACGGCCGGTCTGGGCGCCGACTACGCCCGGTACGCGCTCGAACTCGCCGAACGGGGTTACGTCTCCATCGCCCCCGACTATCCGCTCTTCGGCGACAACTGGCCGGACCTCGAAAAGTCGGGCTATGTGAGCGGAACGATGAAAGGCATCTGGGACCACATGCGCGCGGTGGACCTCTTGCAGTCGCTGCCGGAAGTGGACGGCGAGCGCATCGGCTGTGTCGGCCTGTCGCTCGGCGGGCACAACGCTCTCTTCGCCGGTGTGTTCGACACAAGGCTCAAGGTCATCGTGTCGAGTTCCGGTTTTGATTCCTTCCACGACTACATGGGCGGCAACCTCCAGGGCTGGTGTCAGAGGTGCTACATGCCCCGCATCGCGTCCGTCTACGGAAAGGCCCCGTCCAGAGTTCCTTTTGACTTCCCCGAAGTCCTTGCCGCCCTCGCGCCGAGGCACGTCTACGTCCACGCGCCTAAGGGCGATTCCAACTTCAGGGTCGAGAGCGTCAGGCGCTGCGTCGGGGCCGCCCTTCCCGTTTTCGAGCTGCTCGGCGGCGCCGGCCGCCTCACTGCCGCCTACCCCGAAGGCGGCCACGGTTTTCCCCCCGAGGCGCGGGAGGAGGCATACAAGTTCATTGACAAGGTGCTGAAGCCATGAATAGGGAACTGCCACTGTATGCCGCCGTAGCGGTACTCGTGATCCCGGCTTGGGTCGCGTGCGCGGCGCCGGACCCGAAGGACTGAGACCCCCGTTCCTGCAAAACTGCGCCTCACGCTCCACGGCAGGCCGTAGCCGACATCCTCACAGCGCCCACCCCTTCCGGTACTCCGCGCGCACGTAGGCGTTGGCCTCGGGCACATTCGTGACCTTCATGTTCGCCGCGTCCCAGTGGATGCGCGTGTCGGCGCGCTTGGCGATGTTTCCCAGCATGCAAATCTCCGTCAGGGGACCAGCATACGCGAAGTCCGCGCCGGCGGGCTGCCCGCTCTTGCAGGCGCGCACCCAGTCCTGTTCGTGGCCGCCCTTGACTCGCGGGAGTGTTTTCTCGGGTCGCTTGGCTTCCTCCATCTTCTTCTCGGGGATGATGCGCGGGCTGTCGCCGGTAACGCCGCACATGATCGTTCCTTTCGTGCCCTTGAAGAAGACGCCTCCCTCGGCCGGCATCTTGCGGCCGTCTTCCAGGTCTTCCGGACGCGGCGGCCGCGCGCCCTCATACCACGTCAGCTTGAGGGGCGGCATGTTCTCGCGGGCGGGAAAGCGGAACGTCACGACGGCCGAAAGCGGATGAACCTCCGCCGTCTTGCCGCAGGACGTGGCGTCAATGCTGGTTGGTGCGCCGAGCTTGAGCGCCCAGCAGACCGGGTCGAGCGTGTGTACGCCCCGGTCGCCCATCATCCCGCAACCGAAGTCCCACCAGCAGCGCCACGTGCGCGGGTGATAGGCGCGGTGGTAGGGGCGCATCGGCGCCGGGCCGATCCAGAGGTCCCAGTCCAGCCCTGCCGGCGCGGGCGGCGTCTCTTTGGGCCGTTCGGCCCATTGCGAACTCCACGAGGCGTGCCCCCACGGGTAATAGGTCAGGCTGCACCACGCGTCCACCTCGCGGACCTCGCCGATGAGGCCGGCCCATATCCACTCGCAGATGAGGCGGATGCCCTCGCCGGAGTGGCCCTGGATGCCCATCTGCGTCATGACCTTGCGTTCTTTCGCGGCCTTGGCCACCATGCGGGCCTCGTACACGTCGTGGGTCAGCGGTTTTTGGCAGTAGACGTGTTTGCCCGCCTGCATGGCGGCCATGGTGATCACGGCGTGGGTGTGGTCGGGGGTGGCGATCACGACGCCGTCTATGTCTTTTTGCTCTTCGAGCATCTTGCGGTAATCGGTGTAGAACTTGGCCCCGGCGTACCGCTTGATGACGCCGGCGGCGTACTCGGCGTCCACGTCGCACAGGGCGACGATGTTCTCGGTCTCCAGGTTCCGCAGGTTGCCGGCCCCTACCCCGCCGACGCCGACCCCCGCGATGTTCATCTTTTCGCTCGGCGGGATGTGTCGCGGCCCCCCGCCCAGCACATGCCTCGGAACGATGTGGAAGACGCTCGCCGCCCCCGCAAACGCGCCGGCCTTCCGGATGAAATCGCGACGGCTCAAGCTGCTGGACATGGCTGATCCTCCATCAAGAACGCCCCGCCTTGAACCTGAAGAAAAAAGGCGCGAAGAGCCGTCATCCTGATCGCCCTTCGCGCCTCTGTGCAATCTCCCTCTGCAACGCGGCCTTACCTTGTCCTCCTCAGCGCCAGTCCCGTGTTGGTGGATATCACGATCTCATTCCCGAACACGCCGTAGTTCAGCTTGACGTCCGACAGGTGGAACAGGGCCTGGCCCAGCGTCACGCGCGCCAGGGCGAGGTGGACCTTCGGGAAGACGGGCGGGTCCAGCGGATTGATGGTCCCCAGGAAGTCCTTCTCGTACGGCAGCTCGGCGGTAATATGCACCTTGGCGAAGCTGCTGAGGGTCTGAACCGCCTCTTTGAAGTCAATGTCCAGGAAGTTGCAGTCCAGTTTCTCATCCAGCCGCCGGATGACCTCGGCCTCGATGGGTGTCGGCTCGTTGGGCAGCATCGGCTTCTTGTTGCGCAGGATCATGAGCGTGGACTTGGTCGCGATCACGACCGCCCCCTGGATGACGTCGAAGTCCATGTCCTGCTTGGCCGCCTTGCAGATGGCGTCCAGGGCCTGCCTGACGGTGGTGTCGTTCAGATCCACGGTGATGGGCAGGTCCATGTCCGGAATCGGATGGTACACGAGGCTTATCGTCGTGAGCGTGCGCAATTGCCGCACCACTTTCACCATCGGCCGGTCCTGGAAGCTGAAGTTGATGCGTTGGCTGTCCATGTCTTTCTGGATATCCGCCGCCGGCGCGGGTTGTCCTGGTTGCTGAGCCGCAACCATCCGGCAGGGAAGAACGTGGCACACGACGCACAGGCACAGCAGGGCATATAAAGGTCTCATCTTCAGTCCCCTCAAAAAAACCTAACCGGCCATACGCCAACGTGGGCACGCCCGTCATCCGCCGCAAGTCTCCGGCGGGAACGCTACTCCTCTTTCTCCGCCGGGCCGCGAGCCTCCTCCAAACTCTGCTCGACCGCCTTTGTCTTGGCCTCCAGCTCCGCCATCTCCGCCTTGAGGCGGCTCAATCTCTCCTTCAGGCCCTCAATCCTCTGCTGCCTCTTCTCGGCCGGAGGACTGCCGGCGGCGCCGGACGCCGGTTTCTCTTCCTTGCCGCAACCGAAGCTCAAGAGGGCCGCCGCCACCGCCGCCGTTGCGATTAATCCGCCAGTCCGCATGGTCTGCCTTCCCGCGCCCTCGGTCATTCGGGGCGCGCGCCCCGCGTCTCCATCCGCTTGATCTGGTCCTCCATCTCCGCCACCGCTTCCTGGAATGCGTTGAGTTTGGCCTTGACGGAACGCAGGTCGGTCTCGGTCTTCCTGAAGACTTCCTCCAGTTTGTGCCGATTCTCTTCGGCCCGCAGGGCCAGGCGCTGCATCTCGGCAAAATTGCGCGCCACCTCCGCAAGCGGCAGCTCCATGGTCACCTCGACCGAGCCGTCCGGCTTCGTCTTCTTGTCGGTAAGGCGTGCGCCCCGCACAAAGGCGTCCACGAAAATCTTCTTCTCGCGGTCCGTCCCCTCTACCGTCACCTTTCCGATGGCGAGGGCCAGATTCCGTTTGGCCGTGAGCTCCGCCGCGCGTTCGGCCATAAGGCGTCCTTGGGGTGTGCCCCGCTTGGATTCGGGGGCCTTCCCTATCCCCGTCACTTTGAGCGCCGCCCTGCCCACGGGGTCGTCTCCGCCGCCTTCTGCAACCTTCGCTTCCTGGGCCGTCACCAGCGATGCCATGCACGCCAGTGACCATACGAAAGGAACAATGACTCGGCTTGCGGCCATTGCAGACTCCTTTCACGACACGGCGACGCCGGCAAGGTTGAAATAATAATAGCACCCGCTGCGGCCCAAATCAAGGCCCCCGGAAGCCGGGGCTGGCCCTGGCCTTCCAGATAACAAGTTGGAACGGCACTAGTCCAGTTCCACGACCTGACCGGTCCGCGCGGACTTGTAGGCGGCCAGGGCGATGCGAAGGTTCCAAAGCCCCTCTTCGCCCGATATGGGCGGGGTCTTATCCTCCTCGATGGCGCGCGAGAACTCCTCGACCTCGGCCTGATATATATTCCGCGGTTCGCCGAAGACCTCGACGGGCTGCACCGCCGCGCGCTGCTGGGCGGCCGCGTAGCCCTTCGCCTCGGCCTGCACGCGCGCGATCATCTTGCCCATGGACATCTGCCCAATGGTCCCCTCCGCCAGCGCGCTGCCCTTCGAACCGTAGAGTTCGAGAACATTCAGAACCGCTTCGTCCGGCACGTTGAAGTGATTGTCCACCACGCCCACCCCGCCCGAGCGGAACGCCACCGACACCAGCGCCGTATCCTCCACGGGATACCCCTGGACGAGACGGTTCGTGAAGGCCTGCACCCGGGCCACCTTGCCCATGAACATCTCGAGCACGTCAATGCAGTGCGTGCCCATGTCAATGAACGAACCGCCGCCGCCCATGGCCGGGTCCTGCCGCCATGCCCCCTTGATGGGCGGATACCAGCAGGTCAGTTGCGCGCGGCCCATCACCAGCTTGCCCAGTTGGCCTGCCTTCACCATCTCCTTAAGCTTCACGTGAAGCGGATGAAAACGCATCATGTAGCCCAGCCCCAGCTTCACCTTGGCGCGGCGGCAGGCGTCAATCATCTGCTCGGCCTCGCTCAGCGTCATCGCCATCGGCTTCTCGCACAGCACGTGCTTGCCGGCCTCCGCCGC
This sequence comes from uncultured Planctomycetota bacterium, assembly GCA_964409935.1. Lineage (GTDB taxonomy): Bacteria > Planctomycetota > Brocadiia > JAADGH01 > CAYPFP01 > CAYPFP01. The sequence goes on along the minus strand of CAYPFP010000001.1, from coordinate 35,706 downwards.
CTTCACCGTCTCCTTGCAGTGCTGATGGCTGGGGATGGCGATGTACACGGCGTCCACGTCCGGGTCCGCGCACAGATCCGACGAGCTGACGTACGAGCGAACGTTGTACTTCTTCGCCACGGCTTCGAGACGTTCGGCGTCCACGTCCATGACGGCGACCAGTTCGGCGTTCTCGGCAGGCATGAAGCCCTCGGGAATGGTCCGGCGGTCTGCGATTCCGCAAGCTCCAATCACACCCCATCGAATCATGGCTCTTCCCTTTCAAAATATGGCCTTCTGGCCGCCGCGCCTGCAAGCCCCCCAAGAGGGGAAACCTCCTCGCGAACGCCGCCCGCATAATATCAGAGGCCCGAAAACCTGTCAAAGAAAATTGGACGGCGTATTTGTGTTGAGAAGGACGGGCTTCAGTTGGTACTCTATCCTCTCCCAAAACGAACTACACAGGCGTTCAGGAGACCCGCGCTATGGGAAGAACCAAGGAGAAACTCCGCAAGGGCGAACCCGCTCTGGGCGGTTGGATGATGATCGGACACCCCACCGTCGCCGAACTCATGGCCGGCGAGGGCTTCGACTGGATCGCCGTGGACATGGAGCACACCTCCACGAACGTGCGAGCCTTCCACGAGATCGCCCTGGCCCTCAAGGGCACGGGCGTGGACCTGCTGGCGCGCTTGCACTCGTGCGACCCCGTCCTGGCCAAACACGTCCTCGACAACGGCGGCAACGGCATCATTGTCCCCTTCGTGAACTCCCGCGAGGAGGCGCAAATGGCCGTCGCCATGTCCAAGTTCCCGCCCGTCGGTTTCCGCGGTTCCTCGTTCTGTCGGGCCGCCGACTTTGGCCGCAACTTCAAACCCTATTTCAATGCCCATAACGACTCCGTCGTCGTCGCCGTCATGATGGAGCACTACAAGGCGGTGGAAAACGCCGACTCGATCCTCTCCGTGCCCGGCATTGACGCCGTCTTCATCGGCCCGTACGACCTGTCGGCCTCTCTGGGCCGCGCCGGCGAATTGACCCATCCCGCCATGACCGACGCCCTCCAGAAAATCCTCGATGCCTGCAAACGTCACAACGTGCCCCCGGGCCTCCATGTGGTCTCCATGGACCCCGACGACGTGAAGCGCCGCATTGACCAGGGCTACCGCTTTATCGCTTGCGGCCTCGACACCGAATTCGTCCTCCACGGGTGCCGCAGAATCCTTGAAAAGGTGAAACGAAATGGCTGAGCCGGTCCTCGTAACGCAGAAGGAATTCGGCAAGGGCGAAGACGTCTTCAAGTCCGCTTCCGGCCTCCGCTTCACCCCGGCCCCGGCCGACGAGGCGTCGCTGGCTCAGGCCGTCCTCGCGCAGAACTGCCGCGCCGTCGTCGTCGGCGTCGAGCGGTACTCCGGCCCGCTTTACGAGGCCCTGGAAAAGACGGGCGGTCTGCCGAACGCTCAGGGCGCGCGCGGGGCGCTCATCGCCCGCTTCGGCGTCGGACACGACGGCGTGGACAAGGCCCTCGCGCGCCGCAAGAACATCATCGTCACCAACACGCCCGGCGCGCTCGACATCAGCGTGGCCGAACACGCCATCTGGCTGATGGGCTGCCTGGCGCGAAATGTCAGCGCGATGGAGGCGCGTTTCCGCCTCGGCGAATTCCCCTCCCAGACCGGCGTGGAACTTCATGGCAAGACGTTGGGTCTGCTGGGCTTCGGCGGCATCGGCCGCCGCGTGGCCGCCGCGGCCCATTTCGGCATCGGCATGAACGTCATCGCCTGCGGCCGGCGTCCCCTCTCGACGCTCGCCGCCGACACGGCCCAATTCAGGGCCTCCGCCGGTATCGCGGAATACACCAGCAACGTGGACTCCGTCTTCAAGCAGGCCGACGTCCTCAGCATTCACCTGCCCGCGAACCCCGAGACGAAACGTTTCGTGGACGCGCGCCGCCTGGCCCTCATGAAACCCCGCGCCCTGCTCGTGAACACGGCACGCGGCATGGTGCTCGACGAAGCCGCCCTCTTCGATGCCCTCGCCGGCGGCCGTCTCGCCGCCGCCGCTCTCGACGTATTCGAGAACGAACCCTACACTCCCGTCTCGCCCGATAAGGATTTGCGCCGTCTCAAGAACGTGGTGCTCACGCCCCACATCGGCTCGAACACCTGCCAGGCGAACGAACGCATGGCCCGCGCCTGCGTCCGGAATGTCTCCGCATTCTTCGCCTCCGACATCGGCGCCTTGACCCGCGTGGACCTCCCGCCGAAAGGTTGACCGCCCCGCCTCTCGACCGCCAGGAGAACTTACATGACTCCCGACCCTCGCAACATCGTTCACGGTCACCGCATCCCCTGCGAACACTACAGCGACCAACCTTATGTCGTCGTTAACGACGACGGGACATGGACTTGCGTACTGACCACCGGCAAGGGCGTCGAAGGCGCCAGCGGCCAGCACGTTGTGGCGGTCAGCAGCCCCGACCGGGGCAAGACGTGGACGGACCCCGTGGACGTCGAGCCTGCCGATGGTCCTGAAGCGTCGTACGCCGTCCTCCTGAAGGTCCCCGGCGGGCGCATCTACTGCTTCTACAACCACAACACCGACAACATGCGCGAAGTGGCCGCCGACGACCCGCCCTTCAAAGGCGGCAAGTGCAGGCGTGTGGATTCGCTGGGTCATTTCGTCTTCAAGTACAGCGACGACGGCGGTCGTTCCTGGTCAATGCGCCGTACGGAAATCCCCATCCGCGAGATGGCCATTGACCGCGAGAACGTCTACGGGGGAAAGGTCAAGTTTTTCTGGAACGTCGGCAAGCCGTTCGTTCACGGGGGCATCGCATTCGTGCCGCTTCACAAGGTGGGCGGTTTCGGCCACGGATTTTTCACGCGTTCGGAGGGTGTCCTTCTGAAGAGCGCGAACATCCTCGCCGAACGCGACCCGCAGAAGATCACGTGGGAGACCCTCCCCGACGGCGACGCCGGTCTGCGCACCCCTCCCGGCGGCGGGCCTGTCGCCGAGGAGCAGAGCTTCGCCGTGCTGAGTTGCGGTTCCTTCTACTGCGTCTACCGCACCGTTGACGGTCATCCTGCCTTCTCCTACAGCCGCGACGCCGGCCGCACCTGGGACGTCCCGCAGTACAAGCGTTACGCGGACGGCCGTCTGATGAAACATCCCCGCGCCGCGAACTTTGTCTGGAGGTGTTCCAACGGCAAGTACCTGTACTGGTTCCACAATCACGGCGGCCGTTTCGTCCGCGAGGCGAGGGACGCCGGCTTTCCCTACAACGATCGGAATCCCGCCTGGCTGTGCGGCGGCATCGAGGCCGATTCCCCGGCCGGAAAAATCATCCGCTGGTCCCAACCCGAGATCGTCCTCTACGATGACGACCCGTTCATCCGCATGAGCTACCCTGATTTGATCGAGGACGGGGGCCGCTATTTCATCACCGAGACGCAGAAGAATCTCGCGCGTGTCCACGAGCTTGATCCGGTCCTTCTTGAAGGTCTCTGGAACCAGTTCGAGAACGCCGGCCTGGCCGCCGGCGCTGTGTTGACGCTCCCTCCGTCCGGCCAATCCATGCCGGCCGCCGCGCCGATGCCCAAACTGTCGGACTTCTGCGCGCGGGACGGAGCGCGCCCGGACTACGGTACGAAAGACCTGCGCGCGGGCTTTGCGCTCGACTTGCGCCTCCAGCTCGACTCCCTCGTCGCGGGGCAGATTCTCCTCGATAACCGCACCGAAAACGGCCGCGGCTTCTGCCTGCAGACGACCAGTCGCAAGACCGTGGCCCTTGTCCTCAACGACGGCCGCACCGAGAACTGCTGGGACTGCGACCCCGGCCTCCTTGAAGCCGGCAAGCCGCACCATGTCGCCGTCATGGTGGACGGCGGGCCGAAGGTTATTTTGTTCGTGGTGGATGGCCGCCTGTGCGACGGCGGTGAGTTCCGCCAGTTCGGTTGGGGGCGTCTGAACCCGCATTTCCGCGGCCCCAACGGCGACGCGGCGCTGCGCATTGCTCCCGCGGTTAAGTCGCTTCGCATCTACAACCGTTGCCTGCGTGTCTCGGAAGCGGTCGGGAATTTCCGGGCGGGTCTCCCGCGGGCGTAGCGTCGTTTCTCTTGGGGCTTCGGGCTGGCGCTTCCATGAAAACGGAATGGACTGAGTTTGGTCTTCATGATGTCAGGTGTCAGGTCCCCGCCGACTGGGACCCTACGCACATCGAGGGTTCTTACCACAAGGGCTACGTGCGCCTCGATGATGTGCGCGGTCCGCGACTCGAAATCCGCTGGGAGCGTCCGCGCCGGCGCGTCCTGCTGGCCGGCACGGTGGACAAGCATATTAAGCTCGTCACCAGGGAGGCGCGCAAGTCGAGGGAGGAGCTTCGCGTGGAGCGGCGTTTGCCTCTGGCCGGTCTGCCTTTTGAGGAATACGAGTTCTTCTCCTACAAGAACCACATCGAGGCGGCGGGTCTGGTCTCGCGCTGTGGGGAATGCGGGCGCGTCATGATCCTGCGCGTATTTGCGGGTGATGATCGCGGGCCGCTGCACGAGACCGCGGCCCGCATCTTTCAGTCGCTCCGCGACCATCCTGCCGACGGCAAGAGCCGCTGGAATCTCTACGGTCTTTGTTTCGACGTGCCGGAGGGCTACCGTCTTTCCACCTTCGAGTTGAAAACCGGCCGCCTTCGTTTTGACTTCGCCCATAGAGGCTCCCAGATCATGGTGGCGCGCGCGGCCCTGGCCCACATGGTTCTGAAAGACCGTACGCTCGAAATGTGGATGGACGAGGCCTTGCCGAAGCTTTTCCGGGATTTTGTCGTGGAACGAACCAAGGACACTTTTCGCGGTCATTCGGCTCTTGTCTACACGGGGCGCTACAAACTTCGTCTTCGCGTCTTCCGGCTGATTCTGCGTCCTTGGTTCCTTCATTGCCGCCTCTGGTATTGCGAAACGTCGGACAAGATCTTCGTTTTCCGTGTTGTCGGTCCGGCGAGCATGAAGAATGCGCTTGAAAACAATGTGGACCTGGTGTATTGTCATTAGTGCGTTCGGGCAAGGACAGGTGGCGGACGGTGCCGATGTTCGGTCGAAAAAAGCAGACCCTTAGTCGCGAGCAGTCCATGGCGGCGCGGCCCGTCCGGAACAAGAACCTCAAGGTTCGCCGCGACGATGAGGGTAATGTCGTCATTACCATCCCTCGTAGAAGATCTTGGTGGGCCAACTTCCTGGCGACGATCCTGAACATGCCCGACGAGAAAAAGGTGGCCCTCGACAAGATCGGCACGGCTGTCTGGGACCAGTGCAACGGCAAGCGCACGGTGCAGGCTATCGTGGAGTTCTTCGTCGAGAAGTACAAGCTTAACCGCCGCGAGGCGGAAGTCTCGATGTTCGCTTACCTTAAGGAGCTGACCAAACGGGGCTTTATCGGCTTCCGAGTCAACGGCCGCTCCGCCGACGGGCCGGAGGCGGGCGGCGAGAAATCCCGAACCAGGAGGAAATAGCGCGTGCAGCCTGACACAAGGCAGCCCTTCCTCGAACGCGACCGAAAAAACATCGGCCGGCAGATCGTCCTCCCCCTGGGCAAGGCCGTCGAGATCGCCGCCAAGAGCCTTCGCATCCGTTTCTGGCGCTCCATGATCACCATGGCCGGCATCATCCTGGCCATCGCCTTCGTCATGTCCATCTGGAGCGCCAACGCCTACGTCAATCGCTTCAAGACCCTTGACGATGAGAACCCCGACCGCGGCGAGATCATCCTGCTGCTCCAACGCCAGGGCGTCAACCTCGCCGAGGCCGGACTGGGTCTCACGGCCAAGGAGCAATGGCTCATCGTCCTCTCGCTTCTCGTCTGCGTCGTGGGCATTGTAAACGCCATGCTCATGTCGGTGGCGGAGCGCGTGCGCGAGATCGGCACCATGAAGTGTCTTGGCGCACTGGACGGTTTCATCATCAAGTTGTTTCTCCTCGAATCGTCCTTCCAGGGCATCTGCGGCACCGTCATAGGCATCGCCGTCGGGTTTGTTCTCACATTTGTCCGCTCTTTGATTTCCTATCGCCTTTACGCCCTGACGTATTTTCCCTGGGGCGGCATTGTCGAATCAGCGGTCTTGTCCTTTGCGATTGGCTCGATCCTGTCGGTCTTCGCCGCCATGTGGCCGGCTTATTCGGCGGCCCGCATGCAGCCAGTGGATGCCATGAGAGTGGAACAGTAGGTTCTCGTACTGGAGGTGTTTGATGACCACCGAAGCAGCCCCTGCTGGAACGACCAAGGGTCCCGGCGCCCATGTGCACAAGATTGTCCGCACCAAGGAAGTCAAGAAGATATACCGCATGGGTGAGGAGATCGTTGAGGCGCTTCGCGGCGTGACCCTTGAGATTGCCGCCGGCGAATACATCTCCATCATGGGGCCTTCCGGCTCCGGTAAGTCTACGCTCTTCAACATGATCGGCGGTCTCGACAAGCCCACCGACGGCAGTGTCTACATTGACGAGGTGGACGTGGCTCAGCTCGACGCCTACGAGCTGGCCTGGCTCCGCTGTCGCAAGATCGGCTACATCTTCCAGTCCTTCAACCTCATCCCGGTCATGACGGCGCTCGAAAATGTGACGCTACCCATGACCTTCGCCGGTATGACGACCGACGAAGCACGCGACAAGGGCGTCCACCTCCTGGAGAAGGTCGGCCTCAAAGGCCGCGTGCTCCACAAGCCTTTCCAGCTCTCCGGCGGCCAGCAGCAGCGTGTGGCCATTGCCCGCGCCATGGCCAACGATCCTTCCATCCTACTGGCCGACGAGCCGACCGGCAACCTGGACCTGTCCACCGGCCACGAGATCATCAACCTGATCAAGGAGATGAACAAGTCTTCCGGCGTGACCGTGATCTCCGCCACCCACGACATGAAGATGCTGAGCGTCTCCGATCGCATCGTCTGGATTCGCGACGGCAGGATTGACCGCATCGAGTATCGCGCCGACCTCAAGATTGACGTCGGCACTATCGGCGGCGACGAGGAAGGCGGCGTCAAGGCCAGTACCCGCGAACCCAAACACTGAGAGCGGCGCCGTCCTGCGGCCAACCGCCGCTCACGCCTGTTTCCGCCTCGCGCTCACCAGCGGCTCTATCGCGACCTCCCTCGCCAGCGCGTCCAGTTCTTCCAGGTGCTGCCTGCCGATGGGAATGCCGCCCCTGGTGTATTCTCGCTCGCGGCCCCACTCCGGCCCGCCGGGCAGCAACGCCCGATCGTGCCCCGGAAAGGGCCGCATCTTCTGAGCCTTCGCGATGAAGGCGTCCACCTCCCGCTTGAGGGTCCGTATCGGCCCGAACCGTGCCGCCTCGATGGCGACAATGAACGACCCCTGGCTCGCCGCCTCGTAATACGGCGTCTCTCTCAGCGCCTCGTTGTATATCCCCGCCAACGTCCCTCCGAGAAGCTGGCACGTGACGCCCAGGCCGAGGAACTTGAAGAAGGCATCGGGCATCTTGCCGAAGAGCGCCTCCAATTCATTCGGCGCCCCGTACAGGTAGTGGAAGTACATCCCCATGTCCGGCACAAACGGCGGCGCCTTGCCGCTCGGAATCGCGATGCTCATCGGCGCCGCCCCGCCCGCGCCCATCACCATCTGGTCCGGCCCCAGGTGGGCGCGCACGCCCGACATGGCGATCCCGATGCAGTCGGCCGCCGCCGCCACCCGCGAGTAGTGCCCCGCCGCGCCGAAGTGCCCGTGATTGCGCGTGACGACCACGCCCACGCCATGCCTCTTTGCCTTCTCGACGGCCATGTGCGCCGCCCGCCACGAAGCGAAGTACCCCAACCCTCCATCCCCGTCCAGAACCGCCGTTGTCTCGGTCTCGTTCACCACCCTTACGACGGGACGCGGATTTAATTGCTCCTTCCTGAGAAGCTCGATGTAGCCTCGCGCCTGCCGTGTGCCGTGGCTGTGGATCCCTCGCAAGTCCGAAGCCGTGAGCAGCCGCCCCATCAGCTCTGCGTCCTCGCACCCCATCCCCGCTTTCCGGAACGCCCTGACCATGAAAGTCTTGATGCGCTTCGGCATGACCCGAATGAACTTCTTCGGCGGCACATTCATCGTTGATTCCCTCGCCTGCCACATCCTCACCCATGTCCTTCAAGGCGCAACACTCTACTGCCCTTCGCGTGCGAAAACAAGCCAAATCCATCCTCTCCGCGTTCCCCAATGTGCGATCCATCCTGCAGTTACCCGCCTTGCTCCAGGCCCATGACCTTGACATTAAAAGTTATAAAGAATGGCTGACTGGCTTGACTTATATAGGTTTGCATGATATACTTGCTTGCATATTCGCCGCTAGTTTTTCGCGACTCCGTATCCGCATATGGGGAGGGGGGAGGGGGGGCCTGCCATGCCCAGAACCTCACTTGCCTTATCTGCCTATTCAACATGGATTTACGGAATCGTCGCCCTCCGGCGACCACAGCCGAATGATATGCGAATGATGTGCGGAATGATAAGCGAATGATTACCGGAATGATATGCGGGACTATGAACGCCCCGGGCCATTGCCCCCGCGCCAACACGTAACATGATCCTCGGGGGAACAGTTGAAATAACTCGCCGTTTGGGTTATCGTAGCGAAGCTCTGCGAACACAAAGGACTTTCTATAGTCAAGGCGCTCAACCATGAAAATCGTTGCATTCGGCGACTCCATTACTCTGGGTGTACGAACGGACGGCTCGCTGCGCGAGGAGCAGACCTGGCGAGTGCTGCTGGCCCGACAACTGAACGCCGCAGGCCCTGAAAAATGGGAGATCGTGAACGCCGGCATCGGCGGCAACACGACGCAGGACGGCCTGGGGCGCTTCGACGCGGACGTCATTTCCAGGCATCCCGCCGTGGTCACCCTCATGTTCGGCGTGAATGACGCCGCCATGCTCTCCTTCCCCGACTTCAAGCCGATCCCCGGCCCGCGCGTGCCGCTGAAGGACTACAGACTGAACCTGGCCGAGATGATCGCCCGTGTGCGCAAGATCGGCGCGCGTCCCATCCTCATGACGCCCTGCCCTATGGGCAACAAGTACTTCAACAAACACCTCGAACCCTACAAGAGCCGCGATCACAACTACATGCTCCGGTCCTACGCCGCGGCGGCGCGCGAACTCGCGGCGGAATTGAACGTGGAACTGTTGGATGTCTGGCTGCGTTTCTTTCAGGAAGGCATGAACGAATTGCTGCCCGACGGCGTCCATCCCAATCCGAAGGGACATGAAGTCATCGCATCCATGCTGTACAACGCGATCCGCAACCCGTAGCCGCGGACGGTCCGATTTCTGACGGGAGGAACCTCGAATGGCAAACGGCTTGAACGTCGCTCGCTCTATGGCCATGTACGAACAGGCCCAGAAGCTCATCGCCGGCGGCTCGCAGACGATGAGCAAGCGCTCGCAGAACTACGCCCATGGCGCATATCCCATCTACGTCCAGCGCGCCCAGGGGGCGCACGTGTGGGACGTGGACGGCAACGAGTACATTGACTACGTCATGGGCCTCGGTCCCATCACGCTGGGCTACAACTACCCCCGCATGAACGAAGCCATCCGCGAACAGTTGGACAAGGGGATCATCTACGGCCTGCTCAGTCCCCTGGAGGTCGAGGCCGCGCAGGAGGTCGTGGACGCCGTCCCTTGCGCCGAGATGGTCCGCTTCCTCAAAGGCGGCGCCGAGGTCACCTCCGCCGCCGTCCGCATCGCCCGCGCCTTCACCAAACGCGAACTCATCCTTTCGGAGGGCTACCACGGCTGGCATGACCAGTGGACCGCCCAACGCAACGACGGCGGAGTCCCCAAGTGCCTCGAAAGCACCATCGTCGGTTTCACGTATAACGACCTGCCCGCCCTCGAAAAACTGTTCGCCCAGCACCCCGACCGGATCGCCGCCGTCATCATGTGCCCCGTCATGAGGGACCTGCCCCACGATGGCTATCTCCAGGGCGTCATTGACCTGGCCCACCGCCACGGCGCGCTCGTCATTTGGGACGAGATCGTCACGGGTTTCCGCCTCGCGCGCGGCGGCGCACAGGAGTACTTCGGCGTCAAACCCGACCTGGCCTGCTTCGCCAAGGGGCTTGCCAACGGCATGCCCGTCGCGGCCGTCTGCGGAAGCCGCCGCGTCATGCAGATCATGGACAAGCTCGTCATCAGCGTCACCTACGGCGGCGAGGCCCTTTCGCTGGCCGCCCTGGCGGCGTGTCTGCGCGAGTACCGCGAGAAGGACGTCTTCGGCCACATCTGGCGGCAGGGCAAACGCCTTGAGGCCGGCATGAACGAAGCGGCCCGCCGGCGCGGCTTCCCCCCGTTCGCGTGCGGGCTGGCGCCGATGGGCATGATGACCCTCGCGCCGGAGTCCGGCGCCGACGCCGATTCCATGTGGTTCTTCTACCTACAGGAATGCGCCGCGCGCGGCGTGCTCATGCGCCGCGGCGGCTGCAACTTCATCACCTACTCTCACACCGACGCCGACGTGGAGAAAACAATACAGGTCGTGGATGAAGTGCTCGGCCAAATGCGCAAACACCTGGAGCGCGGCGACCTGGCCAAACAATTGCGCCGCGCCTCCGCCGAGACTTTGCAGGACATTCGCGCGAGGTGAAATGCCTCGGGACATGTGATCGAAAGGAAGACCCCCGGATGAAACGGATTCTAGGTTGTCAGGTGCCCCGCAATTCCCTCGCCATCTTCTGGCTCGGCCAGGGCGGCTTTGCCTTCAAAACGTCCAAGGCCACCATCCTCATGGTGGACCCCTACCTCTCGAACTCCTGCAACGCCACCCACCTTCATCCCCCCGCCATGTCCCCGGACGATGCCGCCGCCGACCTGGTCTTCTGCACCCACGACCACAAGGACCACCTGGACCCCGACACCCTTATCCCCATCTCCGAGAACGACCCCAGCACCGAGATCATCACAACGCCCGAAGGCGCCGACCATCTCCTGAAGCTCAAGCTCGCCAAAGGCCGCGTGCAGGCGCTCAAGATCGGCGAGACCCGCCGCTTCGCCACCTTCAGCGTCAAGGCCGTCTACGCCGAGTGCACCAGCGACACGTTCACCACGCACATGGGCCTCGTCTTCGACTTCCAGCCCGTCACCCTCTATATCGCCGGCGACACGAAGATCGGCCTGGGCGGTTATCTGGACAGGTTGAAGGAGGTCGCGGGACTTCGCCCCGATGTCATGCTGGTGCCCATCAATCGCGGCTGGTCGAACCCCGGACCGGAGGATGCCGCGAAGCTTACGAAATTCGTCAACCCCCGCGTCGTCATCCCGATGCACTACGACTGCTTTGCCGAAAACACCATTGACCCGCAGGAGTTCCTGAGGGCCTTGGGCGAGACGCCCGGCATCCGGCCGGTGGTCATGAAGTTCAACGACCTCTACCTCTACTCCCGATCCGAAGGAGTCTGAGGCCCTTTCTTCTCCTCGGCTGGCGGCGGCTTCTCCCGTTCCGGCTCGCCGGGCTTCTCCGGCGCCGCCTCGTCCGGCGCCAGCTCCAGAACGGGAATCTCCTCCTGCCTCGGCGGCGACTGTTGGGCTTGGGGCTGCGGCGGGTGCGGCCGATGCCGCCTTCCGCCCCGGCGCCCGCGCCGGCGATGGCTGCGCTGCTCCTGCGGCGGCCCCGGCCTTTGCGTCGGCCCCGCCCCGCCTTCCTGCGCTCCGGCCGCCTTGACTTCGGGCGGGATGAACAGCTCGCGGCTCGGCGGCGCGGCCGGCGGCAGCGCCTCCTCCTTGATCACTTTCACTTCCACCTTGTCCTGCGAGTAGTCATCAAGCCCGACGACGACGATGCGCTTCTGGCTGGCGTCTTCGATGCGGATCAGTTCGCGCCGCCGCTCGTTCTGCAGATAGTTGGCGACCCGCGAATTGACCAGGACCTCGATGCCTTTGGCCTGCGGGTTGGCCAGCCGCGCGCGAATCTCCCGCAGGACGTCGAAGGCCATCGTCTCGGGCGACTTCACTTCGCCCGATCCCGCGCAGAAGGGGCAGTGCTCATAGAGCGCCTGCATGAGGCTCGATCGCACCCGCTGCCGCGTCATCTCGATGATGCCGAACTGCGACATCTTCAGGACCTTGGTCCGCGCCCGGTCCCGCTTCAGGGCGTCGGACAGCGCCTTCTCCACGGCGCGGATGTGTTTGGGCGAGCGCATGTCAATGAAGTCGTTGATGATCACGCCGCCCAGGTCGCGCAGCCGCAACTGCCGCGTGATCTCGGTCGCCGCCGCCATGTTCGTCCGGAAGGCCGCCTCCTCCGGATCGCTCTCGTGCTTGATCTTGCCCGAGTTCACGTCAATGGCCACGAGGGCCTCGGTCTGGTCAACCACGATCGAGCCGCCCATCGGCAGCGAGACCTTGCGCCGGTGGATCTTCTCGATCTCCTCCTCGATCTTGTAGCGGTGGAAGAGCGGCTCGGGATCGGTGTACAGCTCCAGAAGGCGTTGATTGCGGGGCATGAAGGTCTTTATGAAATCCTGCGCCCGTTCGTACTCCGGCTGGGAGTCAATGATGACCTTCTGGGTGTCCATCGTGAACAGGTCGCGGATGGTGCGGATGACCAGGTCGCTCTCGCGGTAGATCAGGTCGCCGATCTTGGCCTCGTCAATGCGCGCCGCGATCACCTTCCAGAGGTTCTGCAGGTGCTGAAGGTCCTTCAGAAGCTCCATCTTGTTGCGCCCCGCGCCCGCCGTGCGGACGATGAAGCCCATGTCCTGCGGGAGGCTCATCTCGTTCAGAAGCTGTTTGAGCCGCTGCCGTTCCTCCTCATCGGCGATCTTCCGCGAGATGCCGTGATGGCGCACGTGGGGCATCATGACCAGGAACCGGCCCGCCAGGCTGATGTAAGTCGTCACCGTCGGGCCTTTGCTGCCGATCGGGTCCTTGGTGACCTGCACCACCAGTTCCTGCCCGCGCCGCAGGACGGCGTGAATGGGGGGATAGTCGTGCCCGCCGCGCGGCTGAGGGCGGCTTCCGTCGGGGCGCGCCGTGTAGTACGACGGCATCACATCGGAGACGTGCAGGAAGGCGTTGCGGGCCGTGCCCAGGTCGAGGAACGCCGCCTGAATGCTCGGCTCGACGTTCACGACCTTCGCCTTGTAGATGTTGCCCACCATCTGTTCGCGCGAGGCGCGCTCGAGGTAAAGCTCTTCCAGAACGCCATCCTCCAGGATGGCGATGCGCATCTCGCCGACGTCCACGACATTTACCAGCATCAGTTTTTCCATCAGATGTTCGTCCTATAAATTCCGTTGGCCGCGAGGCTCCCTGCGGGGCGCGACGGGCGGAAATGTTCGCACCCGTCGTCTTACCTTTGGAACCGCCTGGTCGTTTCCGCATCGGCTGTGATATTCACCTGCGTCCGCGTCAGCCTCGCGTGCCTAATCTCTTTCTTGCTCAGTTGCGACAGGGCGGTCACGACCTCTTCGGGCCGGACCGAGCCGGTCGGCGTCACTTTCAGATGCACCGTCAGATTCCTCCCGACGGCGCGCACGTCCACCAGGTACGGGCGGATGTCTATCTCTTTCCGCTGGTCCTCGCGCACGCGGACCACGGGTAGATTCTTTGCCTGCAGAAGGGCCTCCGGCGCCGCATCCGGAGGGAGGTCGGCGGCCAGTTCGATCTCGTACGCCACGCTGCCCACCTGCGCCGTCTCGCGGGGGGAGATGGGGCGGCACTCGGTCATGCGCAGGCCCTGGGGAAGTTGTTCGTTCAGGCGGCGCTGCGCCTCGGCCGGGTGCACCCAGTCTGCAAGGTCAATTTCCACGACCTCGCGCAATCCCTCCACGCCGACGCCCAAGGCCAGCGGGAAAGACATGCGGCATCGCGGGTTGAACCCTTCCGACATGGCGATGGGAAGATTGGCTCGGCGGACGGCCCTCTCGAACAGCCGCATCAAGTCGTGATGGGAGATGAGGCTGATCTCGCCCCGCTTCTCAAAACGCAAACGCAGTCGCTGCTTCACCATGAAATGCGCGTACCGAAGCCATCCCCTCACGTGTTATCCCAGCGGCCGAACGCAAGAAACCGCCTGTGCGGCTACTTGCCGTACATCTTGAACTCCGACCCGCGAAGGGCAGGCCCGTAGGCCTTGCGGCTGTCGGCTTCGCGCTGCGTCTGCTCCTGGGCGTTCTTCACCATGCGTTCTTTCAGGAACAGGGGTTTTCCCGTCCGCGTCTCGTTCTCCGACTGGATGTTCTCGGCGACGACGGCCCTGGTCTCCTGCCCGCGATCCACGACGTGGAGCGTCAGGAAAATATAGAGATTCGCTTTCCTCTTGCGGTTGGTTTTCTTCTTGAAGGCCCAGCCGACCAGGGGCAGGTCGCCCAACACGGGAACCTTGGTGATCTGCTCGGTGTCCTGCTCATTGACCAGTCCGCCGATGACGGCCGTCTGCCCGCTGTCTATCTTGAGCTTGGTGATCACCGTGTCGCTCGCCACGCGGGGCAGACGGATCTGAGTGCCGTTGGAGGAGGTGTAGACGTCGAAACCGTCCACGGGTCCCGTCAACGTCTCGAACTGGGGTATGACGTTCAGGATCACCTGGTTCATCTCGCGGATTACGTGCGGGATGAGCAGGAGCTGGAAGCCGGTCTGGACGGGCGAATTGGCGGCCTCGCGGATGCCGAACTCCAGCGCGCCCTGCTGGTTCGACGAGGCGAACGTCTCGGCGAAACGGATCGTCTCGCCGACGAAAATGGTCGCCTGCTGATTGTCCAGCACCAGCAGCTTGGGGGCCTGGGTGATGGTGCTCTTGTCATCCTGCTTGATGGTCTCCATGATCGGCGCCAGGCGGGTGAAGTCGAGCACGCCGAAATTGCCGCCGAAGCCCGCCGCATCGAAGAACGTGCCGCCCGTGTTGCGCGGCAGGTTGAACGGGCCGGCCAGCGTCCCCTGTTGCAGGAAGGGGGCCTGCCGCGTGCCGATGCGGCCGATGTCGAAGCCCGATCCGCCCGTGCCCGGATTGCCGAAGACGAAGCCCCAGGTCCCCAGGCCTCCGGGGGCCACGCGCACGCCCGGCTGGATCGTGCGCCCCTGGCTCCAGTCGGTGCCGAAGTCGAGCAGGTCGTTGCGGGTGGTGGTCACGAACTTGGCGTCTACGAAGACTTGCAGCGGCTCGGTGTCCACTTCCTTGATGACCGCCGCGATCTGGTCGAGCTTTGTCGGTATGTCGGTCACGACCAGGGCGTTCTTGTCCTTGTCGAACTCCACGCTCCCCGTCTCGGAGATGACGCTCTTGATGGCCTTGAAGAGCGTGAAGTCCTGCTCAAGTTCGCCCGTGGAGGGCTTGGGCTGGCCCACGGCGAACTCGGTCTGTATCTTCGCCGTGTAGGCGCTGGGGGGCTGGATGTACTTGAGCGTGAAGACGCGGGTCTCCTGCTGGTCCTTCAGCATGTCGGAGGTGATGACGCGCACGACGCCGGTCTCGTCGCGGACGAGGTAGAACCCGGCGGTTTTCACCAGCGTATCGAGCGCCTGCTCCCACGGGACGTTTTTCAGCCGCAGGTTGACGGTTCCCTGGACTTTTTCGGCGACCACGATGTTCATGTCGGCCTGCTTGGCCAGCAGGTCAATGGCCTGCTTGATGTCGGCATTCTGGAACGTGATGCTGACCCGCGGCGGATTCTCGATGCGGAGGAGATTGGCCGTCTTGCGCACGACGATCAGGTTGAGCCGCGAGGCGATCTCGCGCAGCACTTCGTCGTAGGGGAGGTTGCTCAGCTTGACGGTCACGCGCTGCTGCTCGACGCCCGGGGCAACCACGATGTTCACGCCGACCATCTGGCCGATGTGCTGGGCGGCCTGTTCGAGGGGCACGTCCTTGAAATCCACCGAGATCACTCCCGTCATGCGGACGGTGGCGTCGTTGGCGCGGGGCGCCGCCGAGCCGCCGGCGGAAGGGGCGTTCATCTGGGCTTGTATCCCCGGCATCGCCGCCGCCGTCGCGAAAGCGATCATGGCGCTCATCAGGAAATAGCCGTTCGGTTTTCGTCTCATTGAAACCGGGCCTCCTTCCAAGGGAAAATGCTGGCAAGGCTTACGTCGGGTTCGGCGCTCAAGAACGAATCCATCGGCGATAAGAGACTTCACGCCGCCGGCCGGAACCGGCCTCGCGCGCCGGCGGCCCGGCGCGGCCGATCCCGCCGCGCGTGATGCTATTGCGATAGCCCTCTGGCCACACTCTCGCCCTTGTACTTGAAGACGACGTCGGCCTTGCCGATCTTCTCGACGCGCGTCAGGTCGTCCACGGCGTCGCCCTCGGCATACGCCCGGCCGTTGATGATGGCCGCCGGGTTGGTGGGGCTCCAGGCGATGCCGTTGACCTTCACGTCTCGCCCCAGGAACTCCGTGCGAATCTTGGCCGACCGGTCCAGGGCGGCCGCCTTCTCCAGCATGTCGGCCTTGCGTTCGCTGAGGACGGGATCGGTCACCTTGAGCTGCTTGAGGGCCTCTTGTATCTTCTGGTAGCCGGCGTTGACGGCGCCGAATTCGGCGGCCTCCAGCGCGGCCTTCATCTGGGCCAGGGTGCTTTCGGCCTTCTTGATCTCGCGCATGACGGCGCCGATCTCGGCCTGCCGGGCCACCTCCGCGGCTTCGCCGAGCAGTTTGTCGCGGGATTGCTTGAGCGGCTCGTTCGTCAGGTTGAGCACGCCCAGACGGTTCTTCAGGGACTGGAATTCATTGATGACCTCTTCGAACTTCTCTTTCTGCAGGCTCTCCTTCATGGCGCCGAGAATGCTCTCGCTGCGGGCCAGCAGGTCGCGGGCCACGGCGGCGTCGGCCTGCGAGACGAGACTGCCTGCGCGCAGCAGGAGTTCGTCGCGCCGCTGTTTGAGCGTGGCGTCCGTGATGTTCGGCGCCGTCAGGTCGCGCACGATGGTCTGGTATACCTCTCTTACGGCGTCGAACTGTCCGCGCTGAATCTGGGTCTGCAAATCGAGCAGGCGTTTTGCGGCGGCCTGAAGGAGCGACTCGATGGCCATGTTCTGCTCAAAATCGCCCATCTCTTCCTTCATCTGGCGGGCGCGGCGCCCGATCTCCATGGCGTAGATCCTCAGTTCATCCGAGGTGAACTTGGTGTCCAGGAGGCGGGTCAGGTTCTCGTAGATGGCCGCAAAATGGCCGACGTTCTTGGCCTTGGCCGCCTGGGCGAGGTCGTCGAGCAGCTTGGAGGCGCGGCTGATGGTTTCTCGAGAACCCAGGCTGGGGGCCGCCCTTCGCTCCGATCCCACGCGGGCGTAGGGCGGCTCGAAGGGGTCGCGCCGTCCCCGCGGATTAAAGATGAAGTTCTGATCCTCTTCGGGCATCAGGGCGGTGCTGCTCGTATCGGGGGCGGCGGCCGTGGGCGGGGTCTGTTGGGCCTGGGCGTATGAAGCCATCGCCGCGGCGGCCGCCAGCGTCAAAGCCACTGCCCTGATTGTTCTGGATATCATTTTTTCTTCGTGCGCGAATAGGTGAATGTGCTCATCTGCATGTTGATGTCGTGTTCCATCCCCTCGGCCTGCGGACGGATATTGAAGGAGTCCACCTGGATGAAGCGCTTGTAGCGCTCCAGCAGGTTCACGAAGGTCGCGAACTGGAACAACGTGGCGCGAAGGCGAACCTGGCGGATGTACTTCTGGAAGTTGGCGCTTGTGGCGTGGCGGCCCGCGGCGGCCGGCTCCGGCACGAAGGTGAAACTCTCGATGGCGTCCGGCACAAGCCCCGCCTCCTGCTTCAACTCGGAGAGCGTTTCCAGGAGCGCCTCCACCTCTTTCTCGTCGGGCAGGATGCGGACGTATTCCTCGACGACTTCCGTGAGACGCGTCCGCTCGGCATCCAGCGCCGGGATCTGGGCGATTTTCTCCTCGGCCGTCTTGATGTTGATGCGGCAGTTTCGAATGGAGGCCTCGGTCTCCGCGGAGATCGTCCTCTCGCGGTAGATGAGATACAGCAGCCCGGCGGCGACGGCCACGACCGCCGCGATGCTCGCAATCAGTTTTTGCCTCTCATCCATGGGGTCTCACGCTCAGGGGTTTGGCGGGGGTAGCGGGGCGTTTCGGCCCTGTCGTCGCGGGGCTTGCCGCCTGGGTGACGGTCGGCCTCAACTCGATCAGAAGGTTGAACTTGAGCGCCGCCACTTTTTCCTTGCCTGTCGCCCCGACCTCGGTCAGTGTATAGGAAGGATCGCTGATGTTGGCGATCTCTTTGCCGATGGGATGATTCTTGATGGTCCTGAGGAAGGTGGCCACTCTCTTCTCGTCCGACCCCAGGGAGGAGCAGCTCAGGGTGATGACGGGGCCTTTGGGCGTGCGGCCGGTCTGCCCCTCCGCGACCGTGATGCCGGACAACCACACGAAATCGGGCACGATGTCCACGATCTGGTCCAGTTTCTTGGCCCAGAGGGTTCGGGCCTTGCGGATTTGGATGATGGTCGCGGCGCGGAGCTTGTAGTCGTCAATCTCGGCCTTGAGCGCATCGGCCCGGGCGGCGCGCTCCATCTTGGTCCGCAGTTCCTCCTGGAGGTTTCTGTGCAGGTCTTGGAGAGTGGGATTGAGGTTGAAGTGGTAGTAGACCAGAACGAGTCCCTCGGCCAGCAGGACCAGCCCCACCCCCAGCAGGGCCAGGAGCTTCGGCCAGGGGGTCGGCTCCGGCGGTCTGAGTTCCAGCGGCAATAGGTTGATTTCAATCATGCGTTAATCCGCCAAAGCGCGCGCCGCAAGGCCCATGACAATTGCCAGGCGCGGGCTGCTCTGCTTGACCGTCTCCACCCCCACGCCGTCGAGCGTGAAGTCCACGTTTTCGGTGGGGTCCCATCGCGACGTCTTGACGTCGAAGATCCGCTCCAGGTATTTCTCGAGGTTGGGGAGCATGGAGGCGCCGCCGGAGATGTGAACCTCTTCGACCGGCTTGTCGAACTGGGTCTCGTAGAATTCAAAGGACAGCCGGACCTCGTTTCCCAGATCGTCCATGACGGGCGCCAGGATTTCGACGACCTGGTCCGCCTTGTCGCCGGGCGATTGGTACACCTTCTCGGCCTCCGCGGAAGGCACGGACAGCCCTTTGCTCAGCGTGTTGATCAGTTCGTCTCCGGCGACGTAGACCTCGCGGGCGAACTGCGAGACGTTCCCCCGCATGATATTGATGCACGTCTTTGTGGCGCCGATGTCAATCAACGCCCGTATGCGCGGCGGCTCTTCGGGATTGCGCTCGAGCGCCCTGGCCCAGATGAATGCATTGGCCAGGGCGAAGATGTCAATATCTATGATGGCCGACTCCAGCCCGGCCGCCTGCACGATGGCCAGGTGATCGTCCACGACGCTCCGCCGGACCGCCACAAGCACGACCTTGATCTCCTTGCTTGTCGCATCGGTCTCAAGTTTCTGGTAGGCGACCACGACCTTGTCGGACTCAAAAGGAATGAACTTCTCGGCCTCGGCGTGCACGGCGTTGGTCAGCTCGGAGTCCGGCATGGGCTGGAGGGTGATGTACCGCACGATAACCGAGCGCCCCGACAGGGCCGACACGGTGCGTCGTGTCATCCCCCGCTGCGTGACAATGTCGTGGACGGCGGCGACCTTGTCCTGGTCGGAGGCCACCCGCGCCTCGCCATAGCCCGTGACGGTAATCCTGCCGCCCCGGACCATAACCTCAACCAGCTTGATGTTGCGGGACCCCAGGTCGAGGGCAAGCAGGCGCTTCTGTCGGCCAAGTATCGAGAGCATTCTGCGATTCCTAGCGACTATGTTCTGACATCGGCCTTAACGTCCTATCCCCACCGACTGTATGCACAGTCGGAGGGGTATTATATGAAATCGGGCGTTTCCAGTCAAAGTAATCTTTTTCGGCGGCGAGAACGCGCGCAAGAGCCATGCGCCAATGCTTAGCAGGTCGCAAGAAATGCGGCCTTGCCTTTGCCGCGTTTGGCCTCTGGTAGCGGGTGCAACGCCGGAATCGGCCTCTGCGCGACAATACGCAGGGGTATTGTACCGCAAGCTGCGCACATGTGCAAGACAATTCTTGGGGAACTTCAAAAAACAGGATACGGTCTGCTAAAAGGCCTCAGGAAGTATCTCGCTGGTGTAGCGCTTGAGGAATTCCATCGTCTCTTCGGCCCGGGTGAAGGTAAAGGACTTTTCGGCTATCGCCTTGGCTTCCTCGTAGGTGATGGATCGGATCACCTTTTTGACGTCGGGGATGACGGCGGGGCTGACGCTCAGCTCGCGCAGCCCAAGCCCGATCAACAGCGCGACGAAGGGGACTTCGCCTGACATCTCGCCGCACATGGCTACCCGAATGCTGTTCTTCGAGGCCGCATTGATGACCATCGTCAGCAGGCGCAGGATCGCCGGATGCGTGGGCGAGAAGAGGTGGGAGACGGTTTCGTTTCCCCGGTCCACGGCCAGGGTGTACTGGATCAGGTCGTTCGTGCCGATGCTGAAGAAATCCGACTCGGGGGCGAGCACGTCGCTCAGCAAGGCCGCCGACGGGACCTCTATCATGATGCCGACGGGGATCTTCTCGTTGAAGGGCATGTTGTTGCGCCGCATCTCCTCCATGACTTCGCGCACGATCTCCTTGGCGCGGCGCACTTCCTCAATCGTCGTGATCAACGGGAACATCATCTGGACGTTGCCCAGGACGGAGGCGCGCAGGATGGCGCGAATCTGGGTCTTGAACAGGGAGACGTTGCGCAGGCAGAACCGTATGGAGCGACAGCCCAGGAAGGGGTTGCGTTCCGGAACGCCAGAGCTGAACTTGTCGGCGCCGAGGTCCACGGTGCGGATGACGAGCCGCTTGCCGCCCAACTCCTGGGCGGCTCGGGAATAGGCCTTGTAGTGGTCTTCTTCGGAAGGAGGCGTGGTTGCGCCGACGTAGAGGAACTCGGTGCGGTACAGGCCGACGCCGTCGGCCCCATGCTGGAGGCAGAGGGTGACTTCGGACGGGAACTCGATGTTGGCCAGCAGTTCGATGCCCCGCCCGTCGAGCGTCACGGCGGGCAGGTCCTTGAGTTCGGTGAGCAGCCGGGCCTCAAAAAGATGGATGCTCTGCTCGCGTTCGCGGTAGTTCTGAAGGGTGGATTCGTCGGGGTTGATGATGACGATGCCGCGGTGGCCGTCCACAATCACCAGGTCACCGCCCGCCACATCGTTCAACACGTCGCCCAGCCCGACGACGGCCGGGATCTGGAACGCCCTTGCCACGATGGCGGTATGCGACGTCCGGCCGCCGGCGTCGGTGGCAAAACCCACGACTTTCTCGCGGTCGAGCATGGCGGTCTGGGAGGGGGCCAGGTCGTGCGCCACGAGGATCACTTTCTCAGCCAGGTGGCTCAGTTCTTCGCGCTTCTCGCCCAGGAGGGCGCGCAGCAAACGCTGCTCCACGTCATCTATGTCGGCCACGCGCTGGGCAAGGTAATGGTCGGTGATGCCCCGGAACAGGCGCGCATAGCCGCGCATCGTGCGGGAGACGGCGTATTCGGCCGAGCACTGTTTTTCCTTGATGAAGGAGATGATCTGGTCCCGGAGCCGCCGGTCGTCCAACATCTTCTTGTGGACGGCAAAGATGTCGGCGTAATCCGGCCCCAGCCTCCGGCGCACGGCGCCGACGGTGGTCTCGATCTCCTCCTTGGCCTTGAGCAGCCCGATGTCCAGGCGCTCGATCTCGTGGGGGATATCCTGTTCAGAGACGGCCCGCTGCGGGATCCGCACTCCCTCCGCATCCAGCACGAAGGCCGGCGCGATGGCGATCCCGGGGGACGCTGCGATCCCTTTTTTGATCTCCATAAAACGTCATTCCTCGTGGAATCGAGCGCTCACCAACGCCTCAAGACTTTGGATGGCCTGCGTCGCGTCCTGCCCCTCGGCAATGAGCAAGAGAGCAGCGCCGGGCGTTGCGCCCAACGTTAACATCTCGATGATGCTCTTCCCGTCGGCCTCCTTGGGACCACTGCGGACCCGGATGTGCGAGGCGAACCTCTGGGCCGTATCCACAAACCGCCCCACAGCCCGGACGTGAAGTCCGAACTTGTTGGTCACCGTAACCTCTCTCTCGCACCGCGCCGCACTTTGCATGACTCTGTGACCTTACCTGTATATCTATCAATCTTCCCATTCGACTGCCGCCGGGCAAGGCAGGATAACGACACACCCCACGCTCCAGAACGGCTTTGCACGGAGACGGGCGCGCGGGCCGCGAAACCTCAACCAAGCTTCTGGTCGGCTTCCTTGAGCAGGTCGGTTAGGTCGGACACCTTCTGACTTGCCAGAGCGAAACGACAGAAATCGTCATTCTTCAGGAGGGTGAATATCCGCTCCAGCGCCTTGATGTGCGGTCCTGCGGCGTCCACCGGAGAGATGAGCAGGAACATCAGTTTCACGGGTTGACCGTCCAGGGCATTGAACTCCACGCCCTGCACCGACCGCGCCACGGCCCCAATGAGCTTCTTCACCTTGGGATGTTTGGCGTGCGGTACGGCCACCCCTTTCCCAATGCCCGTACTGCCGACCTCCTCTCGTTTCATGATCGCGCGAACAATGCTCTCGACGTCCTCGTTCGCTATACATCCGGCCTCGCGCAACCCCTCCACCATTTCCCGAACCGCGGGCCGCTTTTCCGCCGCGCGAAGATCCACCTTGATCGCCCCGGCGACGACGAAATCCTTGAATTTCATAGCTAGCCTGTCTTCAGATGCTCAACCAAGTCCACATGACCGGTCGTATACGCCTTCAGGGCGCAACGGCGCCCTTTGCCTTACCGGTGCGACGCCCCTGAAGCTTGTCCTTGTGTTTCTTGAGTTGGCGCTCGACCTTCTCTAAAACGATGTCAATGGCGCTGTACATGTCGTTGCTTGAGGCGGAACCGATGATGGTCGCTCCGCCGGCTGCCATCAAAATGATCTCTGCCGAGTGCTGCACTCCTTCGACACTAAGCTTGGCTTGCGCAGTGGTTATGCCGTGGAAATACTTCTCCAGCCGCTCGACCTTCTCCCGAGCGTAATCCCTGATGGCATCCGTAATTGTCACGTGCCGCCCGGAGATGGTTATCCTCAAGTCGCTTGTCTCCTTTCTGACGCGCCCCTGGCCCGCTTTCACGACAGGCAAAAAGATGAAACTCCCCATTATCTATTTCGGGATTGTAGCAGATGCCGTTTAATGAGTCAACAGTTTCCTAACAGGCCCGCGGATGTCCGGGTGTCCTCGCCGCGGGCATCCCCTTGCTTTCCGCGCAGGAGGTAGTATAATAGCTTATTGTGCCCGCACCAGGGCTGCTTTTGGTTCGTTAGGGGAAGCTTGGAATGGTGAATCTGCGCAAGATGTTGTCGGAAGACCGAGTCGTTGATCTGGAGGCCCGGGACAAGGCCACCGCGCTTAACAAACTGATTGACGTGATAGGCACCGCCGCGCAAGTGGTGGATAAGGAGGCCTTCCGGAAGGCCATCTTCGACCGCGAGCGCCTGCTCAGCACCGGCATCGGCCTGGGCCTGGCCGTTCCTCACGCCAAGATGAACGGCGTCAAGGACATTGTCATGGCCGTCGGCCGCAGCAAGGCGGGGATCAATTTTGATTCCATTGACGGCAAGCCCGTCTATCTGGTAGTCCTGATCGGCGCCGCGGAGGAGCAGCGCGATACGTATATCAAGCTGCTCGCGGAGTTGATCGCCTTCTTGAAGAACGAGAAGAACCGCGATCGTCTCACAGAGGCTGCGGGTCCCAAGGAGATACTCGCGCTGCTCAGCGCAGACCAGCAGGCGGTCCCGCAGAAGCCGGAGAGGGACAGAAAGGCCGCTCGCTAGCCCGTCTGCGGCCCCTCGGCGGGGCCGGTAGAGCGGGGCGAGCGTCGTCCGAAGCAGCGAGGCAGGCGTTATCCCGCAGACGCCGCCTTGCCCACGGCAGAGTCCGCGAGGTGACGGGCACAGTATTTTCACGGGTGCCAGCATGAAATGGAGCCGGATTGCCGCCCTGGCCGTCGGCATCGCCGCCGTGTGGGCTTCGGGGCTTCCGCTTCCCGCGCAGGGCTATGTGGAGCAGGGCTATGTTCCGGCCTCCGACGGCGATATCTCCTGGAACCTCCACTTCACCGACACCCTCCACGAAACCGATTGCGCCTATCTCTATTTCGAACGGGAGGATGCCCAGTCCTTCCGCGCCCTGAAGATCACCAGCGGGATCATCTTCATCCTCAAACAGGAAAACGGCATCGAGTCGTTTCTCGGCACGGGCGTCCCCTTCGAGCCGCTCACGAGATACCTCCATGTAATCACGGTGCGTCGCCGCGCCGCCAATCTCTCCGTCTTCATAGACGGCGTAAGACTGACGGGGCTCGCCGACGAAGGCGGGCCGCGAGCCGGCGCGATAGGCTACCAGGTGGAACCCGCCAACGCGCAGGCGTGGATTCATGTCTCCCCCCCCAACTGGATCAAGGCTCCGGAGATCCAGTTCGAGCGAAGGTTTGAGACCGAGAGCCGTTCGCGCCCGCCGGCCTTCCCGCAGGACATCGGGTGGGACATCCTGGCCGGCGCATGGCGGCTCAGACCCGCGCCCGGCACAGTGGAGGAGTCTCGCCCCGTCGGGAGATACACGGGCCGCAACGGCCTGGCCCTGACCGGCGAAACGGCCTGGGACACTTACGCCGCCCGTGTAGCCGTTCGCCTTGGGGGGACGGGCCCCGTTCCTGGCGGAGCCAGGGTCGGGGCGGGCGTGCCGCAGCCGACGGGCGTGTCCGGCAGCAGCGCGGGGCTTGCCTTCTACGCCGTGTCGCGCGACCGCTACTACCTCCTTCGTCTCGTCGGCAACGAAGAGGGGACAAACCTTCAGTTGGTCAAGGTGGTGAAAGGGACCGAGTCCATCCTGAAGACACGCCCCACGCAAGTCCGCCCCCACCAGTGGGCGAGGATCAAGGTCCTCGTTTCCGACAACGTCGTGAAGGCCTACCTGGACGGCCAGTTTGCCTTTCTGGCCTACGATAACGACCTGGTGGGAGGCCGGGTCGGCCTTTGCGCCCAAGGCGCCGAGGCCTCGCGTTTCGACGACCTCCTCGTCCGGAGCATCCGGGCCAGTCGCGCGGAATTCCTCAAGGACCGCGACGGTCGGATAGACCAGATGGCCTCGCTCAACGAACCGTTGCCCGCCGCACGGGCGGACAAGGCGGGGCACCCCGATCAAAGTGACTGGCGCAAGGAGCAGGGGCCTGACGGCGTGCTCTTCGAGAACCTGAACGACTACTATGGCAACGTCGGCCTGCGGTGGATGCCTCTGCGTCCCATGATCGCGGGGGGAAGCGCTGCGCTGAGTATCTGCGGAGACGAAGTGAACCCTCATTCGGGCTACTCGCTGACCATTCTGCAGGGCGCGAACAAGGAGGTCACGCTGCGTCTGCAGAGGCGCGAACGGGAGTTGAAAGTCATCCATTTGACGCCCCCCGGCGCCGAACCCGCAACGCCCGCCTCGGCTGAACTGCGTCCGGCGCAGTTCCTGCTGTCCAAGTCCGGCGCCCTTATCACCGCATGCTTGAACGGCGTGCCCGTCATCGAGTTCTCCGACCCGGAGGCCCTTGCCGGCACGAGGGTTCGATTCCAGACCGACCTCCTGCTTTGTGATGCCCCGGCCGATCTGTCGGTCGAGAATGAGAACGAACGCACGTACCTCTTCACATCCGCCCCCGTGGATTGGACCATCGGCTCCGGCGACTGGGACATCTTCCCCGCGGCGCACATCAGCGGCGCGGCGCGCGCAAACGGCAACGTCCTGGCAGCGCACCCGCCGGCGGGATCTCCCCTCACGCCGTCCATCGTCTGGAACAAAGGCTCTTACGCCGGCGATTTCTCTTTGGAGTACGACGTATCTGCCTGCGGACACGACCCGGCCGACGCCGTCCCCCCCAACTTCAACGCCGTCTTCTGCGCCGACGGCCGCGACCTTGACAGCGGCTACTGCCTGGTGTTCTCCGCCCGCACCGCCCCTCCTCGCGGCCCTGGCGCGCCCCCGTGGCCCATACGCCTCTTCCGGCAGGGGAAGGTCGTGGCCGAGTCTCGCTCGATGCTCTACCAGGACATCAGCCCCTCGGCGGACGACCCGCCTCCGGCGGGCGACGGCTGGCGGCTGCGCGTGCAAAGGCGCGAGGGGCTGCTGCAGTTCTTCGTCAACAACCGGCTCGCGATCGAGTACCGCGAGAGAAAACCCCTTGCCGGCACACGCTTCGGCCTGTGGACGGTGGGCACAAGCATGGCCCTTTCCCGCGTAAGGATCGCGTGGTCGGAGAACGCCCCGGCGGAATCCGTCTTCGGCCCCCCTGCGGCCGCCCCGCGGAAGGAGCAGGCCGTACAACGTTTCTTCAAGTAGCGCCCCGCCAGGCGCGCAGGCCCTCGCTCGCGGGGGACTGGTACATGCCGAAGGGAAAAAACGGAACCCCGTTCAGGAGCGCGACACCCCCTTCGCCGATCGTGACCTCGTCGGCGCGGCCGTGGTAACGCGTGATCGCCCGTTCCATCGAGGCCAACACGGTCTTCCCGCGCCGGACCTCGGCCCGAAGGACGATCCTCCCGCCCTCCGGGAGCGCAGGGGCGGGGAGCGCAATCTCGCGCTCGCCGGACTCCGGCCGAACGTTCTGCCTGCTCCCCAGCAATCGTCCTTCGGCGTCGAGCAACGAGACGGAGACCGCGCACTCGCCCACCTGCTCGCGCGGGGCGTCGAATACAGCCAGGACGCGCACGTCCCTCGGGAGGTTCGTCGAGAAGAAACCGTCGTGAAAGCCGGGGGAGACGAGAATCAGTCTGACGGCGTCGGGCAGGTCGAGGGACGGGCGAAGCAGCCGGACGTTATCCAGCCAGATGACGGTCGCCTGCGGCGGCCGCCTCATGTAGAAGCAAAGGCGCGCGATGTTTCCGACGTCCACCTTCGAGCCGACGGCGCGCAGGTCCATGTGGATCGCGGCCCACTTCCCCGGCGGAATCCGGAAGGCCTGGAACCACTCCCGCTTGTCCTGGTTGGAAACGAGCGCGAGGATCTCGCACCCGTTCGGCATCGCCGTGTACGCGTCGAAGGCGAGATAGCGGGCAAACGACCAATCCCTGTCGAACGGGGCCTCTTCGGGTTTCACCGACACCATCGGCCATTGCGGTTTCCCCGGCGCGTATTCCTCGAACGTCATTTTCAGCGAGGCTTTGCCCTCCGACGAACGTTCGGCGCAAAGCTCGGACTTTGGGAAGCCCTCCTTCAGCAGCGGCTTGACCCGCGCGGCGTCCTCGAAGTCGAGCAGACGCGTCGGTTCGTCGGCGGCCGAATGCCGCCCAGCGCTCAGCGCCAGAGCAACCGCCAGACACAGCCTGAGCCGGCCAAAGACCATGGGGCGCTCCTTCAGAGGCAGTCAGTTCCCGTAGAGACCGTCGCTTCGGGCCATCCCGCCGTCGTGGTTGTAGCCGTAGACGCGCCCGGGTTTGCCGCCATAGGTGAAGCCGGTGCAGGTGTACGACGGCAGGCCGGCGTTGAACGGCCCCCACGTCTTCCCACCGTCCAGGGAGCGAACGACCCCCTTCCCGCCCGCCAGCGTGGACATGAGCATCACGTCGGGCCTCACCGCGTCAATGTAGAGACCGCCGCCGTCGAACTCGCCAAGATTCTCCCATGTCTTGCCGGCGTCGGCGCTTTTCCAGAGACTGCCGGGCTTCTGGCCGCCGTGCTGCCAGTAGTTCTCAAGTTGGCCCGTCGAGATGTAGAGCGTTTCTTCCTCGCGCGGATGATGGGCGAGACTGTCAATGCCCCAATTCTCTTTGCGAATCAGTTCCCAGGTCTTGCCGCGGTCACGACTGGCATAAAGGCCATGCTTCTTGAAGCATCGCAGATACACATGCCGACCGGAGGGAGAAACAGCCACCTGCACGCCGTTGGTGACTTGCAGATTGCGCTCCCACGTCTTCCCGCCGTCGCGCGTCGTCATGACGCCCAGCGCGAAATCGGAGATGTGCATGACATCGGGATCGGACGGGTCGAACTCCATATGGTTCAGCCCCGCCCCTTCCGCGCCGAATTGCGCGTCCATGTCCAGGAAGAGCGTCCAGTTCTCGCCGCCGTCGGTGGACTTGAAGGCGCGCGGCTTCGCCTTTTCGGTCTTCAGCAGATGGCGGATGCAGAACCACGTGCCGGCGTCTTTCGGATGCTGGCGGACGATGGGGGCGTTGTTATTCTCCCACCGGCGCCCCCAGCGGTCGGGATCGGTGTTGACGGCCTTCCAGGTCTGGCCGTCGTCCTTCGTCACAAACACGCCCTGGTCGTAGGCGCCGACAAAGAGCGTGCGCGAATCCTGCGAGGACACCGCCGGCCCGTTGGCATAGCACAGGATGTTGATCCCATCGCTGCATCCTGTCCAACTGTCGCCCGCGTCGAGGCTGCGGGCCATGAGCGAACTGTCGCACTTGTACCAGATCTTGCCGTCGCATGAGACAGCCAGGCCGCTGCATTTTCCTTCCGGCGAGGCGTGGCGGTTCATGCCGGCGTAAGCGCCCATGCGCCAGTTTGCGGTTATCGAGAAAGGCGCCCAAGACCGGCCCCAGTCGCGGCTGAGTTTCTGTTCGTTCTGCGCCCAGACCATCACCGAACCATCCGGCGACACCGCCAAGCCGCCCGGAAACCGCCGCCCAGGCTCCCACGCGTGGCGCACAACGACGGCCTTCTCGAAGGTCCGGCCTCCGTCGTCGGTGCGGAATACGTTGCCCGCGCTGTCCAGTGCGAAGACCGTCTGCGGCCGAGAACTCGCGCATTGGATGTTGAGAACGGCGCTTCCTTCGAGAACGAGCTTCCACGTCCTGCCGCCGTCGTGAGAAACGGCAAGCCCCTCCGGAGACCGTCCGCTGACGTAAAGCGTCCCGTCAAGTCCGGCGACGGGAAAAGGCGGGGTGAAGGGATGCGCAACCTTGACGGGGGGCCTGCTCAGTTCGGCCCATGTCCTGCCGTTGTCGCGCGAGGCGCGCAGAACGAGCGCAAAGTCGAGCGCATAAACTGTTCCATCCGGCCCGACGCTGAGGGTGATGCCCTGCCCCAGCGGCTTGGCGTCGCCGAAGGCCGGCGGGCTGCCGTAGGCGGGCTCCCACGTCTCGCCGCCGTCGCGGCTTGCCCATACCATGTTCGAGGTGCCCCAGTAAATATGCCGGGGTTCCTTCGGGTCAATCGCCAGCACGCGATTGAAGGAAGTGATCTGCTTGCGGGCCATCATCTTGTGTTCGACCGATGCGCCCTTCTCGCGCCACGTGAGTCCGCCGTCGAGCGTTTGAAACAGGCCCGTGATGTCGGTCACGCACCACGCTTCCAGGGGGTTCGTCGGATGCGTCAGAACGCCCTCAATCCAGCCGCCGCCTCCCGGCCCGAAGCCCTCCCAGAGGGGCTTGCCGCCGGTGTCGCCCAGAACCGCATTAACTCGAAACAGCAGCAATGCCGCGATGACCAGAAGACCGTTGTGCCTCGATGCGCCCGGAAAAACAAGACCCATAACTCTCTCCTGCCTGTTCAATCCCAACCGGCGACCTTGTAGCGCGCGCCGCCGCGGGGAAAGCGCACGCCGGCCAGGGCCTCGCAGTCCTGCGGGTCATGGCCGTAGAGGCGGCGGAACTCTTCGCGAACGCGGCGCTCCAGTTCGGTTTCCTCCGTGAGCGGCAGGTCAACCCACACGCTGCCCCGTCGCGCGCTCTCGCGGGAGGCAAAAAGGATTTCCAGATCGCGCCGCGCATTCAACGCCCCGTAGGCCGGTTCTGCGTTCTCGGCGACCGCCCTGTGAAAACCGACCAGAAGTTCCATGCGCGCCACCTCGTCATCGTCGGCGGCGCGGAATTTCTTGTATGGATTCTCGAAGATGACGGGCGGTTTCGTGTCCACGCGCACATGCTCCAGCACCTTCGCGCCTTCTATCGTGGCGTATTCGTGCTTGAAGGGAAAGTGCTCGAACTTGTACTGCGAGCCGATGTACAGATCGTTGCCGGCGATCTGCCCCAGCGTGCCCTCGATATCCCAGCGCGGACTGGTGCGTCCGCGGGGCGGCCCTTCGAAAAGGCAGACCACGCCGCCGGCGAACTCGATGAAGGCGGCGTCCCAGACCTCTTCGGCGACCCAGTCGCCCTCGTAGCTGGTGAAGGGCGGCACGGCGACCTTGCCCGTGATGCCCAGCACGCGCTTCGCCTCGCTTCGCAGCAGCATGCGCACGGCGTTCAGGCCGTGATATTCGGCTTTGTGCGTGTAGCACAGGCGGCAATGGGTGATTTTTCCGATGAGGCCGGCGTCAATGATTTTGCGCTTCAACTGCTCGCGCGCCCAGAGGTAGACCTGTTCGGTGACTTCGAGCTTCACGTTGTTTTTCCGGCAGGTTTCCATCATGGAATCTGCCAGGGGGAGCGTCGGCGCGATGGGAATCTCCACCATCGTGTGAACGCCGTGCCTGGCCGCCAGCCCCGCGACCATGGGGTTGCCGTCAGGCGCGATGGCGCAGAGAAGGACGTCCGGCTTTTCTTTGTCCAGAAGCTCTATCAGCGTCCCGCAGGTCTTTACGCCCCACTTTGCGGCGTTCTCTTTGGCGCGGGTTTCATTGACTTCGACGAGCGCGCAGAAATCGTAAAGACCGCTTAACTCCGAAAGTTTTCTGACGGTGGAAATCCAAGACTGCCCGCGTCCGGTTCCGGCGCCGACGACGGCAATGCGCAATTTTCTCATGGCTCTCCCCGAAAAAATCACTCCGGTTTGGGAAATACGGCAAGGCCCTGAATCAGAAAACGATTCGGGCCTGTGAATTTTCGCCTGGGGAAAAAGGCCTCTTCGGTCTGATCCGCCGTAATCTTCAGGCCGTGATCATCGGCCAGAACGATGACGGTCTTCCCCGCCCGTTGTTCGACGCGGCTGATTTCGTAACCGTGGGTGTGTCCGCTGCCGTGCGTGACGACCATCCATTGCCCCGCGAGCGCGTTGCCGGCGGGCAGCGGAACGGACGTGATGAAGGCGTCCTCCGGCTGCTTGTCCGCTTTGCGCGCGGCGGACTCGATAATCCCTTCATATCGCGGATGTTCGGACGTAAGCGAAAAGCCGCCCTTCGTCAGAGACGCGCCCCCCACCATCCAGGCGCCGACGACTTCGCCCGCGCGCTCGCGCAGCACGGCCATCCGCCCGCGCATAGCCGCCCCGCCCGCGCTGCGGTTGACAAACGGCGGCTCGTCCAGCGTGCTGATGATGGTATCGGTAAAATCTCCGTGCCGCACCTGCAGCGCCGCCGCAAAATCCGCCGGCGGCTCAAGGGATACGGCCTTCGCCTCCTGGATGAAGGGCTGCGGCTTGAACGGCTCATGGACCGCCGCAAAAACGCTTGTCACAGGCGCCGTTCCGCGCCGGCGCGCCACGAGTTGCGGCATCCAGTAGTCGTAAACCTTGCGGTCGTCGCCTTCGGCCTGACGGATGCGCGGCGTTTTGGCGAGCAAGACCTCCATGTCCGAATCACCGGGCATGTGGACGCGCACGCCGCGCTCGCCCTCGACACAGCGAAACGTGACGGCGAAGGCCTGCGCGATTTTGCGGCCGCGCACCTCGCGCATCAGGCCGTACGGATTGAAACTGGACGACTCGCCGATGGGTTCAACCCACTTTTCGTCCGATTCGAGAAGCGTGCCCTCCCGCGCTGCGAGGGGCAACGAGCATTCGGCCGTCATGTCTTCGTCGGCGCTGCCGTGCAGGAGCCAGTCGTGGGTCTGGCCGCCCCTGACGCGGAAGACGTCCACGATGTACGCATCCGTTTCCGAGACGGGAACGAGGATGAGTTGCCGGCGATAGACCTCCGCCAGATTCGGGTAAGCCCGTTTGCCGCAGGCCTCCACCACCCTCAGGCCGCCCGCATCGGGCACGAACATCAGCAGGTCGCCGTCGGAATCCCGCGAGGCCTGGCTCTCCCGATTGATGGCCACGGTGTTATGGCCAATGGTGGAAGTCGTCCAGCAGCGAAGTTTGCTGTGCGTGTAGCCGATGTCGCTGAGCAGTTCGGCGCCCTTCGCGTAGAGGGAGAGATTCAGATTGTCCGCGTGCTGGTGACCATAGCCGCCGGAAAAATGGAGTTGCGCCTGGAGTTGGTTCTCGCCGCTCCCGCAGCCCAAAGAGGCGTGGCCAAAGCCTGGAAGAATCGTCGAGACGGTCCGGTCGCGCGCGGCGCTGGTCCTGGATTTTGCCCACGAGTCATGCACGGGGCAGATGTGACCGCTGGGATAAGCAATCAGGTCCGGCGCTCGGAAGGCCTTTTGCACAACCGGCAACTGAACCTCCAGGTCAAGGTCCTCCAGCCGCAGGGCGTTTTGCGGGCTTCGGTATCCCGGAGGATCGCTGTATCCCTTCAGCGCGGCAATAACCCGGCGGATGCCCCCGATGGTCTGATAATGATACGAAGGCGCCTCTTGCCACATGCCGTCGTAAAAGAAACTGTCCTGCAGGATATTCTCCACCCAGCGATAACCCCAGTGAACATACTCAGGGTCGCCGATAACGCGCCCGATGGCGATGATGTTGCGGGTGTAGAAAGGCGCCATGTTGTTGAGATGGACGCCCGCCGGCTCCTTGCCGAAGGTGAAGGTGTAATCAATCGCCGCGCGGAAGAAGTCGTTTTCGATGCGGCGGCGGACGTCCGCGCCCTCCTGCTGCGAAAGCGTGTCCAACTCGCTGCTCTCATAAATGAGGTCGTAGGCTTCCGGCAGGCGAGCGGGCACTTCATCGGACATCCAACGCCCCCACTTGCCGCCGGCGTTGGGGTAAGGCGGAGTCGGCTTGGCGACGGCGCGGCGACGGTAAGGCCATTGATACAGAACGGCCATGTGCGGATAGGCCTTCGCGAACCGGTTCAGGATGAGCGCGGCGCGACGCGCGTACTGCGGCTTGCGCGTCGCGTGGTAGGCCGTCGCCAACGCCAGACACTGGCCCACGAACCACGAGCGGCGGGCGTAATCGGCGCAGGCTTCCAGCCAATAGTCCCGCTTCGTCTTCTCGTCGAAATAGTATTTGTACGTCACGGTCTCGCCGAGCATGTTCAGGCCGGCGGCCGTCCAGTTCGGGGGGTACTTCTCGCTCGGATAAACGTGGCCGCAGAATTTGCACCCCAATTCGAAAGGCCGCTCGATAGTCCAGTTGAATTGTCCGTTCTCCTGCTGTCCGCCGGAGCAGTTCGGACATCCGCAGAAAAGTACGGCGGCTTTGACGGGGATGAGTTTGAGCATCTCCTCCTCGCTCATGGCCATCAGGCGCGCCACGGCCTTCTCATAGCTCTCCGCCTTGCCGGGGTCAATCTTGTGCTCCAGTACGGGATGCTTGATGGCCGGTCTCCTTTCCTGCGCAAACGCCGAGAGGCCCAGACCGAAGGCCGCGACAATGACGAGCAGCGTTGTTCTCATGGCTGAAACCGGATCGAGTAGAGGTCGGCGTCCTTCATGGGGACGAAGTTGTGGCAGCCCACGCCGTTCCAGACGATGTTGTTCTTCCGCGAGCCTGCGAATTCCACCAGACCCAGTTCGGGCTTGGTCCAGCGGATGCCGTCCGCGCTCTCGGCGTAACACACAACGGCGGGGTGCCCCTGCCTGACCTTGCCGCCGGTCAGGTCAATGTGGGCGCCGCGGTAGTACATCCGGTAGCGTTCGCCGTCCTGAAAGACGGTGTGGTAATGGCAGTTGTTCCCTTCCCAAGGCATGTCGTGCTCGACAGCGACTTCGCGCGGAACGGGACTGTGCAACCGGTGCTCGATCTGTCCGTCCTGACGGTCAATCAGGAAGTCGTCCGCAAGCAGTTCGAGGCGCGAGCCGATGTTGATCGGCTCCGCCGCGCTCGCGACGCCCGCCGCAACCAGCAGGATCGCCGACACCCACACACATGCGTTTGCGAAGTCTGCGCCTATCACCACGCGCGACCTCCTCAAGGTTTCACAAGGATAGCGCCTTCGCCGTTGCGAAGGCGGATTTCGGTCACGGGTTCGCCCGGCGCGCCGTTCACGTCCAGAGGCCGCATGGCCGACGGCAGCTTGACAGGGGACGCCGTCTCATCGCCGTAACTTCCGCCTGCATAGGGCTTAACGAGGACAAGGCCCTTTGTGAACTCGCGCGCGAAAACAATGTTCGTGTAGATGGCGCCTTCGACCAGTTCCATATCGTCGAACCACGCCGTGCCGCGTGCGCCGTACATGCGAAAGGAGATGCGGCCTTCGCCGTCGGCGCCGGTGGCGAAGACGTTCCTGCAACGCTTCCAGTCGGTCGTGCCCGTCACCGAATGCGCAGGCCCCGCGCCCGTGGCGCCGTCGAATTCATACGGGTACACCTGTGCGCCAGGGCTGCCTTCCACGCCGCTCGTCCTGATCCAGGCCGTGAGCGTGTAGGTGGTATTCGGTTTGAGTTTCAGGTACTGGCTGTTGATGTTGTTGATCTGCATCGTGCCGCTTTCGATCTTCGCCGAGAATTTTCCGCTGCGCTTGATTTCGGCATCGAGCACAATCGGCTCCGCCAGTTTCCATTCGGCGGGTTTCCCGTCTTTGGCGCTCTCGAAGCCGCCGTTGACGAGAAGGTCTTGCGGGTCCTTGACGGTAGAGTGTTCGCTCTCGCTCAGAATACGGCATTCCCCCTTCGGTTGGCCGATGTCGAATTCAATGGCTTTGAACCACTGCTGCGTGACTTTGGCGTACGGGTGCGAGCCGAAACCAAAGTAGGAGTAATCCCCGTGCGCCATGTAGTAGGTCGCCAGGCCGTACATCTTGTCGCGCTCATAGGTCACGCCCTCCACCTTGCGCCCGAATTCGGCCAACTCCGGATGGTGGATGGGATTGTACTGGATGAGTTGAATCTTCCCGCGCCGGTCGCAGGCGCGCATTTCATCAATGGCGTGTTGCCACTGCGCCAGTTGAGACGTAATGTTCAGCCAGTTCTCGGACTGAAATCCGTCTATGACCATCGGGTTTGCGTGCCAGCCGTTGGCCGTGATGATCCTGCCGGGCAGGGCTATCTGCATCTTCGCGAACATCATCTGCACGTCGCGCACCCATTGGTCGGCGTCGTCGCCCTGGCGGGGATATTCCACGACCGGATTATTTCTGCCCACGCCCGCCACGTCCGGCGGCACGGTGTCGAAGTAGATCCCGTCGAAGCCTTCGGCCACCTCAGGGGCGTGGATTTTCGCCATAAACTCCTGGTAGCCCTCGTGGCCGACGTTCATCACAAAGTCGTCGCGGGGCGGCCCCCAGAAGTAGATGGGGATGCGCGCCTGTTTGCGCTCGCGGGCCGTCGCCTGGGGATTCACGAGATTCTTCGCCTCTTCGTCGTCCACCTTGCCGTCGCCGTTGCGGTCGTTACGGGCATCCCATCCCGGACAGAGCCGTTTCTCCCTCGGATTCTCGACGCGTTCGGCGCCCACGTGAAGCGTCACATGAGTGTCCTGCGCGAAGTGGACGAAACAGTCCTCGAAGTCGTACCCGCGCTCCTGGCAGAATTTCTGGAGGTCGTCCGCCTTCTTCGACGGGATGACCATCGTACAGATGAGGGCGTACTGCGTGGCGATGATGTCCTTGCGGCCCTCCTTGGCCTCCTTGCGGAAACAGTAATCTATCCTGTCTTTCGCCCATTCGGGCTGTCCGGCGAAGTTGACGAAGGTGCGGATGCTCGGCAGGAAGTGCGGCATCGGACGGGGATCGGCCGTAAACTGCTGGACGGGCGGCTCGCCGCATGGGTTGCCGTCCTTGTCCCAGACCCAGA